>NZ_CAMEFG010000047.1 GCF_945915435.1 uncultured Paracoccus sp. | reverse complement strand
CGAGCCGGGGCTGATCGGCACATCCGCATCGGCGGCGCTTGGCGCGGTGCTGGCGATGCAGACCGGGCTTGCCGCCGCCCTGCCGCTTGGCCTGCCGCTGGCGGCGCTGGCGGGGGCGCTGGTCTCGGTCCTGCTGATCCTGATGCTGGCGGGCGCGCGCGGCGGTGCGCTGCCGCTGATCTTGGCCGGCATCGCGATCTCGGCGCTGGCGGGGGCGGCGACCTCGCTGGTGCTGAACCTCTCGCCCAATCCCTTCGCTGCCAATGAGATCGTCTTCTGGATGATGGGTTCGCTGGCGGACCGCTCGATGCTGCATGTCTGGACCGTGCTGCCCTTCTTCGTGATCGGCGCCGGGCTGCTGCTGGCTACGCGGCGCGGTCTGGATGTGCTGACATTGGGCGAGGATGCGGCGGCCTCGATGGGCCTGCGCATGGGACACCTGCGGCTGGCGCTGGTCGTCGGCGTGGCGGCGCTGGTCGGGTCGTCCACGGCGGTGGCGGGCGGGGTCGGTTTTGTCGGGCTGGTGGTGCCGCATCTGCTGCGCCGTGCGGTCGGGGCCAGCCCCTCGCGGCTGCTGGCGGCCTCGGGTCTTGGCGGGGCGGCGGTGATCCTGGCCGCCGATATCGCGGTGCGGGTGATCGCGCCGGGCCGCGACCTGAAGCTGGGGGTGCTGACGGCGCTGGTCGGCGCGCCCTTCTTCCTGCACCTGATCTGGCGGATGCGGGGGAATGGGCTATGACATTGTTGTCGCTGCAAAACCTCTCTGTCGTGCGCCATGACCGCCCGGTTCTGTCGGGCATCGACCTGACCGTGGCCGAGGGCGAGTTCGTCGGCCTGCTTGGCCCCAACGGCGCGGGCAAGACGACGCTTCTGCGCGCGGCGCTGGGGCTGTTGCCGCATGGGGGCGCGTCGTCGCTGGACAGGCTGACGGCGGACCTGCGCGCCCGCCACGCCGCCTTCATGCCGCAGGGGCGCGAGATCGCCTGGCCCCTGCCGGTCGAGCGCCTGGTCGCCCTTGGCCGCACGCCGCATGGCCGCAGCCCGGCGGACGGTCCCGCCGTCGAGCGCGCCATCGCTGCCCTTGAACTGGCCACGCTGCGCCACCGCCCCGCCACCGAACTGTCGGGTGGCGAGCAGGCCCGCGCCCTGATCGCCCGGATGCTGGCGCAGGAAACGCCCCTGCTGGTGGCGGATGAACCTGTCGCCGGCCTCGACCCCGCCGCGCAGATCAAGGTGATGCAGACCTTCGCCGGCATCGCCGCGCAGGGCCGCGCGGTGCTGGCATCATTGCACGACCTTGGCCTTGCCGCGCGCCATTGCACCCGCCTGGTCCTGCTGTCCCAAGGCCGCATCGCCGCCGATGGCCCGCCCGAGGCGGTGCTGACCCCCGACACCCTCGCCCGCGTCTTCGGCATCACAGCCCTTTTCGCCACCACCCCCGAGGGGCCGGTCTTTCAACCCCTCGATATCCTGAAAGAACAGCAATAGCGGGGCGTTCGGCAGGCTGTTTTCTAGGTCAATCCCGCGCGGACAGGCTGGCCGTCAGTTCCGTCGTCAGCGCCTGCACCCGCGCGGCGTGGCGGGCGCGGGTCTCGGCCTGCGCGGGGCCGGTCGAGGCCGCGATGCCCGACAGGATCGCGGCCAGTTCGGCGCAGGTCTGCGCCAGCGCGTCGTCCCCCGTCGTGACGGTGGGGCAGGGCGGGGTCGCCGGGTCGGGTGCATCTTCGTCGCGCGCCGTCAGTTCCTCGGCGATCACCAGCGCTTTGGCGCGCAGCCAGGCATAGCGCAGGTTATCCAGCAGCGCGGGAATATCCGCAGTTTCCCGCACGCCGCCGATCCATGCGCGGAAATCGCCCGGCATCCCCGGAAAGGCGTTGAGATAGACGGCGGCGCCCAGCCCCGCCTCGTGCCGCCCGCCCGGATGGGTGATGCCGCTGTCGCCCAGAAGCTGCTTGGCGCGGGTCAGGATGCGGGGATGCAATTCCTCGAACCCCGGATCGTTGACTTGCAGCAGGGTGACGGCCGTGCCGCGTTTCTCGGGGTCTGACACGGCAAGGCTGAACAGCGGGTTTTCGGCCACCCATGCCTCGACCGCCGCGCGGTTCGCGGTCGAGCGCGCGTTCAGCGCCGTGACCGGCCCGATGCGGCTTTCGATCCGGCGCAGCCCGAAGGTGGTCTCGGCGAAGGCCAGCAGGCTGAAGGTATTGATGACGCCGCCGGTCATTCGGTCTGCCTGCGCATCATAGAACGGCCCCTGCGCGACCGAGCGCGGGCCGGTGACCGGGCGCGCGGGGTCCTGCGGCACGGTCAGGCTGAGTTGCCGGGGAATCGCCCATGAGGGGGTGGCGATATTGCGGTCGATCTGCGCCAGCGCCTGCGGCGTGAAGCTGGCGGTGAAATAGCCCGAGACCCCGCCGATCGCTTTTTGCAGGGGCATGAACAGGCAGCATTTCGCCATCATTCCGGCGACCACGTCATCCGGCCAGGGCATCGCCCCCAGAAGCGAGGTCGCGTCGATGATCGCATGGCGGTTCACCGGGTCGCGGTCCAGCCATTCCAGCAGACCGGCGACCTCGGCGGCGGAATAGGCGGTTGCGCCGGTGGTTTCATGGCCGACGCCGATGAACAGGCGGATGCCCATCTCCTCCAGCGCCTCGGCGGGCGGGATGGCGCCTTCGTCGCTGGCGAAATGCAGCCGCTCGGTCGTGCCGTTCCGCGACAGGCGGCACAGGTCGGTGATCTGCGCGGCCCATGACTGGCGGAAGAATCCGGCTGGCCCGTTGCGGCCGCTTTCGGGGCGGGGGGTGTCGATCCAGACCTGCTGGGCCGGGTCGTTCAGCGTCATCAGGTGCTGGATGCAGGCGGTGAAGCCGCTGTGCCCGCCGCCCAGTCCCACGGCAAGGCGGTTCTGCAAGGGCAGGCCGAAATAGCGGTGAATGGCCCGCATCATGTCGCGCAGGATGCTGTCGGCAGGCTCGCCCCGGTGCATCGAACGCGCGAGTTCCGAGACCGTATAGCCGCCCACATCGCGGCCCCGGTCGTCGGTCTTGCGATAGGTGGCACTCACCCATTGTTCGAATTCCAGCCGCCGCAACCGCCGGTCCACCTCGTCGGTCGAGCCGTCGCTGATCGGCCCGACGCCGAAGAACGGGTTGGACGGGCGCGCGGGCGGACCCGCGCGCGTGGCGTCAAGCGCGGCCTCGCGGGCCGCGCGCAGGGTGTCGGTGGCAGGCATGGCGGGTCCTTTCGGGAAAAGGGGGCGCGGTCAGGCCCTGGTGTCGTAGGCGCCGACGTAATGACCGGCGGCGATGCCGCGCAGGACGTCCTCTTCCTTGGCGGATTGGGCGCGGGTGGCCTCAAGCAGCGCAGGCGCGACGGATTGGGGAAAGGCCACGACGCCATCGGCATCGCCCACCACGATATCGCCGGGGTTGACCACCATGCCGCCGATGGTGACAGGGACGTTGATCTCGCCCGGTCCGTTCTTGTAGGGGCCAAGATGGATGCCCGCACGGGCAAAGACGGGGAAATCCGATGCCGCCAGCGCGGCCACGTCGCGCACCGCCCCGTCCAGCACGAAGCCCGCCGCCCCGCGCATCCTGGCCACCGAGGACATGATCTCGCCGATCAGGGCGCGGCTGATGTCGCCGCCGCCATCGACCACGATCACGTCGCCGGGGCGCAGCAGGTCCAGCGCCAGGTGGATCGCCTTGTTGTCGCCCGCGCGGGTGCGCACGGTCAGCGCGGTCCCCGCCATCGGCGTGCCGTCATGGAAGGGGCGCAGCCCGACCGCGCCGGGCAGGCGGTGCAGGTTGTCGCTGATATTGGCGACGGGCAGGGCGCGGAAGGCGTCCACCAGCGCGGGATCGGCCTGCACGGGATTGGGGTTGTGGCGTTCGTCAAGCATCTTGGGCTCCTTTGTCATTTGAGCGCGGCGCAGGCTTCGGCGATCAGCGCGCAGCCCTCGGCGATAGTGTCTTCAGAGGTGGCGAAGGACAGGCGCAGGCAGGGCGACATGCCATAGGCCGCGCCGTCCATCACCGCGACGCCTACGGATTTCAGCAGATAGAGCGTCAGGTCGGTGTCGGTTTCGATCACCTCGCCTTCCGGCGTGCGGCGGCCGAGCAGGGCCGAAACGTCGGGGTAGATGTAGAAGGCCCCTGCCGGACGCGCGCAACTGATGCCGGGAATGGCGCTGAGCCGTTCGTGCATCAGGTTGCGGCGGCGCTGGTAAAGCGCGACCATCTCGCGCACCGGGGCCTGGTCGCCGTTCAGCGCCTCGACCGCCGCCGCCTGGCTGATCG
Organism: uncultured Paracoccus sp.; assembly: GCF_945915435.1. Taxonomy (GTDB): domain Bacteria; phylum Pseudomonadota; class Alphaproteobacteria; order Rhodobacterales; family Rhodobacteraceae; genus Paracoccus. The sequence goes on along the minus strand of NZ_CAMEFG010000047.1, from coordinate 25,837 downwards.
AGCTGGGGCAGGTCGTCGATTGGCCCAGCAGCTTGGTGATCGCGCCGATGACCTCGGACGGCCCGGCGGCATAGCCGATCCGCCAGCCGGTCATCGCATAGGCCTTGGACATTCCGTTGATCATCAGGACCCGCCCGGCAAGGCCGGGATCGACGCGCAGAAGGCTGTCGGCGCGGGCACCGTCATAGACCAGATGTTCATAGATATCGTCGGTCATCACCGCGACATGGGGGTGGCGGTGCAGCACCTCGGCCAGCGCGGCAAGTTCCCCGCTGGAATAGACCGCGCCGGTCGGGTTCGAGGGCGCGCAGAGGATCACCCAACGGGTGCGCGGGGTGATCGCGGCCTCCAGTGCCGCAGGCGTCAGCTTGAAATCGTCGCCGCGCGCGCAGGGCACGATCACCGGCCTGCCGCCATTCAGCGCCACGATGTCGGGATATGAAACCCAATAGGGCGCGGGCACGATCACCTCGTCACCGTCATTCAGGGTGGCTGCGAAAGCCTCGAAGATCAATTGCTTGGCGCCGCAGCCCACGACGATATCCGCCGGGCTGACGGTCACGCCGTTGTCGCGCGCCAGCTTGTCCGCGATGGCCTGACGCAGCGCCGGCGTGCCGTTCGAGGCGGTGTAATGCGTATCCCCTGCGCGCATCGCTGCGATGGCGGCTTCGATGATATGGGGGGGCGTGTCCAGATCCGGCTCGCCGATGGTGAAGTCCACGATCCTGCGCCCCTGCGCCCGCAAGTCGTTGACGATGGCCTTGGCGGCGATGCTTGCCGAAGGTTTCAGCGCATTCACGCGGTCGGAGAGGGTTATGCTCATCGGTTTGCCTATGATTTGGGCGAACGGCCCCGAAAGGGCGGTCATTTGCGGAATTTCTTGCATCTTATGCGGGGGTATCATAAAAAAAACCGATAAATATTTATCTTATATCATTCCTGATAAGAATGATTGACGGAGGTTCCATGCCTGCCCCGACCACGCTGAAGCAGTTGGAGACGATCTATTGGATCGCCAATCTGGGCACGTTCGAGCGCGCGGCGCTGAAGCTGAACACGACGCAATCGGCGATCTCGAAACGGATCCAGGAACTGGAACTGGCCGTGGGGGCGGAACTGTTCGACCGCAGCCTGCGCGGCGCGCGCCTGACCGAGAAGGGCGAATACCTGATCGCCATCGCCGAAGAGATGCTGGAGCTTCAGAACCGCATCCACACCTTGCGCGACGGCGCCGCGCCCCCGGTGCGCCGGATCCGCTTCGGCGTGACCGAACTGATCGCGATGACATGGCTGCCGCGCATGGTCACCCTGCTGCGCGAGCAATTCCCCAATGTCATGCTGGAACCCGAGGTGGACATGAGCCGCACCCTTTACGAGGGTCTGCAAGACAACAGCCTGGACCTGATCGTGATCCCCGAAACCTTCTCGGCGCCCGAGGTCACATCCCAGGTTCTGGCCCATGTCCGCAACGACTGGATGGCGCGGCCCGGACTTGTCGCCTCGGACGGGCGCGGGCCGCTGCCGCTGTCGGATCTGGCCGGGTATCCGATCCTGTCGCAGGGCAGCCGTTCAGGCTCGGGGCTGCATTTCAGCAAATGGCTGCGCAACCAGGGGATCGTCTTTCCGCGCCAGGTTTCCAGCGACAGCATGACCGCGCTGCTGGGGCTGACCATCGCGGGGCTGGGGGTTTCCTACATGCCAAGCGCCTGTTTCCAGCCCCTGATCGACGAGGGCAAGCTGGAAATCGTCCTGGCCGAGCCCGCCTTGCCGGCGGTTCCCTATGCCGCGATGTATCGCAACGACCGGCCCTCGGCCATCGCGGCCTCGGTGGCGCAGGTGGCCGCCGAGGCCTGCGATTTCACCCGGCAGTTTCAGGGATGATCGCTATAAGGAATGAAATTCCATAAAATTAAATCGCTTTTTGTCAAGAAAAGGGCGGGTAAGGATGGCCGGGCAAGGGCGGATGAATGTTTCCCGCCCGAAAGGGGGTTGCATGGACTTCGCGCAGATCAGGCGAATCGTGGATGAACTGGCCGGATCGGCGGCCAGCGAGGTCAAGGTCGAGACCGGCGGGATGAAGATCCACCTGCGTTTCGCCCATGCCCACGCGGCCCCCGTGGCCGTCGCGGCGCCCGGCGCGGAAACCGTCACCGCCCCCATGCCCGGCGTGGTCTATCTGGCGCCCTCGCCCGGCGCCGCGCCTTTCGCCGGCATCGGCGCGCAGGTCGCCTCGGGCGATACGCTGCTGCTGGTCGAGGCGATGAAATCCATGCTGCCCGTCCGCGCCCCCTTCGACGCAGTGGTCGAGGATATCCTGACCTCCGACGAATCCCCGGTCGAGATGGGGCAGCCCCTGATGCGCCTGCGCCCGGTATCCGCATGACCCGCAAGCTGCTGATCGCCAACCGGGGCGAGATCGCCCTGCGCATCCAGCGCGCCTGCCGCAAGCTGGGCATCCCGCATGTGCAGGCCTGTTCGCAGGCCGACCAGGACGCCCGCTATGTGCAGCAGGCCGACCAGTCCATCTGCATCGGTCCGGCGCGGGCGCGCGACAGCTATCTGAACATCCCGGCGCTGGTCTATGCCGCGCGGGCGACCGGCGCGGACATGATCCATCCGGGCTATGGCTTCCTGTCCGAAAACGCCGATTTCGCCGCTGCCGTCGAGGCCGAGGGGCTGATCTTCGTCGGCCCGCCCGCCTCGGCGATCCTTGCGATGGGCAACAAGGTCCGCGCGCGCCAGGCGATGATCGCGGCGGGGGTGCCCTGCATTCCCGGCTCGCCCGGTCCGCTGCCGGGTGATGCGGCGGAAATCCGGCGGATTGCGAAAGGGATCGGCTATCCGGTGATCGTCAAAGCCTCGGGCGGGGGTGGTGGGCGCGGGATGCGCGTCGTGCAGGCCGAGGCCGAACTGGACGAGGCCGTCGCCCTGACCCGCGAGGAGGCCCGCACTGCCTTCGGCAACCCCGAGCTTTACATGGAACGCTACCTGACCACGCCGCGCCATGTCGAATTGCAGGTGCTTTGCCACGGCCACGGCAATGCGGTGCATCTGGGCGACCGCGACTGCTCGATGCAGCGCCGCCACCAGAAGGTGATCGAGGAAGCCCCGGCCCCCGGCGTTTCGCGTGCGCTGATCGAGCGGGTGGCGGCGCGCTGCCTGGATGCCTGCAAGGCGATGGGCTACCGCGGTGCGGGCACCTTCGAATTCCTCTATGAGAACGACGAGCTGTTCTTCATCGAGATGAACACCCGCCTTCAGGTCGAGCATCCCGTGACCGAGATGGTCACCGGCATCGACATCGTGGCGGCGCAGTTGCGCATCGCGATGGGTGAACCGCTTGGCCTGACGCAGGCGGATGTGCGCTTCACCGGCCATGCCATCGAATGCCGCATCAATGCGGAGGACCCCGCGACCATGCTGCCCTCGCCCGGCTGCGTCAGCGAATGGCAACCGCCCGAAGGCGAGGGGCTGCGCGTCGATACCCATCTGCACGAGGGCTATCAGGTGCCGCCGCATTACGATTCGCTGGTGGCGAAATTCATCGCCCACGGACCGGACCGCGCCAGCGCCATCGCCCGGATGGAGGATGCGCTGGCCGCCACCCGCGTCGCCGGTATCGCCACCAACATTCCGCTGCAAGCCCGGCTGATGCGCGACGCGGCCTTCCGCGCGGGCGGCGCCGGGATCAACTATCTGGAGACGAAGATGAAGGCGGAGGCAGGGGCATGAGCGGGCCGGTCTTTTCCGAACTGGGCGAGGCCGCGCTGCTGTGCGAATACGCCCCCGGCGCGCTGGATCTGGACCGGCAACGGCGGGTCTGGGCGGTTGCCTCGGGCCTTGCCGGGGTGCCGGGTGTGCGCGAGGTGATCCCCGGCATGAACAACCTTGCCGTGGTCTACGACCCCGACGCCTTCAACCCCGCGACGCTTGCCGCGCAGATCAAGGCACTGTGGTCCGCGCCCATCCCCGATGCGACGGGCGGGCGCACGCATGAGATCGCGGTGACCTATGGCGGCGAGGCCGGGCCAGACCTGCCCACGCTGGCCGAGGCGGCAGGCATGTCCCCCGCCGCATTCGCCGAACTGCATGCGGGCGGCGATTATACCGTCTATGCCCTGGGTTCGCAGCCCGGTTTCGGCTATCTGGGCGGGCTGGACCCGCGCCTTGCCGCCCCGCGCCGCGCCGTTGTCCATCCCCGTGTCGAGGCGGGCCGCGTCATCATCGGCGGCGCGCAGACGGCGGTGCAGTCGCGCACGACGCCTTCGGGCTGGCACATGATCGGGCGGACCGAGGCGGTCTTCTTCGACCCCGCCGCCGACCGTCCCGCGCTGCTTGCGCCCGGCGACCGGGTGAAATTCAGGCTGTCGGAGGTGCTGGCGTGATCGAGATCGTCTCTGCGGGCGTCATGGCTTCGGTCCAGGACCTGGGCAGGCCGGGCTGGCGCAATCTGGGCGTCGGCAGCAGCGGCGCGATGGATGCTCTGGCGCTGCGGATCGGCAACATGATGGTGGGCAATCCGCAGGATCTGGCGGGGATCGAGTTCACGCTTGGCGGTTTCCGCCTGCGTTTTCAGCGCGATGCGGTCTTTGCCCTGACCGGGGCCGATGCGGGCGCGGTGCTGGACGGGGTGCCGGTGCCCGCATGGTGGGTGCGCCACGCCCGCGCGGGGCAGGTGCTGAGCGCGCAGATGGCCGGGCGCGGGATGCGCAGCTATCTGGCTGTTGCGGGCGGGATCGACGTCGCGCCTGTCATGGGCTCGCGCGCGACCGACCTGAAGGGCGGCTTCGGCGGGCTTGAAGGTCGCGCCCTGCAAGCGGGCGACCTGCTGCCGGTGGCCGAGGCCGAGCCGCCCCGGATCGGCCCTTGCGGTTTCGGGCTGGACGCGGCCCGGCTGAACCTGCTGCCCGAGGCCGAGCCCGAGATCCGCTTCATCCCGGCGAAGGAATGGGACATCCACGGCCCCGCCTTGCAGGAACGCTTTCTGACCAGCGCATGGGTGCTGCAACCCGACAGCAACCGCATGGGCTATCGCCTCTCGGGGCCGGAAATGCGGCGCGGCGAGCCGCTGGAACTGCTGTCGCACGGCATCCTGCCGGGCACGATCCAGCTTCCGCCGGGTGGGCAGCCGGTGATCCAGCTCAACGACGCCAATACCTGCGGCGGCTATCCCAAGCTGGGCGTGGTGGTTGAGGCCGACCTGACCGCGCTGGCGCAGCTTCGGCTTGGCGCACGGCTTCGCTTCCGCGCGGTGACCCGTGACGAGGCGCTGGCGGCCCGCGCGGCGCGGGAAACCTTCATCACGCGACTGGCGACGCGGATCGCGCTTGCGCGGGACTATTCGATGCGGAGCGGCTGGAATGGATAGGAACCTTGCCACCGAATTGCGGTCGCTGATCGACCACCTTGCCGCGCGCGGCGTCGCCATGCTGTCCGTCCGTCAGGGCGACGAACGGCTACGCATCATCCTTGACGCAGGCACCGCCCCGCACGCGCAGGCGGAACCCGTCACCATTGCCGCCCCCGGACCGGGCGTCTTTCACGCCCGTCACCCCGGCGGCGCGGAACTGGCCTGTATCGAGGCGGGCGATTTCCTTTTCCCCGTCGCCAGGGTCGGCGAGGGGGACGAGATATTGGAACAACAGGGCGCGGTCGTCGGCTTTGGCACCCCGCTGATCCGCAGGAAAGGCAAGGCATGACCGGGCGCACAATCGACCTGAATTCCGATCTGGGCGAGGGCTATGGCGCCTGGCGCATGGCCGATGACGGGGCGATGCTGGATATCGTCTCCTCGGCCAATATCGCCTGCGGCGCCCATGCGGGCGATCCGGTGGTGATGGCCGACACGCTGGCGCTGGCCCTGGCGCGCGGTGTCGCGCCGGGGGCGCATATCGGCTATCCCGACCGGCAGGGCTTCGGGCGGCGGCCGATGCAGCTTGACCTGCGCGAACTGGAACTGCTGGCCCTGACCCAGCTTGGCGCGATCTCGGCTCTGGCCGGGGCGGCGGGGGTGCGGTTGACCCACGCGAATTTCCACGGCGCGCTGGGCAACCTGTCATTCACCGATCGCGACGTGGCGCGGGTGCTGATCGGCGCGGTGCGCAGCTTCGACCCCGAGCTGGCCTTCGTCGGCCTGCCCCATACCGCCGCCGCCGACGAGGCCGAGCGGCAGGGGCTGCGGCTGGTGCGATCCTTCCTTGCCGACCGGGCCTATAACCCCGACGGGACGCTGGTTTCGCGCAAGCAGCCCGGCGCGGTGATCCACGATCAGGGTGCCGTCGCGGCCCGCATCGCGCAGGCGCTGTCCGAGGGCACCGTGCGCGCCCTCGACGGCAGCCTGATCGCGATGCCGGTCGATTCCATCCTGATCCACAGCGACACGGCGGGCGCGGTCGAACTGGCGCAGGTGATCCGCCGCACGGTCGAGGAGGCAGGCTTCGCCGTTGCCCCATTCGCCACCCCGCGCCGCATATCTCATTCTTGAAAGGAATGAAAAACCATAAGTATATATCGCTATAATTTCTCAACCCCCTGCGCTTTCATGGGTTGAGAGATGCCGCGATCCGCGAAGACTCCGATGACAAACATCACATAACAGGGAAAACAAAGATGAACCGCTTCCAGAAATTCGGCCTCGTTTCGGCACTTGCCCTTGGGGTCGCCGCGCCTGCGATGGCGCAAACCGCATGGGACCTGCCGGTGGTCTGGCCCGCCGAGAATTACATCACCGTCAACACCCAACGCTTCGCCGAAGAGGTCGCCGCCGTCACCGATGGCGAGGTGCGGATCACCATCCATCCCGGCGGCTCGCTTGGCTTCAAGGGGCCGGACATGTTCTCGGCGGTGCGCGACGGGCTGGTGCCCATCGGCGACATGCTGCTGCAACAGCAGACCGGGGACAACCCGCTTCTGGGCCTGCAATCGCTGCCCTATCTGATCGACACCTACGAAGAACAGGTCGCGTTCCAGGAATTCTACCGCCCCGTGCTGAACGATGTCTTTGCCGAGAACAACCAGAAGCTGCTGTTCACCATCCCCTGGCCGCAACAGCAGGTCTACACGAAGAAGGAAATCAACTCGATCGACGACTTTGCCGGCATCAAGATCCGTTCTTCCGACGCCTCGGCGACCGAGATCTTCCGTGCCGCCGGCATGACCCCGGTGCAACTGCCTTGGGGCGAGGTCATCCCCTCGCTGGCCACGGGCGCCATCGAGGCGGTGGGCACCTCGTCGCCCTCGGCGGTGGACGGCTCGTTCTGGGAATTCCTGACCCACGGCTATCCGACGCGCCACACCTGGAACCTCGATGCGGTCAGCGTCAACCTTGACGCCTGGAACCAGCTTTCGCCCGAGCATCAGGAAGCCATCGCCGAGGCCGCCGCGCGGATGGAACCCGAGTTCTGGCAATCGGCGCAGGATACCGACGCGGAACAGCTTCAGGTGCTGGCCGAGAACGGCATCACCAATGCCGAACTGGACGATGCCACGCGCGAGGAATTGCGCACCCGCGCCGCACCGATCCGCGAGGCCGAGATCGCCCGCATGGACCCGCGCGGGGCCGAGGTCGTCGAGGCGTTTGAAAGCCGGTGATCCATCCCCAGCCGGAGAACAGTTCCATGTGGCAATCAATCTATCGCGCCACCGACGCGCTGTCGCGCGCGATGGCCTATCTGGCGGGTTTCGCCATCCTGGTCATCGCGCTGATGCAGGTGGTCGAGATCGCCCTGCGCAACCTTATGGGCATCAGCCTGACCTTCGTTTGGGAATATGCGGCCTATATGCATATCGCGGCGATCTTCATGGGGCTGGCCTTCACGCTGCGGACCGGGGGGCACATTCAGGTGACGCTGCTGGCCGTGCCCTTTCCGCGCCTGTTCGACTGGCTGTCCTCGACGGTGGGGCTGATCATCTCGGGCTATCTCAGCTTTGCGATGATCCGGCTTTGCTGGAACTGGGGCAGCACCGGGCGGACCTCGGGGACGGTGGACAACCTGCCGCTGGTCTGGCCGATGATCTTCGTGGCCTTCGGCGCCGCGATGCTGACGCTGCAACTGGTGTTTCGGCTGGTCCACCTGGCCTTGGGCACGCGGCTGCAAGAACGGTGGATCGCCACCGTCGCGGCCGATTGAGGAAAGGGAAACATCATGCCGCTTTCCGTCATAACCCCGGTCCTGCTTCTGTTCCTGCTTCTGGGCAGCGGCGCGTGGATCGGTCTCGGGCTCATGGGCGTGGGCATCGCCAGCCTCGAGCTGTTTCGCAACCTGCCGGTGGACCGCGTGCTGGCCCAGACCGTCTGGAACGGGCTGTCCTCGCCCGAACTGCTTGCCCTGCCGCTGTTCATCCTGATGGCCGAACTGGTCTTTCGCTCGCGCTTCATCGGCGGGCTGTTCCATGCGCTGGAGCCTTGGGTGCGCCGCTTTCCGGGTGGCCTTCTGCACACCAATATCCTGGGCTGCGCCTTCTTCGCGCTGATCTCGGGGTCCTCGGCGGCGACGACCAGCGCCATCGGCAAGATCACCCTGGGCGAATTGGAAGAGCGCGGCTATCCCAGGTCGATCTCGATGGGGTCGCTTGCGGGGGCGGGGACCTTCGGCTTCCTGATCCCGCCCAGCATCATCATGATCGTCTACGGGGTGCTGTCGCAGACCTCGGTCATCAAGCTGTTCGCCGCGGGAATCATCCCCGCGCTGATTCTTGCGGCGATGTTCATGGGCTATCTGGCGGTCTATTCCTGGGTGCGGCCCTTCGAGGTGAAGGCCGAGCCGACCGCGCATATCTGGCGGGAACGCTTTTCGCGCCTGCCCACGCTGCTGCCCTTCCTGGTGCTGATGGTTTCGCTGCTGGGGTCGATGTATTCGGGCCTTGCCAGCCCGTCCGAGGCCGCCGCGCTGGCCGTCGTCATGACCATGCTGATCATGGCGGGCGAGCGGACGCTGAACCGGCGCATCCTGGTCGATGCCTGCATGGGCACGGCGCGCACCGTCAGCATGCTGGGGCTGATCATCGGCGCGGCCTCGTTCCTTTCGACCGCGATGGGCTACCTGGGGCTGCCGCAGCAGATCTCGGCGGCGATCAATGCGATGGAACTGTCGCCGCTGGTGCTGATCATGCTGCTTCTTCTGATCTACCTGGTGCTTGGCTGCTTCCTTGAGGGGATGTCGCTGATCGTGATGACGCTGCCCATCGCGCTGCCGCTGGTCGTGGGGGCGGGCTATGACAAGATCTGGTTCGGCGTCTTTCTGATCATCGTGGTCGAGATGGCGCAGATCACCCCGCCGGTCGGGATGAACATCTTCGTCATCCAGGGCCTGACGGGCGAGAAGCTGGGCACCGTCGTGCGCGCGGCATTCCCCTTCTTCCTGCTGATGATCGCCTTCGTCATGCTGATCGCGGTCTTTCCCGGCATCGTCACCTTCCTGCCGGCGATGGTCTGACCTGCGGCGGCGCCCGGTTTCATGCCGGGCGCCTTGCCCGCAGCGCCATATAGGCGGTGACAGCCCCCAACAGCAGGATCGAGACCAGCGTCACCCAGACAAAGGATTGCTCGAAAGCCGCGCGGGCAAGGCCGGCCAGCCGCTCGGCGGCGTCGGCGGGCATGGTTTCGGCCAGCAACAGGGCCTCGTCCAGGCTGTCGAAGGCCACCGGGTTGTCCGAGGCATGGGCGGGCAGGTTCAGCATATAGGCCGCCGACATCACGCTGCCCAGGATGGCGATGCCAAGCGCGCCGCCCAGTTCATAGGACACCTCCTCGACCGAGGCGGCCATTCCCGCCCGTTCGCGCGGCGCGCTGGTCATGATGACGGAAGAGGCCGCCGTCATCGCAAAGCCCACGCCCAGGCCCAGCAGGGCCAGCGTCGCGCCCTGCCAGAGCAGGTCCGCGTTGCGCAGCGGCAGATAGGCGGACAGCCCCAGCATGGAAACCGCCAGCCCCGCCACCAGCAGCCGCACCGCCCCCACGCGGGGCAAGAGCAGCCCCGCCAGCGGCCCGCCGACGAAGGCCGCCAGCGGGATCGGCAGGATGAACAGACCGGCCTGCAAGGGGGTGCGGCCCAGGACCAGTTGCTGGCGCTGGCTCATCACCAGTTCCATTCCCACCAGGATCATGGCGGCGATCAGCGCGCCGACGACTCCGGCGGTGAATTGCGGGTTGCGGAACAGGCGCAGGTCGATCAGCGGCCAGGGCAGGCGATGCTGGCGGCGGACGAACAGCACCAGCGCCGTGCTGCCCAGGATCAGCGCCAGCCCGATCAGGGGCCAGGACGGCTGGCGGCGGGCCATTTCCTTTACCGCATAGGCCAGGCTGACCAACCCGACCATGATCTGGACCGAACTGAGCATGTCCCAGGGATGGCCGCCCGCAGGCCGCGAGGGCGCGATCAGCACCAGCGTCGCCGCAAAGGCGATAATGACGATGGGCAGGTTGATCAGGAAGACCGAACCCCACCAGAAATGCGCCAGCATCACCCCGCCGACGACCGGCCCGAAGGCCGCGCCACCCGAGGCCACGGCGGCCCAGATGCCGATGGCCAGCGCGCGCTCGTCCTCGTCCTCGAAGGTCAGGCGGATCAGCGACAGGGTCGCGGGCATCATCGCCGCCGCACCCACCGCCAGGAGCGCCCTTGCCGCGATCAGCACCGCAGGGCTTGGCGCGAAGGCCGCGATCACCGAGGCCGCGCCGAAGACCGCCAGCCCGATCAGGAACATCCGCCGATGCCCGAAACGGTCGCCAAGCGTGCCGAAGCCGGGCAGCAGCCCCGCCACCACCAGCGCATAGGCGTTGAGTATCCACAGCTTTTCCGATGCCGTCGCCTGAAGGTCGTGGGTCAGCGTCGGCAGCGCCGTGTAAAGCACGGTCATGTCGATGACGATCAGCAGAAGGGCGCTGGAAACGACCGCAAGCACCAGCCAGCGATTTGCATCCGTCATGGTCCCGATCCTGTTCAAGAAGGTTTTGGGGTGATATATACGAATACAAGCGTATTGCAATACGCTTGTATTGGAAAGGAAGAACATGGGCCGCAACCGCGTGATCGACAGGGACAAGGTGCTTGACGCCGCCGAACAGGTGGTGGCGGGGCAGGGTGCGGCAGGGCTGACCTTCGAGGCCGTCGCCCGCGCGGCGGGCATCACCAAGGGCGGCGTGCAAAGCTGTTTCGGCACCAAGGACGCGCTGATCGAGGCGATCTTCAACCGTTGGGGCCGCAGCTATGATCAGGTTTACGACCGGATGGTGGCACGCGATTCCTCGGGCCTTGGCAGGGTGCAGGCGCATGTGGTGGCCTCGTCGCGCTCGGACAAGCTGGCCAATGCGAAATCGGCCAGCCTGACGGTGGCACTGGCGCTGGCGGGGGAACATGCCGCCGACCTGCGCGCATGGTATCGCAGCCGGATCGAGGGGCTGGACCTGTCCGATCCCGCCTCTCGCCGTGCGCTGTGCCGTTTCCTTGCCGTCGAGGGCGCCTTCATGCTGCGCTACCTGGAATTGCTGGACCTGACCGACGAGGAATGGGACGGGATATTCAACGACCTCTCGGCCGGGGACCCACTTGGAACCGCTGGCGAATAGTTTACACATCACCGCAATTCCAAGAGGCAGGAGCAGCGCAGATGTCGATCCAATCCGTCGAGGCGGCGCTGAAGCGCCTGGGGCTGGACCGCTACATGCTGCTGCTGGTCGCGACGATCCTGCTGGCCACCTTCCTGCCCGCGCGTGGCGGTTTCGCGACCCTGCTGTCGGGCGTCACCTATTGGGCGGTGGCGCTGCTGTTCTTCCTTTACGGCGCGAAACTGTCCACCGCGACGATCATGTCGGGGCTGACCAATATTCCGCTGCAACTGGGTTGCCTGATCTGCACCTATGCGATGTTCCCGCTGCTGGTGCTGGCGATGAAGCCGCTGGTCGGGGCCTTCCTGCCCGCTGCCTTCGCGGTGGGGCTTCTGTATCTGGCCTGCCTGCCCTCGACCGTGCAAAGCTCGATCGCCTTCACCTCGGTTTCGGGGGGCAACGTGGCGGGGGCGGTCTGCGCGGCCTCGCTGTCGAACCTGCTGGGGGTGGGGCTGGCACCGCTGCTGTTCGCGCTTCTGGTGCCGTCCGAGAGCGGCTTTCATGTCGAGGCCGCCGCGATCTGGAAGATCTGCCAGCAGATCCTGCTGCCCTTCGTCCTGGGCCAGCTATGCCGCCCCTTGCTGGGCGGGTTCCTGAACCGCCACAAGCTGCCGACGATGATCGTCGACCGCGGCTCGATCCTGCTGATCGTCTATTCGGCCTTCAGCGCGGGGGTGACGGGCGGGATCTGGCAGATCGTGGGGCTGGCGGACCTGGCCGGGCTGGCGCTGGCGGTCGTCTTGCTGATGGGCGTGGTCATGGGGCTGACGGTCCTGGGCGGGCGGGTTGCCGGGATGGGGCGGGCCGATCTGATGGCGTTGTTCTATTGCGGCTCGACCAAGTCGCTGGCGACGGGGCTGCCGATGGCGGGCATCCTGTTCATGGGACAGGATGTCGCGATGATCGTGCTGCCCCTGATGCTGTATCACCTGATCCAGCTTTTCGTCTGCGCCGTCGTGTCGCAACGCACCGCCGTCTAGGCGCCGTCGTCGTTGTGCCCCGCATTGCGCCGCTTCGCGGCGGGGTATTTATGTTCCGGAGAAAGAGCCGCGCCCGCGCCCCGGTGCAGGCGTGGCGTTCGTCTTGTGCGAACGCGGCATTCGGGTGGGCGGGGTTTGACCGGTGCGCCGCAGGGAACCACCTTGGTCCCGCAGCGATTGATCAGATGGAAGGGGTTGGCCGATGGGTATGCTTGTCGAAGGCGCATGGAAGGATATCGGTTATGGCACCGAAAAGAGCGGCGGTCGGTTTCAGCGCAGCGAGACCGTCTTTCGCAACTGGGTCACGCCCGATGGCCGTCCGGGGCCGGATGGGGAGGGGGGCTTTCGGGCCGAAAGCGGCCGGTATCATCTTTATGTCTCCTATGCCTGTCCCTGGGCGCATCGGGCGCTGATCTATCGCGCGCTGAAGGGGCTGGCGCCCCATATCGGCGTTTCCGCCGTGCATCCGCTGATGCTGCGGGACGGCTGGACTTTCGACAGCGATTTTCCCGGTGCGACGGGTGACGACCTTTACGGGCTGGCCTTTCTGCGCGAGCTGTATCTGAAGGCGGATCCGCGCGCCTCGGGGCGGGTCACGGTGCCGGTGCTTTGGGACAAGGAGCGCCAGACCATCGTTTCCAACGAATCGTCCGAGATCATCCGCATGTTCAACTCGGTCTTCGACGGGCTGACCGGCAACCGGCTGGATTTCTACCCCGAAGGCCTGCGCGCGCAGATCGACCGGCTGAACGACATGATCTATGAGCCGGTCAACAACGGGGTCTACAAGGCGGGATTCGCCACGACCCAAGCGGCCTATGACGAGGCGGTGACGGTGCTGTTCCAGCGGCTGGACGAGCTGGAGGCGCTGCTGGCCGACCACCGCTATCTGACCGGCGGGCAGGTGACGGAAGCGGACTGGCGGTTGTGGACGACGCTCTTGCGCTTCGATCCGGTCTATCACACCCATTTCAAATGCAACCGCGCATGGCTGCGCGAATATCCCAACCTGTGGGGCTGGACGCGCGAACTTTACCAATACCGGCAGGTGCGCGAGACGGTGCGTTTCGACCATATCCTGCATCATTACTACCGCAGCCACCCCTGGATCAATCCGCATGGAATCATTCCGATCAACCCGGTGATCGACTGGGATGCGCCGCATGGGCGCGATCACCTGCCGCGCGACTAGCGGGCGAAGGCAGGCGCGTGGCAGAGGGCCAGATGCCGGGGCAGGTCCGGGCCGATGGCTTGCAGGCAGGGACCTGCATGAGGCGCCGTCCAGTCCACGGGGCGAAAGCCGAAGCGGCCATACCAGCCGGGATCGCCAGCCACCGTCACGATGTGATCGTCGAAGGCTGAAAGGGCCGCGCGGACCAGCGCCGATCCGATGCCGCGTCCCTGCATCTGCGGCAGGACGGCGACCGGGGCCAGTGCGAGGGCGGGGCGCTCGGCCGTGATCGGCGACAGGGCGGCGTGGCCGATGATCGTGCCCCGTGCCTCGGCAACCAGCGACAGGGCCAGATCGCCGTCCCGGCGCAGGGCCTGGACCAGTTCCGCCTGGTCGGGCGAGCCGAAGGCGCGGGTCAGCAATTCGTGGATGCCGCCAAGGTCTTGCGGCGCCTCGGGGCGGATGCGGGGCAGGATGTGTTCGCGCTGGAACTCGCGCCGGATCTGGCCGCTTTGGCGGCCCCAGTCGCTGGTAGCGGTGCGGGCCTGATGGGCGGCGAAGGTGTCGTCGCCGGTGAAGATCTCGTCCAGCGACCAGACAAGGGGATCGTCGGACTGGCTCAGATCAAAACGCAGGTTGCCCGGCTCGGCGCGCGTGGCGGCGGCGTGGCCGGGCAGCAGCCCAAGCGCAAGCATCATCTGCGCGGCATCCGCGCAGACCAGCCGGCCTTGCAGGGATACCAATGGGCGCGTCAGCGGGATCTCGACCCCGTCCAGGGCCACCCTGGGGGCATGGGCGTGGTGATGTCCGCAGGCGCAGCTCATATCGGGTCGTCCTTGGCCGGGGCCTGTCGTGATCTCATTCCCACTCGATCGTGCCCGGCGGTTTCGAGGTGATGTCATAGGTGCAGCGGTTTATCCCCTTGACTTCATTGATGATCCGCGTGGCGGTTTCGCCAAGGAAGTCGTGGGTGAAGGGGTAGTAATCCGCCGTCATCCCGTCCACGCTGGTCACGGCGCGCAAGGCGCAGGCGTAATCGTAGGTGCGCGAATCGCCCATCACGCCCACCGTGCGGACCGGCAGGATCGCGACGAAGGCCTGCCAGATGTCGTCGTAAAGGCCGTGCTTGCGGATCTGGTCGATGAAGACCGCATCGGCCTGGCGCAGGATGTCCAGCTTCTCGCGCGTGACCTCGCCGGGGCAGCGGATGGCAAGGCCGGGGCCGGGGAAGGGGTGGCGCCCGATGAAGCTGGCGGGCAGGCCAAGCTCGCGGCCAAGGGCGCGCACTTCGTCCTTGAACAGCTCGCGCAGCGGTTCGACCAGCTTCAGGCCCATCTTTTCAGGCAGCCCGCCGACATTGTGGTGCGACTTGATCGTGACCGAGGGGCCGCCGCTGAAGGACACCGATTCGATCACGTCGGGGTAGAGCGTGCCCTGGGCCAGGAACTCGGCCCCCTCGATCTCGCCCGCGTATCTCTGGAACACGTCGATGAAGAGGCGCCCGATGGTCTTGCGCTTGACCTCGGGGTCGGTGACGCCTTCCAACTCGCCCAGGAACAGGTCTGATTCGTCGGCATGGATCAGCGGGATGTTGTAATTATCGCGGAACATGGTCACGACTTCCTCGGCCTCGTTCAGCCGCATCAGCCCGTGATCGACGAAGACGCAGGTCAGTTGATCGCCGATGGCCTCGTGGATCAGCACGGCGGCGACGGATGAATCGACCCCCCCCGAAAGGCCGCAGATCACCTGTTTGTCGCCGACCTGCTCGCGGATCTTGCGGATCGCCTCATCGCGGTAGCTGGCCATCGTCCAGTCGCCGGTGAAGCCCGCCAGACGGGTGAAGTTTTCCAGCAGCAGGCGCCCGTTGGGGGTGTGGTGGACCTCGGGGTGGAACTGGACGCCGTAGAAACGGCGCGCCTCGTCCGCGACGATGGCGAAGGGCGCACCCTGCGAGGTGCCAATGATCTGGAAGCCCGGCGCAAGCTGGGTGACGCGGTCGCCGTGGCTCATCCAGACCTCTTCGCGGCCGGTGGCGAACAGGCCCGCGAAGATGCTGTCGCGCCCGTGCCCCTCGGCCGGGCTGATGAAGGCGCGGCCATATTCGGCATGATGCCCGCTTTCGACGCGCCCGCCCAGCGCATCCATCATCAACTGCTGGCCGTAGCAGATGCCGAGGACCGGCACGCCCAACTCCCATACAAGGGACGGTGCGCGCGGGCTGCCCTGGGCCGGGACCGAGCCGGGACCGCCCGACAGGATCACCGCCCGCGGGGCGAAATCTTGCAAGAAGGCGTCGTCCACCGACTGGAAGGGGTGGATTTCGCAATAGATGTTCAGTTCACGCAGACGGCGCGCGATAAGCTGCGTCACCTGAGAGCCGAAGTCGATGATCAAAAGGCGCTGGTGCTGGGTCATTCCTGCGCTTTAGGCCCGGTCGCGGGCAAGAGCAAGGCCCCGCTGCGTTCGCGGTTCCCGCAACGGTGGGCCGCAGCCGTCGAATGCAACCTTTCCAGTGGCTTGCGGCGACAGCAGCGGGACTGCGCGCGGCGGGCGGGACCTTGCCGCCGCCGGGTATCGAATCGCCTTTGTCCTGCTGCCGATGACGGGGCGCTGCTAGCCCCACAGATCGCCAAGCGCCGCGACCGGGTCGGGGGCCGACCAGATCTCGGGGCCGAGGGCGATGAAATCGGTGATCGGCGACAGTTCCGCGATCAGGGCGGGGGTCAGCGCGCCTTCGGCGACCACGGGCACCTCGACCACTTCGGACCACCATGAAAACAGGTCCGCCGGGGCGGTTTCGCCTTGCCCCAGCGCGCTTGAACCGCAGGGACCGAAGCTGACGTAATCGGCCCCCGCCTCGCCCGCGCCAAGCCCGTCGTGGCGCGAGGCCCCCGCGAAGGCCCCGACGATCGCATCCGCGCCCAATTCCTTGCGGATCGCGCGGATCTTGTGAAGGTTGCGCGTCAGGTGAACCCCGTCCAGCCCGTGGCGCTGCGCAAGCTGGACGTGATCCTCGATCACGATGGCGATGTCGCGGGCATGGGCGATGTCGCGGGCCAGGTCGGCGATGCGGCCCAGGTCGGTCTCGTCCCCCGCGCCGGGAATGCGCAGGCAGGCGACGGGGAAGCGGTCCAGCACCTCGGTCAGCATCGGGCCAAGGGCCGAGGCCGTCGCGCCGACCGGGGTCACAAGGTAAAGCTGCGGCGTGGCTGTCTGCTCGGTCATCACGGTTCCCCAATCGCTCGACCGCCGCGCGGTCGTCATTTTCGTTACCAAGGCAGATAGCGCAGCCCGGCGCCGCTTGCCAGTGCCGCGTTGGGGCGCTATGGCGCGCGGATGACAGCGAATGACGACAGCGGCGGGGCAGGGACGGGCGGTGCAAACCCGGTCGTGATCCTTGTCCGGCCCCAGATGGGCGAGAATATCGGCGCGGCGGCCCGCGCCATGCTGAACTTCGGCCTGTCCGAGATGCGGCTGGTCGCCCCCCGCGACGGCTGGCCGAATCCCCGCGCGGTGGCGATGGCCTCGGGCGCGGCGGGACGGGTGCTGGACCGTGCGCGGGTTTTCGACAGCCTGGCCGAGGCGATGGCGGATGTCGCCTATGCCTATGCCACCACCGCGCGCGGGCGCGAGTTGACCAAGCCGGTCCTGACCCCCACTGATGCCATGAGCGACGCCCGCGAAAGATCCGCACAGGGCCAGCGCGTCGCGCTGATCTTCGGGCCTGAACGCGCCGGGCTGGAAAACGACGACGTCGCACGCGCCAGCGCCATCGTGACGGTGCCGGTCAATCCGGATTTTCCCTCGCTCAACCTTGCGCAGGCGGTGCTTTTGTTGGGTTACGAATGGTCGCGGGGTCGGTTGCCGCCCCAGCCTGCGCCCCACAGCCGCCGGTCCGATGCCGAGGAACCCGCCTCGCGGATCGAGGTCGAGAAGCTGGCCGACCATTGGGAAGAGCGCCTGTCGGACGCCGGTTTCTTCTTTCCGCCCGACAAGGCCCCGGCGATGAAGCTGACGCTGCGCAACCTGTGGTTCCGCCTTGCCCTGACACGGGCCGATACGCGGATCTTCCACGGCATGCTGCGCCAGCTTCTCCGCCGCGATTGACCTTTCACCCCTAAGCCGCCAAGGTCGCGCGCGACCAGCAAGGAGGCACCAGCGATGGCCAAGCGACCCGTCTTTCAGGATGTGACCGAGGCATCCCCGGCACCGCCCGGGCCGGCCGGCGGCATGATCGACGCCGCCCCGAAAGGCGCGCGCCGCGCGATCCGGGCCTGGCTGGTCGTCCTGTTCGCGCTGGTCGTGCTGATGATCGCGGTGGGCGGCGCCACGCGGCTGACCGGCTCGGGCCTGTCGATCACGGAATGGCGCCCGGTCACCGGAGCGATCCCGCCCCTGAACGACGCCGACTGGCAGTCCGAGTTCCAGAAATACCGCCAGATCCCCCAATACGAACTGGTCAATCAGGGGATGGAACTGTCCGAATTCAAATGGATCTATTACTGGGAATGGGGCCATCGCCAGCTTGGCCGGCTGATCGGCCTTGTCTGGGCCGTGGGCTTCGTGGCCTTCGCCGCGGCCCGGCGCATCCCCGCCGGCTGGACCCCGCGCCTCTTGCTGCTGGGCGGGCTTGGCGGCGTGCAAGGGGTGATCGGCTGGTGGATGGTGTCCTCGGGCCTTGGGGGCGAGATGATCCGCGTGGCCTCTTACCGGCTGGCGATCCACCTGGGGCTGGCCTTCGCGATCCTTGGGCTGATCGCCTGGTATGTGCTGCAACTGTCGCGCTCCGAGGCGCAACTGCTGCGCGCCCGCCGTGCGCGCGAGGACAAGCTGTTTCGCATGACCACCGGGCTGATGCACCTGACCTTCCTGCAAATCGTCTATGGCGCGCTGGTCGCCGGGATCGACGCCGGGCGCAGCTATATCGGCTGGCCCAAGATGGGGGGCGAGTGGTTTCCTCAGACGGCTTTCGACCTGTCGCCCATCTGGCACAATTTCTTTGAAAACGGTGGGCTGGTGCAGTTCATCCACCGCATGATCGGCTATTCGGTGCTGGCCTTCGCCGTGGTCGTGTGGATGCGCGCGCGCCGCTCGCCCCACCGGGCGACGCGGGGGGCCTACGGGCTGATGCTGGCGATGGTGGTGTTGCAGGTGGTGCTTGGCATCACGACGATCATCCACGCCTCGCCGCTGCACCTGGCGCTGAGCCACCAGATCGGCGCGGTGGCGCTGTTCACGCTGATCCTTCGCGCAAGGCATCATGCCTGCTATCCTTACGAAACCTCGGTCAGGGGGACCATCCGATGAGCGCATTCGACGAACTGCTTGCCTTCCAGCGCCAGACCGAGGCGCTGTCCTCGATCGCCGAGCGCCTTGGCTGGGACCAGGAAACGGTCATGCCGCGCGGCGCGACCGAACAGCGGGCCGAGGAAATGGCCGCCATCGAGGCGGTCCTGCACGAGCGCCGCACCGATCCACGCCTTGGCGAATGGCTGGACGCCGCCACGCCCGAGGACGCCGAGGACCAGCGCATCGTCGAGCTGATCACGCGCGATTTCCAGCGCGCCAGCCGCATCCCCGCGCGGCTTGCGACGGAACTGGCGCGTATCACCTCGCTTGCCCAAGGGGTCTGGGCCGAGGCGCGGGCCAATGACGATCCCACCACCTTCCTGCCCGTCCTGCACGACGTGCTGGCGCTGAAACGCGAGGAAGCCGCGGCGCTGGCGGATGGCGGCGATCTCTACGATGCGTTGCTGGACGATTACGAACCGGGCGCGACCGGGGCGCAGATCGCGGCGCTGTTCGACGCGATGCGCCCCCGCCTTGTCGCCCTGCGCGAGGATGTGCTGGGCGCCGCGTTCCAGCCGCGCCCGCTGGCAGGCCATTTCCCGCAGGAAACGCAGCTTCGGCTGGCTCGCACCTGCGCCACCGCCTTCGGCTACGACTGGTCGCGCGGGCGGCTGGACCTGGCGGTGCATCCCTTCAGTTCGGGCCAGTGGCAGGACAGCCGCATCACCACCCGCGTCGTGGAAACCGATCCGTTCAACTGTATCTATTCGACCATCCACGAGGTCGGCCATTCCAGCTATGAACTGGGGATCGACGACGACCATGCCTTTACCCCGATTGGCCGGGGCGTCTCGATGGGCGTGCATGAAAGCCAGAGCCGGATCTACGAGAATCAGATGGGCCGGGGCCGCGCCTTCACCGGCTGGCTGTTCCAGCGCATGTCCGATGCCTTCGACGGGATCGACCTGAAGGACGCCGACGAATTCCACGCCGCCGTCAACCGCGTCACCCCCGGCTTCATCCGCACCGAGGCCGATGAGATCCAGTATAACCTGCACATCATGCTGCGCTTCGACCTGGAACGCGACCTGGTGTCGGGGCGGCTGGACGTCGATGACCTGGTCGAGGCATGGAATACCCGTTTCCAGCAGGATTTCGGCGTTGCCGTGGATCGTCCCGCCAACGGGATGTTGCAGGATGTCCATTGGGCGGTCGGGCTGTTCGGCTATTTCCCGACCTATGCGCTTGGCAACGTCTATTCCGGCTGCCTGCATCAGGCGCTTTGCCGGGCCGTGCCCGACCTGGACCAGTCGCTGGCCCTTGGCGATGCGGGGCCGGCGGTCGAATGGCTGCGCGAGAACCTGCACCGCCACGGCGGGCTGTATCCGCCGCGCCAGTTGATCGAACAGGCCAGCGGTGGGGAAATCAGCGAAAAGCCCCTGCTGGACTATCTGGAAGCCAAGTTCGGCGAGATCTATCGTTTGTGATCACAGCCGGGGCGTCAGCCGCAGCCTGATCCCGTCGCGCCCGCGCAGCGTCATCCGCAGGACCGGCACCGGGCGCGCGGCGCCCGGCTTGATGCGGAAGGCCGAGATGATGGCGGCCAGCAGCAAGGGGCCTTCGACCATCGCGAAACCCGCGCCGGGACAGGCGCGGGGGCCTGCCGAAAAGGGGATAAAGGCCTCGCGCTGACAGGTCTTGCCGTTTTCGGTGTCCCACCGGTCGGGGTCGAAGGAGTCGGGGTTGTCCCACAGCCGTTCATGCCGGTGCAGGTGAAAGGGCGAGATGACGACCTGCGCGCCCTTCGGCGCGCGGCGGTTGCGCAGCGTCTCGGCATGGGCGCATTGGCGCACGGTCATGGCGACGGGGGGATAAAGGCGCAAAGCCTCGCGAAAGACGGCGCGGGCGGCGGCAAGCCCGCGCATCCCGGCAAAGTCGCGCGCCGTGCCCTCGGCCGCGATGCGGTCCTGCCAATCGGGGTTCTCGGCCAGCAGGAACAGCGCCCAGGCAAGGGCCGAGGCGCTGGTTTCATGACCGGCAAGGAAGAAGGTCGCGACCTCGTCGATCATCTCGGCATGGTTGAAACAGGCGCCGGTCTGCGGGTCGGGCGTGGTCATGATCTTGGTCGCCAGGTCCTGCGGCGCATCGCCTGCCGCGATCCGCGCCGCGCGGGTGGCCACCAGTTGCCCGATCAGCCCGCGAATGCGCCGCGCCGTCTGCCGTGTGCGGCGCGAATGCAGATGCAGCCAGCGCGGCAGGCCCAGCAGGCCGCCTGCATTGACCATCGGCTGTGCCTGCTGGTGGTCGCGGAAGGCGGCGAAGACCCCGGCGGCGGCCTCTTCCTCGATCGGGATGGAAAACAGGGTGCGAAAGATCACATCGGCGGCGGCGTGGCTGGTCAGCGGCTCGATGTCGATGTCGCGCCCGTCGGCCAGCGGGACCAGCCGCGCCACCGTCGCATCCGAGGCCGCCAGCATCGCGGCAAAGCTGTCGCGCAGCCGCCCGCCCTCGAACGCGGGGTCGATGATGCGGCGCTGATGCAGCCAGCGTTCCCCGTTCGAGATGAAGCTGGAACGCCCCAGCAGCGGCGTCAATCCCGCCGCCATGCGGGGCGACTTGGGGAAGTCCATCGGGCGGCGGCGCAGCACCAGGTCGATCAGGTGCGGGTCGTTGCAGGTGAAGCTGTGGATGAAGGGGGCGCGGAACTCGGCCATCCAGGCGCGATAGAGGCGCGGCGACTGCGCCGACAGGATGTCGCGGCGAAAACCCCTGACAAAACGCCACAGCGACGGGCGCGAATCGCGGGCGGGGGGCTTGGGCGGGATCATGCGCGGCCCACCGGGCGGCCAAAGGGGTGGGCGATGCGTGCGGGCGAATGGCGCCGCCCGGCAAAGCGTTGCGCCAGCGTCATCGGCCCGGCGGTGATGGCGAAATAATCATAGTCCCGCACCCGGTCGAAGGCGCAAAGATATTGGAAATGCAGCCGGAACCAGCGCCATTTCAGCAGCTTTTGCCGTTCCGGCCCAAGGCTTTCGCTGAAGGCGGCCGAGATGACCAGCGGCCCGTGGCGGGTTTCCGGCTCGGCCCCCGAAACCGCGACCGGATCGCAAAGCGCGAAACAGCAGGCATCCCCCGGCGCGGTCACATCGACCCACGCCGGCGCGGGACTGGCGGAAAGGTCGTGCAGGTCGCGCCGCAGCCGGTCCGCGCGGGGCAGGAAGCTGGCCATCGGCACGACATGGCCAAGCGTCAGCAGCGACAGCACGGGACCGTGGGCGGGCAGGCGGCCCGCGCGGATCAGGTCGGCCAGAACCGACACCGCCAGATAGGCGCCCGAGGAATGGCCGATCACCAGGACCTCGTCCCAATCGCCTTGCAGAACCTGCGCGACCCGGTCCGAGAAATGCGCGATCCTGCGTTCCAGCGCGGGCGGGTAGGCGCCCTGATCGCGCGCGGCGAAGGCGTAGTCATGCATCAGGTAATGGGCGAAGATCCGGCCATCGGCGCGTTTCCACATCACCATGACCGCGCAGAAGGCAAGGGCGGCCAGTGCCATCCCCAAGGCCAACCCGGTCCAGCCGGGTAAAGTCCATGCGGCGGCCAGCCCCGCTGCCAACCCGCAGGTCAGCGCGATCAGCAACTGTCCCAGCAGCACCACCACCGGGTAAAGTGCCGCCAGCACCGGGCCGCGCCGCAACCGCATCAGCCGAAACAGCGCGCCCGAGCGCAGGTAGGTCCAGGCCGTGCGCAGCAGTTGCAGATAGGTCGAGGCAATGGACTGCCCCATCGACGCCTGCACGATATCGGACCACACAAGCACCTCGAATTCGGCATGGGTCCGGCGGGTGTCGAACTGTCCTGCGACGGCCCAGCCGAAGCCGTTGGCGTCGCCCCGGTCCGCCGGTTCCAGGCGATAGCCGCAGATGCGCGCCTGATCCGCGCCCTCGCGCCGGTAAAGCTCGCGGTAGCGGCGCGGGGGGATGGGGTCGTATCCCGGCAGATAGAGGATCCGGCGGCGAAAGGGGCGGGTCATACAAGTCTTGGGCCTGTCTGGCTAATCGCCGCAAGCATAGGCAAAATAGGCCATTGGGCAAGTCAGCCCGCGCGCCATTTCGCTTCCAGCCGCTCGATTTCCGCGATGCGGCGCTCGGCGGGGGGATGGGACAGCAGCCATGCGGGGCCGCCGCTGCCGCCGCCGGTCAGCTTGGGCAGCTTGCGAAACAGGCTTTTCTGCGGCTCGGTCCCCAGCCCTGCCTTGATCATCAGCGCGCTGGCGAAGGCGTCGGCCTCGAACTCGTCCTGGCGCGAGAGGCGCGCGGCGATGGCGGCGGCGACCAGGTTGGCGATCCACGGTCCGAAAAAGGGGACGAAGCGCAGGAAGGTGGCCAGCGCCATGCGGATGGCGTTCTGGCCTGCGAAGTCGATCATGCGGCGGCGCGCATGGCCGTGGGCGACATGGCCCAGCTCGTGCGCGATCACCGAGGCCAGTTCGGCCTCGGTCACCTTGCCCTCGTCCAGCCGGTCCAGGAAGCCGCGCGTCAGGAATATCCGCCCGTCAGGCGCGGCCAGCCCGTTTATCGGCGCGATTTCATAGACATGGGCCCTGACCGGCGGCAGTTCCATCGCATGGCCAAGCCGCTCCAGCATCGGCACCAGCCGGGGATGGGTCAGCGGCGTGGATTTTTGCGACAGCTCTTGCTTCAGCCGCCACGACGAAAAGAACCACATCGCGGCAAGATAGAGCGCCAGCAGGATGAAGGGCATCAGCTTGATCATGGGAGAAATATCGGTGCGGGGGCGCCGCGCGTCAATTCCCCGGCGGGCCGTGCGCGATCACATGCGCGGCAGGTCAGCCCAGGATGCGCATGGCCTGCGTCAGCCCTTGCAGGGTCAGCGGCTGCATCCGGTCCTGGAAGATCGCCCGGATCATGGCGATGGATTGCGTCTGCCCCCAACGGGATTGCGGCACGGGGTTCAGCCAGATGTTGTCGGGCCATGCCTCGCGCGCGCGGCGCAGCCAGACCTCGCCCGATTCGGGGTTCCAATGTTCGTTGGCCCCGCCCGGCACGGCGATCTCATAGGGCGACATCGAGGCGTCGCCGACAAAGATCGCCTTGTAATCCTTGCCGAAACGATGAAGCAGGTCCCATGTGGGCGTGGTCTCGTCCCAGCGGCGGCGGTTGTCCTTCCAGACGGATTCGTAAAGGCAGTTGTGGAAATGGAAATGTTCCAGGTGCCTGAACTCGGCCCGTGCGGCTGAAAACAACTCGTTCACCAGCCGGGCATGGTCGTCCATGCTGCCGCCCACATCCAGAAACAGCAGCACCTTGACGGCATTGCGCCGCTCGGGTCGGGTTCGCACGTCGATATAGCCGTGTTCGGCGCTGGCGCGGATGGTGCCGGGCAGGTCCAGTTCCTCGGCCGCGCCGTGGCGCGCCCATTGGCGCAGGCGCTTCAGCGCCACCTTGATGTTGCGCGTGCCCAGTTCCACCCGGTCGTCGAAATCGCGGAACTCGCGCCGGTCCCAGACCTTGACGGCGCGGCGGTGGCGGCTTTCGGCTTGCCCGATGCGCACGCCCTCGGGATTGTAGCCATAGGCGCCGAAGGGCGAGGTGCCCGCCGTGCCGATCCATTTGCTGCCGCCCTGGTGACGCCCCTGCTGCCGGGCCAGCCGTTCGCGCAGCATGTCCATCAGCCGCTCGAAACTGCCGGGGCCTTCGACGGCGGCGCGTTCCTCGGGGGTCAGGAATTTCTCGGCCAGCTTTTCCAGCCAGTCGGCGGGCAGGTCGCGGCTGTCCAGCAGCGCCTCGACGGGAATCGTCCCGATCCCGGCGAAACTTTCGGCGAAGGCGCGGTCGAAACGATCGATATGCGCCTCGTCCTTGACCAGCGTGGTTCGGGCGAGGTGATAGAAACCGTCCACCGACCAGCCCGACAGCCCCGCCCGCATCCCGGCCAGCAGGTCCAGGTATTCCCGCAGGCTGACCGGAACCCCATGCCGGCGCAGGCTGTCGAGAAAGGGGCGGAACATCACATCATCCGGTCGATCAGGATGCTGAGGAACAATCCCAGAATGCCGAAGGCTATCGCGAAACCAACGGCATATTGCAGCCGGTCGGCGCGATTGCCCCGCAATCCGCCTGCGCGTGTCCAGCCGTAGACGGCCCCGATGATGAATGCGGCAATGACGATCATGGGGCCTCGATTACCCCATTGCGGCGCATTGGGAAAGGCCCCTTTCCGGGGTGGGGGCCGCGTCTTTTGGCGGCGTGCCCACTTGAACCGGGCCGGGTGAAAGGCTAATTTTATTTCAACTTGAAATCGGAGGGCGTGTGCCATGACGCCCAAGCGTCCCGCGGGTGCGGACGCGTTCCCCAATGTTGCGGTTGAGCCGATCGACACCCGCTCGACCGAGGAGGGCGGGCTTTATGCTGCGCTCGATCTCGGCACCAACAGTTGCCGGATGCTGATTGCCCGTCCAAGCGGCAGTCAGTTCCAGGTGATCGACAGTTTTTCCAAACCCGTCCAGCTTGGATTGGGGCTGGAATCCTCTGGCCGCCTGTCGCGTTCCTCGATGGCGCGGACGGTTCACGCCTTGCAGGTCTGCAAGCGCAAGCTCGAGGCGCACAAGGTCAGGCGCATGCGCCTGGTCGCGACCGAAGCCTGCCGCCGGGCGCGCAACAGCCGCGACTTCATGCGCATGATTCGGCGCGAGACCGGCCTGCCCATCGAGATCATCGGTGCCGAGGAAGGGGCGCGGCCGGCCGTCGTCCATTGCGCGCCGCTGGT
>NZ_CAMEFG010000046.1 GCF_945915435.1 uncultured Paracoccus sp. | reverse complement strand
TGGACACTATCAGCCCCAGATTCCGCCCGTCAGAGCAGCGTCAGCGGACGGAGACGTCCTTGAAGGTCTTTTGGCAACTGCGCGAATCTTGCTCCCTATCTGACCAGATCCCTGCCGAGCAGGAGCTTTCCGTGGTGATAGCGCAGGAAGGGAGAGTTGGCGCAACCGGAAACCGCTTCGATCTCCTCGATGCTACCCGGCGGCGGACTATCCTCGCCGGCCCCCAGGCATGGCGAATATCGAACTCCCTGATGAACGCCTTGATCTCATCGACGGTGACCAAGCCACACGGAATGCTCATCACATGACAGCTGGGTGGTCGATAGAAGAACGTGAATATGTTTTCATCCGGATCCCTGAGGTGGAAATCGAAGCAAAATTCCCGGACTGGCATCGAGATATTCAATGGCGCTCTCGAGTGAGCATTCCTCATGCACGATCTCGCCGGACTTCCAGTCGGTGATTTCATGTAGGGTAACCAGATCGGGCCTCAACAGGCTGAAGAAGCTGCGAAACCTGTCGAATGCACCTTGCGCGCGGTGAGCCGCCGCAAAAAGCACGATATTAGCGTAATCATCGGAAGTCATCGCGCCAACCCTGCACTGACGAATTTTCCAATATCCCAACGTCAGGTGGAAAGCGCTAGGTCGTGTTGACAAAAGGGCTTCCACTGGTCGGCGACCTATGATTCAAGCTCATCTCTACGTAGGAGGTGATCTTGGCGCGCAACCTGATATCCGACGATGAGTGGGCCTTCTTCGAGGGCTTCATTCGCGCCGTCCGGCACCCGAACGGGCGGAAGCCTGCGGATCATCGTCTTGTTCTGGATGGCATTTTCTGGATCGCAAGGACTGGTGCGCCTTGGCGCGACCTACCCCAGAAGTTCGGCAAGTGGTCGTCGGTCTACCGTCAGTTCCGGCGGTGGACCTTAGCGGGGCTGTGGGAGGACATCCTGGATGCTCTCAACCATGCCGGGGTTGCGCCGGACAAGCTGCAGATGGTCGACATCGAGCCGGTGAGCGCCACCGGTTCGAGCGAACCGGCGAGGGTGATCCGGGCGCATCATCATGCGGCAGGCGCAGTTTGAGGCAAAGAAACGTCCAGTGGACGTTTCGACCCGATCCGATAACGGGGACTCCGAAAGAGGCTCTTGGCCGTTCGAGAGGTGGGTTCTCGACCAAGATCCATCTCCGCGTCAACGGCGCTGGCCTCCCGATGAGGACCGAGATCACGCCGGGCCAGGATTCCGATTACACCGGCTACGATCTGGTAATGGCCGACAACTTGCCGCAGCCCGCCGTTCTGGTCGCCGACAGGGGCTACGACTCTGATGAAATTCGGGAAGATATCGAGAGCCGCAACGCCCTGCAGATGATCCCGATGCGCAAGAACCGGAAGATGCGCAAGGTCGACGACATGGCCATCTATACGCTGCGCAACATGGTCGAACGCTGCTTCAACAAGCTGAAGAACACCCGCAGGCTCGCAACCCGCTACGACAAAACCAAAGACAGTTTCCTCGGCTTCGTCGACATAGCCTGCATCAGGCTATGGCTTCGCCATTTGTCAACATGACCTAAGGCGTTTTCCGTTGCAAGCCCGAGAGATCCATTGGGTAAGGGTCTTGGTCTCCGCAAAGCGAAGACCAGACTCTGCCGATACTGAATTAAAAGGTTACTGAGTGGACCCTTTCAGCGTGATCACATCGAGCTTGCCGGTGTCTTTCGCATGGGCGACCCAGATATCGCCGGTGGTGGGGTCGATGGCGGTGTTGATCGGCTCGCCTGAAGTAGGCACGCGCAGCACCACGTCCAGCGTGTCCAGATCATGCACGACCACCTCCTTATCTCCGAGGTTGGCCGAGAAAAGCAGCCCCCGGTCGGCATCGACGGTGACGGCGTTGACCGACCCGGTTTCGACGGCATTCACCACGCTGCCATAATCGGCACTGGCAGGATCGGCATCGATTACGGTGATCTTCCCCGGTTCACCAAAGGCCGCGACGTAAAGCCGTTTCGTCGCGGGGTCGTATTCCGGGCGGGCGTTCGCGCCGACCTCGGCCTGCTCAAGCAGCCTCGGCAGGTCCGCGTTCAGCGCCAGATCCTGCGGGTTCGAAGTATCGACCTCACCCGCATCGAAAACAAACAGGTTTTCGCCGTTCAGCGCGCCCGCATAGACAAGGCCGTTTTCCTCGTCCACGGCGACCCCGATCACGCCAAGCCCGTCTGGCAGCGGCACGCGCGCCTCGACCGTCTTCGAAGGCAGGTCGACCACCGCGACAAAGCCGGGACGACGCTCGGCAGCATCGCCGCGCTGGCCGATATTGCTGACATAGGCCTTATGGGTCTGCGTGTTCACGACGACGCGGCGCATTCCCTCGAATATGGGCGAGCCATCCTCGAACTGCCACAGCCGGTCGTCATCGCTCGGCGCCCCCTGCGAAGCGTTGTAGATCACCATATGGCCGCCATAGCCCGCCTGCGGGTCGCGGCCGCGGGCGGTGGTGGTGACGATCGTCGCGTCAGGCTGGCCATCGGCACCGGTGGTGGTGCCGTCGACCGCCACGCCATAGGGCGAGAAGGTCGCGCGCATCGAGGCGGTGGTCTCTTGCTCGGAATCGACGCCCGACCAGTCCAGCGGATCGCGCTCGGTTCCCGAGCCGTCCGTGCGGGACAAGTCGAGGAAGGAATGCACGCCCACAAACGAACGGTTTGCGGAATCGAAGACCACCAGCTTGCCGCTGGCCGTCTGCGTCAGCCAGGGATCGCCGCCCGTATCGCGCGCCTCGCTGCGCCATGCGGCATCGGCGACGTAGACCCGGCCTGCGACCGGATCCAAGGCAAGCTCGAAACCGTCGTTGACGCCGGTGCCGATCGCCTCGACGTGATAGCGCCAGCCATTTTCAGCCGTTTCCTGAGCCTGTGCGGGGAGCACCGCCACAAGGGCAAGGCCGCCTGCAAGCACCGGTGCCAGCAGCAGCCTGCTCGTCGCGCGCCCCGTCATACCGGCGGGCCGCATCGCGTCTTTGCGAAAGATCGTCGTCATGTCGTACTCCTTTGAAGCCTACTACCGGGCGCTTGAAGCATATTGCCTGGCAGGTTTCTATTCTCGCTTGATGGTGAGGCTCGCTATCCGGAAAAGAACGCATGGCATCCGAAGGGCTGGCATAAAGGGTGGCACGTGGTATTTTCAAATAGTTCTCATTCATATCCTGTAATGGCACATAGCTTTTGAACTCATCTGGCCTCAACTATAGAGATCAGTAACCAATACTAGCGTTAAGTGCCTAATGCAACGAGCTTCAGATCTGTTTATGAGGTTCTTTCGAGGCAAATGGGACCGCCCCTGAGCGAAATAAGTGGAATCAATGTTGTTTCTACCGGGCCAACATGCTCATACCAGTAGCAGTTATCATCGGACGATAAACGCGCAGTCTCGATATTCTGATTTGGTGCGGCCAACGCTACCACTTCATCAGGTAGCGCAGCAGGCGCGCGCTCTATACTTTCTGAAACAACGGAACACCCTCCTATGGCAATAGCCATAAACGCGAATCCCAAAATATTTTTCTTCATCCTCATGCTCCAGTTCGCATTCAAGCCCATTTATAAAGCAACCAAAATTCAGCTATTAGCCGTTACTCGATCTTCACCGGGGTAAAGAACTGCGGTCACTCCCAAGTCAACTTTTTCGTATAGTTCGTTGACATGCGCCATTACCATTCGTACGCAGCCTGAACTTGCGCGAGTACCAATTGATTGAGGTAATGGTGTGCCATGTATTCGGAGGTAGGTGTCGCGTTCACCTACATATAGATAAAGGGCCCGCGAACCAAGAGCGTTAAGCGGACCCGGTTCCATTCCATCCGCATACTGCGCATATAATTCTGGTTCCCGTGCAATCATATTTGCTGTTGGCGTCCAGTGCGGCCATTTCGCCTTACGCCTGATCGTATAAGTGCCCGGCTCATAAAGATCGCCTCGACCGATTGCGACTCCATATCTTATTGCCGTGCCGTCGTTCTGAATATGGTAAAGATATCGTGCAACTGCATCAACATGAATATCGCCCGGTTTCAGCCCCGCATTTGCTTCAACTCGCACAGGAAGAAAGCGCGGATGCAGCCCCCAGGGATTTGACGTTGCCGAATTATAGAACGGAGGTGTAACTTCGGCATCCCAAGCGTTCATCTGCGCTTCTGACGGCCAGGAATTGGCCAGTAGCGCGGATGAGGAGATCGCTGCCGAAAACAATGTGGAACCGGTAATTAAGAAATGGCGTCTCGTTAGCACGATAGGATCCTTCATATGATGTATGCGTCACTGGTTGGATGGAAGTTTCTCGTGATTGATGGCATTCTTGTTGGCGTTATACGATTAACCATCAAAAGAGTGCAGGGGTGACACGATATAGCTGCTGCTGTTATTTTTGATTTTCAAGTAAGTTCCGCTGACCTCCCTCTGCTGCCCTGGGAAACGAAGTCGCTGAGCGCCATGTGTTCAATGTAACAATGTCAGGAGTTCTTTTTGCTTCATGCTCGGTCAAGACGAGATGATCGAGCGGGTTAACAGGGCTGCCATTGAGTCTTACCTCGTAATGCAAATTTGGTCCTGAGACGAGACCCGTAGCTCCCACAGCTCCAATCTGATCGCCAGCTTTCACACGAGATCCAACTGAAACTTCAGGAGAAATTCTCGACAGATGGGCATATCGAGTAACAGTTTCTTTGTCATGTTCGATGTCAATTGTGCGTCCATAACCGCGAATATTTCCTGCAAATACTACCCTGCCCGCACCAGTAGAAATCACAGGAGTTCCGATTGGTGCGGCATAGTCGACCCCGGTATGCATGCGTTGCCGACCGAGAACCGGATGTTTGCGATTGCCGAATCCGGACGAAAGACGGGCACTCGTAACCGGTTGCGTACTCCTTTGTACCGCTTCTCCATTTTCAAGAAGTATTAGCGGACTGTTTTGACCACGCGAAACTACCTCATACATTCGATCACCGAGAGTGAGACGCGCATAGGCTAGCCGAGGCTTCCCTATCGCGATGCCATTGGACAAGATCTCCTCCTGCCAGGCAAGAGCAACCGTCTCGCCTCCGCGAAGATCGCGTCGGAAATCTATATGACCCGTGGTCAATTCCACCATAGTATCAGAAAATCCCTCTGGAATACCGCGCTTCTTCATTGCATCATATAGCGTACCATCGATGGCAAGAATTTCTGTACGGTTTCGGGTCATCACCTCCCACGCACCCAATCGCTTAGAGTGCTCATCTTCAAACTTGAGTTTCACTGCAGAATCGATTGATTCTGATGCCCGTAAGGTGGTCAGGATAGTAGGTTCCTCATTAGATCTCCTCCATGCCAGAGGTTCACCAACGTGGAGATTGGAAGGAAAAGAGACATTACCTGCTCCAGAAATTCTCTCTATCCATTCCGACAGCATGTTCGGAGTTCGTAATGCCCCCTCGTCATTGAAAGGCTTGTCGCCGGTCAGAACCTGCGCAACCTTTTCTGATGCGATCAGATCAGGCACAGTTTGAAGCGTGATTTCATTAACTGCTGACGCAGCTATGAGCAGAGCGTCCAGAATTAGGGAAACTATTCGTTCAGGCATCTGGCAGGATGTCCTTTGACTAGCATCATAGAAGGCTGCGGTTTTTTATAACGAAGCGAAGCGGAAGGGAGTCGGTCATTCTCATCTCTTTCCTATTGCCGCATGTCTCAGGCATAGATCACGACCGGCACGCCGGGTTGCAGCATCGCGTAGATATCCTCAATCTCCTCGTCGGTGACAGCGATGCAGCCGGCGGTCCAGTCCCGGCTCCTGCGGACCTGTTGATTGCCTTCGGGCCCACGGCCGTGGAACATGATGTCCCCGCCCGGATCGCGTCCCAACTGCGCGGCAAAGGCCCGGTCGCGTTCGTTCGGATAGGAAATGCCGACCGAGAGATGGTAACGGCTGCGGGGATTGAAGCGGTCCACGAAATAGACCCCCTCGGGCGTCTTGCCGTCCCCTTCGAACTGCTTGTGGCCGACCGGCTGGAAGCCCAGCCCGAAATCGTAGGATCTCAGCACCGTCTGCCCGCTGACCAGGTGCATCCGGCGCTGGCCCTTGTAGACCACGACCTGAGTAACCGAGGGGCCGGAATAGGTCTTGAACTGCGGTCGCTTCGCTTGGGGCACGCCACAACCCGCGAGAGCGGTAAGAGCGGCCAGGGAAAAATGGCGTCTGTTCAACGGGATCATGCGGGAACTCTCCTGAAGGGTATCACTGCTCGCTTCCTGCGGCGTAGCTGCTGAAGACCTCGCTGCTGCCGTCCTTGCGGATCAGCAACACGTCATAGGCCTCGCGCCGGGATTCCGGCCCCATGCCGGGGCTGCCATAGGGCATGCCGGGCACCGCAATACCGGCGGCTTCGGGCCGCTCCGCAAGCAATCTGCGAATGTCCTCGGCCGGGACATGGCCTTCGACGAAATAACCCTCGATTTCGCCGGTATGGCAGGAAGAATGCTCGACCGGCACGCCCATATCCATCTTGTGTTGCATCAGCAGGGTGCCGAAGCGCTTTTCCGACCTGACCTCGAAGCCCTGCTGGCGCAGATATTCCGTCCATTCGACGCAGCATTCGCAGCCCTGCCCCTCGACGACATGAATGGCGTGAGCGGCATCGTCCTGCGCGACGGCGGCCCCGGGAAAGGCCAGCAGGATGGCGGCCAGCGCATTGCGGCTTGTGGTGGAAAAGGTTTTCATTCGATGGCCCTTCTGATCTTGGGGACCGCGAATTTGCGATCTTCGTGGAAATCGATGATGCTGGACAATGCCCCCGATGGCCGGAAGACATGCACGCCGGAGGTATGGTCCATGGTGTAATCGCCGTCGTCGCGCGGGATCCGCTCGTATCGGGCGCCGAATGCGCCGGCGGCTTGGGCGATCTCCGCGGGCGTGCCGGTCAGGCCGCGGATGCGGGGATCGAAGTTCGAGAGATATTCGCCCAAGATCTCCGGGCTGTCGCGCTCGGGATCGACGGTGATCAGGCTGACATGGATCCGCTCGGCGTCCGGCCCCAGGCTCTCCAGCCAGTCCGAGATGTCCATCATCGTCGTCGGGCAGACATCGGGGCACCAGGTGAAGCCGAAGAAGACCATGCTGGCCCGGCCCAGCCAGTCGCGCGGCGAGACGCGATCGCCCCGGTCGTCGGTCAGTTCCCAATCCATGCGGGCGAGGTCGATCCGGTCGGACGCGCCCGCATCGCCGCCGGTGATCCGCCGCAGGTCGCCGCTGCGCCAGGCGCCCAGGCCGGTCATGAAGCCGAAGGCGCCGAGGACCCCTGCCCCGCCAAGGATCAACCGGCGTCGCATTGCGCCTCCTGCGCCCGGATCGACAGGACGCGGGTATCGATCTCGACCGCGCCGGCCCGTTCGAATTGCAGCGTGACGGGGAAACTCTCGCCCTCGGTCAGGGGCGCCGTCAGCCCCATCAGCATGCCGTGATGGCCGCCGGGCGCGAGGCCGACGGTCTCGCCCGCCGGGATCTCGATCGCCTCGGCATGGGGCATCGAGGCGACGCCGTCTTCGACCACGGTCCGGTGCAGCATCGGCATGGCGGCGACCGGGGTTTCGATGCCCGTCAGACGGTCGGCGGTTTCGCCCTCGTTGCGGATCTCGACATAGAAAACCGCCGGGCGCTCGCTGCCGATGGTGGCGCGCGACCAGGCGCCGGTGACGGTCAGCCCGTGCGCCGAGACGCTGGCGCAGTCGGCAGCGGCGGCAAGGGGCAGCATCACGGCCAGCCCAAGGGCGGTTGCGAAGCGTTTCATCGGTTCAGATCCTTTCCTGAATATCCGCCAGAATCTCGGCCGCCGGGGTTTCATAGGGAAACTGGCGCAGCCATTCGCCATCGGGGCCGACCAGAAACAGCCCCGGGCTGTGCGACATGGAGTAGCCATCCGGGGCGGCAGGGTCTTCCTCGCGCCCGAAATGGACCTTGAAGCCCTCGGCGGCCGCCTGCGTCGCGGCACCATCGCCGGCAAGGCCGAGGATCGCCGGATGGAAGGCCGCCAGATATGCGGCCAGCCCCTGCCTGCGGTCGCGTTCGGGGTCGATGGAGATGAACAGCGGCTGCACCTTGTCGGCCTCCGGTCCGAGGTCGTCCATCACCTGCGCGACCTCGGACATGGTCGTCGGGCAGACATCGGGGCAATTGGTGAAGCCGAAGAAGACCAGCGCGAACCTGCCGCGGAAGTCCTCCATGCCATAGGTCCGCCCGGCCTCGTCCTGCAACGTGAAATCGGGGCGGAAGGCGGGCTGGGGCGGCTCGGGCCTCCGACCCACCCATTGCAGCGCCAGGACACCCACCAGTGCGAGTGCCACCAATGTCCAGAGAACCAGCCTGATCCGTCGCAGAGTCATTCTTCGTCCCTCACTGTGCGTTCACCGCGGCGGCGACGGCCGCACGCAGATTCTCGATGCTCAGATCCGTCAACCTTTCGCCGTTGACGAAGAAGGTCGGCGTGCCCCGGATCTGCATCGCTTCCACATCCGCCATGTCCTGGTTGAGAATCCCGGTGATGTCGGGATGCAGCCGGTCGGTCTGTGCCCGCTCCAGATCCAGCCCCGCCTGTCCGGCCAGTTGCCACGCCAGGTCCAGCCGCGGGTTGCCATGGACGGCCCAGGCGGGTTGATGTTCCAGTAGGATGTCCAGCACCGGCACGAACAGGTCCTGACGGCGGGCGGCTTCCAGGATGCGCACGGCCTCGTCCGACCCCCGGTGGAAGGGCGTATAGCGCAGCACGACGCGCAGTTCTTCGGGATGGTCGCGCAGCAGCCGGCTGACCGCGGGATGGAAGGCGCGGCAGGCCTCGCAGGAAGGATCGAAGAACTCGACCAGCGTCACCGGCGCATCCGCGGGCCCGAGGATCGGGGAGTACGGGCGGATCAGCGCATCGGGCTGATCCCGCAGGGTCTCGGCGATGGCGGCGGTCTGCGCGGCCTCGCGCCGCCGGGCGACCTGCCAGGCCCCGCCCGCGAAGGCGGCCGCGCCGAGGGCGAGGCTGCCGATGACGACGGTTCTGCGGTTCATGTTCGTTTTCCTTTCATCAGGCCAAGGCACAGCGCGATCGCCGCGAAGGCGGCAAGCGAGAGATAGGGGATCGGCAGGCCGAGGACGGTCATCTGCGCCCGGTCCGAGCAGGAGGGGCCGTCTTGCGTGCAGGGGCTGACGGCCTCGGGGATCAGCCCGGCGTAAAGGCCGGAATGCCACAGCGCGATGGCCAGCCCGGCCAGCACCAGCGGCAGGGCATAGATCCGCGCACCCGCATCCCCGCGCCACAGGCCGATGGCCAGGACCGGCACCAAGGGGAACATCGCGATCCGCTGATACCAGCACAGGGTGCAGGGCATCTGGCCCAGAACCTCGCCGATGAACAGGGCGCCCAGAGTTGCTGCCAGCGCGGTTACGAAGGCGACGAGAAGAAAAATTTCCGCAGTCGTCGTGGCTGTGCCGTGATCAGGCATTGGCGGGCCGGGTGATCGCATTGCAGGGTCTTCCGTTCGTTTGGTGGATGGATCCTGGAATGCCGCCTCGCCACGCGCTCCGTTCGCCACGAGCCTGCCCCAGACATAGAGTCCCAGATAGGCAAGGAATATGAGCGCGGCTGCGATAAGGGCTTCCGTCATGGCGCTAGGTCCTTTTCGCCATGGGAAGAAGGAACAGCACCGCGCCCAGAACAATCGCGATGTCCGCGCCATTGAAGGCCGGCCAATGGTAGCCGCGCCAATAGAAATCCAGGAAATCCGTCACGCTGCCTAGCCGGAGCCGGTCCAGAACGTTGCTCGCGGCCCCCCCGACGATCAGGGCATAACCGACGGCCTCAAATGGATGGCGGGCACGCAACGCCAGGAAGGCGAAGAGAGCGGTCAGCGCCGCTGTCAGCACGGCCATGATCAGCGGCCGCGTCGCCATGGTTTCGGCCAGCATCCCGAAGCTGGCGCCAGTATTGAAGCCGAGGGACAGGTTGAAACCGGGAAAGACCGCGACGGGCCATCCCTCGACCAGCAGGGAGAGTGCGACGGTCTTGCTCGCCTGGTCCAGCAGCAGGACCAGCAGGGCGACAAGTAGGAGGCTGCGCGGCTTCAAATCCGTTCCTCCCGGCGAAGGCCGATCCAGCGCGGCACCCGGGCGGCCCAAGCGTCATAAGCCGCGCCATGGGCGGCGCGCAGCACCCGTTCCTCCTCGCGGATCTGGACCGAGGCCGACCACAGGAACAGGACCGGCGCCAGCGCGGTGGGCAGCGAGGGGACCGCCAGCGCCACGCCAGCCAGCAGGACAATTTGTCCAAGGAAAGTCGGGTTGCGGCTGATCCGGTAGAGGCCGCCTGTCACCAGAGCACCGGTCTTGCCCGGTGCCACACCGACTCGCCATGAGGCCCCCATCGACATCTGCGCGGCGAAGGCCAGTGCCGCGCCGGTGGCGGCTGTGACTGCGCCGATTACGCCAAAGAGCGTGTGCTTCTCCGTCCCCCAGAGCGGATCAGCCCCATGCAGCATCGGGACCGCGAGCCACAGAATCGGCCCTGTCAACGCCAGAACGAAGGCAGCGCGGAAGCCAAAAGCTGCGAGCCGGCTTGTTCCGGACGCCTTGCCGAACAGCCAGACCGACTGTCCTGCGGCGCGGGCCGCCTCGATAGTGCCCCAGAAGAATCCTGCGAGATAGATCGCGAGGATGCCGAGGCTGATGCAGTTCGCCGGTGCCATGGCCTCACCCCTGCCTCGATGGATCGAAGGCCAGCAACCGAAGCGCGTTCAGCGTGACCAGCACCGTGGCGCCGGTATCGGCGAGGATGGCGATCCAAAGCCCGGTGATGCCCAGGACCGACGTCACGAGGAACACCGCCTTCAGCCCCAGTGCAATGGTCACGTTCTGGCGGATATTGCCCATCGTGGCGCGCGCCAGCCGGATCAGCGCGGGCACATCGCCGACCCGGTCGCGCAGGATCGCCGCATCCGCCGTTTCCAGCGCCACGTCGGTGCCCGAGCCCATCGCCACCCCGACCGTGGCCTGTTTCAGCGCCGGGGCGTCGTTGATGCCGTCGCCGATCATCATCACGCCGCCGCTGGCGCCCATGGCACGAATCGCTTCCAGCTTGTCCTCGGGCATCATCTCGGCCTGCCAGCCCATGCCGAGACCCCCGGCGATGGCCGCCGCGGTGCGCGGGTTGTCGCCCGTCAGCATCACCGCACCGACGCCCATGGCCCGCAACTGCCGCATGGCCTCGGCGGCATCGGTGCGCGGCTCGTCGCGCATGGCGATCAGGCCGAAGGGGTGACGGTCGCGGAACACGGCGACCACGGTCTTGCCTTCGTCCTCCAGTTCGGTGACACGTCGGATCGACAGGGCTTCGATCCCTCCGGCCTCCGCCGCATGGCGGGGCGAAGACACCCAGGTGGGGGCGCCGTCCACCTCGGCCTCGACACCCTTGCCGATGATGGCGCGGGCCTCGCGGGCGGGCAGCGGGGTGATGCCGACGGCCTCGACCCGGCGCAGGATCGCCTTTGCCAACGGGTGCGACGATCCGGCCTCGACCCCGCCAGCCACGGCCAGCAGTTCGGCCTCGCTCACGCCTTCCGCCGGGACCACATCGGTCACCTCGGGCTTGCCGCGCGTCAGCGTTCCGGTCTTGTCGAAGGCCACCCGCGCGATACCCGCAGCGGTCTCGATCACCACGCCGCCCTTCATCAGCAGGCCCCGCCGCGCGCCCGAGGACAAAGATGAGGCGATGGAAGCGGGAACCGAGATCACCAGCGCGCAGGGGCAGCCGATCAGCAGCAGCGCCAGCCCGCGATAGATCCAGGTCTCCCAATCCTGCCCGAAAGCCAGCGGCGGGATCAGCACCACCAGCGCCGACAGCGAGACGATGGTCGGCATATACCAGCGGCTGAAGCGGTCGATGAAGCGTTCGGTGGGCGCGCGGGCGTCCTCGGCCTCCTCGACCAGCCGGATGATGCGGCTGATGGTGTTGTCCGAGGCCGCCCGCGTCACCCGCACCCGCAGCGCGGCCTCGGCGTTGATCGAGCCCGCGAAGACCGGCTCGCCCGGCCCGCGCGTGCGCGGCACGCTTTCGCCGGTGACCGGGCTTTCGTCGATGCCGCTCGTGCCCTCGACGATCTCGCCATCCGCCGGGATACGGTCGCCGGGGCGGACCAGAA
Source organism: uncultured Paracoccus sp. (assembly GCF_945915435.1). GTDB lineage: Bacteria > Pseudomonadota > Alphaproteobacteria > Rhodobacterales > Rhodobacteraceae > Paracoccus. The sequence continues at coordinate 18,750 of NZ_CAMEFG010000046.1, read as the reverse complement.
CGGTCTGGCCGATCTGGAGGCTGTCGGCGGGAACCTCGCGGGTCTGGCCGCCCATCTCAAGCAGCGCGGTCTTGGGCACCAGATCGGCCAGCGAGCGGATGCCGTCGCGCGCCTTGTTGGCCGCCACGCCCTCCAGCACCTCGCCCACGGCGAAGAGGAAGACGACCAACGCCGCCTCCTCCGCCGCGCCGATGAACAGCGCGCCCACGGCGGCGATGGACATCAGGCTTTCGATGGTGAAGGGTTGGCCCATGCGCAGCGCCTGCCAGGCACGCCTTGCCACCGGCGCCACGCCGATCACACAGGCAGTCACGAAGGCCCAATAGCCGTAATCGGAGCCACTCAGCAGTTCGAACGCCGTGGCAGCGGCCAGCAGCAGCCCGGTCAGGATCACCAGCCTGCCCTTGGCGGTTTGATACCAGCGCTTGCCCCGGTCGGCGGGGTCGTCGTGGCTATGCCCGCCATGTTCATGGGGCAGTGAAGGTTCAGCGCCAGGCAGCACGAAGGCTTTCTTGCGCGGCGCGTCCTGGCCCTTCGGCGCGATGCCATAACCCAACCGGCGCACCGCATCCTCGATCTGGTCGCGGCTGGTGCCGCCCGGTTGCAGGGTCAGCGACAGCCTCTCGGCCATCAGCCCGACCGAGACATCGCCCACCCCCGGCATCCCGCCAAGCGCCGCCGTAATCTTGCGGGTGCAGGCGGCGCAATCCATACCCGTCACCGTCCATTCGACCCGTTCGGCCTGTTCGTCACGCATCGCTCATCTCCTGCCCGCGCATTCCGCAGGCCCTTGTCCTCGATGATTCGGGAACCTAGTCTCTCTAGCGACTAGAGCTTCAAGGGATTTCTCATGCTCTCCATCGGAAAACTCGGCGCGGCGACCGGGGTGAAGGTGCCGACCATCCGCTATTACGAGCAGATCGGCCTTCTGCCCGAAGCCGAGCGCAGCGCCGGCAACCAGCGCCTTTACGGACCAAAGACGCAGGAGCGGCTGGGGTTCATCCGCCATGCGCGCGAGTTGGGCTTCCCGCTGGAAGCGATCCGCGAATTGCTGAGCCTCTCCGACCGCCCCGACATCCCCTGCGCCGCCGCCGACGAGATCGCCAGGCGCCAGCTTGCGGCGGTCAATGCCCGCATCGAGCGGCTGAGGGCCCTGCAAGCCGAACTTGAGCGCATGATCGTCCAATGCGCCCATGGCAGCATCTCGGACTGCCGCGTCATCGGGGTGCTGGCCAACCACGGGCTTTGCCTGCATGGCGATCATGGCGTGGCCCGAGCCGAATAGCCGCGGCTTCTCGCCAATCGAAGCATGAACAGAAGTGATCATCCGCGAACCTCCGGGCTTCGCAAGCCGCCGCAGGACGAACCTGCGGCGAGGTCCTCAAAACACGGCAACCTGCGTGCCGATCTCGGCCAGCCCGTAAAGCTCGGTGACATGCTCGTTATAGAGGCCGTAGCAGCCGTTGGATGACATGCGGCCTATCTTGCGGGTGTCATGGGTGCCGTGAACGAGATAGGCGGGCCAGGAAAGATAGAGGCCGTAAGCGCCTAGGGGGTTGTCGGGATCGCCGCCTTCGACGCGCAATGGCAGGTCCGGATCCCTCTTGCGCATGTCCGGTGTCGGCGTCCATGGCGGGTTCTTCGCCTTGCGCACGATCTCGGTCTTGCCGCGCTTGGTCAGCTCTTCGCTTAGCGGCACCGAGCAGGGATAGAGGCGATAGGTCGCCTCGTCTGCGGACCAATAATGCAGCGCCCGCGACGAGACATCTGCCAGGATCACGCCGACCCCTAGGCTGCTGAAGTGATCGCTCCAATGCTGCATCCGGAATGACGACAGATTTCGACGCGAATCGGCACTCGCGTCGACCTGCCAGGTGCCGATATCGGGTGCCTGCCCCGGAGCGGCATTGCCGTAAATCATATTTCCTGTGGTGGGGTCGACCTGCTGCGCAAACGCCCCCAACGCGCCGCTACCGGCACACACCAACCCGCCGACGAATGCCCTGCGACCAAGGCCAGCGCCCTTGAAACCCTTATCCATGATGATGACTCAATTCGTTCTGTCTGCGATGACATCGGCCTTGGCACCACAACCATTCAAGTGCGACGACAGTGATGTTCCAAGCTGATGGCGAATTGCGCCCGAGGCGCGGGATCAGACGGAGAGGGTTCTCGGGGGGCGTTCTTGTAGCGCCGGTCCTGCGGTTTTCCAGGGAGACGGTATAAACAAGCGGTCAAGTTTGCCGCTCTTCAGCGCAACGCCATACTGTGTGGGTTGAATCTCGATGGCCCCATGTGCAGGGCAGGACCAGCTGCAGGCCGTTTCATCGCTGCTGCAACTGCCGCTCAGCATACAGGACGCATTGCTGGAAGCGGCAACCGGTTCGGGCTCTTGCCCAACCGCTGTCTCCACCGCGACCTGCTGCGATGCCGCCATCCCGTCATGCGCCACCGATATGATCAGGGTGACGTTCATTACGGCGAGCATGAATATCATGGCAAGCAGGCGCATCATGTCGCCATCGGTAGAATGAACGCGTCGCAAAGTCCATCCGCATGTGATCGCAAGTTCGTGTAGGGTGGCATGGGTATGGCGCAGATCGTGCGGTCGAATGTCCGTGGGAAGACCCGCCCGTCAGCGAATGGTCGGCCAATTGAGGTCCATCTTGCCGATGAGGGTTCCATCGGTGCGCTAGACCACGATGACTCCTCCGACAACCAGACCGCCGAGACCAACTCCGAGATTACTCCAATGCCCCGCGCTAACCATCACAGCCGATGCAGATGTCTAAACCAGCACGGATGGTCGGAAAGGCCAATAGCCATTCCGAAATCTAGTCACCCGGAATCCGCGGCAGACTGTTCTACTTCGTCGCCAACGGAATAATGTCTACTACAGCTTTCAGAGCGTTGAAGTCCAATGGCGGCTTCGGGCTCGTCACGTCGATGAAGTGACAACGACTAGGTCGCTGATTTGGTCAGAGATCTGACGGTAAGCCAGAACTGCGTGACGAGTGAGAGGTAAAGAAAATGGCGCACCCATCAGGATTCGAACCTGAGACCTCACCCTTCGGAGGGGTGCGCTCTATCCAGCTGAGCTATGGGTGCCTTCTGCTTACGCAGTGCTTACGCGAATTTTTCGTCGGTTGGAAGACCAGAAATCCGATCTTTCAAGTTGTTGTTTTGTCGGCCTCTTTTCACATCTCGCAACTAGCATTCGAGGTTGACATCCGCCTTCGGAGGGCAGCGCTCTATCCAGCTGAGCTACGGGTGCGTTGGGCCTTGCTTACGCGATATCCCGGCGGGTGGGAAGGGATATCATGCGCTTTCGCGGCGACTTTTTCGTCGGGGTCAGCCGAAAAGGTCGCGGCAGAATTCCAGCCCCTCGATCAGCGCATCCACCTCGGCGCGGGTGTTATACATCGCGAACGACGCGCGGGCCGAGGCGGTAAGGCCGTAGAATTCCATCAGCGGCATGGCGCAATGCGAACCGGCGCGCACCGCGATCCCGCGCTTGTCGAGGATCGTGGACAGGTCATGGGCATGGGCGCCCTGCATCACCATCGAGAAGATCGCGCCCTTGTCCGGCGCATCCCCCTGAACGGCCAGCCAGTTCAGCCCGCGCAGCCGGTCGCGGGCATAGTCGCGAAGGCCGCGTTCATGCGCGGCGATCCGATCCATGCCGACCGACATCAGGTATTCAAGCGCGGCGCCAAGCCCGATCTGGTTGACGATGCCGGGGGTGCCCGCCTCGAACCGCAGGGGCGGGTCGGCATAGGTGATTCCGTCGCGGGTCACGGTGCGAATCATGTCGCCACCACCAAGGAAGGGGCGCATCTCGGCCTGACGCTCGCGCCGGATCCAGATCGCGCCGGAACCCGAGGGACCGTAGAGCTTGTGCCCGGTGATAACATAGAAATCGACGCCAAGCGCGGACAGGTCGATGGGCATGTGAACGGCGGCCTGGCTGCCATCGGCCAGCACCGGCACGTCGGTGCCCCGCGCAATCGCGCCGACATCGACCACGGTGCCGGTCACGTTCGACATATGGGTGACGGCGATCAGCCGGGTCCGGGGTCCCACGGCGGCCAGCACCTTTTCGGGGGGCAGGCTGCCGTCGGGTTCAGGCTCGACCCATTTCAGCACCACGCCCTGCCGTTCGCGCAGGAAATGCCAGGGAACGATATTGGCGTGATGTTCCAGCACGGAAAGGACGATCTCGTCGCCCGGCTGAAGGCGCGGGGCGGCCCAGGCATAGCTGACCAGGTTGATCCCCTCGGTCGCGCCCGAGGTAAAGACCACCTCGGATTCCTCGGCGGCGTTCAGGAAGCGGGCGATGGTGCCGCGAACGGCCTCGTATTTCTCGGTGGCGAGGTTGGACAGGTAGTGCAGGCCCCGGTGAACATTGGAGTATTCCTGGGAATAGGCCTGGCTGATCGCGTCGATCACGCATTGCGGCTTTTGCGCGCTCGCGCCGCTGTCCAGATAGACCAGCGGCCGGTCGTTCACCCTGCGCGCCAGGATGGGAAAATCAGCGCGGATCTTTTCGACGTCATAGGTCATTTTGCGGCACCTCGGGCATCAGGCCAAGCGCGTTCAGCACGATCGACAGGACCATGACGACCACCATGAAGGTGGCGACGCTGCCAAGCAAGACCATGAAAAGGCTTCGGAATCCATGCAGCGCACGGATCATCTGCAAGAACAGGTAAAAGGCCAGCCCAAAGGCCAGAAAGCCCAGGGCCATGCCAAGCGGCGGCAGGATCAGCATCACCAGCAGGTAAAAGACCTGGAAGGCGACCAGCAACAGCTCGACCCAGGCGACGACCAGCAGCGCGTCGGCGAAACTGCCCTGCCCGCCAAAGGCCCGGCCCGCATGGGCGATCAGCACGGCCAGCACGGCCATGCCCCCGAATTGCAGCGCCGCCATGCGCAGGGGCTGGCGGACCAGCGCCAGCAGCGGGTCCTGCGAAGGGCCGCCCGACATCCCCAGCGAGCCAGCCAGCAGCGTCGAAAGCGCGACGGCCAGGGCCAGCGCCATCCACCGCTCGGCCAGCGAAAGGTTCAGCCCGCGCAGCGCCTGCATGGCGCGGTCGGGCCGCTGCACGGTCATCAGGGCAAGCTGTTTCAGATCGTTGAATGTCATTTTCGTTCCGCGAGAACGCGCAAACCTGCGCCCCAGATGAAAAGGAAGCCAAGCCCCGAAACCAGGCGCGTGGCCTGCAAGGCGGGGCCGGGACCGATCACGCCCGCCACCATCCCGGACAGCAGCATGGCGGGGCAGACCGCCAGCAAGGCCCAGAACAGCGCCAGCCGGGAATCCTTCTGTTCCAGCCGCCAGGGCGTCAGCCGGGCCAGCAACCCGACCAGCCCGGCGGCCAGATAGCACAGCAGCGGCATGATGAACATCACCGCCATCAGCGCGCCCGCGATCCGCGCGTTCAGCGGGATCGCGGGATCAAGCCGCGCCGCGCGGGCGTGCAGGGGCAGTTGCGACACCCAGAAGACCAGCATCGCCCCCATCAGCACCGCCAGCAGCGCGCTTTCGGGGATTTCGCGCAAGCCGCGCACCACCTGCCCCGGCGCCCGCCAACTGCGCAGAAGGCGGGGCGTCAGGCCCGGCGCGGTCATGCTTCGCTGTCTTGCGCCCTCTGGATCAGCCATGCCTCAAGCCTTTCGGAAATGCGCGCGCGCAGATCGTCGTCCTCGACCTCTTCCAGCGCATCCGCAAGGAAGGACAGCACCAGCAGCACCACCGCCCGCGCCTGCGGCACCCCGCGCGAGCGCAGGTAGAACAGCGCGGTTTCGTCCAGCGCGCCGGTGGTCGAGCCGTGGCTGCACTTGACGTCATCGGCGTAGATTTCCAGCTCGGGCTTGGCAAGGAACTGGCTGTCGCCATCCAAGAGCAGCGACTGGCTGATCTGGTAGCCGTCCGTCTTCTGCGCGCCGGGCTTGACCAGAATCTTGCCCTGGAAAACGCCCGTCGCACCGTTTCTCAGCACCTTCTTGAAGACCTGGCGGCTTTCGCAGCGTTCGGCCCCGTGGGTGATGAAGACGGTGTTGTCGTGATGGAAACGCCCGTCCGCCCCGTCCCCCAGCACCGCCGAGGCGACATGCGCCACCGAGTCGTCGCCCACGATGTCAATCACGCTTTCGTTGCGCATCATGCGGCCATCGACGACCAGTTCGAAGGACTTGAACAGCGCATTCGCACCGACGCGGGCGAAGATATGGCCGATGCCGGTCTTCGGCTCGCCCCCACGCTTGGCGGCGATGTGGTGCAGGCGCCCGGTTTCGGCCACGTCCGCCTCGATCACCACGTTCGAGCGCGCGCCGATCATCCCGGTTTCCAACAGCGTCAGCTCCGCCCCCGGCTCGACACGCAGGACATGGCGCAGATAGACATCCGCACCCGCGTCGCTGCGGCGATAGACCAGATGGATGGGCCGCGCGGGCTTGCCGGTCACGCGGATCAGCACCCCGTCGGGCGCGGCCAGCGTGTTCAGGATCGCATGGGGGCGGCGGACGGGGTTTTGCCCCGCGGTTTCCAGCGCGCCGTAGATTTCCCCGGCCCAGTGATCGGCCTGGCTATCGGCACGCGACAGCACGTCCAGTTCGACCCCTTCCAGCGCCAGCGGGTCCGAGGCACCGGCGTCGAAGCGCCCGTCCACGAAGACCAGCCGCAACTGCCCGACGCCCTCGAAAAGCGGGGCGTCCTGCGGGCCTTCCGGCACCGGCAGCGGCTCGGCCTTTTCGGCATTCAGCGCATGGGGGGGGGTATAGCGCCAGTATTCGTCGCGCGCATGGGGCAGGCCCGCCAGGGCCAGCCGGTCCGCCGCGTCAGCGCGGGCCGCAGCCGTGAAGCCACCCTTCGGCAAGTCGAGCGCGGCAAGCCTGCGGGCCAGCGGGCTGTCCACCGCACCCGCCGCCTCGATCCGGTCCAGAGCCGCGGTCATCACCCCACCTCCGCCAAGAGGTCGCCGTAACCGTTCCGCTCGACCTCCAGCGCCAGTTCGGGGCCGCCCGATTTCACGATCCGGCCCTCGGCCATGATATGCACGACATCGGGTTTGATATGGTCCAGAAGCCGTTGATAATGCGTGATGACCAGGAATGCACGATCCGGCGCGCGCAGGGCGTTCACACCTTCGGAAACCAGCCGCATCGCATCGACGTCAAGGCCCGAGTCGGTCTCGTCCAGAATCGCCATGCGCGGCTCCAGCATGGCCATTTGCAGGATTTCGTTGCGCTTCTTTTCACCGCCCGAGAAACCCACGTTCACCGGACGCTTGAGCATGTCGGCGTCGATCTTGAGCGACTTGGCCTTTTCCCGCACCAGCTTGAGGAAATCGCCCGAGGACAGTTCCTCTTCGCCCCGCGCCTTGCGCTGCGCGTTCACCGCTGTGCGCAGAAAGGTCAGGTTGCCGACGCCGGGGATCTCGACCGGATACTGGAACGCCAGGAAAAGACCCGCCGCCGCGCGTTCCTCGGGTTCCTGCTCCAGCAGGTCCTCGCCCTCCAGGCTGGCGCTGCCTTCGGTCACCTCATAGCCGTCGCGGCCCGAAAGCACATAGGCCAGCGTGGATTTCCCCGAGCCGTTCGGCCCCATGATCGCATGCACCTGCCCGGCGGGGACCGTCAGATCGACCCCTTTCAGGATCTTCTTGCCGCCTTCCTCAAGTTCGGCGTGCAGGTTCTTGATTTCCAGCATATTCTTTCCCTATTCAATCGTGACGGCGGCCCTTGGGGCGGCACCGGCGGCATCTGTTCAAAACCGGCTTATCCAACCGATCCCTCAAGGCTGATTGCGACCAGCGACTGCGCTTCCATCGCGAATTCCATCGGCAGGGCCTGCAACACATCGCGGCAGAAACCGTTGACGACCAGGGCCACGGCCTCTTCCTCGTCCATGCCGCGGGCGCGGCAATAGAAAAGCTGGTCGTCATCGACCTTGCTGGTCGTCGCCTCGTGTTCGACGCGGGACGAATTGTTGCGCACCTCGATATAGGGCACGGTATGCGCGCCGCATTGATCGCCGATCAGCAAGCTGTCGCATTGCGTATAGTTGCGGCTGTTGACCGCCTTGGGATGCATCGAGACCAGCCCGCGATAGGTGTTCTGCGCCCTGCCCGCCGAGATCCCCTTGGACACGATGCGCGAGCGGGTGTTCCTGCCCATATGCACCATCTTGGTGCCGGTGTCGGCCTGCTGCTGGTTGTTGGTAATCGCGATCGAGTAGAACTCGCCTTGGCTGTCGTCGCCGCGCAGAAGGCAGGACGGATATTTCCAGGTGATCGCGCTGCCGGTTTCCACCTGCGTCCACATCACCTTGGCGCGGGCCTCGCGGCAATCGGCGCGCTTGGTGACGAAGTTGTAGATGCCGCCCTTGCCTTCCTCGTCGCCCGGAAACCAGTTCTGGACGGTGGAATATTTCACCTCGGCATCTTCCAGCACGACGATTTCCACCACCGCCGCATGAAGCTGTGCGGTGTCGCGCTTGGGCGCGGTGCAGCCTTCCAGGTAGCTGACATAGGCGCCCTTGTCGGCGATGATCAGCGTCCGCTCGAACTGGCCGGTATTTTCGGCATTGATGCGGAAATAGGTCGAAAGCTCCATCGGGCAGCGGGTGCCGGGGGGGACGTAGACAAAGCTGCCGTCCGAGAACACCGCGCTATTGAGCGCCGAATAATAGTTGTCGCCCTGCGGCACGACCGTGCCCAGGTATTTCTTCACCAGTTCGGGATGTTCGCGGATCGCCTCGCTGATCGAGCAGAAGATCACGCCCGCCTTGGCCAGTTCGTCCTTGAAGGTGGTGCCGACGCTGACCGAATCGAAGACCGCGTCCACCGCGACCCTGCGCGCTTCGGCGGGGGTGTCGCCCGCGCCTTCGACGCCCGCAAGGATCATCTGCTCCTTCAGCGGAATGCCCAGCTTTTCATAGGTCGCCAGCAGCTTGGGATCGACCTCGTCCAGCGATTTCGGCTTTTCGGCCATGCTCTTGGGGCGCGCGTAGTAATACTGGTCCTGAAAGTCGATGGCCGGGATGTCCAGCATCGCCCATTCGGGCAGCTTCATCTGCTGCCAGCGGCGGAAGGCCTTCAGCCGCCATTCCGTCATCCATTCGGGTTCTTCGTTCTTTTCCGAGATCAGGCGGACAATGTCCTCGTTCAGCCCCTTGGGGGCATATTCCATCTCGATTTCGGTTTCCCAGCCATATTTGTAGCTGCCCATGTTCTGGACGGTCTCGACGGTTTCACGGTCGACGCCCTCGCGGACCTCCAGCTCCGGGGTTGCGGCCAGATCAGCCATCGTTATCCTTTCCGGCGGTCGCCCGCACTTCATTCCGTTCTCGCCAGCGGCGCCAGGCATCCAGCCAGGCATCCGCGAAACGCATCACATCCCGTTCCGCCGTCGTCGGGCCGAACGAGATGCGAATCGCACAACCCGCCTGATCGGACGGAACGCCCAAGGCCTGCAAGACGCTGCTGGAGCGAACCTTGCCGGATGAGCAAGCCGAGCCAGCCGAGACCGCAAAACCAGCAAGGTCCATCTGCATCACCTGCGTCTCGCCCCGCCAGCCCGGAGTCAGGGCCAGCAGAGTATTGGGCAGGCAGCGGGAATCGCTTGCTGGGAATGTAACATTTTCCGCCCCGGATTCCAGAGATGCGCGCAGAGAATCGCGAATTTCACGCATCTTCTCGGGGATTCCTTGATCCAGATCATTTTGCGCGGCCTTCGCGGCGGCGGCAAAGCCCATGATGCCGATCAGGTTTTCCGTGCCCGAGCGGCGGCCCTGCTCTTGCCCGCCGCCTTTCAACTGCGCCTCGACCTCGGTGCCGCGCCGCACGATCAGCGCCCCGATCCCGCGCGGCCCGCCCAGCTTGTGGGCGGAAACGAAGCCCGCCTCGATCCCCAGCCAGTTGAAGGCAAAGGGGATCTTTCCGAAAGCCTGCGTCAGGTCGCTGGCGGCCAGCCCTTGCGGCAGGTCCTGGATCATCCCGGTTTCGGCATTGGCCAGTTGCAGCGTGGCACGCGCCGGGTCGTCCACCTGCACCGTCCCGTCCGGCGCGACCGGCAGATCGTCGCGGCACCACGCCCGGACAGCGGCATGTTCGACCGCCGCACAACGCAGATCGCGCCCGGCCAGGATCAGCGCGGCGGATTCCGTCGCGCCCGAGGTGAAGATGACGTCCGCCCCCTCGGCCCCAAGGGCGGCGGCGACATCCTCGCGCGCGCGTTCCAGCGCCGATTTGGCCGCCCGTCCCTCGGCATGGACGGCCGAGGGGTTGCCGGTGATTTCACTCGCCTCGAACATGGCGGCGCGGGCCTCGGGGCGCAGCGGCGCGGTGGCGTTCCAGTCCAGATAGACGCGGCTCATTCGCTGTCCTTTCCCGCGTTGCCGTTCAGGCTGGCCGCGATCCGTTCGGCCAGCTTGCGGGCGACCTCGCGCTTGCTCATGCGCGGCCATTCCTCGGACCCGTCGGCGCGCACCAGCGTCACCGCGTTTTCCTGCCCGCCCATGATCCCGGTCGCGGGGCGCACGTCATTGGCCAGGATCCAGTCGCAGCCCTTGCGGGCCAGCTTGGCGCGGGCATTGGCCAGCACATCGTCGGTTTCGGCGGCAAAGCCCACGACGAGGCCGGGACGCTGCGGGCCGGGCTGGCTGATCCAGGCCAGGATATCGGGGTTTTCGACGAATTGCAGGTCGGGCTGGCGGCCCGACCCGTCCTTCTTCATCTTGGACGCCTGCGGATCGCGGACGCGCCAGTCGGCGACCGCCGCCGCCATCACGGCGGCATCGGCGGGCAACGCGGCCTCGACCGCCTCGCGCATTTGCTGCGCGGTCTCGACGCGGATCACCTCGACCCCTTCGGGCGGCGCGACCTCGGCGGGGCCGGTGACGAAGCTGACGCGCGCGCCAAGATCGCGCAGCGCCGCCGCGATGGCCGCCCCCTGCGCGCCGCTGGAGCGGTTGGCGATGTAGCGCACCGGGTCGATCGGCTCATGCGTGGGTCCCGAGGTGACCACGACATGCCGGTCGCTCAGCACCCCGCGCGAGGGCAGGCTGACGACCGCCTCGGGCGGCAGGCGCAGGGGGCGCGACTGGCCCAGGGCGACGCGGATCGCGTGGAGGATACCTTCCGGCTCGCTCATGCGGCCCGCGCCGAATTCGCCGCAAGCCATCTCGCCCTCGTCGGGGCCGACGAAGCGGATGCCGTCCTTTTGCAACTGCGCGATATTGCGCTGCGTGGCGGCGTGGGTCCACATCCGCACGTTCATCGCAGGCGCGACCAGCACCGGCTTGTCCGTCGCCAGCAGCAGCGTCGTCGCCAGATCGTCGGCCAGCCCCCCCGCCATGCGCGCCAGCAGGTTCGCGGTCGCAGGCGCGACCACGACCAGGTCGGCGGCGCGCGAAAGCTGGATATGGCCCATCTCGGATTCGCGGGTCAGGTCGAACAGTTCGGTATGGCAAGGCGCCTCGGCCAGCGAGGACAGCGACAGAGGCGTGACGAATTGCGCGCCCGCCGGCGTCAGGACGGGCGTGACCGACGCGCCTTCGCGCCGCAGCAGGCGAATCAGTTCGGGTATCTTGATGGCGGCGATTCCGCCCCCCACGATCAGAAGAATACGGCTGCCCTGCATCGCGACCCCCTTGCTGTGACCATGCGAGACATAAGGGCTGCGCGCCCCCCCGGCAAGCGACGTGCCCGTTAACCTTTTCTTAAACCAAGGCGATTAAACACGGATCAGGGAAAGGGCCGGGCAAGACATGGTGACGATCGCATATTCCGTGGCCTTCGAGGGGGTCGAGGCGCGGCTGGTCGAGGTGCAATGCTCGGTCGCGGCGGGGCTGCCCGCCTTTCATATCGTCGGCCTGCCCGACAAGTCGGTCAGCGAGGCGCGCGAAAGGATCCGCGCGGCCTTTGCGGCCATGTCGGTCGCGCTGCCCTCGCGCCGGATCACGGTCAACCTTTCGCCCGCCGACTTGCCTAAGGAAGGCTCGCATTTCGACCTGCCCATCGCGCTGGCGATCCTTGCCGCGGTCGAACTGGTGCCCGCCGAGGAACTGGAGCGCGTGGTGTCCCTGGGCGAACTTGCGCTGGACGGCAGGCTGGCCCCGGTCAGTGGCGCCCTGCCCGCCGCGATGGCCGCAGCCGAGGATGATCGGTCGCTGATCTGCCCCGCCGCCTGCGGCGCCGAAGCCGCATGGACCCAGGCCGTGCCCGTCTTCGCGCCGCCCACCCTGCGCGATGCGGTCAACCACCTGACCGGGCGCGCGCCCCTTGCCCGCGCCCATCCGGGCGAGGTCGCGGCGGCACCGCCGACCGCCGATCTGGCCGAGGTCAAGGGGCAGGAACGCGCCCGCCGGGCGCTGGAAATCGCCGCCGCCGGGCGCCATCACCTGCTGATGGTCGGCCCGCCCGGCGCGGGCAAGTCGATGCTGGCCGCCCGCCTGCCCGGCATCCTGCCGCCGCTGACCCCCGCCGAGGCGCTGGAAACCTCGATGATCCATTCGCTGGCGGGGATGCTGACGGGGGGCGGCATCTCGCGACGGGCGCCGTTTCGCGACCCCCATCACGGCGCCTCGATGCCCGCGATGGTCGGCGGCGGCCGCGCCGCACGACCGGGCGAGATCAGCCTGGCCCATAACGGCGTCCTTTTCCTGGACGAATTCCCCGAGTTTTCGCGCCAGGTCCTGGAAACCCTGCGCCAACCCATCGAAACGGGCGAGGTCGCCGTCGCCCGCGCCAATGCCCACGTCCGCTACCCCTGCCGCTTCCTGCTGATCGCCGCCGCCAATCCCTGCCGCTGCGGCCACCTGTCCCAGCCCGCGCGCGCCTGCCCCCGCGCGCCCGGCTGCGGGGCGGATTATCTGGGCAGGATCAGCGGCCCGCTGATGGACCGTTTCGACCTGCGCATCGAGGTGCCCGCCGTGGCGCTGGCCGACCTGCAAACCGGCGCGGTGGGCGAATCCTCGGCCACCGTCGCCGCCCGCATCGCGGATGCGCGCGAACTGCAGGCCCGGCGCTATGCCGGGCACCCGCAGTTGCGCACCAATGCCGATATCTCGGGCAAGGCGCTGGAAGAACTCGCCACCCCCGACAGCGAGGGGCAGGAGCTTGCTCTTCGTGCCGCCGAGCGGCTGCAATTGACGGCAAGGGGGTATCACCGCATCCTCAAGACCGCGCGGACGATCGCGGATCTCGACCATTCGCCGCAGGTCCGTGCGCCCCATGTCGCCGAAGCGGTCAGCTATCGCCTGCCCTTCGTGCCGGGCGGCTGACCTCATCCTGCTCGCGCGCAGCGGCCTGCCGTTCGGACTTGCGCAGCGCCTGGGGCGAGATGCCATAGGCGTCGCGGTAAGCCTTGGCGAAATGCGAGGCCGAGGAAAAACCGCAGGCCAGCGCGATCTCGACGATGGGTTTCGAGCTGTGGACCAGCAGCAGCCGCGCCCGGTCCAGCCGCAGGTTCATGTAATAGCGCGCGGGCGAGATGCGCAGCTTGCTTTGGAAAAGCCGCTCGATCTGGCGGCGGGTCAGGCCAAGGCCGGCCATCAATTCGTCCACCGGCACCGGGTCCGAAAGGGAATCGTGCATCCGTTCGATCAGGGTTTCGACCGCGTGGTGGTAATGGCTGGCCTGCGGGGTCAGCATCAGGCGCTGCGGATCCTTCGCACTGCGGACGCGATCGACCAGCGCCCGGTCGCAGACCGCGGTCACGATCTTGTCGCCATGCCTTTCGCGCAGCAGGTGCAGCATCAGGTCGAACGAGGCCGCGCCCCCGGCACAGGTGATCACGTCGCCGTCGATCTCGAACAGCGCGGGACGGACCGAGGCATTGCGGAACTGTTCGGCGAAGCTGGGAAAGTTCTCCCAATGGATCACGCATCTGCGGTCGTTCAGCAGCCCGGCCTGCGCAAGCACATAGGCGCCAGTGCAGAGGCTGGCGACGGTGACACCCTCGCGCCGGCATTCGCGCAGCCAGGACTCGATCCGGCTGCCGGTGTATTTCTGGACGTTCATCCCGCCGCAGACGACGACCGTGCAAGGCCCGTCGCCACGCCGGGGAACCGGCCTTTCGTCGGCCAGCGCGGCATCGCAATGCAGCGTCACCCCGCAGCTTGCCCGGACGGCCTGCCCCTCGCTGCCAAGGATGCGCCAGGAATAGGCCGCACGGCCCAGCGCGGCATTGGCCATGCGCAGCGCCTCGACCGCCGGGGCGAAGGCCAGCATGGTGAACTCCGGCAATAGCAGGAATATGAAATCATGTCGTTTTTCAGTAACTTCAGACATCCGGCACCGTATAGGCTGGCAGCATCAAGGCTGGCAGGTGCATTTCCCGATCATGCGTCCGGGTCAGGTTCCCATATCCCGGTGCCGCGCGATACGGGTTTTCGCGGCCCCGGCCTGTTTCGACCATATGTTGAAATGGGGTGCCTAGGCCTCGACCTCAAGCTTTCCGAGCGGTTTCGAGCAGCAGGCGAGGATATAGCCTTCCTCGATTTCCTCGTCGAGGATGCCACCGTTGTGTTCCATTTCGACCCGACCCGAGATCTTCATGATCTTGCAGGTGCCGCACAGGCCCGATTCGCAGGCGGCGGGAATGCGGACGCCTGCCGCGCGGGCGGCTTGCAGGACGGTCTGGCCGGGCTGGCAATCGGCGGTGACATCCGAATCGGCAAAGCGGACCGGCACCGCGGCCTGGCCCTCCATCTCGGCCTCGGCTTCGGAAACCGGCTCGGTCGGGACGCTTTCCAGCGGCAGGCCAAAGCTTTCCTGATGATAATGGGCCATGTCGAAGCCCGCATCCCCCAGCAGCGACCGGACATGGCGCATGAAACCGTCGGGTCCGCAGCAAAACACCTCGCGGTCAAGAAAATCGGGGGCGAGCATGGGCAGGCGCGCGGCGTCGATCTGCCCGCGATGGCCCGACCAGCCGCGCTGATGCGCGCGTTCTTCGACGATGAAGCCAAGGTCCAGCGCAGACATGCGATGGCTGAGCAGTTCCAGTTCCTGCCGGAAGATCAGGTCCTCGGGGCGGCGGGCGCAATGGATGAAGGCGACATCCGTGCCCGGCGCGCAATCCGACAGCCAGCGCAGCATCGACATCATCGGCGTGATGCCCGACCCGGCCGAGATGAACAGGTAGCGCGACGCAGGATGGGCGAAATGCGTGAACTGCCCCGCAGGCCCGTAAGCCCGCAACAGGCTGCCGGGCGCAAGGTTGTCGAACATCCAGCGCGTGCCCACGCTGTCGGGCTGCGCCTTGACCGTGACCGAGATCGAGAACGGCCGCGAAGGCGTCGAGGACAGCGTATAGGTCCGCATCAAGGGCTCGTCCCCGACCGGCAGTTCCAGCGTGATGAACTGGCCGGGCTGGTAGCGGAACCACGTCTGCGCATCCGAGCGGAAGGTGAAGGTCTTCACCTCGGGCGCCTCGTCGGCGACGCTGACCACCTCCAGCGCCTGAAGGCGGTCGTCCCAGGGCGTCATCTCGTCCAGGTGCCGGTAGAGACCGGGATCGGACGGCAGGTCGATCTGCGTCACGTCAGGCGACATCCTTCAAGGGCCGGGCACCTGCACCCTGCAGGCGGGGCGCCATGAATTCCTTGTACCATTCGACGAACTGGATCACGCCGCCCTCGTGCAGTTCCGAATAGGGTCCGGGTTCATAGGCCGGGGATTCGATGCCGCGGGCGTTTTCCTCGACGATCTGGCGGTCCTGATCGTTGGTGTGGTTCCAGACATGGGTCAGGTTTTCCAGATCGTAATCGACCCCTTCCACCGCATCCTTGTGGACCAGCCATTTCGTGGTCACCGCCGTCCGGTTCGGTCCCAGTGGCATGACGCGGAAGGTCACGGCATGGTCCTTGAGCACGTGGTTCCAACTGCTGGGATAGTGAAACAGCATCAGCGCGCCGATACCGTCCACGGCCAGGTCGGACAGGTTGCGCGACACCGCGGGCTTGCCGTTCATCGTATAGCTGACCGAATCCCCCAGCAGGGGCGAGCGGATGGCGCGGAACTGCCCGCTTTCGTGCATGTGGAACCGCGCGGGCAGCCCGGCGGATTCGCATTTGCGCCAATGGGCCGACATCTCGGGGTCGGTGGCCTCGCCCGTGATATGGGTGACGCTGGGCGCCTCGGGGTAGGTCTTGCACAGTTCGGGATGGTTGCCCGCGCAGTGATAGCATTCGCGGTTGTTTTCCCAGACCAGTTTCCAGTTGCCTTCCTCGATGATGGTCGTCTCATGCGCGACCTTGGCGTTGGCCAGGTCGTGGGGAAGGAAGTAAGGCTCGACCAGATCGCGGACGGGCTGGAAATCGGCAGGCTCGTCGGCAAGGCAGATGAAGATGTAACCCGCGACCCGTTCGCAGGCGACGGGCTTGAGCGAATGCTGCGAAGGGTCGAAATCGTCACCCATCTGGCGCGCGAACAGCAGCTTGCCGTCCAGGTCGTAGGTCCATTGGTGATAGGGGCAGACCAGCTTGGCGGTCGTGCCCTTTTCCTTCAGGCAGACGCGGCTGCCGCGATGGCGGCATGAATTGTGAAAGGCGCGGATCTCTCCGTCGCGGCCACGCACGACGACCACGGGATAGGCGCCCACTTGCAGGGTGATGTAATGTCCGGGCTTGGTCAGTTCGCAATCATGCCCGGCAAACAGCCAGTCGCGATACCAGGTCAGTTCAAGGTCCTGCTTGAAGAACTCGGGGTCCTTGTAGAAGGGCTGGGGCAAGGAATAGCCGTATTGATGCGAGCGGATCAGATCAAGCATGTCGTCGCGGATGGTCATGGCGGTTCCTCCCTCCTTGCGGGGTTCCGAAATGGCTGTGCCCGGACCTGTTCCGGGGCGCTGGACCGTCAGAATACCGATGCCGGATTCGCGCGGCTTTCAGTTTTGCGACATCCCGAAGGCGCAAAAATATCATCGGCAGAAAGCAGCCCGTTTCCCGGCGTCAGGAAGGGTCCGCCTCGGGCCTTACGCGAGCCTGATGCGGCGTCGTTCCGAAGCGGCGGCGGAACATCCGGCTCAGATGGGACGAATCGCAAAAACCGCATTCGACCGCGATGGCCGAGATCGTCTTGCCCGAGGTCAGGACCAGGTGGTGCGCCAGCGACAGGCGGATGTCGAGAAAGGCCGCCTGGGGCGAGATGTCCAGCGCCGCGCGGAAATGACGTTCGAGCTGGCGCTTGCTGGTGCCCATCCGCGACGCGATGGCCGAGATCGGCGGCGGCGTGTCGATATGCTGCTGCATGATCAGCAGGGCACGGCGCACGACCGGATCGCCGGTCTTGAGGTTCAGCGGAATGCCGGGCTGCGGCTTTTCCCCCTGCAAGGCATCGTCGATGATCATGATGTGCAGGCTTTTGCTGGCATGGGCGCGGCCGATGTGCTTTTCGACCAGATAGGCGGCAAGATGGGCCGAACTGGCCCCGCCCGAACAGGTCAGCCGGTCCCGATCCACGATGAAGATGCGGTCGGAAACCGGCTGCAACCCCTCGAACTGTTCCAGGAAATCGGCGTGATGGAACCAGCTTACACAGCATTTGTAACCGTCGAGCAGCCCCGCCCGGTGCAGCACGAAAGCGCCCGAGCATATCCCGATCAGCGGCACCCCCACCTGCGACGCCCTTTGCAGGTATTGCCGGTAGGCGGGGCTGACATGGTCGATCCCGTCGGTCAGCCCGCCGATGACCGCGATGTAATCGAAACGCGCCGGGTCGCCCAGGCGTTCATGCGGCTGGACCCCGACCCCGCAGCTTGAGGTGATCACATCCATCCGGTCCGACACGATCGCCCAATCGCACAGGATCGGCCTGCTGCGGTCGCCCTCATCCGCCGCCAGCCGCAGCACGTCGACGAAATTCGCGAAGGCGCAAAGCGTGAAGCGCCGGGTCAGGACGAAGCCCACCGAAAGCCGGGGACCGGGGCCGCGCGGGCGCCGCGCGGGATGGGGCTGCGGACGGCCCGGCGGATATGTCATCGGCTGATCCCCCAAGGCGGGTTTCCTTGCAAGTTGTCGTAGCCTTGATACGGCGATGACGCAAATCTTCTTTCCTTGCGCCATTTCGTCGCAATAATCCGTGGAAGGTCGGGCAGGTCCCGGAATCGAGAGAGAGGAATGACATGTCTGGTTTTCCTGACAAGGCGCGGGTGGTCATCGTCGGGCTTGGGGGCATCGTGGGTGCCTCGGTCGCGCATCACCTGATCCTGCGCGGATGGGACGATATCGTGGGCATCGACAAGTCGGGTATCCCGACCGATATCGGCTCGACCGCGCATGCATCGGATTTCTGCTATGCGACCAGCCACGATTTCCTGACCACCTGGACCACGCTCTATTCCATCGATTTCTTCGAGAAGATGGGCCATTACGCCAAGGTCGGCGGGATCGAGGTCGCGCGGGTCGGCGACGAGGCCCGCCTGAACGAACTGAAACGCAAGGTCGCCTCGGGCAAGGCCTTCGGCACGCGCGCGGCGATGATCAGCCCCGCCGAGGTCAAGGCGAAGTTCCCGCTGGTCGAAGAGGACCAGATCCAGGGCGCGCTGTGGGACCCCGATGCCGGGCTGGTGGTGCCGCGTTCGCAGACCGTGGCGGGCAAGCTGGTCGATCAGGGCACCGCCTCGGGCAAGCTGCGCGCCTTTGCCAACTGTGCCGCGACCTCGCTGGTGATCGAGGACGGGCGCATCCGGGGCGTCGTCACCCCGCGCGGGACCATCATGGCCGACCTGGTGATCGTCTGCGCG
>NZ_CAMEFG010000045.1 GCF_945915435.1 uncultured Paracoccus sp. | reverse complement strand
GCAGCGTCGATCGCATCGAGGGATGGATCGTCACCGGCAAGGCCCCGGTCCAGCACCACATCGACAAGACCATCCCGCCGCGCTGAACTTGTAACGACCGCTTACAACATCGCCCGCCTCGCGCGGGCTTTTTTCGTGAGGAAACGCCATGAGTTTCACAGCCCACCATGCCGGGCCGGTCCTTGACCTGATCGGCAAATACGAGAGCCGGGGCGATTACGATATCGTCTATGGTGGCATCCCGGCCAGCCTGCGTCCGCAGAGGTTGACGGCCATGAGCATCGCCCAGGTGCAGGATTGGCAAAACAACGTCGTCGCGCGCGGTGCGGACAGTTCCGCCGCCGGGAAATACCAGATCATCCGCAAGACGCTGGCCGCGATCATCCAGCAGACCGGCATCAGCACGGCCCGGAAATTTGACGCGGCAACGCAGGATGAGATGGCCATGCATCTGCTGCGGGGCAGGGGGTTCCAGCGGTTTCTGGATGGCCAGATCGACTCCGAGGACATGGCGCTGGCGCTGGCCAAGGAGTGGGCTTCCCTGCCTGTCCCTCGCGATATGCGGGGCGCATCCCGGCAGATCAAGGCGGGCCAGTCCTATTATGCGGGTGACGGCCTCAACAAGGCCCATGCGACCGTTGCCGAGGTGGAGCGGGCGCTGGCCATCGCTCGCGAGCGGTATCGCGCACCTGTCCCGCCAGCATCCCCCAACCACGACCCCGACATGACGCCCGTGATGGTCATCGCCGCAGTGGCCGTGGCCGTCCTCGTCTACCTCACCCTCTGAAAGGATAACCCATGCTCAAAGGTGTAATCGCACTGGGAACCCGCTATGTTCTCTACGCCCTGTCAGGGGCGCTGGTGGCCGCAGGGGTCGCACAACTCACCGGCCCGGATAACATCTGCCTGTCCATCTCTGCCGCTGCCGACTGGACCGCTGGCGGGCTGGCGCTCCTGCTCAGTGGAGGGGCCACGTTCGGGGTCACCGCGATCTGGTCGCGCATCGTCAAGCGCATCGGCGGCGTGACCTGACCTGGCTTATAGCAGGGGCGGCCGATGCCGCCCTTGTCGCCCTCGGGGTGATGGTCGTGATCGGCGTTGACGGTGGCAGGGTGCCTCGCGATGCAGCGGGGAGCGAAGCGCTTATAGCGAGCGCTGGTATGGCACCTGCGTGATGCCTTCCGCCGGATCGGGGACAAGGCCGGCTGGGGAAGGCCCTCGGGTGCCGCGGTGTCGCATGTCGCTTTGAGCCCAAAGCGGTCATTGAAACGGATGGTCGGGTAGCCTATTCTCTGTCTGTCACAGAAGGAGATTTATGCACAGAGGCTTCGATTGAACCGCATGTAGCGGCATCGCTTGGCACATGGTTGCCGATCCTTTTTGCATGATTTCTGTGGAGTTCTCATGGAGAACCAAAACGTGTTGATCCGGCCCTTTGATGCGGCAACGGATCTGAAAAAACTGTCCAAGATCTGGTTTGAGGCTTCGATGAAGGCCCATCCCTTCATTGGTGAGAAAAGGCTGACCGAACAGCGCGGGCTGATCGAGGAGGAGTATCTGCCAAAGGCAGAGACTTCAGTGGCGTGCCTAGATGGGGAGCCTGTTGGCTTCATCAGCCTCCTAGGGACCTTCATTGGCGGGCTGTTCATCTCGCCAGACCGCCAAGGCCTTGGCGTTGGCCGCGAACTTATCGCTGATGCTCTGGCCCGAAAGGGGGAGCTTTCCCTTGAGGTTTACACCGAGAATGTGCAGGCCGTTCGCTTCTATAGTCGCCTAGGTTTTCGCGAGACTTCTCGGCGCGATATCGACGACTTCGGCTTTCCGTTCCCGAATGCGACACTGAGTCTGAAGGGATGATAGCAGGTCGGGCGGGGCTTCAGTGCCTCGCCCGACCGTCCGCTCCGTCCCGCACAGCAGACGCTTTACAGCCCGAAATGCTGCGCCCCGTGTCCGGTGACCGGTTCGAGGAATGCCGCCGCGCAGCATCGGCGAAGCTCGACCGTCGGCAAAGGGCCGGCCACGATTTCGACTGGCTCGCGGATCCCTGCGACCGGCCGGCGCGGGTCCCGTCCGGCTGGATCAGTGATGCGCAGGTGGAGAGCCTGTGGCGGCAGGATCGCCTCGCGCTGCTGAAATGCGGCGACAAGGTCGAGGTGCTGTCGGGCAGGTCGGTGACGCGATGATGTGGGAGATCGTGAAGGTGGCCTATGCTGCGTTTATCGTGGTCGGGATTATGGTCGTGGTGGGTGGGGCGAGGTGAGCATCAACGAATGTTGTCAGTGTTTTCCTCGGCCTGTTAGATAGTTACTGTGGACCCGGTGTAATGACCGACCACGATCCCCATCTCTTATTCATCAGACGGTATCTTCCGCTGATAATGGAGGACCCATTCATGGGCACCGAACACAAGCAAGGCCAGCAGGGCCAGCAAGAAGACCCCATCAAGATGCCCGGCGAAGGCCAAAGCAGCGAGAAGCCGCAGCCGGATCGCAAAAATCCTGATGGGAGCAATGAATCCCAGGCTGCAAAGAAAAGTCGCCTGCCCGGTTGAGAACTCTCTGGCTGATGTAATGAGTTTCGGGCGAGGGAAACCTCGCCTTTTTCATTCGCATGGCGCGACCGCAGTCAGCGGGGAATTGGAGATGGAGAGATGAAGCGCAAGGAGCATAGAAGTGAGCAAGATAAGCTCAGAGCAGCGGTGCGTCTGCTTGATGCCCAGGATTACCGCTCTGAGATAGACGGGGCCTTTGAGCAAGCGGTCGCAGATCTGGGCCTTAGCGCCGAGCATTCCGATGATCTCCGCTCAAGAAAGGCGAGGCAGGACAAATGGGATCGGAATTACGATTCCCTCGGCTGATCGCGCATCCCGGTCATGGCTCGATCACCATCGTGGCGCGCTTGACGCGATAGCCTCGGTCGTGCCAACGCTGGACGAGGATTGCAAACTCGCCCGGGTCGCGGCTGGCGGCTCCTGCGTTCCTGCGCCATGCCTCGGCTTCCGTGCGCCCGAAGGTGTTGGGCGGGATGTAGCCCCAGATCTCGTCGCGGTGCTTTTCGTCCCACGGCGACAGCGGCGGGACGATGACAAAGCCCTCAACGGTGATGCGGTCGGTCATGTCATTCCTCCCACAGATACGGGCGTCCAGCCTCGCCGCCGTGCATGTCCACCAAGACGCGCATGTCGTGCAGCAGGTTGGCGTTGAACAGCAGGTGTTTCTTGGTCATTCGGCTTCCCCGCGTCGGGCCTGCAATGGACCGGATCAGGGCAATCACATGCTCCATTTCATCGGCATTCCGATGGATCAGTCCCCGGATTTCGTCGTGCGTCATGCGCGGGTTGCCTCGCTCGAAAAACTTGGGGTTCGGGTATCTGCGGATGGCTTCTTCGCCGCTGATCTTCCCGTTGATCCCGAGGAACGTGCGGTTTCTGGTCGCGGTCATTTCGGCTCTCCCGTGGGCTGGGTGAGGGCGGCACGGGCCTCGGCCTTCCACGGTCCAGGTGTGATCTCGGATATCAGCCGTTCAAGGTCGGCGGTGGTGGGTTTTGTCTCGGTAGTGCCCATTTCAAGATTCCTGTTTTGGGCACGATTTGTCTCGGTGTGCGTTTCAACGTGGTCCGTTGATAAGCTTGAGAATTTGTATAGTCCTCAATCATCTTTACGGCGGCATGGATGAACCCGAACTGAAGATCATCGACGTATTCATCTGCAAGCTGCGCAAGAAGCTTTCGCAGGTCAGCGGTGGAGAGAGTTACATCGACACGGTCTGGGGCCGCGGCTACGTCCTGCGCGAACCCGAGGATGCGATGATCCCCGGCGAAAGGCTGGCCATCGGGGCCTGACCCCTGCGGGTCATCGCGGCATATCGGCGGATCCCTGAAGGCCGGAACCGCCGCCGGTCCTGCCTTTGGGCACGAGAAGGGCGCGTTTCAGGGATCGGGCGCGATGATCTCGATTTCGGCGCCGTTGCGGATGGCGGTGTAAAAGCAACTGCGCCGGTTGGTGTGGCATGCCGGGCCGTCCTGCCTGACGATCACCAGCAGGCAGTCGCGGTCGCAATCGACCCGCATCTCGACCAGATGTTGCAGGTGGCCCGAGGTTTCGCCCTTGACCCAGAACGCCTGGCGGGAACGCGACCAGTAGGTGACCCGGCCCGTTTCCAATGTGTGGGCCACGGATTGCGCGTTCATCCATGCCATCATCAGCACCTCGCCCGAAACGTGATCCTGGGCAATGGCCGGGATCAGGCCCTGCGCGTCGTATTTAAGGCTGACCGGGTCGAACATGGGTTTCCTTTCGATGGCACCGCACCTATCTAACCGGCAAGTCGCCAGCGCGAAAGGCCGGTTAGCAACATGTCCGACAGCGAGTTGATGCAGCTTTATTCCCGCCGTATCCTGGCGCTGGCCTCGGCGATTCCGCATCTGGGCAAGCTGTCCGACAAGACAGGCAGCGCGCATCGCCGTTCGCCGCAATGCGGGTCGTCGGTGGATGTGGACGTGCGGCTGGAACACGGGCGTATCGCCGATTTCGCGCAAGAGGTGCGGGCCTGCGCCCTTGGCCAGGCGTCGGCGAGCGTTCTTGGCGCCGGGGTGATCGGGCTTGACCGCGACGGGATCGCCGCTGCGCGCGAGGCACTGGTTGCCATGCTCAAGCAAGGCGGCCCCGCGCCGACAGGTGTTTTCGCGGGATTGGAGGCGCTGACCCCCGCGCGCGACTTTCCCAACCGCCATGCCTCGATCCTGCTGGCATGGGACGCCACGCTGGCGGCTATCGACGCGGCGTAAGGCAGCCAATCGCCTGTCTGGTGCCCGGAACGGCACGGCCAGCGGTATTCGATGAACCAAACGAAATGAAAAAGCCGACCCGCCAAGGGGTCGGCAGTTGCGCGCAAACGAATCCGGGGGACGGATTGCGGCGCACAGGCGACGGCGCCGCTTCGATACGCGGGGCAGGGATGTCAGCCAGCCAGGATCGCCGGCAGCCAGAGAAAGACGACGGTGGCAGCCGAAACGGCAGTAATTCCGATCAGATCAACAAGGTTTTCGCGAGTCATATGAGCCTCCATCTGTGTTGCTCATTTGTTCCCATGATTCGCTGTCGCTGTAAAGAACTTTTTAAGAACATTTAGCGAGACGTGAACATTCACCCCGCGCCAAGCAGCCGGATCGCCTTGTCCTGTTCCATCAGCCACAGCAGGAAACGCACCGCCTGGCCGCGTTCGCCGGCCATCTGAGGGTCGTGTTGCAGGAAGGTTTGCGCGTCTTGCCGTGCCAGCGTCATCAACCCCGCCTGACGTTCCAGGTCGGCGATACGAAAACGCGGCAGGCCCGATTGCGCGGTTCCGATCACGTCGCCCGCGCCGCGCATGGCCATGTCCTCTTCGGCGATGCGAAAGCCGTCCTCGGTCTCGCGCAGGATCTGCAAGCGGCGGCGGCCGGTTTCGGAAAGCGGCTCTTGATAGATCAGCAGGCAGCTCGATGCCCCCGTGCCGCGCCCGACCCGACCGCGCAACTGGTGCAACTGGGCGAGGCCGAAGCTTTCGGCGCGCTCGATCACCATGATCGTGGCCTCGGGCACGTCCACGCCGACCTCGATCACCGTGGTCGCGACCAGCAGGCGCGCGCGCCCGGC
This sequence comes from uncultured Paracoccus sp., assembly GCF_945915435.1. Classification (GTDB taxonomy): domain Bacteria; phylum Pseudomonadota; class Alphaproteobacteria; order Rhodobacterales; family Rhodobacteraceae; genus Paracoccus. Next base: position 26,131 of record NZ_CAMEFG010000045.1, on the reverse strand, counting down.
GGAAAAATCGGACATTGCGGCGTCGCGTTCCTCGGCTGGCATCTGGCCGTGAACCAGCCGCACCTCATCGCCGAAGATCGCGCGCAGGGCCTGAAAGCGGGCTTCGGCGGCGGTCAGATCGACCTTTTCGCTTTCCTCGACCAGCGGGCAGACCCAATAGGCGCGCGCGCCGCCGTCCAGCGCGCTGCGCAGCCGGGCGACCACATCGTCAAGGCGGCGATCGGGCAGGGCGATGGTCGTGATCGGCTGGCGGCCCGGCGGCTTTTCGTCCAGGACCGACAGGTCCATGTCGCCATATTGCGCCAGCGCGAGCGAGCGCGGGATGGGCGTGGCCGTCATCACCATCATGTCGGGGGGCGCGCCGCCGCCCTTGGCGGCCAGTTCCATCCGCTGCGCGACGCCGAAACGGTGCTGTTCGTCGATCACGGCAAGGCGCAGGTCGGCGAAATTCACGGTCTTCTGGATCACGGCATGGGTGCCGACCAGGATGTCGATGCGCCCCTCGGCCAGGTCGGTCAGGATATTGGCGCGTGCATCGCCCCGGTCGCGGCCCGTCAGGACCTCGATCCGCACGCCGGCCAGCCGCGCAAGGGGTTCGAGCGCGCGGAAATGCTGGCGCGCGAGAACCTCGGTCGGGGCCATCATCGCGCCCTGTCCGCCCGCCTCGACCGCGATCAGCAGCGACAGGAAGGCGACCAGCGTCTTGCCCGCGCCGACATCGCCCTGAACCAGCCGGTTCATGCGATGGGGCTGGGCCATGTCGGCCTCGATCTCGGCCACGGCGCGGGTCTGTGCGCCGGTCGGCGGCCAGGGCAGCCCCGCCAGCACCTTGGCGCGCAACGCACCATCGCCCCGGTTGACCTGTCCCGCCCGCCGCCGCCGGTCGCGCCGCACCAGCGCCAGCGTCAACTGATGGGCCAGCAATTCGTCATAGGCCAGCCGTGCGCGGGCCGGGCTGGCAGGCGAAAGATCCGCGACCGAGCCGGGCGCATGGGCCTGCGCCAGCGCCGCCTGCCAGTCGGGCCAGCCCTCGCGGGCCAGCAGGGCAGGGTCGATCCATTCCGCGATTTGCGGCACGCGCTGCAAGGCGGCCTGGGTGGCGCGCTGGACGACGCCCTGCGTCAGGCGGCCCGAAAGCGGATAGACCGGCTCGAACTCGGGCGGCAGGGGGTCGGCGTCGGTGCCGATATGGTCGGGGTGGACGATCTGGCGCTGGTTGTCGAACAGCTCGATCTTGCCCGAGACGACACGGCGCTGGCCCGGCGGCAGTTGCTGCTGGATCCAGTCGGCGCGCGCGTGGAAAAAGACCAGTTGCAGGTCCCCGGTCCCGTCGCTGCAATGGACCCGCCACGGCCTGCCGCGTGCGGTGGGCGGGTGGTGGCGCTGGACAGTCAGCGCGATGGTCACGTTTTCGGGCGGCTGCGCCTGCGCCAGCGCGGTGATGCGGCGGCGGCTGACGCCCGAATGGGGCAGGGTCAGGATCAGGTCGCGGGGCCGCGTCACGCCCATCTGGGCGAAGGATTCCAGCGATTTCGGACCGACGCCGGGCAGCGAATCCAGCGCGGCGAACAGTGGGAAAAGTGACGGCGGGCGGCCGCGCGTCACCGGGCTGCGAGGGTCAGCCATTCGTCTTCGTCCATCACCTTGACGCCAAGCTCGGCCGCCTTGCGCGCCTTGGAACCCGCGCCCGGTCCCGCCACCAGCAGGTCGGTCTTGGCCGAGACCGAACCGGCGACCTTGGCCCCAAGCGCCTCGGCGCGGGCCTTGGCTTCGGCCCGCGTCATGCGTTCCAGCGTGCCGGTGAAGACGATGGTCATGCCGGAAAGGGCGCTGTCGGTGGCGCGGGCCTCGGGCGGCAGGATGGTCAGGTGGCTGGCCAGCCGGTCGATCGCGGCGCGTTCCTGCGGGTTGGCCAGCGCGTCGGATAGCGACATGGCCAGCACCGGGCCGATCCCGTCGGCGGCGATCAGGTCGGACCACGCAGCTTCCGCCTGGGGCGGCAGGTCGCATTCGGCCAGTGCGGCGGCGCGGGTTTCCGACAGGCGGGCGCGGCGGCCCTCGGCGTCGGCAGCCTCGCGTTCGGCGCGGATGGCGCCCTCGGCGTGGCGCAGGGCAAGGGCGGCGGGGCGGGCAAGGTCCAACGCGTCGCGCAGCGCCTGCCACGAGCCGAAATGATGCGCCAGTTCCTGCGCCGCGACCTCGCCCAGGTGGCGGATGCCAAGCGCGAAAAGGAAGCGGGCCAGCGCGATCTCGCGCCGCCGGTCGATGGATTGGAACAGGTTCAGGGCGCTTTTCTCGCCCCAGCCCTCGCGGTTTCTGAGCTGCGTCAGCTTGCCGGGGCCGTAGCGGTCTTGCAGGGTGAAGATATCGGCAGGCTCGGCGATCCAGCCGTCGCGGAACAGTTCTTCGGCAACCTTGGCGCCCAGACCCTCGATGTCAAAGGCGGCGCGGGACACGAAATGACGCAGCTTTTCAACGGCCTGCGCGGGACATATCAACCCGCCCGTGCAGCGGCGGATGGAATCGCCGGTCTCGCGTTCGGCGGGGGATCCGCATTCGGGGCAGGTCTGGGGAAACGGGTAGGGCGCCGCATCGGCGGGGCGCCGCGACAGGTCCACGTCGGCGATCTTGGGGATGACGTCGCCGGCGCGATAGACCTCGACCCAATCGCCGATGCGGATGTCCTTGCCGCCGCGGATCTCGCACCCGTCGGCGCTGACGCCGGCGATGTAATCCTCGTTATGGAGCGTTGCGTTGGACACGACGACGCCGCCCACCGTTACCGGATGCAGCCGCGCCACGGGGCTGAGCGCGCCGGTGCGGCCCACCTGGATGTCGATCGCCTCAAGCCGGGTCCAGGCGGTTTGCGCGGGAAACTTGTGCGCGATCGCCCATCGCGGCGTGGTCGAGCGGAAGCCGAGCCGTTCCTGCAAGCCCAGATCGTTCACCTTGTAGACGACGCCGTCGATGTCGTAATCCAGCCCGGCGCGCTGCCGTTCGACCGATTGCCAGAAAGCCATTATGTCCGAAACGGAATTACAGATCGTCATCAAGGGGTTGGTCTGGAAACCGTAACCTTGCAGGGCCTCGACCGCCTGCATCTGGGTCGGCGCGAAGGGGGCCGAGATCTCGCCCCAGGCATAGGCGAAGAACCGCAAGGGACGCGAGGCGGTGATTGCGGCGTCAAGCTGACGCAGCGACCCGGCGGCGGCATTGCGCGGATTGGCGAAGCTGCGGCCCGTGGGGGACTGGTTCAGCCGGGCAAAATCGGCGTGGGTCATATAGACCTCGCCCCGGACCTCCAGCACGTCGGGGTAGCCGTGGCCGTTCAGCGTTTCGGGAATGTCGGCGATTGTGCGCGCGTTCGCCGTCACGTTTTCCCCGACCGAGCCATCGCCCCGCGTCGCCGCCTGCACCAGCCGCCCGGATTCGTAACGCAGCGACAAGGACAGCCCGTCGATCTTCGGTTCGGCGGTGAGGGTCAGCGGCGCATCGGCGGGCAGGTTCAGGAAATTGCGGATGCGCTGGACGAAATCGGCGATCTCGTCTTCGGAAAAGGCATTGGCCAGCGACAGCATCCGCTGCCGGTGCGCGATCTTGCCGAAGCGGCCATCCGGCGCGGCGCCAACCTTGCCGGTCGGGCTGTCGGGCAGGGAAAGCTGGGGAAAGCGGTCCTCGATCCCCGCAAGGTAGCGCTTGGCGCGATCATATTCGGCGTCGTCGATGAAGGGCGCGTCCTGGCCGTGGTAGGCGATATCGGCCTGCGCCACCAGTTCGGCCAGTTGCGCCGCAAGCCGGGCGGCGCGGCTTTCGTCCAGTTCCTCGACCGGCACCAGGGATGCCAGCAGATCCTTGCCCTCAACGTCCATTCCGCGCCCGTCCCAAATGATGCCATGCCGTGATAACGGGCGCGGGGCGCGCTTGTCCAGCGCCCCTTAAAGCCCGACCATCCGGCGAATGTCGCGGGGGCCGGCGCCCTCGGCCCGGTAGAGCGAAATGGCCCGCGCATCGTCGCGCTTGGCCAGCCGCTTGCCCTGTTCGTCGCGGATCAGCCGATGGTGGTGATAGCGCGGCAGGGGCAGGTCCAGCAGCTTTTGCAACAGGATGTGGATGAAGGTCGAATCCAGCAGATCGGCCCCCCGCGTGACCAGCGTGATACCCTGCGCGGCATCGTCCACCACGACCGAGAGGTGATAGGACGTGCCCATCCCCCGCCGCGCCAGGACGATATCGCCGACCTGCGCCAGAAATTGCGCGCGGGTCATCCGGTGGGGCGTGCCGGGGGCGATGTTTTCGTCGCGAAAGGCCAGCCCGTCCAGCCCCAGCAGATCAAGCGCCCGCGCGGCGTTCAGGCGCAGCGCATCCTCGGGCGCGGCCTGGTCCATGCCGCGGTGGCGGCAGGTGCCGGGGTAGACCGGACCGTCGGGACCGATCACCGGCGCGCCTTCCTGCGGGGCCGAAAGGGCGGCGCGAATGTCGGCACGGCGGCATTTGCAGGGATAGATCAGGCCCTTGGCGCCCAGCCGGTCCAGCGCCGCGCGATAGGCGGGCAGGCGTTCTGATTGGCGCATGACGGGTTCCGGCCATGTCAGCCCCAGCCAGCGCAGATCGTCGAGGATTGCGGCCTCGTAGGCGGCGCGGCTGCGGGCGCGGTCGATATCCTCGATCCGCAGCAGGAATTCGCCCGGATCGGCCAGTTGCGCGGCAATCAGCGCGGCGAAGGCATGGCCCAGGTGCAGCGGCCCGGTGGGCGAGGGCGCGAAGCGCGTCCGGGTCACGCCTGCGCGGCCAGCCATGCGGTGAAATCCTCTTTCGCGCGGGCGGTATAGGCGGGATAGCGGTCCTTGCGGCCCCGCCGCCCGCCGCGCATCGCGTCCAGCGGGGGATAGAGACCGAAGTTCACGTTCATCGGCTGGAAGGTTTTCGCATCCGCGCCCCCGGTGATGTGATGGACCAGCGCACCCATCGAGGTCGTGCCGGGCGGCGGGGCGAGATCACGGCCAAGCGCCTCGGCCGCCGCCATGCGGCCCGCCAGCAGGCCCATCGCGGCGGATTCGACATAACCCTCGACCCCCGTGACCTGTCCGGCGAAACGCAGGTTGGGCCGCGCGCGCAGCCGCAGCCGGTCGTCGATCAGCGTGGGTGAGTTCAGGAAGCTGTTGCGGTGAATCCCGCCAAGCCGGGCGAAACTGGCGTTCTGTAATCCGGGAATTCGCCTGAAAACATCTACTTGCGCGCCATACTTCATCTTTGTCTGAAATCCGACGATATTATAAAGCGTTCCCAATGCATTGTCCCGGCGAAGCTGGACGACGGCATAGGGCTTTTCGGTCGGGTTGTGGGCATTGGTCAGGCCGACGGGTTTCATCGGGCCGTGGCGCAGGGTCTCGCGCCCGCGTTCGGCCATGACCTCGATGGGCAGGCAGCCGTCGAAGTAACCAGCCGTTTCGCCCTCGTGGAACTCGGTCTTTTCGGCGGCCAGAAGGGCGTCGATGAAGCCCTCGTAATCCTCGCGCGTCATGGGGCAGTTGATATAGGCGGTGCGCTCTTCGGGGGTATCGCCCTTGTCGTAGCGGCTCTGGCGCCAGCAGATGGACATGTCGATGGTCTCGGCATGGACGATGGGGGCGATGGCGTCGAAGAAGGCCAGCGATTCGGCCCCGGTCTCGGCCCGGATCGCCTGCCCGAGCGCGGGCGAGGTCAGGGGGCCGGTGGCGAATATCCATGTGCCTTCGGCGGGCAGGGCCGTTACCTCGCCCGGCTGGAAGGTGATCAGCGGTTCGGCCCGCAGCGCCTCGGTCACGGCGGCGGAAAAGGCGTCGCGGTCCACGGCCAGCGCGCCGCCCGCAGGCAGGCGGTGGCGGTCGGCCATCGCCATGACCAGCCCGCCCGCCGCGCGCATTTCCCAATGCAACTGGCCGACCGCGTTCATCTGGTCGTCGTCGGAACGGAAGCTGTTCGAGCAGACCATCTCGGCGCAATCGCCGGTGCGATGGGCGAAGGTCGCGACCTGGGGGCGCATTTCGTGCAGCACCACCGGCACGCCCGCGCGGGCGATCTGCCAGGCGGCTTCGGACCCGGCAAGGCCCGCGCCGACGATATGGATGGGCTGCATGGGATCCTCCTTCTGACCTGCCGGAAACCAGGCCGCAGAGGTAGCAACCCGCCCCCCATCCGGCAAGGGGCGTCCAGCAGGGGGCAAATGAAAAGGCGGCACCCGCGAGGGATGCCGCCCGTGATCGGGAAGCGCCTGGCCTTATGCCTCGGCTTCTTCTTCCTCGGCTGCTTCTTCGTTATCCGACGAGCGCAGGCCCGAAGGCGCCGCGATGTTGGCGATGACGAAGTTGCGGTCGATGGTCGGCTTGACGCCCTTGGGCAGGGTGACATCGTTGATGTGGATGACGTCGCCGATCTCGCGTCCGGTCAGGTCGACGGTGATCACCTCGGGGATGTCGGCGGCGGTCACGACCAGCTCGACTTCGGGGCGCACCACGACCATCGTGCCGCCACGCTTGAGGCCGGGGGCCGCTTCGTGGTTTTCGAACTGCACGTTGATGAACAGGTTGATGCGGGTGTTGCGATGCACGCGCATCAGGTCGATGTGGGTCGGCAGGTCCTTAACCACGTCGCGCTGGACGCTGCGGCAGATGACGCGGACGTCCTCCTGGCCTTCGACCTGAAGGTTCCACAGGGTGGACAGGAAGCGGCCTGCGCGCAGCCGGGTCAGCAGATAGTTGAAGTCCATCGCGATCGGCTGCGGATCCTTGCCGTCGCCGTAAACGATACCGGGCACCTTGCCTGCGCGGCGAGCTTGGCGGGCGGCCCCCTTGCCTGTCCCCGCGCGTGCCTCGGCCACCAGATTCTGAATCTCTTTGGCCATTTTCATGTTCCTTGACAGTTGTGAGCGGGCGCCATCCTCCAAGGGTGCATGGCGCCGAAGCCGCGCCTATAACCGAGATATGCCGGAATGAAAAGGGCCTTGCCGCGCATTTGGGTTGAAACGCGAGCGCGGGGGTGACAATACCCGCAACAGGCGTTTTGTTCAAAAGGTTCGCGGTCTTTTCATGGCGGGCAGGGTTCATTCACTCGATTATCTCAAGCTGCTGATGGCGCTGTTCGTAGCGCTTGGGCATTCGGGCGTCCTGACCGCCGATGTCAGCGTTACGAAATTCGTGATCGGCAACGGCATCCTGCGCAATGCCGTGCCGGTGTTTTCGCTGGTGTCGGGCTATTTCCTTCATGCCGTCGTCATGCGCGGCAAGGGCAGGGCGTGGCTGCGCAAGGCGCTGTGGCTTTACAGCTTCTGGTTCGCGGTCTACCTGGCCTGGGCGCTGATCGTGGCGCCGGAATGGCTGATGCCCAATCTTTCGACCCCGCGCGCGGTGGCGGGGCTTTACGTCTGGGGCTATCTGCATCTGTGGTATGTCGTGGGCCTGTTCGTCGCGGGGGCGATGGTGCTGGCGATGCTGCGGCTTGGGCGCGCGACCGGGTGGGGGCACGGGCCGCTGGTCGTCCTGGCGGTTTTTTGCGCCGTGGCGGGCTGCGTGATGGAGTATCTGAGCATCACCGGCACCTGGCCGATCCCGACCCACCGCTATCGCAACGGGATCTTCATCATCTATCCCTTCGCGGCCCTGGGCTACCTGCTGGCCGACCGCGTCGCCCGGCAGGGGTTGGCGGGGCTGCCGCGCGCCCGCGTGATGGGACCGCTTGCCGGTGCCGCGCTGGTCCTGATGATGGCAGAGGCCTGGCTGGTCGCGCGCAACTATGGCATCGGCAACGAACAGTTCACGGAAATCCCGGTCTCGGCCTATCTTTGCGCGCCCGCGGCCTTCGTGTTCTTCCTGCGCATGAACCTGCCCCGGCCCGTGCTGAACCTGGGCTATCTGTCGGCGGCGATCTATTTCCTGCATGCCATGATCGAGGTGACTGCGGGCGAGATGGGGGTCGCCAACCCCTATATGGTCTTTCTGCTGGGTGTTGCGGTGCCCTGCGTGGCCGCGTTGCTGTTGCGCGGGGCGCGGAACGGCCGGCGCCCCCGGCCCGATCCCGCGCCCTGACTTCAGGCGTATTCGGTCAGGAATCCCGTGGGCAGTTGCAGGTTGTGACGCCCGAGCGCCGCGATGTCGCGTTCGCCGCAAAGCGCCATCGTCACGTCCAGTTCCTTGCGGATGATGTCCAGCGCGGCGCTCACGCCTTCCTCGCCCATCGCGCCGAGGCCGTAGATATAGGCGCGGCCGATATGGGCGGCATGGGCGCCAAGCGCCAGCGCCTTCAGCACGTCCTGCCCCGAGCGGATGCCGCTGTCCATATGCACCTCGATCTGGTCGCCCACGGCCTCGACGATCTGCGGCAGCATGCGGATCGAACTGAGCGCGCCGTCCAACTGGCGCCCCCCGTGGTTCGAGACGATGATCGCATCCGCGCCGAAATCCGCGGCGATGCGCGCATCCTCGGGGTCGAGGATGCCCTTGAGGATCAGCTTGCCGCCCCATTGGTCGCGGATGCGGGCGATCTTGGACCAGTCCAGCTTGGGGTCGAATTGCTCGGCCGTCCAGCTTGACAGGCTGGCGGTGTCGCCCACGTTCTTCGCATGTCCCACGATATTGCCGAAGAACCGCCTCTTGGTGCGCAGCATCTGGCTGCCCCACCGCCATCTGGTGGCCAGGTCCATCAGCACCGGCAAGGTCAGCCGTGGGGGCGCGGAAAGGCCGTTTTTCAGGTCCTTGTGGCGCTGGCCCAGGATTTGCAGGTCCAGCGTCAGCACCAGCGCCGAACAACCCGCGCGTCGCGCGCGTTCCAGCGTGGCATCGACGAAATCCTCGTCCCTCATGACGTAAAGCTGGAACCAGAAGGGCTTGTCGCTGTGTGCCGCCACATCCTCGATCGAGCAGATGGACATGGTCGAAAGCGTATAGGGCACCCCGAATTTCGCGGCGGCGCGGGCGGCCTTGATCTCGCCATCGGCACATTGCATGCCGGTCATGCCCACCGGCGCAAGGGCCAGGGGCATGGCGACGGGCTGGCCGATCATGGTGCTAGCGACATTGCGCCCGGACATGTCCACCGCCACCTTCTGGCGCAGGCGGATGCGGGCGAAGTCGTCGCTGTTGTCGCGGAAGGTCTGCTCGGTATAGCTGCCGCTTTCGGCATAATCGTAGAACATGCGCGGCACCCGCCGCCGGTAAAGCTGCTTGAGATCGTCGATACAGGTGATCGCGGCCATCGGGTTTCCTTCCAAGGGCATGGGACTGGGGTTGGGGCGGGCTTGGCGCTGGCGTGGGATATTCTAGGGCGACCGGCGGCGCAACGCCTCGGCCCGCGCGCGCAATTCGCCGGCGCGCGCGGCCAGGTCCCCGGTCTGCGGGCCGTCCGCCACGGCGGCGGCGGACAGGCCGCGATGGCTGGCCTGCAAGGCGCCTTGCGCGGCATCGGGCGAGGCGGCGGCATCCTGCGCGTGATCCGGCAGGGCGGGCGGGACCAGCAACTGCTCGGCCGGGACAAGATCGGGATAATCCGCGCCGTAATCGCCGCAGGCCGCCAGCGGCGCCGCTATGATCGCGGCCAGCGCCCAGCCTTGTGCCCGTAATGCCATGTGGTCAACCTTGTTCGTTTCCGGCGCAGGATAAGGCCGGGACGGGGGGCGATACAAGTTGCGGGCTTTCACAAGCCCGATTTGCGGCCTACAAGCCGGATATGGCTAGAACTCAGGGCTCTCGGGCGGAAATAACGGGTCCGCTGATCCGCGAGGCGGCGCTGCGCCTTTTCGCGCGGCACGGCTATGGGGCGGTGTCGATGCGCCAGATCGCGGCGGCGGTGGGCGTGCAGGCCGGTGCGCTTTATGCCTATACGCCCGACAAGCAAAGCCTGCTGGCCGATCTGCTGGAAGATCACATGCGCCGCGTGCTGGCGGGCTGGCGGGACGATGCGCGGCTGGATCCGGTCGCGCGGCTGGAACGCTTCGTGCGCAACCATATCGCCAATACGCTGGACAGCCAGGAAACCGTCTTTCTGTCCTATATGGAGCTGCGCAGCCTGACGGCGGAAAACCACGCCCGCATCACCGCCCTGCGCCGCCGATACGAGGACGCGCTGGAGGCGATCCTGCGCGCAGGCAGCGACGCCGGCGTCATGCGGACCCAGGACACGCGGCTGGCCACGCTGGCGCTGATCGGGATGCTGACGGGGGTCAGCAACTGGTATCGCGACGGCGGGCGGCTGGACCGCGAAACGCTGATGCGCAGCTATTGCGCTTTCGCGCGGGGCGCGGTCGGGGCATGATGGTCTTTTCAACCGGCCCGCTGATGACGATATTGCTTCGATGAGCCTGCCACAGTCCTTCCTTGACGACATCCGCGCGCGCGTTCCCCTGTCGAAGGTGATCGGGCGCAAGGTGACATGGGACATGCGCCGCTCGAATCAGGGCAGGGGCGACTGGTGGGCGCCCTGTCCGTTCCACAACGAAAAGACGGCCTCGTTCCATGTCGATGACCAGAAGGGGTTCTATTACTGCTTCGGCTGCCACGCCAAGGGCGATGCGCTGACCTTCCTGCGCGAGGCCGAAGGCATGGGCTTTCTGGAAGCGGTCGAGGCGCTGGCCACCGAGGCCGGGCTGCCCATGCCCGAACGCGACCAGCGCGAAGTCCAGCGCAGCGACCGCCGCACCCGGCTGGTCGAGGTGATGGAGGAAGCCGCGCGCTGGTTCCGCCTGCAACTGCAAACGGGTGCTGCCGCCGGGGCGCGCGACTACCTGTCGGGCCGTGGTCTCGATGATCCCGCGCGCGAGCGTTTCGGCATCGGCTTTGCCCCCGACCAGCGCCAGGGGCTGACGCAGGCGCTGCGCGGCAAGGGCATCGACGAGGCGCTGATCGTCGAGGCGGGCCTTGCGATCAAGCCCGAGGACGGCGGGGCGGCCTACGACCGTTTCCGGGGCCGCATCATCTTTCCGATCCGCGACGCGCGCGGGCGCTGCATCGCCTTCGGCGGGCGCGCGATGGACCCGAATGCGCGAGCGAAATACCTGAACTCGCCCGAGACGCCTCTGTTCGACAAGGGGCGCAACCTCTACAATCTGGGACCTGCGCGCTCGGCTGTGGGCAAGGGCCAGCCGCTGATCGTGGCCGAGGGCTACATGGACGTGATCGCACTGGTCCTGGCCGGGTTCGAGGGCGCCGTCGCCCCCCTTGGCACCGCCATCACCGAGGACCAGCTTCGCCTGATGTGGCGCGTCTCGCCCGAGCCGGTGATCGCGCTGGACGGCGATGCCGCCGGGCTGCGCGCGGCGATGCGGCTGATCGAGCTGTCGCTGCCCCTGACCGGACCGGGGCAGGCGCTGCGCTTTGCCATCCTGCCCGAGGGCCAGGACCCCGACGACCTGCTGCGCAGCGCGGGCACGCGCGCCATGACCGCGCTGATCCAGGGCGCGCGTCCGCTGGTCGACCTGCTTTGGCAGCGCGAGACCGAGGGCCGCGTCTTCGACAGCCCCGAACGCCGCGCCGCGCTGGACAAGGCGCTGTCGGATGCCGTCGCGCGTATCCCCGACCCGGCCACGCGCGAACATTACAACGCCGCCTTCCGGCAGATGAAATGGGAATATTTCGGCAATCGTCGCGCGCAGGGCCAGCGGCCGGACAAGCGATTCGGGGGGCAGGCGGGGCAGGGCGCGTGGCGCGGGGGGCGGTCCCCCGCCGCCCTGCCGCCGACGGCGCCCACGCGCGCCTCGGCCCTGTCCTCGCCCGAGGCGGCCGAGAAGCTGGCCGAGCGGATGATCGAATCGATGATCCTTGCCATCTGCGCGACCTATCGCGATCTGATCCCTACGGTCGAATCGCGGCTCGAGCGCCTGATCCCCGACGATCCGGGCCGCGCGGCGCTGGTCCACGACCTTCTGGCCGGCACGACGTCAGGCGAAGGCCAGCGCGCCCTTGACGCGATCATGGCCGAACCCCATGTCAGGGCGGCCCCGGCGATCTCGCGGCCTGATGGGGCCGAGGGCGCGGGGGCGATCCTGGCCAACGCCCTGGACCGGATCGAGGCGCGCCGTGCCGCCCGCCTTGAAATCGCCCGTGCCGAGGTCGAAATTCAGGGGCTGACCGACGAAGGCCTGACATGGCGCGTGTCGCAATCCGCCTGGGCGCGCCAGAAGGCCGACCGGCCCGCGCTTGCCGATCTGAGCGATCTGGGCGAGGACCGCGATGCCCTTTCCGCCGCGCTGAAAGCGGCGGTCGAAAATGAAATCTGGCGGAAACCGCGCGGCTGATGCGCGAATCACCCGCCGAATCACCATTGGACGGCAGGCCTGCGGGCTTTGACTCTGCCTCTGCTTTGGCTAGAACCGTCCGAATGCCGACCCCGATTCGCAACTGATGCGAATCACCCGCCTGCAAGGAGCGAGCATGGCCGCCAAGGACGACGACCAGAAGCCAGACACCAAGGACGACGATCACTCGCTGGACATGAGCCAGGCGGCCGTCAAGCGCATGATCGCCGAGGGCCGCGAGCGCGGCTATATCACCTATGACCAGTTGAACACCGTTCTGCCCCCCGATCAGGTCAGTTCCGACCAGATCGAGGATGTCATGTCGATGCTGTCCGAAATGGACATCCGCGTGGTCGAAAACGACGAGGACGGCGAGGAGCAGGAAACCGGCGGGGCCGTGGTCGCCACCGGCTCGGGTTCGCGCGAGGTCGCCATCGCCACGACCGAGACGGAAAAGCTGGACCGCACCGACGACCCCGTGCGCATGTATCTGCGCGAGATGGGCAGCGTCGAACTGCTGTCGCGCGAGGGCGAGATCGCCATTGCCAAGCGCATCGAGGCGGGCCGCAACACGATGATCGCCGGGCTTTGCGAAAGCCCGCTGACCTTCAAGGCCATCACCATGTGGCGCCAGGAATTGCTGGAAGAAGACATTCTGCTGCGCGATGTGATCGACCTGGAAACCACCTTCGGCCGCTCGATGGAAGAGGACGAGGAAGAGGATATTCCCGCCGTTCAGGGTGCCCCCGCCGCCAGCGCCGAACGCAACGATCAGCAGGAACTGGACGCCGACGGCAACCCTCTGGTCTCGGACGACGACGAGGACGACGACGACGGCCAGAACCTGTCGCTGGCCGCGATGGAAGCCAGCCTCAAGCCCAAGGTGCTGGAGACGCTGGAACTGATCGCACAGGGCTACGAGACGCTGGCCCATATGCAGGACAGCCGCATGTCGGCCACCCTGAACGAGGATGGCACGTTTTCCGCCGCCGACGAGGTCGCCTATCAGCGCAAGCGCAGCGAAATCGTCGCGCTGGTCAACGAATTGCACCTGCACAACAACCGGATCGAGGCGCTGGTCGACCAGATCTATGGCATCAACCGCCGCATCCTGACCATCGATTCGGGCATGGTCAAGCTGGCCGATGCCGCCCGGATCAACCGCCAGGACTTCATCAAGTCCTATCGCGGGAGCGAGTTGGACCCGACCTGGGTCGACCGCATGATGCAGCAGGCGGGGCGGGGCTGGCAGGCGCTGTTCGACCGCTCGCGTCCGCAGGTGGAAAAGCTGCGCAACGACATGGCCGAGGTCGGCCAGTATGTCGGCGTCGATATCGAGGAATTCCGCCGCATCGTGAACCAGGTCCAGCGCGGCGAGAAAGAGGCGCGCCAGGCCAAGAAGGAAATGGTCGAGGCGAACCTGCGGCTGGTGATCTCGATCGCCAAGAAATACACGAACAGGGGCCTGCAATTCCTTGATCTTATTCAGGAAGGCAATATCGGCCTGATGAAGGCCGTGGATAAGTTCGAGTATCGCCGGGGCTACAAGTTCAGCACCTATGCGACCTGGTGGATCCGCCAGGCGATCACGCGATCCATCGCCGACCAGGCCCGCACGATCCGCATCCCGGTCCACATGATCGAGACGATCAACAAGCTGGTGCGCACCGGCCGCCAGATGCTGCACGAGATCGGGCGTGAACCGACCCCCGAGGAACTGGCCGAAAAGCTGCAAATGCCGCTGGAAAAGGTCCGCAAGGTGATGAAGATCGCCAAGGAGCCGATCAGCCTTGAAACCCCCATCGGGGACGAGGAAGACAGCCAGCTTGGCGATTTCATCGAGGACAAGAACGCCGTCCTGCCGCTGGATTCCGCAATTCAGGAGAACCTGAAGGAAACCACGACGCGGGTGCTGGCCAGCCTGACCCCGCGCGAGGAGCGCGTGCTGCGGATGCGCTTCGGTATCGGTATGAACACCGATCACACGCTGGAGGAAGTGGGCCAGCAGTTCAGCGTCACCCGTGAACGCATCCGCCAGATCGAGGCCAAGGCGCTGCGCAAGCTGAAGCACCCAAGCCGGTCGCGCAAGCTGCGCTCATTCCTGGATCAGTGACGCAGAAAGGCCGCCAGTAAAAGCGGCCTTTTCAATTTCTTACTGGTGCTTGTCGATCCATTTTGCAAAGGCGTCGACATAGGCTTGCAGAAAGTTGCGCGTCGATTCGTCGGTGACGCTGCCATCGTCGGCGAAGTTCTCGGGCTTCCACTGGATATAGGCCTCGGGGGCATGCATGGGCACGGTCGCAAGGTTCAGCACCGCGCCGCGCAGATGCGCCTGTCCGACCGCCGAACCGATCGCACCGGGCGAGGTTCCGGTCACCGCCGTGGGCTTGCGCGCCCAGACGCTTTTGCCCGAGGGGCGCGAACCCCATTCAAAGGCATTGGCAAGAATACCGGGATAGGTGCGGTTGTATTCGGGGCTGACGATCAGGATGGCATCAGCGCCTGCGACCTGATCCTTGAACCGGCTGACCGCCGCGGGCGGGTCCTGCCACAGGTCTTCATTGTAAAAGGGCAGGTCGTCGATCCGGACATGATCGAACTTCAGCTTGCCCTCGGCAAGTTTTTCAAGGGCTTGGGCCAGCTTTCGGTTCAGCGATCCCTCGCGGATCGAACCGACCAGCACGGCGACGGTCTTGGTCATGCTATCTTCCCTTCACTTGGGTTTCCCCGCGCCATTCGCTAAAATGCAAGACAACGAGGGCTTGAACGGCAGGCACAAAAAGTGAACACTGCCATCGGACATTCTGGCGATAACATATGGATACCACGCTTTCCATGCAGATCCAGGCATGGTTGAACGACGCTGCGACGCTTCAGCGGATCTTGCTTGTCCTGCTTGCAGGGCTTGCCGTGCTGGCATGGCTTTACCGCCGCAGCGCGGGCCAGCTTGGGGCAGAACGCACAAGGGCCGGGGATGCGGCGGCAAGGCTGCGCGAACAGGCCGGGGAACTGGCCGATCTATCCGCCGCGAATCGCGGGCAGGAGGTGCGGCTGGCCCGGATCGAGGCTGAAAGCCGTGCGCAGCTTGATCGGATGCAGGAACTGGCGGATGAGCGCGACGGGCTGCGCGATGCGCTGCACAGCTTGCATCAGGGTGAGGCCGATCTGCGTCGCCAGCTTGCCGAAACCCGCCTTGCCGCCGAAAAGGATCGCGAGGCAGCGGCCCGCGATATTGCGACCCTGCGCGAATTGCGTGATGAAATGTCGCGAAACTTCAAGCTTTTGGCCGATGAGACCCTGCGCAATCAGGGTGAGGACATGAAGAAGCGCCACGGCGAACAGCTTGCCGCGCTGCTGACCCCCTTTCGCGATCAGGTCCATCGTTTCCAGACCGAACTTCAGACCCGCAACAAGCAGACGGATGAGGAACGCGCCAGCCTGCGCACCCAGATCGAGATGCTGCACAGGCGGTCCGAGGATATCTCGCGCGAGGCGGTGGCGCTGACCCGTGCGCTCAAAGGCGACCGGCAGAAACAGGGCGCCTGGGGCGAGATGATCCTTGAGCGGTTGCTGGAGGAATCTGGCCTGCAACGCGACATTCACTATCTGACGCAGGAAACCCGAAAGGACGGCGACGGGCGCCGCTGGCGGCCCGATGTGGTGGTGAAACTGCCCAGGGACAAGGTGCTGGTGATCGACAGCAAGGTCTCGCTTTCCGCCTATGAAGAGGCGGTGAACGCCGGCGATCCCCTGGCGGCCGAGACTGCGCTGAAACGCCATGTCACGGCCATCCGCGCCCATATCACGGCGCTTTCCGGCAAGGGATATCAGTCGCTTGACGACGGTTCGGTCGATTATGTGCTGATGTTCATCCCCATCGAGGGCGCCTTTTCCGAGGCAATGCGCACCGATCCCGAACTGGCCAGCTTCGCGATGGAGCGGCGCGTGGGCCTGGCGACGCCCACCACGCTGATGCTGACCCTGCGCACCGTCGATCACATCTGGACGGTCGAACGGCGCGAAAGCAACGCCATGCAGATCGCCAACCGCGCGGGCCAGCTTTACGACAAGCTGCACGGCTTCGTCTCGGCGATCGAGGATGTCGGGGTGGCGCTGGATCGCGCGCAGAAAAGCCATGCCCTGGCGATGGACCGGCTGACGCGCGGGCAGGGCAATGTCGTACGCCAGGCCGAAATGCTGCGCGAATTGGGCGCAAGGGCGCAAAAACGGCTGGCGCTGGACCATGACGGGCAGGAAGAGCCGCCAGCGCCCGAAGAAGCGCCTCCGGTCAGGGCGAAATGAACTCGACCCCCGGCAGGCTGGCGATCTCGGCCACGTCCTCGTCGTAATCGGCGCTCATGCGGTCGACCAGTTCCTGCGTCCAGCCGGGTAGGGTGATGGTGCTTTCGATCACCTCGCTGCGGGCAAACTGTTGCAGGGCACGGCTGAAGATCTCGCGCCTGCGGGAAATGGTGACCCGCTCCTGCTTTTCCATTTCGTCGCGGATGAAGCGGATGCCGTCGGGTTCCAGGATTTCTCCCAGGATATGCAGCCCGGCCTTCAGGGGCACGTCGCCGGGCATCCGGGCGATCATGCGCACGATCTCGGGCCAGATCAGCGGCGTGTCCTCGTGGCACCATATCACCAGCCGCCGCCCGTCCAATGCCTTGCGGATGCGGCGGATCGCCGGACCCCAACGCAAATGATGCGGCGAGGAGGTGCCCAGAAGGGTCTCGATGCTTTCCCCCGATTGCTCGACGCAGAAGGGGATCAGGGTCGCGGGGTTTTTCAGGCCGATGAAGAACTCGACCTCGGCGCTCGGAAAGAGGTTTGCCAGCGCCGCCAGCTTGGCAGGCGCCACCGGGAACAATCCGTCGGGCGAGACGGCGCGGGCGGCCATGCCCATGAAGGCGGGCTGGCTGCAGATCACGCGGTCGGTGGCTTCGGAATCGAGGATGGCGTCCAGCATCATCTCCTCCATCTCGCGCGTGGCCGGCCCACCCCTGAGCGAGCCGAGCGCGTTCTCGAAGATGCCCCGGTGACGGTTGCGCGATACGATCTCGACCCCCGATTTCGACAGCCAGTCGCGGTTGTGCATCAAGGTCTTGAGCATTCCGTCGTGGTCGGTGCCATGTGTGCCGCAGTGAAAAACGATTTGCATGAATAAGTTCGCCCTGGTTAACCAACGCGCAGATTAAACCCGTTCCGCCGCCGGGGAAACCGTCGATCAGACCCTGCCGAACGGCTTGCGAAACGCCTCCAATCGCGCTATCGCAAGGCCCGGCGCCGGTTTAGCTCAGCAGGTAGAGCAGCTGATTTGTAATCAGAAGGTCGCGGGTTCGATTCCTGCAACCGGCACCAATAAAATCAAGAACTTATATTAAAAAATTGGAAGCTGGCGCAAGACCGTTCCCACAGTGATTTCCCACGATCACGTTCCGGGCCTGTTCTGTTCTATTGCTGCGCGGGACAGAAGTTTCCGATTCGCGCGCTTGCGATAGTAGGCGACGGTCTGCGCGCTCTGGTTGGTGATCGCCTGGATCTGGGCGTCGCTGCAACCAGCTTCGGCCAGCCTGACGATTGCCAGCTTTCTCAGGCCGTGCATCGAATATGGCTTTGCTGGCTCGCCCAGCGTTTCCCGCCACGCCCGAAACGCCTTCTCGACGGCATCATATCGCAGAGGCTGCGTCAGGTTCTTGGCAATCACATGGTTTCCAGCAACCGGCAGGGTTGCGAGAAAATCGCGCAGCGGCCGCGGGCAGAAAATCTCGTAGGACAGATCCCCCTTCTCGTCGGTGACGGTCATCCACTCGCCTTGGAATTGATCTCGGCGCATGGCTATGGCCGCTGATGGCCTTTGGCCCGTCCCAAGGATCAATTCGGCGGCGGTTCGGACGTTGGCTGGCGCGTCGGTGAGCTTCTTGACCATCCAATCCGGCCACGGTTCATATTCCCGTGTCTTGCCATAGAGATCCATTCCCTCGGCGGGGTTATCGATTTCCCAGAGCATTTTCTTGCGGGCGAAATTACATAGGATAGACACGATCTGGACCAGCATGTCGGCCTTTCGCGGCGTGTCCGCATACTTGGCATGCAGGTCCATCAGCTTCTTGCGGGTGAGCGATGTCACCGGTTTGGACGCATTTCTTTCCAATATCCATTCTATGGTGTCGTTGTAGGATTTCTTGGTGCGGGGTGCGAGCTTCAAGAATTTGGCGCTGGACCTGTATGCCGTCACCAACTCGCGCCAGGTCCTCTTGGCCGGTGGCTGAACAGCCTCAGCCGATCCCGACCGGATCGACCAGTAAGCACGGTCAAACTCGGCACTGTCTGGATCGTTGGGCAGCGGAATGAAGCGTTCACGGCGCTTTGCGCCCTCAAACCACGTCAGGCGGTAATACCATCGGACCTTTCCGCCCGTGGTTTTTCGTGTGACGTATGGCTTGCGCTCTTTCCTCAAAGGTCGAATTCCTCGGCAGGCTTTATCTTAGTTCCGCGCATGATAGCTTGCAGCTCTGCAACATCCCATCGCCCATGCTTAACTGCGCAGGGCAGCGCCCCGACATCAACCAGCCTGCGAAACTCGGCTGGCTGCATGTCCAGAAGGCGCGCTGCGGTTTTCTCGCTGGCGAAAAGCGGCTGGACGTTTCTCATCTACCCATCCTTCCCCTTGGCTCTACGGCGGCCGGCAAGCGCGATCCGTTCCTCGACGCCTTGGACCAGCGCTTCGTTGAGCATGGCTGCGGCCTTGCGATGATCGCCGCCCATCACATAAACCAGCACCGCGGCAACCGTGCCTTCCAGCGTTACCATGATGCTGCCTCGGTCACGCTCCGGGTTTCGGCCATCGACAATCGTTTTCACTGCCGCCAGGTAGCGTTCTACGTCCTTGCGCGAGTCAGCCATCCCGCCCTCCCGAGAGGGCGCGCTTTGCCGGGTCCAAATGGTCAAGCCCCTTTTCCGCCCGCCAGCTGTCGAAACAATGATCGCCGTCCAGAAACATGCGTATTGCCATGACAGCGACCTGCACCGCTTCCTTGCGCACCCGTTCGGCGCTTTCCTCGATGGTGGCTGTGGCCAACTCCCCGACTTCCTCGACCAGCGCGGCGAAGGTGACGTTCTTGCCGGGGAATTTGGCGCGCGCCCTGACCAACTCATTGAGGATGTCGCGGGCGAGTTGCTGTTCTGGCGTTACCGTCTCGCTAGTCGGGGCAGCGGCAGGCTGCGCCTCCGGGGCAGATGTGAGCGCAGCGCGGGCGTTCCAGCGCCGCCGGGTGTCAGCCGCGGCCAAATTGAAGCCTAGACCTGGTATGCCCTTGGCGGGACCGACTACATTCTTTGTCCAGCGTGGCAAAATTGAGGCATTGCACCCGAAATTGTTGCACCGAATGGATGCGCCCTGATGTATTGCTTTCCCTCCGCAGAAAGGGCACGGGGCGAGGTCTGGCGTCTGGTCGGTCATTTCTGATTCCTTTCGTGATGTTTCACCCCGGCCCAGAAGCCCGGTCCCCAACAGGCGGTGCAGGGGACCTCGCGCCAGCCCAGCAGCTCCTCCCATCCCGACCCGGCGCAGATCGTGCAGTCGGGATCGGGCGTTGCGAGGTGCCGGTTGATCTGCCGCTTAGCCTCGTCCAGGGCCTCGGCCGAGCCGCCCGCATCGTCATGGACCCATGCGAACGGCGCGCCGGGGACCTCGGCCTGCGTGATGGTGATGTCGCGGTGGGTGATCGAGGTCATGCCTGCGCCTCCTGCCGATCGGTTACGATCAGGTGCTGGCAGTTGGCGGCCACGATGGCCTCGGCCAGCGGCGGGCAGACGGAATTCCCGCAGCAACTGATCTGCACGTCCTTGGCAAAGCCCTGCCAATGCCAGTCGCCCGCCTCGTCCACGTGCCAGACGCCCTCGATGACGTAATCGTCGGGGAAACCCTGCGCCCGGAACAGTTCACGAGGCGTCAGCATCCGCATGCCTATGTCCACGACGACGAAGGTCGCGCCGTCGATATCCAGGGTCACGAACTCGCCGCCGTCCCATGCATCATGGGCGCGCAGGAACTCGGCCACCTGGCGCGCGCGGGCCTCATGCTCGGGTGCGAAGGGCGGCGCGGCCATCTCGGCCTGTATGTGCGCCATCCGATCCTTGACGGTGACGGTGTGGCACGGCTCGTCCGTCCTCGATCCATCGCCGGTGCCGTAGTATTTGGCAAAGAAGGCCGCGACCGGGGTCTGATGGCTGCCGCTGGCGGCGATGGTGCTGATCGGGTCGCGAAGATCGTGACCGGCATGCGCATCCATGCGCGGCCCGCCGTTCTGCTGCGCCAGGAAGGCAGCGATCAGGCTGTTCTGGTCTTTCTTGCTGGCGCAGATCGTATGATGCGGATCTCGGGCATCCCGGTTGCTGCCGCCCTGCTGTGCATAGGTCAGCACCGGCGCGATGCAGGTCAGCCCGGCGCCGCCCGCCGTGATGGTATGGGCGGGCATGTCGGCCCGCTGCCACGGCTTTGCGCTGTTGCGCATGGTGGCGAGGACCGGGGCGATGGCCGCATGCTGGATGCCGCCTACCGTGACCGTTCCGAGCGGATCGGTCAGCGGGTATTCGCGCCGCCCGCCGCTGTCGCCATGCGCGATGCTGGCCAGATAGGGTGTGAGCATGCCCAATGGGGCCGCGCCGCCGGGCTTCTTGATCCAGCTGTTGGCGGTGATCGTGGCCAGCGGATCGCGAATGTCCTGTCCGGTCGCGCCCGAGTTGAAGCGCTGGAGGCTGGGCGCGATAAGTGCATGGCCGCCTGAGGTGGTGATCGTCCTTAGCGGATCTTTGATGTCGTAAGAACACCTGGCATTTGATTTGCGCATGTCTGTTCGGACGATGCTGGGCACCAGCAGCGCGCTATGACCGCCGCCGGCCAGAATAGTCGGGTGTGGTGCACCCGCCGGCATGTCGCGGCGGGCCGTGCCCTTCAGGCTGACCAGGAAGGGCCTCTCGGCGTCGATCACATAGCGCTTCATGCCCCTCGCGACGCGGGCCAGCGTATTGGCTGCCAGCGGCCTGACCGCGCGCAGCCCGTGCTTTTCCCAGACCTCGGCCTTGCTGTCGAAGATCGAGGGGCAGGGCAGCGACCAGTCGATGCAGGTATCGGCGCCGACCCACGGCAGCAACTTGCCCTTGCGGACCGCATCGCTGTCGGGATGGCCGTGCGTGGGCTTGGGCCAAGTGATGGGGCGCCCGTCGCGGCGCGCGACCAGAAACCACCGCTTGCGGATCGTGGGTGCGCCATAGTCGCAGGCGCGCAGCTCGCGCCATTTGACCTTGTAGCCCGCGCGCTTCAAGCGGCGCACCCACAGGTCGAAGGTGGTTCCTTCAAGGCCCTTGATGGGCTTGCCGTCCTCGCCAAGAGGGCCCCAGGTCACGAATTCCTCGACGTTCTCCATGCAGATCACGTCGGGCTTGGCTTCCTCTGCCCATTTGACGACGACCCATGCCAGGTCGCGGGTGTTGCGGTCGCGGGGCGCGCCGCCCTTGGCCTTGGAAAAATGTTTGCAATCGGGCGAGGCCCACAGCAGGCCGACATTGCGGCCCTGCGTCACGGTCAGTGGGTCAACGTCCCAGATGTTGCTGTCCAGGTGCAGCGTCTCGGGGTGGTTGGCCGCATGCAGCGCCAGCGCCTTCTCGCTGTGGTTGATCGCGACATCGGGCGAGCGGCCAAGGGCCATCTCGATCCCGGTGCTGGCCCCGCCGCCGCCCGCGAAGCTGTCGATGATCAGGGGGTGGTGTGGGTGGATGGTCATCGCGCCCCCGCCAGAATGCGCCGGTCATGGTCGGCTTGGGTGCGGCCGTCGCGCAGGAAGCGGTTCTGATCAGCCATCGTTCACACCCTCATCGGCATGAGGACGACAGTCAGGTCGGGGTCCTCGGTCAGGACATGGGCGGCGTCTCCCGAACTGGCGGCCTCAAGCTTGACCGTGCCGAAGAGGCTGACAACCTCGGTCAGGTAGCGCTGGTTGAAACCGACGCTGAAATCCCCGCTCGCCTCTATCGGCGCCTCCACCGTGAGGCCGAGCGAGATGGAGGAGCAGGTTGCGATCCCGTTCCCGAGGTCCAGCTTGATGCCCTCTCTGCAGTGGGACAGCTTCCTGAAGCTGGGGAAGATGCGCATCGTGTGGCGGTTGATCACCGCGTGCCCCCGCGCCTTGTCGCGGCCGGGTATCACGCGGGTGTAGTCGGGAAATGTCCCGTCGATGCATTTGACGGTTGCCGACCAGCCATCGCCCTCGATCCGCATCCGGGGCTTGTCGAGGGCGGCGGAGATCCGCACCGCATGGTTGCCGCCTGCCGTCAGCAGATTGCGCAATGCCGCGACCGAGTATCGGGGGAAGATTACGGCCTCAAGTGGATAGTCCGTGGTGGTCTGATAGAGCGCAAGGCGGTGACCGTCGGTTGCGCAACCGGCCAGCATTCCGTCGCGGGCATGCAGATAGATACCATTGAGGTAATAGCGCGTTTCCTCGGTCGAAATCGCCCACCTGACACTGTCGATCAGCTTGGCAAGCACCGTTTCGGGGACTTCACAGGACGCCATGTCGTCCGCCTCCGGTTCCGCCGGGAAGTCCGAAGGCGGGCATAGCTCTTGCAGACGTATGGTCGCGGTGCCATGCCGCAGGATCAGGATGTTGTCCTGACGCTCGATCCTGACGCTGTCAGCGCGATCAGCGCCGCGCAGGATCATGTCCATGAGGCGCGCGTCGATCGTGAAGGGTTCACCTGCCGCGCATTGCGCGGGGCATGTGATCGTCAGCCAGGTGTCGATGTTGGTTGCGCGGATCTCCAGCTTGTCGCGCTTCGGCGTGATGTGCAGGCAGCCCAGGATCGGGATCGTGTTGCGCCGTTCGACGATGGCCACGGCCTTGATGATGCCCGGGCGCAGGTCGGAAATGGTGACGGTGATGGTGCCCTTGTCGCATGGCGGATGGGCGGGCTTGATCGTTGCGATGGCGTTCATTGTCAGCCTCAAAACTTTAGCCGGTCGGGCGGATTTCGGGAAAATGCGCCCCCGGCGATCCCGTGATCGGGAAACAGGCACTGGTGAACTGGATCACCGGGGGCAGTCAGGCCGGGCGCAGGACAGGCGATGCCCGCGGCGGCCTATTCGGTCACACGATCCAGTCGCGCGGATCGCGGTTGTCGAAAAACCGGGCAAACTGCGTGACTGTCAGAAAGACAGTCTCGCCGTCTCGCCTGTGGATCACGAGGATGTTGCGAGGTTCCATCACCGCGCCCCCTCGATCAGGCGGACGCCGTCCTCAAGCGTCAGGCGCGTGGAGGGGAATGCGCTGTCGATCACGGCGGGCCAGTCGGCGCTGGCGAACAGCCAGACCGTGGCGGCGATGGCCAGCAGCAGCGCGGCGGTGCCGAGGATCTGGATGGCCGAGTTGGCGATGGTCATGGCGAAACCCCATCGTTGACCGCCGCGACGCTCGGCAACCAATCGACGCGGGTGATGCCGCTGACCTCAAGGACCGTGAGCGTCTTGCCGTGGGCAATGGCGAGCCAGTCTTTGTCAGGAATGTCCACCATGACGTTTTGAGCATTGCCAAGCTTCACGTCCTCGAACACATAAATTTCATCGAAGCCGGTGAGCGTCAGGGTTCCGAGATCGCTGTCAGTAAACTTGTTGTCGGGCATAGCTGGCTCCATCGTGGGTCCCGCGATCTGCCGGGTGGCGGATGGGTGGGATGGGGCTAAGATTTACATTGTGTAAAAGTTTTGTCCACTAAAAATTTCACACTTTGTGAAATTTCGGGTTTGTCACTGATTCGTCTCTGCTACACTCTCTCTGCCAGCGCCGGGCGTCGGCGCATGAAAAAGCCCGCCGGTGAGGGCGGGTGAGTAGGGTTAATGATCTGGATCGGAAAAGACGTGCGGCTGGTGCAGGGGTTCGGATGCCGCTATCGGATCACTCGGTGGGGGTTCAGGGTTCTGGGGTTGTCGGTGTGGCTGGCGCAGCGGCAAGAGCGTCTTGTGCCATAACCTGTTCGTACAAAATAAAAAGGCCCGCCATATTGGCGGGCCAACATCTTACATGGGGCAGGTTCAAGCTGCCAGTTTCTGCTCACGCTGAGTGCTTCGGTCGTTCGATCCGAACAAACTTGTTCGTTTGAATTGCTCGATTCCGACGGTGAGTATGGCGTGGTGAAAGACGTCGAACAGGTGGGATTCTAGTTGAGTGTGAAGGTTCATTGGGTTGCTCCTGCTCCGAAGTGGCTGTCCTCGGACAAGTCAAGATATAGCCATGCGCCTCTCATGTGAACAGCCCGAAAAGTTGGAATTTTAGAGAGTGCGTCAGTCAAGGCACCAAAGAACGACACGTCTCCGGGGCTTCGGAGGTGGAATTTGATGTGCATTGCCTTCATCTCACCAAAAGCAAGGCCGATCACATTGCTGAACACGCTGGTCAATGCACGAGCGTAATCTGACGCGTCGAGGTGGCCATAGTCATAGTCTGGGGCAAGCAGAAGGTGGCGGATGCGCAACACTGGTTTTTCATACCCTGGGAGGCTGGTCACGTTCGCATGGCAGATCGCGTGACATCGTCCGGTATCGTCGAACAAGCCAAGGGACTTGGCGTTCTTCGTCGGCTCATTTGCGAGTTCTTCAACGACGCCGAGCGAGCTTACCGCGTAGTCTGAAATTTCGTCTCCGTGCCTCATGCACTGTTCATTCCAACTGGTTTTGACCAGATCCCAGCTTCCATCAGAGGATGAAAGGGTTCGCATATTTCGTTCGAAAGTTACCATGCTACCTCACATATATGGTTGATTTCGTTCCCTGACTGTATCGAGAATATGTTTACAAATGGTTTAATGGCATGTGGTTACCTGCCACTTGGTCACAGCCGCTCGACCATCTCGGCGGGCAGGGCCAGCATGACACGGGCAGCCCATTTGATGCGCTGGTTGTGGCGGGTCTGTGCGGTGGGGTTCAGTGATGTCAGGTGAAACAGGTCCGGTTCATCACCGGTCCTGACCTGCTTGACCCATGCGTGACCATCCGCATCCTCGACGATGCAGGGTCTGCCGATATCTTCGTCAGGTATCCCCTCATGGGTCGCGCGGCGAAAGAACAGGATGTCGCCCGGTTGATACATGGGCATCATCGAGTCGCCCTCGACTTCGACGGCGGCAAAGCTTCCCGCGGGGCCAAGCTTGCGCACTTGCGGGGGTGCCGCGACTTTGAACAGCCCGCCGTCGTCGGTGGTATCATACAGCGGGACACTCGCCCCTGCACCGACGCGACCTGCAATGGGGATGACGATCGGCGCTTCAACGATCAGCTCGGAGGCAGGCACGCCAAATATCTCGGATGCCCCTTGTAGATAGGTGGCATTCATGCGTCGCTTGCCCGTTTCCAGCCCATTGTAAAGGCTGACAGAAATATCTAGCCGCTCCGCCATCTGTTCTTGGGTGAGGCCAGCTTGGTCGCGGAATTCTTTGAGACGGAACTTCATGCCATGGGGAATGCCACGCGACATTCCCGCTCGACCAGAGACACAGTGTAAAATTTCACTTGATGTAAAATTCACACTGTGTAAATTAAGCGGCATGGATATCACCGATCATATCACTGCGAGCGGACGGACTCGTTCTGAAATCTGTCAGGAAGTCGGCATTTCTTTGGCGATGCTGAGCCTGATTGAGAGCGGGAAAAGACGCATCGGAATCGCCAAAGCGGCAGCGTTGTCTGCGGCTCTTGGTGTGCAGATCCGGGACGTTCGCCCAGATCTCTCTGAGATGTTCGGGGAATCCATCCCTCAACCCGCCGCGTCTGCGGCTCCAACACAAGAGCATTCCCATGAAAACACCTCTGACGGCTGTTGAT
>NZ_CAMEFG010000044.1 GCF_945915435.1 uncultured Paracoccus sp. | reverse complement strand
ACCGGCGACCGGGACTATTGGCTGAACACCGTCAAGCTGCCCTTGGCGGGCGACATTGCGACGGGGCGGCTGACCGAGGATGAGGCCAGGCCGATTTTTGTCGCGGCGTCGGAAGCCTGCGGCGGCGCGGTCGATTCCGAAACGGATTGGCAGAAGTTCATCGCGTCGGACGTGCCGAACGCGCAGGCGTTGGGACAGGCAGGGAAGCGGCCCAAGACCACGGCATCCGTGTTCAAGGACGCACAGGCGGCGGGCTGGGTGTCGCCTGTCACCCCTCAAGGAGATGGACACGGCGGGGTGCAGCAAGGCGCGGGGCGTAAACCGGGGGTGTCCGTGCCCGAACTGATCGACCAGCTTGCTGGGCAGCCGCTTGCGTTCGGGCGCAATGAGCGGACGGGCAAGCACACGTTCGATCTGACGCAGCCCATTCCCGGCGTAGCGTTGCCGGTCGGTGTGCGGCAAATAGTGGATGATACGGCAGGGCGGCAGATCGCGGCGCTGCTGGCACGTATGACCGGGCGTGATATCGGCGTCCCCAAGGCTATGGACGCAATGAAAACGGAAGGCGATGCGCATCCCTACGACCCGGTGAAAGAGGCGCTGGGGGCGCTGGTAAAAAACAACCCGTGGGATGGAACGCCCCGGCTGGATACATGGCTTGTCACCTATCTGGGCGCGCTAGATACACCCCTTCACCGTTCTTGGGGACGGCTCACGGTGCTGGCGCTGATCGCCCGCATCCTCAAACCGGGGTGCAAGTGGGATCACGTCCTGACCCTCTGCGGCGCGCAGGGCGCGGGCAAATCGACGCTGGGCGAGATCATGGCCGATCTGTTCGGCCCCGATCTGTTTACCCCCATGACCGTGCTGGGCACCGACGACCAGAAGGTCATGGAAGCTACCGGCGGCAAGCTGGTCGTCGAATTGTCCGACATGTCGCGAGGGCGCATTCGCGAGGTCGAGAACGACAAGGCGCTTCTCTCCCGGACATTCGATGAGGCGCGCATGGCCTACGGGCGCGAGGTGACGAAGCAACGGCGCGGCTTCATCTTCATTGCCACGACGAACGATGACCAGTTCTTGCAGGACGTGACCGGCAACAGGCGATGGTGGCCGGTGAAGGTCGGGGCGATCAACCTTGAGGCGTTCAGAAACGACTGGCCCCAGATTGTCGTTGAAGCGTTGCAGGTGTTCTTCGGCCCGGAGTTCGGTGGCGACGTGACGAAGATCGGGCTTGATCCGAAGTTCTACGGCGACGCAGCGGCGGCGCAGAAGGCTTTCACTTCCCCCGATGAACTGGCGGCAGATGTCGAAACCATGCTGCGGCAGAAAGCGCCGGATGGCTCGTGGGGCGTCAGGCGCTCCACAGTCGGCGGTGGTCTGCGGGTCAGCCACGGCGACCTGCGCAACCGGCTGGCTGGCGGCGTGTGGGGCAGGCTCGGGCCGAACAAGCTGGGGAAAGAACTCAACCGGGTGATGCGCGCGCTGGGCTGGACCGCTGCGAAGGCCCAAGGTGATCGTCAATGGATACAACCCGCAACGTGGTGACAAACGACAAAGACGTAAGCCAGCGAACGCACCGAAAACAGTCTATACACGGAACACACGGGCCGGGGGCCGGGGCAGATTTCCGGCTCCATCACCCCCCCTCTGAGGCCAAAGGGGCAGCAGTTTTCCATTAGAGGCTCTAAAATCAAGTTTCAGGCGTTCAGAGGGGGTGTAATCTTGATTATAGGAGCTTCCAGTCACCTCTCTGCCCCCTTTGCCCCCTACATGGATTTTAGCCAGCAAAAAAAAGGTGATCGGCAGGGGCAGATAGGGCGAGAAAAGCTGCCCCCTTTGCTGCCCCGCTGCCCCTTATTATTGAGATTTATTCGCAATAAATTGCCGAGGGGGCAGATGCATCTGTCCCTGATTCGTGAGGGGGCGTCGGACTGGATTTCCCCCGATTTTCGTTCCCCCGGCGAAGTAAGGTTATACACGGAACAATGCGCAGTAACGCGCTAACAAGCAGCTACACGAAAAGGAAAAAGGTGATTGAGCAGCCCGAACAAACCGACGACGCAGACGTGTTCGATACCGTCCTGCGGCGGGTCGAACAGGGACTTGACCCCTTTGCCGCCGCCCGTGCCGAGGGGGTCCGCTTCGGTGATCTTTACGGCTGGTGCCGGGATCAAGCCGCGCCGGGCCATCACCCCTATGCCCTTCTGCTGGATGCCCGCGCCGAATGGCTGACCAATCGCGCGACAGCTTGTTATGACCGGCTGGCCCAGCGTGTCGATGCCGGGCTGGTGCGGCACCGTGATATTGCCGAGGTTGAGCGTGCCGCCATCCGCGCCCTTGCCACCGAGGCGCGGGCGCTTCGTCAGCAGGCAGCAGACCTGCGCCAGTTCGCCAGCGTGCCCCCGGATGCCCAGCTTCGGGCAATGGAACAGGAATGGGGTGAAAGCGCCAAGAGCCGCCAAGCCCGGCTGGTGCGGTCGCAACGGGTCAAGCCGCGCGGGCTGCAAGCCCCGGCACCTGATCGTGCCTAACTGTCCTGAACGGCAGCAACGGCCCTCACCATGTCGTCGGGCGCAAAGCCCAGCACTTCCGACAGGCGAATCAGTTCCACAACGTCAACGCGGCGCTGGCCGCTTTCCAGACGTGCAACAAATGATTGATATTCGTTCAGTTTTTTCGCAAGTTGTGTCTGCGTCATGCCGCCGCGCTGACACATGTATTTCGATCAATGCCCGGTGACGGGCCGAAGTAAGGATAGGTGCGTTGTTTAGGCGTCTCATGATATGCCGTTCCTCGGAGTGTCTTCAACTTTTGCGCGTTTCTTTCCTCGCGCCCTTCCTGATCCAGAGCTCGTTGCGCAGAATAATCTTGTGGACGGACAAAACCAGTTCAAGGATGTTTGGGGTGGAGTTGCCGACGCTTCCGAGCGCGATGAGCAGATCGCCTTTGCCGAAGGCCTCGGCGCTCCTGCCGATCTGGCCGCCTGCTTTGCCGATCACACCGCGATCATCGAAGAATGAAGCAATAGGAGGCTAGGATGGGTATGCGTTCCGTTGTCATTGTTTTGGCCTGCGCCATGGCATGGGGAATGCCTCCGGCAGTCGCGCAGTCGGCTACCGAAGTGAACGAAACGCTCGACACGCTCTTTGGCGAGCACGAGCGCCCCAAAACCTTTTTTACCGAACTCCAGCAGGCCGTGACCAATGATGATGCGGATGCACTGGCCCAGATGGTTGCCTATCCGATTTCGGTAACGATCGATGGAGAGAGCGTGGAGATCGCCGGCGAAAGCGAATTCGTTACCGATTTCGACCAGATATTCACGTCCGATGTCAAAGACGCGGTAACGAGCCAGAGCTACGAGACGCTGTTTGCCAATTGGCAGGGCGTCATGATCGGGGATGGCGAAGTCTGGTTCTCCATTGTGGACGATGCGCCAAGGATCACTGCGATCAACAATTAAATGCGTACGCTAAGAGCCGGCCCCTTTGCTCGTTTCGAGCAAAGGGGGAATGGCCTGAACATAATCACTTCGATCGCAAAACCTGAACATCCGGGCGGACCACTGCCGCCCCGAATTATTGGCCGACGCCGTTGAGGGCAGAATGGGGGACTTTCGATGACAGCCACACTTTGGAGCGTTCAACCGGCTCCAGCGGCCACGCCCGCTATGGATCGAGTAACGCCCGACGCGTGGACAAGTCCGGCCGGCGTCTGGTCGACTGTCATTTCGCTGATCGTCGTTTTCGCAATCACCATCCTCGTGATGATGGTGTTGGGAGATGCCGGATTTTCCCAACTCGATCTCTACGTGGCGATCGGGCTGACCACACTGGTTCCCTATCTCCTTTGGATGCGGCTGCTGGTCAGGTTCGATCCCTGGATCCCCAGAGCGCGCAAGCTTGTCTTTCTGGCCATCCTCTGGGGCTGCATTCCCGCGGTACTCGCTTCGGTTTTCATGGAAACCGAACTCGACGGAGTGGTGACCGAATTGGGAGAGGCCAGTCTGGGTCTAATGGTGGTGGCTCCATTTTCCGAGGAGTTGGCCAAGGGGCTGTTCGTCGTCCTCGTCTATGTTTTCGGCCGGCGGCATTTGCGCGGGCCGTGGGACGGCCTCTTCGTGGGCGCATTGGTCGGCGCGGGGTTCGGATTTGCCGAGGACATTGGCTATCTGGCCAATGCCTTCAGCGATGGCGGCGTCATCGGCCTGATTGTGAACTATGTTCTGCGGGAGGTATTTACGGCGCATGCCCATCTCGTGTTTACCGCCTGCACGGGGCTGGCTGCCGGTCTTGCCGCGCGGCACGGGCTTTCGATGGGCCATGGCCTGGTCTGGATTGGGCTGGGTTTTCTCGCAGCGTTCGCGTTGCATGCCATATGGGACACCAGCACGGCCGTACTGCCGTCTGGCGAGACCGTCATGCTTTTTGAGCCGATCATCCAGGGCGCCGTATATGCCGCTATCGCCATCGTCGGGTTGAGTATCCTGCGGCGCCGCGAGGATAAAATGCTGACGGGCCGTCTTGCAGAATACGCCGAGGCCGGCTGGTTCAGTGCCGAGGAAATCGCGTCGGTCGCCGATCCCAAAGCAAGACGAGCTGCCGTCAAGCGAACACGCCGCATGCCTGCGCTGCGCCGGCAAGCCGTCCGTCTCCTTTTTGCCGCCCAGACCCTGCTGGCGCTCAACAGGGAGAAGGCGCTGATGGCGAAAAATCAAATAGACCACACCGAAGAGGAAGACGTCCGGCTCCGCAAACTTGTTGTGTCCGCGCGCGCCATGGGCACGGATTGAGTGCATCTGGCCAGGATCTCGGAGTAGTCCCAGGCGAATGGAAGGCATGAATAATTATTTGGATTCATCCCCGCACGGATCTTTCGCCGGCGGAAGGATTTTGGGTTTTCTGATCATCTTGCTCGGCTTGTTGATCTGCGGGTCCATGCCGTCTCTGATCTTGTCTGCATCGTAGCCGCGATCCGCGAGCAGCACACTCGGGCGGGGCAGATTATCCGCCATCACCAGATCGAAGCCGAGATAGTCTGACGTCTGGCCTGGCGTAATCTCTGTCCTCATGGGAAGCCCGTGTGCATTGACGAGGAGGTGGATCTTGGTCGTAAAGCCACCTCGAGAACGGCCGAAACCCTGTCGCGGAGTCCCCCTTTAGCGCCCGCTGCCTGATGGTGGGCGCGGATTACGGTGCTGTCGATCATCTGCAGGGCACTTGGCACGGATCCGCTCTGGTTCAGGGCCTCCATGATGTCCTCCCAGAGCCCTGCCAACGTCCAGCGTCGGAATTGCCGATAGACGCTCGACCATTTGCCGAACTCCCCGGGAAGATCGCGCCATGGCGCCCGGGTTCGGGCAATCCAGAAAATTCCATCAAGAACGAGGCGGTGGTTGGTGGGTTTGCGCCCGTTCGGGGCGCGGACAGCGAAGATGAAGCGCTCAAAGAACGCCCATTCCTCGTCCGACATAAGGGCTCGTGCCAAACTGGCCTCCATCGCAGATGCCAGCTTGAATCATGATCAAAGCCTGATGTGAATCCCTTTTGTCAGCACGTCCTAGCGCTATATTGATTGTCTTAGCTGGCACATCTGCCGAATCGCAGCCAGTAATTGCGGATTTCTTTGGAGGTTATATGGATGGTTTGGAGCGAGGCGCGGAAGCTGCTCGTCGTGACATGGAACTCATGCGCCAAGTGCGTATGGCGCAAATTGATTTTGCAAAAGCCTATGGTGCATGCAACCGCTATTCAGGCTTGAGTGACCGAATCGAAGGTTTGCGCACAGAAAGAATGCCTATTGACCAAGCGTATCAAGTGATGTTTGCGGAGAATGTTGCATCTAGGAGGGGTTATCCCAATACCGCATTGATTATTATGGATGAAATTCTTCGCCAATTGATCAACGATATCTATTCGGCCCCTTCCGATATTACGCTGGAACAGAAGCGGCAGCGTGCAGTTTTCGTATGTAGAAACTATGCCGGACAGTAGTTGACCCAAAGGAGTCTCTGACCTCTTGTCCTTCACCGCCCCCGGTCCACCGGCCCCTCATTGGGGTCTGCCGGACCCCTGTTGTATAACAGGCCCCGCCGGGGTGCCCCCCTTGGTCCATCACCCCCCCTTCTGGCGGGGGGGCCGAACGAAAGAAAAAGGTGATCGGGCGACGACATTCCAGCGAACTGGCGCAATGTTTTGCCGCCCAGCCCAGCCACCCCACCCCTTCTTGTGCCCTCTTGCGAACAAAGCAGGCGACCGGCAGCGGACAGCGCCCGGTGAAGGCCGCTGCGATTGTGGGGCTGGCTGTGGGGCTGATCCCGCCGAGGGGGTATTTTCTTAATGAAATCAATGTGAATTGGTGGAGCCGAGGGGAATCGAACCCCTGACCTCTTGAATGCCATTCAAGCGCTCTACCAACTGAGCTACGGCCCCACTGTCACAAGACGACGTATCGTCCGTGTCGGGCGTCGTATAGGCGGTGGCGCAGGGGGGTGCAAGAGCAAAATCGCGCGCATTCGCGAAAAGAAAAAAGGCCCCGCGAGGGGCCTTTCGGATCAGTCGTCGTCGTCGCTTGCGACATCGGCGATGTCGTCCAGCGAGACATCTTCATCATCGGTGTCGTCGTCCAGAAGATCGTCGTCCAGATCGCCGCCGTCGGTGTCGTCGTCCAGATCCTCGTCATCGACGACGTTGGCCTGGTCGCGGGCGCTCGCGGCGCTTTTCTCGGAAACCAATGCACGGCCACGACCGCTTTGCAGCGATTCAACCGTGAATTCTGCACCGCAGGCCGGGCAGGTCATCGGATCGCGCTGAAGGTCGTAAAAGCGCGTGTTGCAATGAGGGCACAAGCGTTTCGTACCCCACTCCTCTTTGGGCATGGCAATCTCTTTCAGCCGGGGTTAGGTAAATCCGCTGTCCCCTGCCACAGCATGCGGGGGGTGTCAAAGCCTTTTCGCGGGATTTCTTCAACCGGGCTGCCATGCGCGACGAGCCGTCAGAGATCGTGATAGACAAAGATATCCGCATCCTGCTGCGGCGGATGGCGCGTGCGCGGCGGATGACGTTGCGCGTGGCAAGGGCGGGGGGGCAGGTGGTGCTGACCATGCCGCCCTTCGTGCCGCTGTCCGAGGGACGGGCCTTTGCGCAATCGCGCGCGGGCTGGTTGCGCCGGACACGCGACGCGATGCCCGCGCGCCAGGCGGTCGCGGCGGGGGCGCTGCTGCCCGTTCAGGGCCGGCCCCTGCGGATCACGCCCGCGCCCGTGGCCACGGTGCGCATGCAGGACGGGTTGCTGCTGGTGCCCGACCGCCACCCCGCGGGGCCGGTCCTTGCCGCCTGGCTGAAACAGCTTGCGCGCACGCGCCTGGCGGCGGCCTGCGACCGCCATGCCGCGTCGATCGGACGCCCCTACCGGGCAATTTCGCTGCGCGACACGCGCTCGCGCTGGGGCAGTTGCAGCCATGAGGGGCGGCTGATGTTTTCATGGCGGCTGGCGATGGCCCCTGCCGCCGTGCTGGATTACGTCGCCGCGCATGAGGTCGCGCATCTGCGCCACATGGACCATTCGCCCGCCTTCTGGGACGCCACGGCCCGGCTGATGCCCGATTACCGGACCCACCGCCAATGGTTGCGCGATCACGGGCATGAACTGCATTCCTGGCTCTTTTCGGGCTGACCGGAGACGCCCTATTGACCCCTTGCCGATTTGTGATCACATGAACGCATGAGCAGTCAGAAATCATCGGAACCCCACGCGCATGAACAGCTTTACCGCAGCCTGAGGGCCGAGATCATGATCGGCCTTCTGCCGCCGGGGCAGGCGCTGACCCTGCGCGGGCTGGCGGCGCGTTTCCGCGTCTCGATGACCCCCGTGCGTGAAGCCGTGCGCCGCCTGGTGGCCGAGGGCGCGCTGACGCTGTCTTCGTCCGGGCGGATGACGACGCCCGAGCTGTCGGTGGAACGGATCGAGGAACTGGCCGCCCTGCGCGCCCTGATCGAGCCGGAACTGGCCGCCCGTGCCCTGCCGCGCGCCCATTTCGCGCTGATCGACCGCCTGTCCTCGATCAACGACGCGCTTGGCGAGGCGGCCGAGCGGCACGATGCCGTCGGCTATATCCGCACCAATCTGGAATTTCACCGCACGCTTTACCTGCGCGCGCAATCGCCCGCGATGCTGGCGATCCTGGAAACGGTCTGGCTGCAACTGGGACCGACCATGCGCGCCGTCTACGGCCGCATGCGCCGGAACGAGGCGCCGCGCCATCACCGCATGATCCTGGCATCCCTGCGGGCCGGGGACGAACCCGCGCTGCGGCTGGCGGTGCGGGCGGACGTGACGCATGGGCTGCGCCACCTGTCCCCGTCCGAGGACGCCTATCGCCCCACACGCTGACGGGTCAGACCTCTTCGATGCGCAATTCGACCGGGTCGCTGGCCAGAACGCCGGTCTTGGGCAGGGTCTCGATGGCGTGGTCGATGGCCTCGGGCGTGGTGCGGTCGGTCACGAACAGGACCGGCACGTTCGAGCCGTCCTTGTGCCCGTATTGCCGCATCCGGTCGATCGAGATCCCCGCATCGCCAAGAACGGTCGTGATCTTGGCCAGTGCGCCGGGCTTGTCCAGCAGTTCCATCCGCAGGTAATAGGCGGCGGGCACGGCGGTGCGCGCGGGCTGGCTGTCGCTCAGCGAGGTGGCGGGGACGCCAAACACCGGCAGGCGGACGCCGCGCGCCAGTTCGATCACGTCGGACATGACGGCGCTGGCGGTCGGACCCTCGCCCGCCCCGGCGCCGCGCAGGACGATCTGGCCCACGCTGTCGCCCTCGACCACCACCATGTTCGTGCCGCCCGCCAATTGGCCCAGCGGGCTGTCGGCAGGGACGAGACAGGGCGACATGCGCTGTTCCAGCCCGCGCGCGGTCATCTGCGCCACGCCCAGCAGCTTGATGCGATAGCCCATGTCGGCGGCGCGGCGGATGTCGTCGATGCTGACCCGCTCGATCCCCTCGATCTCGACGGCATCGAAGGCCGGCCGTGTGCCGAAGGCGATCGAGGAAAGGATCGCCAGCTTGTGGCTGGCGTCGATGCCGCCCACGTCCAGCGTCGGATCGGCTTCCAGATAGCCAAGCTGGCGGGCTTCCTCGAAGACCTCCTCATAGGGCAGGCCCGCGCTTTCCATCCGGGTCAGGATATAGTTGCAGGTGCCGTTCATCACGCCCATGACGCGATTGATCCGGTTGCCGGCCAGCGATTCCGTCATCGCCTTGATGACCGGGATGCCGCCCGCGACGGCGGCCTCGAAGCGGATCACCCGGCCAAGTCCTTCGGCCAGTTCCGCCAGTTCCTGCCCATGCATCGCCAGCAGCGCCTTGTTGGCCGTCACCACGTCCTTGCCGGAACGCAGCGCCGCCTCGATGCTGTCCTTCGCAATCCCCGCATCGCCGCCGATCAACTCGACAAAGACATCCACGTCCTCGGCCAGCGCCAATGCCATCGGATCGTCTTCCCAGCGATAGGCGGACAGGTCGGCGTCGCGGTTCTTCCTGCGGTCGCGGGCGCTGACGGCGGTGATCGCGACCGGACGCCCGGAACGTTGCGCCAGTAGGCCGGCATGTTTCTGCACGATCTTGACGACACCGATCCCGACGGTGCCAAGCCCGGCGATGCCGAGGCGGAGGGGGGACGACATGACAGCCTCTCGTCTTGAGTTGACAGGGTGTTAGCGCGGCCCCGCCCGCGTTGCAACGCCCGCGAAGGAAGGCCGGGCATCAAGCCGGAAAAACCCCCGCACCGTACTTGCGGGCAGGCGCCGAACCTCGGCTTGCGGCAGAGGAATGGGCACCCCGCCCCTGCCTGCCCGGCAAAAAGTCCGAAACAACCTCATGCCTTTTCATCGCCCGGCCATTCGCCGGGAATGCCCGTGGCGCGCATGATGCGGATCAGGCGGTGACCCAATTCATGCGTGTCTTGCAACATGGTTTCGATCTCGGGAATAGATAACTCGTCGGCAAACCGCTCGCCCCGCGTATTGACGAAGGCCGGATGCCAATGGCCTGCGCGGCCCGAGGGCTGCCACGAAGCATGGCACAACAGGTTGCGGTTTTGCCTGATCTCCTTCAGCGCCTCGTTCAGCGCGACACGGTCGCGGATGCCGGGATGGCGCCGCAGGGCGGCGTCAAGCTGCTCGATCAGCGTGCCCATCGAATCGTCGGCGATCTCGGACATCTGTTGCAGCCAGGCCTGCAATTCGACCTCGCTCAGATCGTCGGCAAGACGCGCGCGGTCCAGCGAATAGATGGTGCGCTTCAGCACCTCCTCCAGCCAGCCGAAACCCGCGACGGCCTGCCCGATGGCCTGCGCCAGATCGGCGGGCAGCCGGTAATAGCTTTCAGGATAGACCACCATGCGCCCCTCCCCCCGGCCCAGGTTTTCGCCAGGAATGTTCCCACAGCCCCCGCGGCCCGGCAAGCGCCGCATCCCGAAAACCCGCCGCCTTCGGATCGAAACGGCAGGCTTTCTTCATCACTTAAATACCCATGCGGCAATGCGCATGGGCGATGCGCCTTGAGGTTCAGGCGCGCGGGCGGCTTTCGCGGATCAGCGCAAGAATGTCGCGCGCGGCCAGCGGGATGTTGGTCCCCGGCCCGAAGATCGCCTTGACGCCCGCCGCCTTCAGGAAATCGTAATCCTGCTGCGGGATCACACCGCCGCAGATCACGATGATGTCCCCGGCATCCTGTGCGCGCAGCGCCTCGATCAGCTTGGGGGCCAGGGTCTTGTGCCCTGCGGCCAGCGACGAGATCCCGACCACATGCACATCGTTGTCGATGGCGTCCTGCGCGGCCTCATCCGGCGTCTGGAACAGCGGACCTACGTCGACGTCAAAGCCGATATCGGCGAAGGCGGTGGCGATGACCTTGGCGCCCCGGTCATGACCGTCCTGTCCCATCTTGACGACCAGCATCCGGGGGCGGCGGCCCTCCTCCTCGGCAAAGGCCTCGATATCGCGCTGGATCGCGGCAAAGTCCTCGTCGCCCTCATATGCCGCGCCGTAGACACCGGCCAGCGTCCTCACCTCGGCGCGGTGGCGGCCGAACTCGTTTTCCATCGCCATGCTGATCTCTCCCACGGATGCTCTTGCCCGCGCCGCCTCGACGGCGGCCTCCAGCAGATTGCCGCCTTCGCGCGCGCGGCGGGTCAACTCGTCCAGCGCCGCCTGACAGGCGGACTCGTCGCGGCTTTCGCGGATGCGCTGAAGCCGCGCGATCTGGGCTTCGCGCACCTTCATGTTGTCGATGTCGAGGATGTCGATCGGGTCTTCCTGCGCCAGGCGATACTTGTTGACGCCGACGATGACCTCTTCGCCGCGGTCGATCAGGGCCTGACGGCGTGCGGCGGTTTCCTCGATGCGCAGCTTGGGCATGCCGGTCGCGACGGCCTTGGTCATGCCGCCCAGTTCCTCGACCTCCTCGATCAGCGCCCATGCCTTTTCAATGAGTTCGCCGGTCAGCGCCTCGACGTAATAGCTGCCCGCCAGCGGATCGACGACATGGGTGATGCCGGTTTCCTCTTGCAGGATCAACTGCGTATTCCGGGCGATCCGGGCGCTGAATTCGGTCGGAAGGGCGATGGCTTCG
The DNA here is from genome assembly GCF_945915435.1 of uncultured Paracoccus sp. GTDB lineage: Bacteria > Pseudomonadota > Alphaproteobacteria > Rhodobacterales > Rhodobacteraceae > Paracoccus. Next base: position 20,194 of record NZ_CAMEFG010000044.1, on the reverse strand, counting down.
TCCAGCGCGTTGGTGTGCAGCGACTGCGTGCCGCCAAGCGCGGCCGCCATCGCCTCATAGGCCGTGCGCACCACGTTGTTGTAGGGGTCCTGTTCCTGCAAGCTGACGCCCGAGGTCTGGCAATGCGTCCGCAGCATCAGGCTGCCGGGCTTCTGGGGATTGAATTCCGACATGATGCGGTGCCACAGGAAGCGCGCGGCGCGCAGCTTGGCGGCCTCCATGAAGAAATTCATGCCGATGGCGAAGAAGAAGGACAGCCGCCCGGCGAATTTGTCCACATCCATCCCGGCGGCCAGCGCGGCGCGGACATATTCGCGCCCGTCCGCCAGCGTGAAGGCCAGTTCCTGCACGAGGTTCGCCCCCGCCTCCTGCATGTGATAGCCGGAAATCGAGATCGAGTTGAACTTGGGCATCTCGCCCGAGGTATATTCGATGATGTCCGAGATGATCCGCATCGAAGGCTCGGGCGGATAGATATAGGTATTGCGGACCATGAACTCCTTGAGGATGTCGTTCTGGATCGTGCCCGACAGCAGGGAACGGTCATGGCCCTGTTCCTCGCCCGTGACGATGAAATTCGCCAGGATCGGAATGACGGCGCCGTTCATGGTCATGGACACGGAAACTTTATCCAGCGGAATGCCGTCGAAAAGGATCTTCATGTCCTCGACCGAATCGATGGCGACACCGGCCTTGCCTACGTCGCCCTCGACCCGCGGATGGTCGCTGTCATAGCCGCGATGGGTCGCCAGATCGAAGGCGACCGACACGCCCTGCTGCCCCGCCGCCAGCGCCTTGCGATAGAAGGCGTTGGATTCCTCGGCGGTCGAAAACCCCGCATATTGCCGGATCGTCCAGGGCCTGCCCGCATACATCGTCGCGCGCGGGCCGCGGGTGAAAGGCGCGATGCCCGGCATCTCGCCCATATGCGGCAGGCCGTGGACGTCCTGCGCGGTGTAAAGCGGCTTGACCCTGATCCCTTCCAGCGTCTGCCAGTCCAGCGCCTGCGGATCGCGGCCCTTCAGCTCTTTCGCGGCCAGTTCGCGCCAGTCGTCAAGGGTGGGCTTTGCGTTTTCGGTCATATTGCATCCTTTCCCACACCCCCATCGCGCCTATATGAAGGGGCAAGTGAGGGAATAATGAAATTCAGTCGATTGATACTCTTGATCTCGGTGCCGTTCATCGCGGCGATGGGCGACCGCCCCGGCAAGGGGGATGAGCCTTCGCGATATGTGCGCAGCATCGTCGGCGACCCCGAGCCGGAATCCGCCGCCGAATCTGCCGAAACCCCGCCCGCAGCCGAGGAATTGCAGGTGATCGAGGCCGCCGAGGCCGACCCCACCGCATATATGTGGACCCGGCGGCCCGCGGTGATCTTTGCCGACACCCCCTCGGACCCGGCCTTCACCGAGCAGATGCGCATGATCACCCGCGATCCTGCGCCGCTTCTGGCGCGCGACGTCGTCGTGATCATCGACACCGATCCCGCCGCCGCCACCGTCTGGCGGCGCAGCCTGCGGCCCGAGGGGTTTTCGCTGGTTCTGCTGGACAAGGACGGGCAGGTGAAGCAGCGCAAGCCCTCGCCCTGGTCGGTGCGCGAGATCTGGCGCGCCATCGACAAGTTCCCCCTGCGCAGGCAGGAAATCGGCCGCGCGGGTGTCGTGCAATGACGATGCGGGCCTGCGCCAGACCGCCGCGTATGCGGTTCGTGATCGTCCCCGCCCCTGCGTCGCGTCAGGGATCTCCAGCCGAACCAGTTCCAAGCGCCCCGTGGCCGTGGGATCAGCCTGTGAAAGACGGCGGGACAGGGGTGGTCATGGCTGAATCTCGTCACCTCGTGGAAGTATTGCCTTAGGATTTCGGTGCCGTCGCATCCATCGGGATGCCCGCTCTGTTCCAGCTTCCGTGTGAAACCGGGTGGAGGATTACCGGTCCATGCGACCAGTTCGCCCTGTGCGGTTGCCGACCAGCCCGCCGCCTGGATCAAGATTTGGCCTGTGTCGTCGACGAATAATGCCAGCGCCCCGCCCTGGTCGGTTGCCCCGGAAACGTCGATCAATGCGCCGCCATCCAGCCAGATCACGTAAAACCCGCCCCATGCCGCGCCGCGGAGTGGGTGACTTTCGTCGTGATCGACGCCATCCTCTTGCAGGCCCAGCACTTGCAGAACCATGGCCTTGCGTTCCAGCGGAATGGCTATGTTTCCAAGGCAGAAAGCCAAGTTACTCGAACTCCATGATGACCTCATCGACGGCGAGGCTTTCGCCCGGCGCGGCGTTGATCGCCTTGACCACGGCCCTTTTCTCGGCGCGCAGGATGTTTTCCATCTTCATCGCCTCGACCGTGGCCAGGGCCTGGCCTTCCTGCACCTCGTCGCCGACGCCGACATTGATCTTGACCACCAGCCCCGGCATGGGGCACAGCAGCAGGTTCGAGGTGTCGGGGGGCAGCTTTTCGGGCATCAGCCGCGCCAGTTCGGCGGCGCGGGGGCGGCGGACGTGGACCTTCAGGTCCGCGCCGCGCAACCGCAAGCGGAAGCCCGATGGTTCGCGCCCGACCTTCATCACCAGCGGGCCGCCGTCGACCGTCAGCCGGGCCAGCGGTTGGCCGGGCAGCCAGTCGCTTTCGACGCGCAGTCTGCGCCCCTTGATCGCGACGGTCGAGCCGGCCTTGTCGGCGGTGATCCGCACCGGGATTTCCTGCCCCGCGACGAAAACGACCCAATGTTCGCCGACCTGCCTTTCGTGGTTGTCCAGCCGCCCCGAGATGCGGCAGCGCCGGATTTCGGCCACGCGGAACATCGCGGCGGCGGCGGCGGCCACACGCTCGACCTCGGGCGCGGGCAGGGTGGCGCCAAGGAAACCCTCGGGGAACTCCTCGGCGATGAAGGCGGTCGAGATGTTGCCCGAGACGAATTTCGGATGGTCCATCACCGCCGACAGGAAGGGCAGGTTGTGGCCGATGCCCTCGACCTCGAATTCGTCCAGCGCGATGCGCATTTCCGCAATCGCCTTGTCGCGGGTGGGCGCCCATGTGCAAAGCTTGGCGATCATCGGGTCGTAGAACATGCTGATCTCGCCGCCCTCATAGACGCCGGTGTCGTTGCGCAGCACGGCATCCTCGCGCGCGATCTGCCGGGGCGGCCGGTAGCGCGTCAGCCGCCCGATCGAGGGCAGGAAGTTGCGATAGGGGTCCTCGGCGTAAAGGCGGGACTCGATCGCCCAGCCGTTGATCTTCAGATCGGCCTGCGCAAAGGGCAGGGGCTGGCCATCTGCCACGCGGATCATCTGTTCCACAAGGTCGATGCCGGTAATCAGTTCGGTCACGGGATGCTCGACCTGCAAGCGGGTGTTCATTTCCAGGAAGTAGAAATTGCGCTCGCCGTCCACGATGAATTCCACCGTGCCCGCGCTGGTGTAACCCACCGCCTTCGCCAGCGCGACCGCCTGTTCGCCCATCGCGCGGCGGGTGGCCTCGTCCAGGAAGGGCGACGGCGCTTCCTCGATCACCTTCTGGTTGCGGCGCTGGATCGAGCATTCGCGTTCATGCAGATAGACCGCGTTGCCGTGCTTGTCGGCCAGCACCTGGATCTCGATATGGCGGGGCTGGGTCACGAATTTCTCGATGAAGATGCGGTCGTCGCCGAAGCTGCTGGCCGCCTCGTTCTTCGACGATTCGAATCCCTCGCGCGCCTCGGTGTCGTTCCAGGCGATTCGCATCCCCTTGCCGCCGCCGCCCGCGCTGGCCTTGATCATCACGGGATAGCCGATCTGGGCGCTGATCCGCGCGGCCTCGTCGGCATCAGTGATCAAGCCCATGTAGCCGGGCACGGTCGAAACGCCCGCCTCTTGCGCGATCTTCTTGGACGTGATCTTGTCGCCCATCGCCTCGATCGCGGGGCTGGGCGGACCGATGAAGACGACGCCCTCGGCCTCCAGCGCCTCGGCGAATTTCATGTTTTCCGACAGGAAGCCGTAGCCGGGATGGACGGCCTCGGCCCCGGTTTTGCGAATCGCCTCCATGATCTTGTCGATGACGATATAGGACTGGTTCGCGGGCGGCGGGCCGATGTGGACGGCCTCGTCGGCCATGCGCACATGCAGCGCGTCGCGGTCGGCGTCGGAATAGACGGCCACGGTCGCGATCCCCATCTTGCGCGCCGTCTTGATGATACGACAGGCGATTTCGCCACGGTTGGCGATCAGGATCTTCTTGAACATGGCTGGCTCGTCGGTTGGGCCGCTGGGGCGTGGATGAACGAAAAAGCGCCGCCCCCGCGAGAGGCGGGGACGGCGCTGGAATTCGCGCGGATATGGCGGCGATCAGTAGCCGCTGCAAACGCCTGCGTCGTTGCACAGCGCGCCAAGGGCCGCACCGGCCAGAGCGCCTTTCGAGGCGCTGCCGTCGAATGCCTTGGCAGCAACAGCGCCGGCACCGGCGCCGATGGCGGCGTTGCGGACGTTGGGGCTGACCTGGGTGCCCGGCTGGCAGGCGGCAAGGGTCGAAGCGACGGCCAGAATGGCGGTAAGACGGAAGATGTTGCGAGTTTGCATGTTGAACTGCCTCTGTTTGTGAACCTGCGCCAGGCAGCGGCCAGCACAGGGTTACGGTTGATACCGAATGACGATGAAATGACACAAGTTCCGTTGACGGCCAACTGAATAACTCGTGACGACAGGGGGTTCGGCAAAGAGATGCGCATCAATCCGCATCCTCGTCATCGTCCCAATCGCCTGCATCGTCCCATTCGAACCCAGGCGAATCATCTGCGAAAATTTCGGGAAAGGCGGCTTCGGCCTTCTTCAGGTCGACGCGCAGCACCTGATCGTAGCTGGCCGGGTCCAGCTTGCCCACGGCCACCACCTCGCGCCCCAGAAGCCAGGACAGGCGGCCCGCATCCAGGTTGCCGCGCTCGAACGGCTGGTCGTCGAAATGTTCGATCAGGGCGGAAAGAAAGGCGGCATCCGCACGCCGGTCGGCGGCAGAGCGGTCGCGATAGCGTTCACGGGCCACCAGCTTGGTCGCGCCCTTCTTGTTGGCGCGGCGAATCGTGAACTGGTGATCGGTGCCGGGCAGGCGGCCCGGAAAACCGCGATGTTTCAGCATGACATTCCCCCCGCAAGCGCAAGGGACCCCGTCACGCGGGTGGGGAAGCGCGGGCAGATAGGCCGCCCGCGCCCGAACGGGTCAGTATTTGCCCTGGTAGACCGGCTCTTGGGTGATCGGTGCAGGGATGACGGGTGCAGGCTCGGGCTGCTGCTGCTGGCATGCAGCGGCGAAACCAACGAGGGCGAGGGCGAGTGCAAGTTTCTTCGACATGGTATGTTACTCCAGTTGTGCGGGGGCGTGGCCCCGCGACTGCTCGGGTTTCTGTCATAAGCCATAAAAGGCTGACGACGCATGATAACCGGCCCCGATTTTTCCAAACAGGGGGCGAAGGCGGCACAAGACACACGGCGCATTGGCTGTGTCCTTGCTGCATCACTGGCCGAAAATCGCTGATTCACCAAGGTCTCCATTCGCAGGCGTCACGGGTGGACGGCAGGCTGAAAGCTTCGAAAAGTTGCAGCACGTCGGGGTCGAACTCGCCGAATGCGGATTCGCGGTCGGCGACGCTGATGACGATCTGGCCGGGGCGTTCGCGGGCCGAGACCACTTGTGGCAGGACGTGGTTTTCGCACAGCCAGATCAGATCGTCGTGAACCGGGTCGCGAAAACTCGATTCGGGGGCGGTGGGCAGCCTTTCCTCCCAATCGTCGGCAAGGGTCATGTCGATGATCTCATCCGCCGCCTCTTCGGCGCCGGGCAGGGTGATGACGGGGGAAAAGTCGAACTCGGACGGGTCGATCAATCCGTCGTCCAGATATTGATCCTCGATCCCGTCGACCGGGCCTTCCAGCGCGTCGATGTCCAGCGGCGGGCTGTCGCCGAATTCGCCCGCGGGCCCGACGGTCGCGGGCACGCGCAGCGCCAGGTCGGGCATGACGTAGCGATAGCGATGGGTCAAACCCGTATCTCCCAACCTGTCCACGATGGTTTCCTGCAAATACACCTGCGCCCCCGAGGGCAGGTCGATCATCTCGCGCCCCTCCGCCGCCGCCTGCACCGCCCAGACCAGCGGCGCCAGCAAGGCCGCGGTCCCAAGCGTCACAACGGGATGTTGTCGTGCTTTTTCCACGGGTTGGTCAGCTTCTTGTTGCGCAGGCTGGCGAAGGCGCGCGCCACCCGCTTGCGGGTCGAACGGGGCTGGATCACCTCGTCTATGAAGCCCCGTTCGGCGGCGACGAAGGGATTGGCGAAGCGGTCCTCGTAATCCCTGGTGCGCGCGGCGATCTTGTCCGGCTCGCCCAATTCGCTGCGATAGAGGATCTCGACCGCGCCCTTGGCACCCATCACCGCGATTTCCGCCGTGGGCCAGGCATAGTTGAAATCGCCGCGCAGATGTTTGGACGCCATCACGTCATAGGCGCCGCCATAGGCTTTGCGCGTGATGACGGTCACCTTCGGCACCGTCGCCTCGCCATAGGCGAACAGCAGCTTGGCCCCGTGCTTGATGACGCCGCCGTATTCCTGGCTGGTGCCCGGCAGGAAGCCCGGAACGTCCACGAAGGTCAGGATCGGGATCTCGAACGCATCGCAGAAACGCACGAAGCGCGCGGCCTTGCGGCTGCTGTCGATGTCCAGGCAGCCCGCCAGCACCATCGGCTGGTTGGCGACGACGCCGACGGTCTGGCCCTCGATGCGGATGAAGCCGGTGATGATATTGGCGGCGAAATCCCTTTGAATTTCGTAGAAATCGCCTTCGTCCGCGACCTTCAGGATCAATTCCTTCATGTCATAGGGCTGGTTGGGGTTGGCGGGAACCAGCGTGTCCAGGCTGTCCTCGATCCGCGCGACGTCGTCGAAGAAGGGCCGGGTCGGGGCCTTTTCGCGGTTGTTCAGCGGCAGGAAATCGACAAGGCGGCGGATTTCCGACATCGCCTCGACATCGTTTTCAAAGGCGCCGTCCGCGACCGAGGACTTGCGGGTATGCGTGGACGCCCCGCCAAGCTGTTCGGCGGTCACGACCTCGTTCGTCACCGTCTTGACCACATCCGGCCCGGTCACGAACATATAGGACGTGTCCTTGACCATGAAGATGAAGTCGGTCATCGCGGGCGAATAGACCGCACCGCCTGCGCAAGGCCCCATGATGACGCTGATCTGCGGCACCACGCCGCTGGCCATGATGTTCTTCTGGAACACGTCCGCATAGCCGCCAAGGCTGGCCACGCCTTCCTGGATGCGCGCGCCGCCCGAATCGTTCAGCCCGATCACCGGCGCGCCGTTCTGCACCGCCATGTCCATGATCTTGCAGATCTTTTGCGCATGGGTTTCCGACAGCGAGCCGCCGAAGACCGTGAAATCCTGCGAAAACACATAGACCATGCGGCCGTTGATCGTGCCCCAGCCGGTCACGACGCCATCGCCGTAGGGGCGGTCGTCCTGCATCCCGAAATCGGTCGAGCGGTGGCGCACGAACATGTCGAATTCCTCGAAGCTGCCTTCGTCCAGCAGCAGCTCGACCCTTTCGCGGGCGGTCAGCTTGCCGCGCGCATGCTGCGCGTCGATGCGGCGCTGGCCCCCGCCAAGGCGGGCCTCGGCGCGGCGGGATTCGAGTTCGTCCAGGATATCCTTCATCGGCTCCTCCGGTTCGGGTGGGGCGATGTTAGCGGGCGGGGCGCCTGATCGAAAGCGGAAAGCGGAAAATTTGCAAACATGATTGATATATGGCGCAGCAAAACTGCAATATTGCAAACTTCGCGGGATCTGGTCGTTGCGGATGGCGCGCATCCTGCTAATGGATGGAAAACGGGATGTGAACAGATGGAATCCGGGCTTTGACCGACCACGGGCTGAGGATCGACCTTGCCGCCATCGCGGCGAACTGGGGCGCGTTGGCGGGCAAGGCCGGGGCCGCGCGGGCGGCGGCGGTGGTCAAGGCCGATGCCTACGGCCTTGGCGCGGCGCGGGTGGCGCCCGCGCTCTACCATGCCGGGGCGCGCGATTTCTTCGTCGCCATCGCATCCGAGGGCAGGGCGCTGCGCCATTGCCTGCCCGAGGACGCGCGCATCCTCGTCCTGTCGGGACATATGGAGGGCGAGGACCTGACCGGCCTGATCCCGGTCCTGAACAGCCCCGCGCAGTTCTTTCGCGACCGTGCCACCCGGCCCGGCGGGACCTTCGCCGTCCAGCTTGACAGCGGCATGAACCGCCTGGGCTTCGAGCCTGCCGAATGGGCCGCCCTGCGCGACGAGATCCTGGCCACCGGGCCGGTTCTGCTGATGTCGCATCTGGCCTGCGCGGACGAACCCGATCACCCCGCCAACCGCCAGCAGTTGCAGGTCTTTCGCCAGATGACGGACGGCACGGGCATCCCGCGCTCGCTTGCCGCGACGGGGGGGATCCTGCTGGGGGAGGACTATCATTTCGACCTGGTGCGTCCCGGCGTCGGGCTTTATGGCGGCCTGCCCTTTGCCCAGGCGCAGCCGGTGGTCGAACTGGACCTGCCCGTGATCCAGACCCGCGACCTGTCGCCGGGGGAATCGGTGGGCTACGGCTATACCTGGTCGGCCAGCCGCCCCGCGCGTATCGCGACGGTCGCGGCGGGCTATGCCGACGGGCTGGCGCGCGCGCTTGCGGCAAAGGGCGGGCTGCGGCTATGGACCGCCGACGGGGTGGCTTGCCCGGTCGTCGGGCGCATCTCGATGGACCTGATTACCGTGGATGTCACCGATCTGCCGAAGGTGCCCGACACGCTTTCGATTCTGAACGGGCGGCAGGGTGTCGATGATCTGGCCGAACTGGCCGGAACCATCGGCTATGAGATCCTGACCTCGCTCGGGCGGCGCTATCCGCGGGCCTATTCTTGACACAGGTCACCCCCGAACCGCCACAGGGGCGAAAAAAACGCCTGTCCGACCGCGATTTCCTGCTTGCGGCGGGCTTCCCGCTCTTGTGCGAATCCCGGCGGATTGCCACCATTGCCTTCAGCAACCCGACCGACCGGAGACCGTTTTGGGCCTGACCCCGACCAGCGACGCCCCCGCTCCCGCAGCCGAAGTGCTGCTGGAACTTCCCGACAACCGGCTGTTGATCGAGCTTTGCGGCCCGCATGACCGCCACCTTGCCCGCATCGAAGAGGCGTTGGGCGTCCATGTCCTGCGACGCGGCAACCTGCTGTCCGTGGTCGGCCCCTCCGATGCGCAGGCCGACGCGGCCGAGGTCCTGCGCGGCCTTTATTCCCGGCTGGAACAGGGCCGCGAGGTCGGCATGGCCGAGGTCGAGGCCGCCCTGCGCATGGGCATCGACACCCAGCCCGAACCCGCCACGCCCGAGCAGCAGATCGAGATGTTCGGCGGTGGCAATTACGAATTGCGCACCCGCAAGAAATCGGTCGAACCGCGCACCGATGCGCAGAAGGCCTATGTCCGGGCGCTGTTCGAAAACGAGCTGGCCTTTGGCATCGGTCCGGCGGGCACCGGCAAGACCTATCTGGCCGTCGCCGTCGGCGTGACCATGCTGATCGGCGGCCATGTCGACCGCATCGTCCTGTCGCGTCCCGCCGTCGAGGCGGGCGAGCGCCTGGGCTTCCTGCCCGGCGACATGAAGGAAAAGGTCGATCCCTACATGCAGCCGCTTTACGATGCGCTGAACGACTTCCTTCCGGCCAAGCAGTTGCAGAAGCTGATCGAGGAAAAGCGCATCGAGATCGCGCCGCTGGCCTTCATGCGCGGGCGCACGCTGGCGAACAGTTTCGTCGTGCTGGACGAGGCGCAGAACGCCACCACCATGCAGATGAAGATGTTCCTGACCCGGCTTGGCGAAGGCTCGCGCATGGTCGTGACCGGCGACCGCACCCAGGTCGACCTGCCGCGCGGGATGGCCTCGGGGCTGGTCGATGCGGAACGGATCCTGGGCGGCGTGAAGGGGATCAGCTTCAACTATTTCACCGCCAGGGACGTGGTGCGCCACCCGCTGGTCGCCCGTATCATCGAGGCCTACGACGCCGAGGACGCCGCCGCCCTTGCGCGCGGCGAACGGCCCGAGGAACGCGGCGCGCGCATCCCGCGCCGCGAACCCGGCCAGCGCCAGGGCGGGACGCCGACATGAACGGCATGGGGGCGGACGACCCTTTCGGCGATGATGGCGCCGGCCTTGTCGATCTGGTGATCGAGGACGACCGCTGGCTGGACGCCGATTTGCAGGCGCTGGCCATCCGCGCCGCGCGTGTCGTTTCCGAATGGATGGAACTGCCCGACCTGCAAGTGGTGGTGCTGGGCTGCGACGATCCGCGCATTGCCGATCTGAACCGGCAGTTCAGGGGCAGGGCGGTGCCGACCAACGTGCTGTCGTGGCCCTTCCACGACTTTGCCTCGCGCCCGGCGGGCGACGACCCCGAGGCGCCGCCCTCGCCCGAGCTTGGCGATGTCGCGATCTCTTACGACACCTGCGCGCGCGAGGCCGAGCAGCAGGGCAAACCCTTCGCCGATCACGTCACGCATCTGCTGGTCCATGCGGTTCTGCACCTGGCGGGCTATGACCATATCGACGATTCCGACGCCCGGACGATGGAAAACGCCGAGCGCGAAATCCTTCACCGGCTGGATATTCCCGACCCTTACGCAGAGTATGAAAGATGAGCAAAGATCGAAGTCCCGGCACGCCCGTTTCCGAAGACCCGGCCTTACCGGCCGATTCCGAGGACGAGCGAGACACCAGCCCGCCGCGGGGATTCCTGGGGCGCATATTCGGGGCCTTCGGTTCGGGCGATTCGGACGGGGATGAAGAGGGTGGCACCGGCGCACGCACCCTTTCCGCGGCGGATGCGCCCGGCATGCTCAACCTGCGCCGCCTGCGGATCGACGACGTGGCGGTGCCCAAGGCCGAGATCATGGCCGCGCCTTCCGACATCGCGCTGCCCGACCTTGTGCAGATGTTTCGCGAACATGGCTATTCGCGCTTGCCGGTCTTTCGCGGGACGCTGGACAACCCGCTGGGGATGATCCACCTCAAGGACCTGGCGCTGAAATACGGTTTCGACGCGGTGCCGCCGACCAGCTTCGCGCTGCGCCCGATGCTGCGCCCGCTGCTTTACGTCCCGCCCTCGATGCCCATCGGCGTGCTTTTGCAGCAGATGCAGCAGAAGCGCATCCATATGGCGCTGGTCATCGACGAATATGGCGGCGTGGACGGGCTGGTCACGATCGAGGACCTGATCGAGCAGGTCCTGGGCCAGATCGAGGACGAGCATGACGAGATCGAGGGCGATCTGTGGCTGGCCGAACGCCCCGGCCAGTGGCTGATCCAGGCCCGTGCTTCGCTTTCCGATATCGAGGAGGCGACGGGCATCCACCTCTCCGCCGAGGATGACGAGGAAGTGGACACCCTTGGCGGCCTGATCTTCATGCTGACGGGGCGGGTTCCGACGCGGGGCGAGGTGATCCAGCTACCCGATGGGGGCGAGATCGAAGTGGTCGATGCCGATCCCCGCCGCGTCCAGCGCGTGCGCCTGCGTATCCCGCAGGTCGAGCAGCCGGAAGATCGCGAATAGCGCGACCCCAACGGAAAGGCCGCCCATGAGGCGGCCTTTGCGGGATTGCGTGCGAAAGATGGAATCAGAACGGAATTTCGTCGTCGAAATCCGGCCGCCCACCCGAGGACTGGCCACCCGACGGCGCCCCACCCGAGGACTGCCCGCCATATCCCCCGCCGCCGCCGTAACCGCCGCCATAGTCGCGATCACCGCCGCCGCCACCGCCGCGGCTGTCCAGCATGTGCAACTCGCTGCGGAAGGGGCGCAGGGCAACCTCGGTCGAATAGCGGTCGTTGCCCTGCTGGTCCTGCCATTTGCGGGTTTCCAGCTGGCCCTCGACATAGACCTTGCTGCCTTTTTTCAGATATTGCTCGGCCACGCGGACCAGAGGTTCGGAATAGATGGCCACGGTGTGCCATTCCGTCCGGTCGCGGCGTTCGCCGGTGTTGCGGTCCTTCCAGGTTTCCGAGGTCGCGATGCGCAGGTTGGCGACCTTGCCGCCGTTCTGAAAGCTGCGCACTTCCGGGTCCTGCCCCAGATTGCCGACCAGAATCACCTTGTTCACACTTCCTGCCATCTGCCAGCCCTTGTCCTGATCCCAGTTCAGCTATGGCGGTTTAGCCCGTGCCGTGCCATCGGGCAAGGGCGTTGCCCGCGCAAATCCAGCCTATCCTTAGCACGCAGGTCTTAATCAAAGGTAAACGACCATAGGCGAAAATCCGCCTGTCGAATATCCCCGACGCAATCGGCAGCGTAGCCCGCTGACCCAAAGAGAGTATAGTCGCGCCAAAAAACACGGCATCACGAAGGGGCAGTCAGATGAAAACCCATGCGACAGCACTGATCCAGCGGGCCGCGCGGCTTGGTTTGGCCGCCGCCACCTGTTGCGTCGTCATGACAGCGCCCGCCCATGCGCAGGGGTTGCAGATGTCCGGCGGTGCCAAGGACCGCGCGGCGCAGTTCCAACGCCAGACGCGCCTGATGGACAGCCGGCTTTCGGCGCAATACCGCCAGTCCGAGCGGCTGCGTCCGAACGCGGTCTCGACCAAGTCGGCGCAGGATATCGACGTCGGCTCGGCCGCGATTCCGGCCTATCGCGGCAATCAGCGCAGCCAGTATCTGCCCCACGCCCGCGCCGCCGCCCGCAAGCATGGCGTCCCCGAGGATCTGTTCCTGCGGCTGGTCCAGCAGGAATCGGGCTGGAACCCCAACGCGCGGTCCCACAAGGGCGCGCGGGGGCTGGCGCAGCTCATGCCGGGGACGGCGGCGACGCTGGGGGTCGATCCCAACGATCCCTTGCAGAATCTCGACGGCGGGGCCCGTTACCTGCGGATGATGTATAACACCTTCGGCAGTTGGCGGCTGGCGCTCGCGGCCTATAACGCCGGGCCGGGGGCGGTCGCGAAACACGGCGGCATCCCGCCCTACCGCGAGACGACGAACTACGTCCGCATCATCCACGGCAGCTGACCGGCCCGCCCGATCGACCCGACCGCCGCGCGGCCCTGGCCCTGCCGGGCCTTGCGCCTGCATTTCCGGCAGGCAATGCGGGTTTGAACGACAGTGCGATACCTCTGGCGATCAGATCCTTTCCAGATCGGAATCGAGACGATATTCCTCGCTGTTCCCGCGTTGCAGCATGAGCGAGAAGCCCGAGATGGAACGATCCAGCCGATACCTCTCGAACTTTCCTTCCAGCAGCTTGAGATCCGCGTTGGTCGTATCGATCCGCTTCACGATGCCGATGAAGTCGCGCAAGGTCTGCCGATCATGGGCCGAGCCGCTGGCGGCAAGAAAATATTCGCCAGCCTGGCGCCGCATGTGAAAGCGGATTTCACCGCCGTCAAGCCTGACGCTCTTTTCATAATGCTCGGAAAATGCCTTGGCGGTCTGGTCGATATCGCGGGAAGTGCCCTTGTCGGCGTGACGTGCAGGGACACCGGGAAACCGCCGTGGCCTGGGCGCTGTCGTATCGCGCCGGACAGGAGAAATGCGCTTCAGCGCCTGCGGTCAATGCAGGCGGGCAACGGGTGCCTTCTTGGGCAGGCATCGGTTGTAACGGATTGCGCCGCTTGACAGCGTTCCTGCGGGGCGTCCTGCCGGGATGCGGACCTTTATCCCCTTGCCTTTCCGCGATTCGGTGCCGTCCCAATTTCCTGGTTACCCTTCTGCTGTCACAGGGTCGCGATATATTTGACCGGCCTGCCGCCTTGCCTGAGCCGGACCAGCGCCCGAGGCAGTTCGGCGAAAGGAGACGACTCGATCCGGGGCAGTACGATCTGGCCGGTTTCCAGCAGCGCGAACAGTTCCTGCCCTGCCGCTCGCCACAGCCTCCAGTCGTCGTGGGTTGCATGATGATGAATGCTGTTCAGCGCCACCTCGTGCAACGAGATCGCGGTCGAGAAGGCGGGCAGCGGCGCTTGCTCGATCCGGTCCTGTATGCAGATGAGATGGCCGTTATAGCCCACCAGCGGCGCAAGGCCGCGCGCATGGTCCCCGCTGATCGTGTCGAAGACCGCGAAAAGGCGGCGCGGCCCAAGCGCGGCGCTCAGCCGCCCCTGCCAGTCGGGCTGGCGGTAGTCGAAGCTGCCGCTGACGCCCAGTGCCAGCAATTCGGCCTCGTGATCGGGTGCGGCGGTGGTCCAGACCCGCCAGCCCGCGCGCAACGCCAATTGGGCAAGGATGCGGCCCACCGCGCCCCCCGCTCCGGTCACCAGAACGTCGCGCCCGCCCGCGCCGGGCAGCTTGGCCAGCGCCTGCCAGGCGGTCAGGCCGGGACAGGGCAGCGCGGCGGCAAGGCGGTCGTCCACCGTCTCGGGCACGGGGATCAGCCCGCGCGCATCGGCCAGGGTGAAGCCCGCGAAACTGCCGTCGCGGGCCAGCCCCTGATGATAGGCGTAGCGGGTGCCGAGGGGCAGGTGGACGCCCTCGCCGCAGGCCGCAAGGGTGCCGCAGCCGTCGACGCCGGGGATATGGCCCGGCGCCCATGCGTCGTTGCCCCATGCGATCATCTTCCAGTCGACGGGGTTCAGCCCGATGGCGCGGTTCTCCAGCAGTACCTCGCCCGGACCGGGGACCGGCAGGGGGCGGTCCTCAAGGCGAAGCGCGTCCGGCTCGCCCCGCCCGTGCCATGCCCAGACCCTGTGATTTCGCGGCAGGCCCATCAGAAGCCTCCGCTGACGAAACCGCCGTCGATGGCGATATCGGTGCCGGTGACATAGGCCGCGGCGGGCGAGGCAAGGAAAACCGCAGCCCCCACGATATCCTCGGGCGTGCCCCAGCGCTTGATCGCGCAGCGGTGCAGGATGCGCGCGGTCAGATCGGCGTCGCCGGTCAGCCCGGTGGTCATGTCCGTCGCGATATAGCCCGGCGTCACCGCGTTCACCCGGATGCCGTCCTGCGCCCATGCGTGCGCCAGATGGCGCGTCAGGCCCAGCACGCCCGCCTTGCTGGCCCCATAGGCGGGCACGGCCACGTCGGTCAGATAACTCAGCATCGAGGCGGTGTTGACGATGGAGCCGCCCTGCGCCGCCAGCAAGGGACGCGCGGCCGTGCAAAGCCCCATGACGCTGTTGAGATTGACCTCCATCACCTTAAGGAAAGTATCCGTCTGATATTCCGCGTCGGGACGGGCGATGCCTGCGGCGTTGATCAGCACGTCCAGCCGTCCGATCCCGTCGAAGGCGTGGGCAACGGCCTCGCGGTCGGTCACGTCCAGTTGCGCGAAACGCATACCGGGAACGGGCGGCGCGTCGCTCAGCCGCGCGACCTTCTGCGCGGAACTGCCCGCGCCGATCACCGCCGCGCCAAGCCGGGCGAAAGCCTCGGCGATGGCCAGCCCGATGCCGCTGGTGCCGCCGCCGACATAGACGGTCTGCCCCGCGAACAGGCCGGGGGCGAAGCTGGAAAGGGGGGTGGTCATGTCTGTCTCCTGTGGTTCGGGCCAAGCATTTCCGGCAGGAACGGATACCGCTTTCGCGCCCGGAAATGCGTGAAAACGATCGGTTACGGCGCCGCGCGGCGATAGGCTTCCAGCGCCGGGGCAAGCTCTCGCTGCTGAAGGGCGGCGGCGCGATAGGCATCAAGGCCGGTCGCATAGGTCTGCCGGTTGCCCTCTTGCGGGGAATGGGTCGAAACGGGTCGGTGGATCGCCCGGATCGGCTGGAAATCCGGCCAGACATCCAGCGCGCGGAAGGCGACGGCGGCGGCGCCGAGCGTTGCGGCCTCTTGATCGACCGAGGTTTTCACCACGTCGATATCCAGAATATCGGCGAAGATCTGACGCCAGAAGGCGCTTTTCGCCCCGCCGCCGACCGCGATCAGCGACGGCCCCACGCGGGTCATGCGCCGCAATTCGTCGAGCGCGACGCGCAGCCCCATCGCCACGCCTTCATAGGCGGCGCGCAGCATGTCGGCGCGGTCGTGTTGCAGCGACAGGCCCAGATAGCCGCCGCGCACCTCGGCGCCCCCTTCCAGCGAGGTGCCCCCGCCCAGCGTCGGCACCATCACCAGCCCATGCGCACCCGCGGGCGCGGCGGCGGCCAGCGCCTCCATCGCCGCGTGATCGCTGTCCCCGGACAGCAGGCCGCGCACCCAGTCCATCGTCGTGCCCGAGGAAAAGATCGAGGTGGCCGAGATGAACTGCCCCGGCACCAGATGCGCGAAGGCATAGGAACGCACCTTCGGGTCGAGAATCGGGCGCGAGGCGGAAATCGTCAGCCAGCTCGACGAACCCATCGAGGAAAAGATATCGCCGTCGCTGAAGGTCTGCGCGCCAAGCGCCATGCAGGAATTGTCCACGCCCCCCGCGATCACGGCGACCCCCTGCGGCAGGCCGAGGCTGGCCGCGGCATCCGCGCCAAGCCCCCCCACGACCGAAGCCGAAGGGACGATCTCGGGCAGCAGGTCCGGCGGAATCCCGGCGGCGGCGAGGATTTCGGGGTCGTAGCGCCCCCGCGCCAGATCATAGGCCCCCGACCCCGAGGCATAGGACGGATCGGTCGCCATCCGCCCTGTCATCAGGAAGTTCAGGTAATCCTTGGTGCCCAGAATCCGGACGGTGCGGGCAAAGACCTCGGGGCGGTTTTCGCGCAGCCAGAGGATCTTGAACAGCGTGTAAAGCGGGGCCGGAAAGCCGTTGCCCGTGCGCATATACCATGTGTCTTCGTCGAAGCGGCGGAAGAAATCGCGCGTTTGCGATTGCGCCCGCCCGTCCGACCAGATCGGCACGGCCTCTTGCAAGAGCCTGCCCGCGCCATCGACCGGAATGCAACCGAGGCTGTGGCCCGACAGGCTGATCGCGCGGATGTCACCGGGATCGACGCCCGCCGCCAGCATCTCGCGCGTCACGGCGATCAATGCCTGCCACCAGTCGGCGGGACGCTGTTCATGCAGCCCGTCGCCGGGATAAAGCGTCTGATAGCCCCGGATCGCCGAAGCCAGCAGCCTGCCGTCGGGCGCGACCACCGCGCCCTTCAGACCGCCGGTGCCCAGATCGCAGGCAAGGACCAGATCCTTCATGGCGTCAGCCCGGAATCGCCAGAACGCCGCCGGGCAGCGCGCGGCATTCGGCGACCAGATCGCGCGCGACCTGCGTATTGATGCCGAAGCGCGTGACCCCCGCCGCGACCATCCGCGCCACGGTGTCCAGATCGCGGATTCCGCCCGAGGCCTTGATGCCGATATCCGGTCCCGCCGCCTCGCGGATCAGTTCGACGTGGCGCAGCGTGGTCGGCAGGCCGGTCCAGCCGGTGCCGGTCTTGACGAAGGCCGCGCCCGCCTGCGCTACCAGCCGGGCCGCGCGGCGGATCTCACCCTCGGTCAGGCGCGAGACCTCGATGATCACCTTGACCGGAACCGGCGCGACCGCCGCGATCACCTCGGCCAGTTCGCGCGCGACATAGGCGTCGTCCCCGGATTTCAGCCGGGCGATGTTCATCATCATATCGACCTCGGTCGCGCCGTCCCGCACCAGCCCCCGCGCCTCGGCCAGCTTGGTTTCGGTCAGGCTGCCGCCCGAGGGAAAGCCGATCGGCCCGCCCACCAGCACGCCGCTGTCCGCAGGCAGAAGCTGCGCCAGCAGGGCGGTGAAATGCGGCAGGGCATGGACGGCGATGAAGCCCTCGGCCAGCGCGACCCCGGCCACGTCGCGGACGTCGGCCTCGGTATGGAAGGACTGCACCGCGCTGATGTCGGTCATCCGCGCCAGATCGCGCGGCGAAAGGGTTGCGGGTCGTGATGGCATGGGTGATCTCCTGAAGGGATGGGATGCGGTCACATCGGCCCGCCCGCGCGGAACCCGGCCAGATGCCGCTTCATCTGCTTGAAGCGCGCCGCGTGATCGCCGTCGCGGCGCAGCGCGATGGCGGTCGAGAGAATGTCGATGGTCACCAGCGCGGCAAGGCGCGAGATGGTGGGCGTGTAGGCGTCGGTATTGTCCAGCGTCTCGACCAGCAGGACGGTATCGCAATGCGCGGCCAGCGGGCCGTCGTTGCCCAGAAGCCCCAGCACCCGCGCGCCGGTCCTGCGCGCAAGGGTCGCGACCTCGATCAGCGCCTGCGTCTGCCCGGTGTTCGAGATGACGACGGCGACGTCGCCCTCGCGCATCATGCCGGCCTGCATGGTCATCTGATGCAGGTCGCGTTCCGCCCCGCAGGGCACATCGAACAGCGGGAATTTCTGCTGCGCGTCCTGCGCCACGATCCCCGAGGCGCCGAAGCCGAAGAACTCCAGCCGCCGGGCCGCGCCGATCAGTTCGACCGCCTCGGCCAGCCGGGCGTTGTCCAGCCGGTTGCGCGCCCAGTCCAGGCTGGTGATCGTATAGTCGAAGATCTTGCCCGCGATCACCTGAAGCGTATCGCTGCCCGAGATCGCCGAATGCGTCGCGGGCGTGCCCAGGGCAAGGCTGTGGGCCAGCCGCAGCTTGAAATCGTTGAACCCGTCGCAGCCGACTGCGGTGCAGAAGCGGATCACCGTGGGCTGGCTGACCTGCGCCAGATCGGCGGTCCCGGCCACGGTCGCCGACAGAAAGCGCGACGGGTCCGCCAGCACCAGTTCCGCCACCTTGCGGTCCGAGCGGCGCAGGTCCGGCATCGCCTGCCGGATCGCCGTCAGGATGTCTGCGGGGGGCGCGTTGCGGGGCGGATCTGTCAGCTTTATGTCCATATGGGGCAACCTGTCACTTTAAATAACTTCATCCGATGTGTAGACGAAGTTCGTCCGGGCGCGTTCAATAATCAATCCGGTCCGGGTTTTCGCGAAGGCGTCGATGACCGCCGGGTCGCAGGTGTTGAAGGCGAACATGCCGTAGTGATGGGCCAGCATCTGCCTTGCGCCGACTTCTGCGGCGATGCAGGCGGCTTCATCGAGAGTGAAGTTGCCCGGCACCCCCGCCGCGCGCAAAACCGGATCGCGGCCGTTGACGGGCAGAAGCGCGACATCGGGGGCGAAGGCACCCACCGTCTCGGCCAGTCCGGGAAAAGGCACGCAATCGCCCGAATGCCACAGCCGCAACCCGCCAAGCGCCAGCCCATAGCCCAGAAAGCGGTGGCGGCCCCGGTCGTCGGTCTCGGGCGTCTCATGGGCGGCAGCGAAGGCGGTGACGTCGACGCCGGGCGCAAGGGTCAGCCGCGCGCCCGCATCGGTGCCGGTCAGGCGCGGATCGTCGGGGGCAAGCTCGCTGCGTTTCGCCGCCTCGGCCCGTTCGGCCTCGGGAAAGACGAAGCGCGCCTGTGGGAAGCACTGTGCCAGCGCGGGCAGGGTGCCGGGGTCCATGTGGTCGGAATGGCGGTGCGTCAGCAGCACCGCGTCCAGCCGGGGCAGTTCCTCGGGCTGGATCGGCGCGGGCATCATCCGCTCATGCGGATAAGTCGCGCCACGGTATTTCCGGGCGAGGCTGTCGGACAGATAGGGGTCGATCAGCACGACCCGGCCCGCCGCGACCACGACGAAACCCGCCTGCCCCAGCCAGAAGATCGACGTGCCGCCGCCCCCGACCGCATCGGGCAGGACCGAGGCCAGCCCACCCGCGAAGGGCTGCGCGCGAAGGGGGGCGGCGGCGGTCATGCGACCGCCTTGCGGGCCAGTGCGGCAAGCAGGTTCGCGACCGCGATTTCGGTGGCGCGGCTGACGCTTTCGGCGGTCAACGCCCCGATATGGCTGGTCGCGATCACGCGGGGATGTCCGGCCAGCATCAGGTCGGCAGGCGGCTCCTGCGGGAAAACGTCGGTGCCGTAGCCGCCGATGGCGCCCTCGTCCAGCGCCACGCGCAGCGCCGCGTCATCGACCAACGAGGCGCGGGCGGTGTTCACGATGATCGCGCCTTTCGGCAGCAGCGCCAGTTCCGCCGCGCCCAGCAGCGGGCGGCCGTCGGCATGGCCCGGCGCGTGAAGCGTCACGACATCCGAAACGCGCAGCAATTCGTCCAGGGGCGCGAAGCGGAACAGCGCCGGATGCAGGCCGGGGTTGCGCGGAAAGGGATCATGCGCCACGACCTTCGCCCCCATCGCCGCGACCACGCGGGCGACATGGCTGCCGATGGCGCCCATCCCGACGATGCCGACAGTGCGCCCGCTGATCTCGCCGCCGCTTTCGCGCAGCCAGCCGCCGGATTTCACGCTC
>NZ_CAMEFG010000043.1 GCF_945915435.1 uncultured Paracoccus sp. | reverse complement strand
GCATATGTCGGTGCGCCGCAACGTGGCCTTCGGGCTTGAGGAACGCCGGATGCCCGCGCGCGAGATCGCGCCGAAGGTCGAGGCCGCGCTGGAAACCGTGGGCCTGTTGCACCTGGCCGACCGGATGCCCGCGCAGCTTTCGGGCGGGCAGCAGCAGCGCGTGGCGCTGGCCCGCACCATCGCCATCCAGCCGCAGGTGCTGCTGCTGGACGAGCCGCTGTCGAATCTCGACGCGGCCTTGCGGGTGCAGATGCGGCGCGAGTTGCTGGCCTTGCAGCGCAAGCTGGGGCTGACGACGATCTTCGTGACCCATGACCAGGAGGAGGCGAACACCACCTCGGACCGGATGGCGGTGCTGGACAAGGGCGTGATCCAGCAGATCGGCACGCCGCAGCAGCTTTACGACCATCCGGCGAATGCCTTCGTCGCGGGGTTCCTGGGCACCGCGAACATCCTGAAAGGCGCCATGCAGGGCGCGGATTTCGTCACCGCAGCCGGCCAGCGCCTGCCCGTCGCCACGCCGGTCGCGGGCGCGAACCGTATCGTGCTGCGCCCGCAGAACATTCGCATCGCGGGATCAGGCGGCGAGATCGCGGGCAAGGTCTCGCATCGTGAATTCCTGGGCAGCCAGATCCGCTATCTGGTCGAGACGCCGGATGGCCGGATCATCGTGGACACGCTGCATACCTTCGGCCAGCCCCCTTACGATGAGGGCGCGGCGGTGTCGCTGTCCATCGACAGCGGCAGCGCGCCCCTGCTGGCCGACTGATGGCCGAGCTTTGGTTCATCCGCCATTTCCGCACGCCGTGGAACAGCGAAGGCCGCTTGCAGGGCCAGCGCGACATTGCGCTGGACGATCCGATGGGCGCAGAGGACATGGCCACGCTTGCCGCCAACCGCCGGGCGCTGGCGGGGCGGGATTTCGCGCTGGTGCTGAGTTCTCCGCTGGGGCGCGCGCGCCATACGGCGGCGCTGCACGGGTTTCCCGCCGCCGAGCCAGACCCCGACCTGGCCGAGATCGCCTTTGGCGACTGGGAAGGCCGCACCTGGGCCGATCTGGAGGCCGCCCATCCCGGCCTGTGGCAAAGCGCGCCGCACCGGCTGGCCCTGGGCGAGACATTCGCCGATTTCACCGCCCGGATCATGCGCATCCGCCAGCGGGTGCTGGCCGCGCCGGGGCCGGTGCTGGCCTTCGGGCATGGCGCATGGCTGGGCGGTTTGCGGCTGGTGCTGGACGGGGGCGAGGGGATGCCCCGGCAGGCGCTTGGCAATGGCGAACTGGTCAGGCTGGACCTGACGGAACGCGAAAAAATCAAGGGGGGATAGATGAGCGAATCCGACACAAGGCAACGCCTGCGCGACCTGAAGGCGCTGGAAGGCCCGTTCGATCCCGTCGATTTCGGCACGGCCCCCGACAACCCGCAGGCGCTGTTCCTGAACTGGCTGGACACCGCCATCGCGGCGGGAATCGCCGAGCCGCATGCGATGACGCTCTCCACCATCGACGCGCAGGGCCATCCCGACGCGCGGGTGCTGATCCTGAAGAACGTGGACAGCCGCGGCTGGCATTTCGCCATCAGCGCCGTCAGCCCCAAGGGGCGGCAGGTTGCGGCCAATCCCGCCGTCGCGCTGACCTTCTACTGGCAGAAGCTGGGCCGCCAGGTGCGCATCCGTGGCCGCGCCCTGGCGCTGGATGCGGACGAATGCGCGCAGGATTTCCTGGCCCGCTCGGTCGATGCGCGCGCCAATGTGCTGCTGGAACGGCAAAGCGCGCCGCTGGACGCGCGCCCTTCGGTCGCCGAGGCGATGCGCGATGCCCGCGCCCGCATCGACGCCGATCCCGATCTGGTGTCGCCCGTCTGGCAAGCCTATGCCGTCGCCCCCGAAACGGTCGAGTTCTGGCAGGGCGCCACCGACCGGCTGCACGACCGGCTGATCTTTCGGCGCAACGGGGCGGGATGGGACCGGGAACTGCTCTGGCCCTGACCGGCGGAGTTGCGACAGTTGCGGAAATGTGACGGCTTTATGACAGACCGGGCTTGATCTGCCGCCGAAACCTTCCTAGCACCCGCGGGACAAGAGAAGGCGGACCATGTCAGACACAGATCTTGAAGCCCGGCATCTGGAAACCCTGGACCGCGACCTTGGCCGTTTCGCCAAGCTGGAGATGGCGGCGGCCTATGTCTCGCGCCCGCTGGTCGCGCCGGGAATCGCCTTCGTCTTCATCGCCATCGCGGGGCTGGCGGCGGCGATGCTGCTGGGCGGCAACAGCCAGGTCCTGATCGTCGCGGCGGCGGCGGTCTTCGGGGCCTATATGGCGCTGAACATCGGCGCCAACGATGTCGCCAACAACATGGGTCCCGCCGTGGGCGCGAATGCGCTGAGCATGGGCGGGGCCATCGCCATCGCGGCGATCTTTGAAAGCGCGGGGGCGCTGATCGCCGGGGGCGACGTGGTGTCCACCATCGCGACGGGGATCGTCGCGCCCGATACGCTGGACACGCCGATCCTGTTCATCTGGGCGATGATGGCGGCGCTCTTGGCCTCGGCGCTGTGGATCAACCTTGCGACATGGATCGGCGCGCCGGTTTCCACGACCCATGCGGTGGTGGGGGGCGTCGTCGGCGCGGGCATCGCCGCCGCCGGTTTCGGCGCGGTGAACTGGGCGCAACTGGCGACCATCGCGGCAAGCTGGGTGATCTCGCCCCTGCTGGGCGGGGTCGCGGCGGCGGCGTTTCTGTGGTTCATCAAGGCCCGCATCGTCTATCGCGACGACAAGATCGCGGCGGCGCGCATCTGGGTGCCGGTGCTGGTCGGCGTCATGGCCGGCACCTTCGCGACCTACCTGATGATGAAGGGGCTGAAGCAGTTGATCGCCGTTCCGATGGGCATGGCGCTGCTGATCGGGGTGGCCGTCGGGCTGGCTGGCTGGCTGACGATGATCCCGGTCATCCGCCGCCAGTCGCGGGGGCTTGAGAACCGCAACAAGTCGCTCAAGGTGCTGTTCGGGATCCCGCTGGTCGTCTCGGCGGCGCTGCTCAGCTTTGCGCATGGGGCCAATGACGTGGCCAATGCGGTCGGGCCGCTGGCGGCGATCGTCCAGACCTCGCAGACCGGGAATTTCGGCGATGCGGTCGCGATCCCGCTGTGGGTGATGCTGATCGGGGCCTTCGGGATTTCCTTTGGCCTGTGCCTGTTCGGTCCCAAGCTGATCCGCATGGTCGGCAACCAGATCACCAAGCTGAACCCGATGCGCGCCTATTGCGTATCGCTGTCGGCGGCGATCACGGTCATCCTGGCAAGCTGGCTGGGGCTGCCGGTCAGCTCGACCCATATCGCCATCGGCGCGATCTTCGGCGTCGGCTTTTTCCGCGAATGGGACGCCGAGCGGCGGCTGAAGCTGGCACGGCTGGCGCTGCCGGATGCCGAATCCATCCCCGCCGACGAACGCAGCCGCCGCAAGCTGGTGCGCCGCTCGCATGTGCTGACCATCGGGGCGGCATGGATCGTCACCGTGCCCGCCGCCGCGATCCTGTCGGCGATCCTGTTCCTGCTGCTGCGCCAGATCCCGGTCGCGGGTTAGGCGACCGACGCGGCGAGGGCCGTGAGATAGGCCCGCGCGGCCACCGAGGCGCTGCGGGCGATGCGCACCGCCTGCCGGGGTCCGACCGGCTGGAAGGTCAGGCCCGCGCGCGGGCGCAGTTGCACGAAGGCGTCGAGGTCGCAATCCAGCACGGTCGCGATCTTGGGATAGCCGCCGGTCGTCTGGTGATCGGCCAGCAGCACCGTCGCAACCCCGTCCCCCGCAACCTGGACCGAGCCGCGCAGGATCGGCTCGGACGGGATGTCCAGCGCGCCTTCGGGGGCGATGGCGGGACCGGCAAGGCGCACGCCCATGCGGTCCCATGCATCGGTCATCCGCCACGGGCCGGCCAGGAAATCCGCGACCGTTCGGGGCGCGAAGAACCGCTGTTGCGGCCCCATCGTCACGCGCAGCGTGGTCCTGGGGCGGGCGATGACGGGGCAGGGGATGGCGCGTCCGGGGCGTGGCTGCGCATCCCTGATCCGCAGGCGCTGGCCGGTGGCGATGCGCCCGCCGCCAAGCCCCGACAGCGCATGGGTCGAGGCGCTGCCCAGCCATTCCCCGCATTCCAGCGACCCGGCGAATGCCAGATAGCACCAGCTTCCCCAATGGCCGGGACGGATCGCCAACCGCTCGCCCGCGCGCAGGGTCGCGACCTGCCACGACCCGCCCTTGCGTCCGGCGTGATCGGTGATGAAGCCGCCGCCCGCCACGGCAAGGCCAAGGCTGCCCGACAGGCATTCCAGCACCAGCCCACCCAGCGAGACCTCGATCCCCGGCGCGCCGGGCGGGTTGCCAAGCGCAAGGTTGGCCGCAGCGAAGGCCAGCCGGTCCAGCGGCCCCGAGCCGGGCACGCCGTAGCGCATCATGCCGGGCCGCCCCCCGTCCTGGACCGAGGCATGGGGACCGGCGAAGCGGACCAGCAGTTCGGCCCCGCTCATGCCCGCACCTGCGTGTCGAAATCGGCGCGGGCGATGCGGCGGAAGCGCACGCGGTCGCCGACGTCGAACAGAAAGGGCCGGTCCTGGCAGCCGGTCAGGATGCGGGTGGCCGCGCGTCCGATGATCCACCAGCCCGTCGGCATGGTGACGGTCGAGACAAGGCATTGCGGCCCCGCGATCAGCACGCTGCCCGCCGGAATGCCGCGAATGGCGGCGGGCTTGCGCGGCATGCGGATCGGCTGCGGCACGCCCGCCAGATAGGCGTATCCGGGCGCGAAGCCATACATGAAGACCTCGTATTCCCCCGCCAGATGCGCGGCGGCGACCTGATCGGGCGTCATCCCGGCGGCCTGCGCCACCGCGGCCAGATCGGGGGCAAGGTCGGGGTCGTAGCAGACCTGCACCTCATGCGTGCGGGGCGCGGCGGTCGTCGCGGCGGGCCGTGCCAGCAGTTGCCGCGCCGCCCGTTCCGCCGCCGCGTGGTCGCATTGCAGCGGGTCGAAGCGGATCATCAGCCCCGCATAGGCGGGCACGGATTCCAGGAAGCCGCCAAAGGGCGCCGCCGCCAGCGCCCGGTCGAGGTGCATCACCCGGTCGTGGATGGCGCGGTCGATGCGCTCGCCGAACTCGACCAGCAGCCCATGCTCGGCAACCGGGGTGAAGGCGGGGAAGCTGCGTTCGGACAGGTTCATGCCACGTCTGCCGCCCGTCAGGGTTGCAGAAAGGGGGCAAGGGCGATGCCCGCCGCCTCAAGCCGCGCACGGATCCCGCGCGCCATGTCCAGCGCGCCGGGCGTGTCGCCGTGAAGGCAGATCGAATCCGCCGCAAGCGCGACGGGATCGCCGCCAGCGACCTCGATCCGCCCGGTTTCCAGAAAGCGGATCAGCCGCGCGGTGGCCCGGTCCGGGTCGTGCAGCACCGCGCCGGGCTGCGAGCGTGGCATCAGCCGCCCGTTTGGCAGATAGGCGCGGTCGGCGAAGATCTCGGGGAAGACCCGCAGCCCCGCCGCGCGGGCGGCATCGTCCAGCGCACCGCCGGAAATCGCCAGCACCGCCAGATCGCCGGGCAGGGCGGCCACGGCCGCCACGATGGCGTCGGCCACCGTCCGGTCGTCGGCGGACAGGTTGCCAAGCGCGCCATGCGGCTTGACATAGCGCACCGTCGCCCCGGCCAGCGCGGCGACGCCTTGCAACGCGCCGACCTGCGCGGCCACCATGCGCGCGATCTGGCCGGGCTGCATCGGGATGACCCTGCGGCCAAAGCCCTCGCGGTCGGCATAGCCGGGATGGGCGCCGATCACCACGCCGCGCCGGGCGGCGCCTTGCAGGGTCTGGAACATGGTTTCCGGGTCGCTGGCATGGCCGCCGCAGGCGATATTGGCCGAGGTCACGATGTCCAGCAGCGACGCATCGTCGCCCATGACCCAGGGACCATAGCTTTCGCCCATATCGGCATTCAGGTCGATCTTCATCCCGGCCCCCCTTCGGCCCGGCGATGGAACACGGCTTTGCCGCCGCTGTCCAGAGGAGGCGGGCCAGAGCGTGGGGATCAGGGCAGTTGGCCGGTCAGGACATAGCGCAGGATCTGGACGACCTGCCGGGGGTCCTCGGCCACGGCAAGGGCGGCGGCATCGACCTCTTTCAGCGCATGCTGGTGGTCCGGCCCGTGGACCACGATCAGCGACTTGCCAAGCGCCGAGGCCACGCCCGCGTCGAAGGCCGCATTCCATTGGCGGTATTTCTCGCCAAAGCGGACGACGACGACATCGGCCTGCTCGATCCCCCGGCGGGTGCGGATGGCGTTCAGCCTGGCGCCCTTGTGGTCGTGCCAGAACCTGCTGTCCTCGGCCCCCAGGATGGCGGCCCCGCAATCGTCGCTGGCGTCGTGATCCGTCACCGGGCTGTCGAAGCTGACGTCGAGGTCGCTGGCGCCCCGGATGATCTGGTCGCGCCAGTCGGTATGGATTTCACCCGAGAGATAAACCTTCAACGTCATGGCCGCTTTCCTTCCTGCCTTGGGGCTTGCTGTGTCCCCGCCAGCATAGGTGAGCGGCGCCGGTGCCTGCAAGCCGCCGTCCCTTTTGCGCGCAACCGGCAGACAAATATTAATTATTGCGAATCTGCTCACGTTTATGTTATATAAAACCTCCGACACAGTTCCTTTTTTGCCGAAAATGACTGCCTTCCGAAAATCGGGTGCCTCGACCCGGCTGAATTGTCGTGCCCGGACCGATCCTCCGATCCGCCTTTGATTCCATCACCCCCGCGGCAAGGACGGAATTGTTGCGCCAATTCCCGTTTGGGCCGGCCGCGCAATTACCGCGCGCCGGTATTGCGAAGGAGGGTCAACAGATGCAACTGAAACGATTTGCACGGCTTTGCCCGCCGCTGGCGCTTGCCGCGCTATGGGCGGCGGGGGCGCAGGGGCAGGGGATAACCAATCCGCCACCCCTGATAATGGACGGCGACCGCAGCGCGGCCGCGGGGCTTGTCCTCGAGGCGGCGGGCCGCACCGCGCGCACCGTCGCGCGTGAAAGCGATCCGGGCGCGAGGCTGGAGCTGCGGCTGAAGAAGGTCGAGATCCGCA
The DNA here is from genome assembly GCF_945915435.1 of uncultured Paracoccus sp. Taxonomy (GTDB): domain Bacteria; phylum Pseudomonadota; class Alphaproteobacteria; order Rhodobacterales; family Rhodobacteraceae; genus Paracoccus. The sequence goes on along the minus strand of NZ_CAMEFG010000043.1, from coordinate 25,103 downwards.
ACCCCGTCCGGGGCGCGATGGATACCGTCTGGCTGCGCGGCTATGTCGACCTGGAACGCCAGGACCGCCGCAGCGCGGGGGGCGAGCCGCCCGCCGATGCCCACCTGACCGTCCCCCTGATCGAGGCCGAGCCGGGCAAGACCGTGCGCATCGACCTTTACAACCGCATGGTGCCCTGGGACCAGCTTCCCCCCGACAGCCAGGCCGGGCTTTCCGCCGACGGCATGTCCGGGGAACTTTACGGCAAGCTGATTTCGGCGCAGGAATGCGACCATGACGCGGACGGGGCGCCGGGCATGAACGATCCCAACGCCCATCCCGGTTGCTTCAACGTCACCAACAACCACTTTCACGGCGGCTGGGTAAATCCCGCCGGAAACAGCGACAACGTGCTGCGCATGCTCTATCCCGCGTGGGAATTCGCGCATGAATACGAATACAACATTCCCGCCGATCATCCCGCCGGGACGTTCTGGTATCACCCCCATGTCCACGGCTCGACCGCGATCCAGGTTGCCAGCGGCATGGCCGGGGCGCTGATCGTGCGCGGCGACCGCTGGCCCGAACCGGCGGGGGACGAGGGCGATTTCCGCGCGGGCGATATCGACGTGCTTTTGCGCAGGCCCGACCAGACCTCGATCCCCGACCGCGTTTTCCTGCTGCAACAGGTCCAATACAAGTGCTTTACCACCGACGGCACGCCCAAGGACGACCCGTGGAACTGCGAGGCAGGCGACATCGGCGCCATCGCCGACCTTGGCAACATGGGCGGGCCGAACTGGAACAACTCGGGGCGCTTCACCACCGTCAACGGCCATGTGGCCGAGGTTCTGGGCGTGGGCAGCGATGCCCAGGGTCCGGTCGTCGCGGGCCAGCCCGAACGCTGGCGCTTCATCCATGCGGGGTTCAGCGACACGATCAAGGTGCAGGTCTTTCCCGCCGTATCCGGCGAGTCGCCTGCCGATGCGTTCCGCACCGCCTCGGCCCAGGAAACCGAGGGCGTGATCGAGCGCACCTGCAACATCGACCAGGCCGCCAGCGACGAAACCGCCCTTGAGTTGTTCGAGATCGCTGCCGACGGGCTGACCCGCGTGCAGGCGCGGGGCTTCAAGTCGCGCAGCTTGCAGCCGGGCTATCGCAGCGATCTGCTGCTGTCCTTTCCCCAACCGCCCGAGGGCCGGGCCGTCCAGGAATATTGCGTGATCGCGATGCCCCTGAACCCCGATGAAAGCGTCGAAGGATCGGTCGAGCGCAAGCGGCTGCTGTTCACCGTCTCGGTCCAGCGCGCCGAGGGCGACGTGCCCGATGCAAGGACCGCGATCCGCGACATGATGGTGCGCGCGGCCTTGCAGGGCGCGGCGGATCGGGTGCAGGCGGGCGAGGACGTCTCGCTTATGCCGGCGATCCTGACGGGGCTGTTCGCCGACCTGAGGCTGGACCACTTCTCGCCCCACGATTCGCTGGTGGGGGATTCCGCCGGTGAACAGGAAGCCGATTGGGAACGGCTGAGCAATGTCCGGGTGCTGCGGTTCAACCGCACGGATTCGGTGCAGGCGGACGACCCGGCCGGGCCGGTGGGCGAAGGCATCGGCCATATCCGTCTTTCCCGCGTGGAATACGAGACCGCGGCGGGCGATGATGCGATGACCGCCCCCGTGCCCGCCGCCCTGCTGGACGATTTCGGGGATTTCCGTTTCAGCAAGCGGGCGGATGAGCTGATCGCGCTGCAACTGGGTGATACCGACGAATGGCGCTTGCGGGTTGCGGACGGTCCGGCGCATGGCGCGCATCCCTTCCACATCCACGTCAATCCCTTTCAGGTGGTGCGGGTGACCCGGCTTTCCAGCGGCGAGGACCTGACCGAGGACCCAGAGTCGCAATATTTCGGCATGAAGGGCGTCTTCAAGGACACGATCATGGTCGAGCCGGACGCCGAGATCGTCATCCGCTCGCATTATGAACGCTATGTCGGGCGCTTCGTGCTGCATTGCCACATCCTGGCGCATGAGGATGCCGGGATGATGCGGCTGGTCGAGATCTTCGAGCCGGGGCTGCCCGGCGGGCTGGACAGGATCGACCGGCTGGCCGCGACCGAAATCGCCGGTCACGGCCACTGACATGCCCTTGCGCCCGGCCCCTTGCACGGGGCCGGGCGTGCAGATGGGAAAGGACCGATCCATGCTGAAACGAGACGGCACCGCCGCCCGGCAGTTGCGCGACCAGGTGCAGGCATTGCGCGACAGCGACCCCGACCTGGTGCGCGCGATCGAGCGCGAATTCGGCGTGCAACCCGCGCCCCTGCCGGGGCTGGACCCCGCCGCGCCGCTGCCGCCGGGCGGGATATGGGAAGGGGGCGCCCCCGAAATGGTGATGCAGGCCATCATCTGGCGCAAGGGCCGCCCGGCGCTTGCGGTCAGGGGCGGCAGCTTCGATCCCGCCGACCCCGACGACCCCGAGGCCAGCGTGCTTCTGGACCGCCTGGAAGGCGCCCGCGCCCGGCTGGAACCCCTGATCCCCGCCGTGGGCCGGATCGAGGTCGAGGGCAATGCCGAGGGCGAACTGGCCGGGACCGGCTGGCTGGTGGCGCCGGAAATCGTCGTGACCAATGCCCATGTCGCCCAGAAATTCGCGATGCGCTTCGGGGCGGGCTATCGCTTCCGGGCCTCGGTCCTGGGCGATGGCCGCCAGAGCGCGCGGATCGACTTTCTGGCCGAGGCGGGCAGCGACTGCGCCGACGAGATTGCAATCCGTGAAATCCTGTGGATCGCGCCCGACGGCCAGCCCGACATCGCGCTGCTGGGGCTGGAGCGGGCGGCGAAGGCACCCCCGATCCCCCTGGCCGAGGACTCGCCGCAGGCGGGCACCCATGTCGCCGCCGTCGGCTATCCCGTGCGCGACGGCGAATATCCCGATCCGGCGCTGATGGATGCGATCTTCCAGGGGCTTTACACCCATAAATGCCTGTCGCCGGGGATGGTGCGCGGATCAACGGGCAGCGTCATGCACGATTGCAGCACGTTGCGGGGGAACTCCGGCTCTCCGGTCATCGACATGGGGAGCGGGCTGGCCGTCGGGCTGCATTTCCTGGGCGGCAGGCTTCAGGGCGACAATTACGCCGTGCCCGCCCATGTCCTGTCCGACCGGCTGGCCGGGCTGCAACTGATCTGAACGCGCAGGAAGGAGCATCCCATGACCCCCCGCATCCCTGTCGAACAGCCCGACGGTTCGGTCGTGATGCCGTCCTTCATGCGCATGACCAATGGCGGCGGCTCGCTGGAATCGGTGCCGGGCTTCGTCCACCAGCGCGCCATCGCCGACCGTTTCGACAAGGTGCGCCTGCCGGTCCCGCCGGGGTTGGGCACGGAAAGCCATCCCCCCGTTCCCCATCCCGCCGCCGCGCTGAGGGCGTGGCTGGGCACTTCCCCCGCCGCGCTGGGTTCGATCCTGCCCTTGCTGCTGCAAGGCCCGCAGCCCGGCGCGGGGCTGGAGACCGTGCATGGCGTCGACGACCGCGTGAAGGTGCCCGACACCGCGCTGATCCCGTGGCGCTGCATCTGCCATTTGCAGATCATCTTCGAGAACGGCAGCCAAGGCTATGGCACCGGCTGGCTGGCCGGTCCCCACACGGTCGTCACCGCCGCCCATTGCCTGTGCGATCCGCGCACCGGGTTGCGCGCGGCCGAGGTCCGGGTGACGCCGGGCCGCGACGGCGGCATCGGTCCCTACGGCCAGTTCGTCAGCGAGGATTTCGCCACCGCCCCCGGCTGGCCCGACGATGCGGCAGGCGCCTGCGATATCGGCGCGGTCAGCCTGCAAGCCCATGCCACGGGCATGTTCGGCGATGGCGTGGGCGAAAGGCTGGGCTATTTCGGTTTCGCCCATTTTCCCGATGCCCGGCTGGACATGCTGCTGGTCAACAACTCGGGCTATCCGTTCGAGGCCGCCAAGCCCTTCGCCACCCAATGGTTCAACGGCGGCAGGATCCGGGGCGTCGAAAGGGACCACGTCACCTACATGATCGACACCGAGGGCGGGCAGAGCGGCAGCCCGGTCTTTTTCTACGATGCCGATGCCGACCAGCGCCTGGTCATCGCGGTCCATTGCGTGGGCTATTACCCCAACCGCGGCGTGCGGATCACGCGGGCGGTGTTCGACATGCTGCGCGGCTGGTCCGAGAACCCGCCGAAAGGACGGCTGGGCGCGAGGGGGCGGAGCAGATCGCGCAAGGGATAGGGGTCGTTTTGGGTATTTGGGTGATGAAGAAAGACCCGCCTTTCCGCGCCGGGGCGATCGCCGCGATGGCGGGGCGGGTTTGGGCCTGCCCTTTGCCGAGGTGGGTCTGACCCCGGCAAGGTCCGGTGCGGGCGGCGAAGGGGTCGTCGCCCGACCGAAGGGCCACCGAAGGGCCTATGCCTCGCCCATGCCCTGGGCGGGCTTGCCTGCGCTGCCTGCGCGGACCTTGGCCTCGATCCGGCCGCCGACGCCGGGGTCGATGCTTTTCCAATAGTCGATGGCGCGGGTCAGGACCGGCTCGCGCACGCCGTCGAGCAGGCTGCCCGCGACCTGATCGACCAGCGCGGCCCTTTGCGGGTCGTCCATGACCTCGCGCACCAGCGCGCCCGGCTGGCTGAAGTCGTCGTCGTCCTGGCGCAGGGTATAGGCGCTGCGCACCATCGTTCCGTCGGCTTCCCAGCCGTCGTCCACCGGGCCGGTTTCGTCCGCCCAGGGGCGTCCGCCGCTGTTGGGGACATAGACCGGCGCATTGCCGCTGTGGTGATAGGCCATCTGGCCGTCGAACATGTATGTGTTCACCGGCACCTTGGGCTGGTTCACCGGCAACTGGTGGAAGTTCGTCCCGATCCGGTTCCTTTGCGCATCGTTATAGGCGAAGGCGCGGCCCAGCAGCATCTTGTCGGGCGAAAGGCCGATGCCGGGCACGGTATTACCGGGGGAAAACGCCGCCTGCTCGATCTGGGCGAAGAAGTTTTCGGGGTTGCGGTTCAGCACCATCCGGCCCACCCGGTGCAGCGGATAATCGGCATGGGGCCATGTCTTGGTCAGGTCGAACGGGTTGATGCGGTAGGTCCTGGCCTCTTCGTAGGGCATGACCTGGACCGAGAGGATCCAGCCCGGATGATTGCCCCGCGCGATCGCGTCGAACAGGTCGCGGCGGTGGAAATCGGCGTCCTGGCCGGACATGGCCGAGGCTTCGTCATTGGTGAAGAACGCCATGCCCTGTTCGGTGTGGAAGTGGTATTTGACCCAGAATTTTTCCCCCTGCGCATTCACCCACATATAGGTGTGCGAGCCGTAGCCGTTCATGTTCCGCCATGTCCGGGGCAGGCCGCGCTGGCCCATCAGATAGGTGACCTGATGCGCCGATTCCGGGTTGTTGGTCCAGAAGTCCCATTGCATGTGGTTGTCGCGCAGCCCCGAATCCGGCAGGCGTTTCTGGCTGCGGATGAAATGGGGGAACTTCATCGGGTCGCGCACGAAAAAGACCGGGGTGTTGTTGCCGACCAGGTCGTAATTGCCCTGGGACGTGTAGAACTTGAGGCTGAAGCCGCGCACGTCGCGCCAGGTGTCGGGGCTGCCCATCTCGCCCGCCACGGTCGAGAAACGCGCCAGCACCTCGGTCTGCGCGCCCTTCTGGAACAGCGCGGCCTTGGTCCAGGCCGAGACGTCCTCGGTCGTCTCGAAGGTGCCGAAGGCGCCGGCGCCCTTGGCGTGGGGCTGGCGTTCGGGCACCTTCTCGCGGTTGAAATGCGCCATCTGTTCCAGGAAATGCACGTCATGCAAAAGGATCGGGCCGTCCGGGCCGATGGTCAGCGAGTTGCGGTCGCTGACCGCAGGGGCGCCCGCGCCGGTGGTCGAGTGGGCCTTGGGGGAATTGCCTTGATCTGTCATGGATACCTCCTGGCAGTCTGGGGGGCCGGGCCGTCGGCCCGAGTGATGCGGGCCATGTTACCCGGCCCTGCACATGATGCAATCGTCGTGATGCCCCCTGCGCCCTCGCGCCGCGCCTATTGGCTTTTCGTTTACCTTCCATCATCTAAAGCGGCCTTGCTGTTGTCCCGACCGGATGTTGGTTTGAAATGAAAAGAAGAACTTGGGTTGTCCTGCTGGCCGCCGCGCTTCTGGCGGTGGGCGCCTGGCACTACATGGCGGGGGGCGGGCAGGGCGCGCAGGCGCCCGCGGTCATGACCGCCCCGGTCACGCGCGGCGATATCGAGGAAACCGTGCTGGCCGAGGGCACGCTGCGCCCGCGCCGCCTGGTGGCGGTGGGCGCGCAGGTGTCGGGGCGCATCCTGTCGGTCGATGTCACGGCGGGCCAGCAGGTCAGGGCGGGCGACCCGATCGCGGAAATCGATTCGATCACCCAGGTCAACGCCCTGCGCAACGCCGAGGCCGCGCTGGCCAACGTCCTGGCCCAACGCACCGCGAAAGAGGCCGAACTGGCCCAGTTCCGCCGCGTCGAGGAACGCCAGCGCCGGATGCTGCAATCGCGCACCGTCTCGCAGGCCGATTACGACGCGGCCGAGCAGGCCGTCGCGGTGGCGCAGGCGCAGATCGACGCGCTGGAGGCGCAGATCGAACAGGCCGAGGTCGCCATCGAGACCGCGCGCGCCAATGTCGATTACACCCGCATCACCGCGCCCATCGACGGCACTGTTCTGGCCGTCGTCAGCCAGGAGGGCCAGACCGTCAACGCCGTGCAATCCGCCCCCACCATCGTCGTTTTGGGCCAGTTGGACGAGATGACCGTCCGCGCCCAGATCTCGGAAGCCGACATTACCCGCGTCGCGGAAGGCCAGCCGGTCTGGTTCACCGTGCTGGGCAATACCGAACGCCGGTTCGAGGGACAGTTGCAGATGATCGAGCCTGCCCCCGAATCCATCGTCAACGACAGCGCCGTCACCGGCACGGCGGGGACCTCGACCACCAGCACGGCGATCTATTACAATGCCAATTTCGACATCCCGAACGCGGACGGCCACCTGCGCACCTACATGACCGCGCAGGTCCATATCGTGACCGGGCGCGCGGCCGATGCGCTGCTGGTGCCTGTCGCCGGCCTTGGCGAGCGCGCGCCGGGCGGCGGCCACCATGTGCGCGTCCAGACCCCCGGCGGCGGGATCGAGACGCGCGAGGTCCGCATCGGCCTGAACGACCGCAACCGGGCCGAGGTTCTGGAGGGCCTGTCCGAGGGCGAGCGGGTCGTCACCGGCGGATCGGACGCCATGCCCGGTGCCCCGGCGCAGGGCGCGGGACGGCGGACGCGCTCGCCGATGGGGTTCTAGCGATGGTTTCGCAGGAACCGCCCCTGATCGAACTGCGCGGCATAAGGCGCGACTATCCCTCGGGGGAAGGCGTGGTCTCGGTCCTGCGCGACGTGGACCTGACCATCCGGCGGGGCGAGTTCGTGGCCATCGTCGGGGCCTCGGGGTCGGGGAAATCGACGCTGATGAACATCCTCGGCTGCCTGGACCGGCCAAGCGCGGGCAGTTACCGCATCGCCGGGCGCGAAACCGGCAATCTCGACCCCGACGACCTGGCCGCGTTGCGGCGCGAGACCTTCGGCTTCATCTTCCAGCGTTATCACCTGCTGGCCGAGGTGAACGCGCTGGCCAATGTCGAGATCCCCGCCATCTATGCGGGCGAGGCCCCCGCCGACCGCCGCCAGCGCGCCGCGCGTATCCTGGAGCGGCTGGGGATGGGCGAGCGGGTGGACCATAGGCCCGGCCAGCTTTCGGGCGGCCAGCAACAGCGCGTTTCCATCGCGCGGGCGCTGATGAACGATGCCAGCGTCATCCTGGCCGACGAACCCACCGGCGCGCTGGACAGCCAGAGCGGCCAGCAGGTCCTTGAAATCCTGGACGAAATCCATGCCGAAGGGCGCACGGTCGTCATCGTCACCCATGACATGGGCATCGCCGAACGCGCCCAGAGGATCATCGAAATCAAGGACGGCCAGATCATCGCCGACCGACCCACCGGCGCGCGGCTGGCCGCGCCCGTCCCTGCGTCGCAGCAGGCCGCTGTTCCGCGCGGGAAAGGGCGGGGCTGGCTTTCGGGCCTTGGCTCGCGCCTGTCCGAGGCGCTGCGCATGGCCCTGCTGTCGATGTGGGCGCACAAGCTGCGCAGCTTCCTGACGATGCTGGGGATCATCATCGGCATCGCCTCGGTCGTGTCGGTGGTGGCGCTGGGGCGCGGATCGCAAGAGCAGGTGCTGGCCAATATATCCAGCCTCGGCACGAATACGCTGGAAATCTATCCGGGCCGGGACTTCGGCGACCGGCGCTCGGGGCGGATCACGACGCTGGTGGCCAGCGATGCCGATGCGCTGGCCTTGCAGCCCTATGTCGCGGCGGTCACGCCCTCGGTATCCACCAGCGCCACCGTCCGTCACGGGGCCGAAGCGGTGAATGCCCAGATCAACGGCGTCGGCGCAGGCTATTTCGACGCCACCGGCACGACCATCGCCGCCGGGCGCGTCTTTGGCGAGGGTGCCCTGCGCGACCTGGCGCAAGAGGTGGTGATCGACGAAAACACCCGCAACAGCCTGTTTCCCGCAGCCGACGACGATCCCGTCGGGCAGGTCATCCTTGCCGACAACGTCATGCTGCGCATCGTCGGCGTGGCGAGCGTGCCGCAATGGGGTCCGGGCGGCGGGCAGAACCTGACGCTGTTCGTTCCCTACACCACCGCGCAGGCGCGTTTCCTGGGGTCCAGCATCCTTGGCGGCATCACCGTCCGCGTCGCCGACGACGTGGACATGGGCCTTGCCGAACAGGCGGTCACGCGGCTGCTGATCCAGCGCCACGGGACGCAGGATTTCTTCATCCGAAACACCGATGCGATCCGGCAGACGATCACCGCGACGACGCAGACGATGGCGCTGCTGATCTCGGCCATCGCGGTGATTTCGCTGATGGTGGGGGGGATCGGGGTGATGAACATCATGCTGGTCTCGGTGTCTGAGCGCGTGTCCGAGATCGGCGTGCGCATGGCCGTCGGCGCGCGGCAATCCGACATCATGCAGCAATTCCTGATCGAGGCGGTGCTGGTCTGCCTGATCGGCGGCGTGCTTGGCGTGGCGGCGGCGCTTGGCTTCGGGCTGGCCTTCGGGGCGCTGAACACCAGTTTCAACCTGTCCTATTCGGGCGTGTCGGTGGTGGCGGCGCTGGTCAGTTCGACCGCGATCGGGATTGGTTTCGGCTTCCTGCCCGCCCGCAGCGCCTCGCGGCTGGACCCGGTGGTGGCGTTGACCAAGGGGTGAGGGGGACCAAGGGATGAGCGGGGCTTCCGGCGGGTGGGATTTGCGCTAAGCTGGGCCGATCCGCCGGAACAGCAAGGACCCGACCATGACGCCCCGCCAGCAACTGGAAAAACGAATCGCGCAGGCGCGGGGGGATGCGCCCGCCGATCTGGTGCTGAAGGGCGGGCAGGTCTTCGATCTGGTCACCGGTGCGATGCTGCCGGGCGATGTGGCGATCTGCGGCGACCGGATCGTGGGCACCTGCGCCGAATATCGCGGGACGCGGGAAATCGACGTGTCCGGGCTGGTGCTGGTGCCCGGCTTCATCGACACCCACCTGCATGTCGAAAGCAGCCTGATCACGCCGCACGAGTTCGACCGCTGCGTGACCCCGCGCGGCGTCACCACCGCCATCTGCGACCCGCATGAGATCGCCAATGTCATCGGCACGGAGGGCATCCGCTGGTTCCAGCAGGCGTCGCAGCATCTGCTGATGGACCTGCGCGTGCAACTGTCGTCCTGCGTGCCCTCGACCGAGATGGAGACCTCGGGCGCGCGGATCGAGGCCGCCGATCTGGCGGCGCTGCGCGGCCATCCCTCGGGGATCGGGCTGGCCGAGATGATGAACTATCCCGGCGTCGTGGGCCGTGATCCGGGCGTGCTGGACAAGCTGGCACTGTTTAAGGGCGGCCATATAGACGGCCATTGCCCGCAGTTGTCGGGGCGCGACCTGAACGCCTATATCGCCGCCGGCATCCGCACCGAACACGAGGCCACAACCGCCGCCGAGGCGCTGGAAAAGCTGCGCAAGGGGATGCGGGTGCTGATCCGCGAGGGATCCGTCAGCAAGGATCTGGACGCGCTGCAACCGATCCTGACGGATGCGGCCAGCGCCTGGGTCTGCCTTTGCACCGACGACCGCAACCCGCTGGATATCGCCGAATACGGGCATCTGGACCATATGATCCGGCGGCTGATCGAACTGGGGACGACGCCGCTGGCGGCTTATCGCGCGGCCTCGATCTCGGGGGCCGAGGCGTTCGGGCTGAAGGATCGCGGGCTGATCGCGCCCGGCCTGCGCGCCGATATCGTGGCGGTGGACGGGCTGGTGGGCTGCCATGCCCAGCTTGTGCTGGCGGGCGGGCGCGTGGTCGATGACGCCGCCTTTGCCGCGCGGGGGCAGGTGGCGCCGGTCGGGCGCGGCTCGGTCAGGGCGCCGAAGGTGGGACCTGCGGATTTCCGCACCCCGGCCAACCGCAGCCAGACCGACGTGATCGGGATCGTCGAGGGCAAGATCATCACCGAACACCTGCACGAGGATATCCCCATCGCCAACGGCGACAAGCGCCCCGATCCCGCGCGCGACCTGATGCGCATCGCCGTGATCGAGCGTCATGGGCAGAACGGCAACATCGCCACCGGCTTCGTGCGCGGCTTCGGGATGCAGGCGGGGGCCATCGGCTCGACCCTGTGCCACGACCACCACAACATTGCGGTGGTGGGGGCCGATTACGATGACATGGCGCTGGCCGCGAACCGCCTGCGCGAGATCGAGGGCGGTTTCGTCGTCGCCCGCGCGGGCCGGGTGCTGGCGGAATTGCCCCTGCCGATCGCCGGGCTGATGAGCCTGGAGCCTTTTGAATCGGTGCGCGAACGCCTGACCGCCCTGCGCGAGGCGGCCCGCAGCCTTGGCGTGGTGCTGGAGGAGCCGTTCCTGCAACTGGCATTCCTGGCCCTGCCGGTCATCCCCGCGCTGAAGATCACCGACCGCGGCATGGTCGATGTCGAACGGTTCGAGATCATCGCGCGCTAGGCCGCGCTTGCCTTTCCCCGCCCTGCGGCCGATAGCTGGCGAAGCAGCAAGGAGACAGGCCGATGAGCGCGGATGAAGACTATGTCTATGACGAGGAAAGCGGCGAATGGCGTCCCGCTTCCGAAATGGCGGCGGCGGCGCGGCAGGTGGTGGTCGATGCCTCGGGCAACGAACTGGCCGACGGCGATTCGGTCGTGCTGGTCAAGGACCTGAAGGTCAAGGGCGCGGGCCAGACGCTGAAGCAGGGCACCGTCATCCGTTCCATCCGGCTGACCGAAAACCCCGAAGAAATCGACTGCCGCCACGATACGATCCGGGGGCTGGTCCTGCGCACCGAATTCGTGCGCAAACGCTGAGGCGGGCCTGCGGCGGGTTGTGGCCTTTCGCCGGGCCTTGGCGCCGTGCTAAGGTCCGGCCAGCCACGGGGCGCGCGTCCCGACAGCCAGACATTCAGGCGGCCCGGACATTCAGGTGGCGGTGCCCGGTGCGAGGTGACGGAATGGACGATACGCGCGATTGCGTGATCGCAGGCGGCGGCCCGGCGGGGCTGATGGCGGGCTTTCTGCTGGCCCGCGCCGGGCTGCGCGTCACGGTGCTGGAACGCCACCCCGATTTCCTGCGCGATTTTCGCGGCGACACCATTCACCCCTCGACCCTGCAACTCATGTCGGAGCTGGGTTTCCTGGACGAATTCCTGACCCTGCCCCATCAAAAGGCCCATGCGCTGCATGCCGAGATCGCGGGGCGGCAAGTCACTATCGCCGATTTCAGCGCCCTGCCGTTGCAGACGCGCTATATCGCCTTCATGCCGCAATGGGATTTCCTGAACTTCATCGCCGCCAAGGCGCAGGCGCTGCCGGGGTTCCGGCTGTGCATGGGCGCGCAGGTGCTGGACCTGATCCACGAGGGCGGCAAGGTGGCCGGGCTGCGCTGGCAGGACGGGCAGGGCGCGCGGCACGACAGCCGCGCGGCGCTGGTGATCGGGGCGGATGGGCGGCACTCGGTCGTGCGGCAAAAGGCGGGGTTGCAGGTGCGCGACTTCGGTTCCGCCGTCGATGTGGTCTGGTTCCGCCTGACACGCCTGCCCGAGGACCCCGCCCCGGCCATGAGCCATGCAGGCCCCCAGCAGGGGCTGGTGCTGATCGACCGGGGCGATTTCTGGCAATGCGGTTACGTCATCCGCAAGGGATCCTATGACGACCTGAAGGCCGGGGGGCTGCCCGCCTTCCGGGCCGCGCTGGCCGCGCTGGCGCCGCTGCCTGCCGAACGGTTCGATGAGATCGCCGATTGGGATCAGGTCCATCTGCTGTCGATCCGCATGGACCGGCTGGTCCGCTGGTGGGCGCCGGGGGTGCTGTGCATCGGGGATGCGGCGCATGCGATGTCGCCGGTGGGCGGCTTCGGCGTCAATCTTGCGGTGCAGGATGCGGTGGCCGCCGCGCGCATCCTGTCCGGGCCGCTGCGGCGGGGACGGCTGACGGGTCGCGACCTGGCCCGCGTGCAGGCGCGGCGGATGTTTCCGACCCGCGCCACGCAGGGGCTGCAACGCATGATGCGGCGCAAGCGCAATGCGCAGGGGCAGGCCGCCCCGCGCCCGCCCGGCTTCATCCGCGCCATCGCCCGGATGCCCGCCCTGTCGCGGCTGATGGGACGGCTGATCGGAATGGGCTTTCGCATGGAAAAGATCGGAGACGGGCGGTGAGCCGCGACCCGATCCCGCCCTGCATGGACCCGCCCCGCATGGGCCTGTTCCGCGCCTTCCGCCTTGTCGCGCTGATCGAGGGCGTGACGACGATCCTTCTGTTCTTCGTCGCCATGCCGATGAAATACGCGCTGGACCTGCCGCGCGCGGTTGAGGTCATGGGACCGATCCACGGCTATGCCTTTCTGGCCTATATCCTTGCGATGATCGCGGCGCTGTGGGGGCGGGGCTGGTCCGCCGGCGACTGGCTGCGCACGGCGGCGGCGTCGCTTTTCCCCTTCGGCACCTTCCTGAACGACCCCTTCCTGCGCCGCCGGATCGCGCAGGACAGCGGCGGGGCAGGCCCGGTGCCGGGGGTTTCGCTGGCCCAGGCCTTCTACCTGGGCATGGGGCTGGTCTTCACCGGCCTTGGCTTTGCAGGCGCCTTCCTGCCGGTGCTGCCGACGACGCCCTTCCTGATCGTTGCCGCCGCCTGTTTCGCGCGATCCTCGCGCCGGTTGGAGGGCTGGCTGTTGCGCCATCCCCGTTTCGGCCCGCTGCTGGTCGCATGGCGTGAAAGGGGGGCGATTCCGATCCGGGCGAAATGGGCCTCGCTGATCGGCAGCGCGGTGGGGTTTGCGCTGTTCTGGATCGGCTCGGACCCCGCATGGTGGCTGGCGGGGCTGGTCGCGGGACTGATGATCTTCGGCGTGGGCTTCGTCTTCAGCCGCCCGACGGCATAGGCCGCAGCTCCCGCACATCCGATAGATAAAAGCTATCGAAAAATCCAATCCGATCTATTTCATATTCGCGCACGCAGCATATATTCCGCATTGCAGCACCCTCGGAACGCCGGGGCGCCTGCAAGACTTGAACAAAGGAATGGACACATGGCCCTGATCAACACCAAGATCAAACCCTTCACCGCAAAAGCCTACAAACAGGGCAAGTTCATCGACGTCTCGGATGCCGACATCGCCGGCAAATGGGCGGTGTTCTTCTTCTATCCCGCCGATTTCACCTTTGTCTGCCCGACCGAGCTGGGCGACGTTGCAGACCATTATGACGAGCTGCAAAAGATGGGCGTCGAGGTGTTCTCGGTCTCGACCGACACGCATTTCACCCACAAGGCATGGCATGATTCGTCCGACACCATCGGCAAGATCCAATACGCCATGATCGGCGATCCGGTGGGCATCATCACCCGCAACTTCGACGCCATGCGCGAAGCCGAAGGGCTGGCCGACCGCGCCACCTTCATCGTCGATCCCGACGGCATCATCCAGGCGATGGAAGTCACCGCCGAGGGCATCGGCCGCAACGCCGAGGACCTGGTGCGCAAGATCAAGGCCGCCCAATACGTCCGCGCCCATCCGGGCGAGGTCTGCCCCGCCAAATGGCAGGAAGGCGAACAGACGCTGGCCCCCTCGCTGGAACTGGTCGGCAAGATCTGAGCATCGAATTCGCGGCTGCGGCGGGGCCGGTGTCCCGCCCTGTTAACCAGTAGATGCTTGCCAAGTTGATCGGCTGCGAAGCCGTGGCCGGGAAACCGGCCCGCCCCCTGCGCCTGGGATCATGCGCAGGGGAACCGACCAGTTAAGGAGCCTTCCCATGCTTGACGCCAACCTGAAAACCCAGCTCAAGGCCTATCTTGAGCGTCTGACCCGCCCCGTCGTGCTGACCGCATCCATCAACGACACGCCGAAATCGGCCGAGATGGTGGCGCTGCTTCGCGACATCGCGTCCCTGTCGGACAAGGTTTCCGTCGCCGAGGACGGCAATGACGAACGCCGCCCCTCTTTCGCGCTGACCAGCCCCGGCCATGACATTTCGCTGAGCTTCGCGGGCCTGCCGATGGGGCATGAATTCACCTCGCTGGTGCTGGCGCTGTTGCAGGTCGGCGGCCATCCCCCCAAGGCCGAGCGCGAGATCCTTGAACAGATCGAGGGCATGCAGGGCGATTTCACCTTCGAGACCTATTTTTCGCAATCCTGCCAGAACTGCCCCGACGTGGTGCAGGCGCTGAACCTGATGGCGGTGCTGAACCCGCGCATCCGCCACGTCGCCATCGACGGGTCCGATTTCCGCACCGAGGTCGAAAGCCGCCAGGTCATGTCCGTGCCGACGATCTACCTGAACGGCAAGGTCTTCGGCCAGGGCCGCATGGGGCTGGAGGAGATCCTGTCGAAAATCGACACCGGCGCCGCCGAACGCGAGGCCGCGAAGCTGGCCGCCAAGGACAGCTTCGACGTGCTGGTCGTGGGCGGCGGGCCGGGCGGTGCGGCGGCCTCGATCTATGCCGCGCGCAAGGGCATCCGCACCGGCATCGTGGCCGAGCGTCTTGGCGGGCAGGTGCTGGACACCATGTCGATCGAGAACCTGATTTCCGTCCCCCATACCGAAGGGCCGAAGCTGGCGCAGGCGCTGGAAAACCATATCCGCGAATACGACGTGGACATCATGAACCTGCAAACCGCCAAGTCCTTGACGCAGAACGGCGACCTGCTGGAGGTCGCGCTGGAAAGCGGCGCCACCCTGACCGCCCGCAGCGTGATCCTGTCCACCGGCGCGCGCTGGCGCACGATGGGCGTGCCGGGTGAAAGGGAATATGCCAACAAGGGCGTGGCCTATTGCCCGCATTGCGACGGCCCGCTGTTCAAGGGCAAGCCGGTTGCGGTGATCGGCGGCGGCAACTCGGGCGTGGAAGCGGCGATCGACCTTGCCGGGATCGTCAGCGAAGTGACGCTGATCGAATACGACCAGCACCTGCGCGCCGACGAGGTGTTGCAACGCAAGCTGCGCAGCCTGCCCAACGTGCGCATCATCACCAACGCCCGCACCACCGAGGTCGAGGGCGACGGCAGCAAGGTCACCGGCCTGGCCTACATCGACCGCGCCACGGATGAGGCGCATCGCATCGCGCTGAGCGGCATCTTCGTCCAGATCGGCCTGCTGCCCAATACCGACTGGCTGAAAGGCTCGGTCGAACTGTCGGCGCGCGGCGAGATCGTCACCGACGGCCACGGCGCGACCTCGATCCCCGGCGTCTTTGCGGCGGGCGATTGCACCACGACGCCCTACAAGCAGATCGTGATCGCGATGGGTGAAGGCGCGAAGGCGTCCCTTGCCGCCTTCGACCACCTGATCCGCGTCAGCGCGCCCGAGGAAAAGGCGGCTTGACCGCCTGCGCCCGCCCCTTTGGGGCGGGCCTACCGCGATGACGCTGAAAGAGCTGCAATATCTGGTCGAGCTTGCCCGGCTTGGCAATTTCCACCGCGCCGCCGAGGTCTGCGGCGTCAGCCAGCCCACGCTTTCGACCCAGATCCGCAAGCTTGAGGAAAAGCTGGGCCTGAAGCTGGTCGAGCGCGGCTCGCGCCAGGCCATCCTGACCCCCGCAGGCGAAGAGATCGTCGCGCGGGCGCGCGAAATCCTGACCGGCGTGCAGGACATCCACGACATCGCAGCCCGCAACCGCGAAAGCGGTGCGGGCCGCTTGCGCCTTGGCGTGTTTCCGACCCTTGGCCCCTATATCCTGCCCGCGCTGGTGCCGCGCATCGCCAGCCGTTTTCCCGGCGTCCAGTTGCAACTGGTCGAGGAGAAATCCGAATTGCTGCTGGACCGCCTGCATGCGGGCCAGTTGGACGCCGCCCTGCTGGCGCTGCCGATCCACGACGGCGGCTTGCAGGTGACGCGGCTGTTCGACGAACCCTTTCTGCTGGCGGTCCCGCCCGCCCATGCGCTGGCCGCGCGCGACAGCGTCTCGATGAACGACCTTGCCGCGCAAAAGCTGATGCTGCTGGAAGACGGCCATTGCCTGCGCGACCAGGCGCTGAGCCTGTGCCACCGTTGGGGCGCGCAGGAAACCGGCTTTCGCGCCACCAGCCTGGAAACCCTGCGCCAGATGGTCGCGGCGGGCATGGGCATCACGCTGCTGCCCCGGCTGGCGACGCAAGGCCCGCTGGCCGAAAGCGGCAACCTGCGCTTTGTCCCCTTTGCCGACCAGCCCCCGCCAAGCCGCACCATCGGCATGGTCTGGCGGCGCAGTTCGGCCCGCGCGCCGATGCTGCGCCAGATCGCGAAGCTGATCCAGAAGGCCGTCGGCGGCGAAAGATAGCCGCGCAACCACCCCCTGCCGCTGGACGGCGTGCCGTAACGCCGGGGCCGGTTTCGTTACCGACGTGCCGGGGGTGAACGGTGAGGGCATGGGCCGCTATACCCCATGCTCACCGATTCCTTTCCTTGCGATGGCGATGATCGACAGACCCCGCGCGCATGGAAAAGGCGCCCCGAAAGGGGGCGCCTTTGCATTTTTTTGCAGGATATCAGAAGCGATAGTTCAGCTTCAGCATCGCATTGCGGCCCGCCTGAACGTTGGCGAACAGACCGACGTGCGAGGCGTCATAGAGCTTTTCATCAAAGATATTGTTGATGTTGAGCTGCAAATCGGCGTTCTCGCTGATCTTGTAGGCCGCCATCGCATCGACGCGCCATTGCGCGGGCAGTTGCGACGTATTGGCCGCGTTCATGAAGCGCTTGCCGGTATAGGTCGCGCCGCCGCCGACGGTCCAGCGGTCGTCCACGTCATAGGTGGTCCAGACGGCGAGGCTGTGCTTGGCGATGTAGTGCATCTGGTTGCCGTCGGTGGAGCCATCGCCGCCGCCGTTGATGATTTCGGCATCGGTGTAGGTGTAACCAGCCGAAATCGCCCAACGGTCGTCGATCTGTCCGTTCACGCCCAGTTCCAGACCCTGCGCACGGTTCTTGCCGATCGTATCGACATCCCCGGTGACGGGATCTTCAGCACGCGCATTGGTTTTCTCGGTGCGGAACAGCGCAGCCGTGACAGCCAGCCGCTCGTCCATCAGATCCCATTTCGTGCCGAGTTCGAAAGCACGGGTCTTTTCGGGATCGAGATTGTTGCTGTTGCCGGTCAGCGTGCAAGCGCCCGCGCCTTCCGAACCGCCTGCCTGCCCGGCGCACATGCCCGAGGGGCTGGCCGAGGTGCCGTATGAGAAATAGATCGAACCGTTCGGCGCGGGCTTGTAGACGACACCGGCCTGATAGCTCCAGATATTGTCCTTCTGGCGCAACGGCGTGGAACCGCTTTGCTGATCGACGTCGAACATCTCGTAACGCGCGCCGAGGCTGAGTTGCCACTGTTCGTTGAACTTCATCGTGTCGAAGGCATAGATCGACTTGCTGCGGGTGATCGTCGGCAGGCCAAGCTCACCGTATTCGAGGCCGCTCATATCGACCGGAATATTCGGGTCGGGGTTCTGCCAGTCCGGCGTGTTGAAGTCACTAGTGCCGCCAGGGAAGCCGCTGACCGAACCGCTGCGCAGCTTGTCGCGCGCGTATTCCAGACCGAAGGCATAGTCGTGTTCGACTGTGCCGGTCACGGCTTCGCCCGAGAATCCCCAGTGGAAGGCGACCGTATCGGTCTCTCTGTAGCCGCTGCGCGAGGCGCGTTGCAGAACGCCGTTGCCATCATCGTCCAGTTCGAACGTCGGACGGGTGACGATATATTTCTGCTCGCTGCCGAAATAGGACAGTTGCGCATGGGTGCGGAAGCTGGGCGAGAACTCATGTTCCAGCTTCAGCGTGGCGTTGTCGTTCGTGTTCTCGCGGAAATCGCGGTCGTGCAGCCCGAAGAACTGGCTGTGATTGACATTGCCGAGCGGTTCGAACGGGTCGCCCGTGGTGCCGGTGCCATAGCCGGTGTCACCCGTGGCATCGACATAGTTCTGATTCGCCATCGGAATCCCGAAATCTGGGGTGCTTTCCGATTTGCTGCGATAGGCGTTGAAGCTGAGCTTCGTCGCCTCGGCGATCTGGCCGGTGACGGCGGCGGCGATGCCGACCTTGTCGTCCTCGATCCCGCCGCGGCCCGGCACTTCGGCGTCCTGCCAGAACAGGTTCAGGCGCCCCGCCGCATGCTCGCCAAGCCGGAAGTTGGTGTCCAGCGTCGCGCGATACTGGTTGTCGGTGCCGATGCTGGCCGAGGTCTCGTAGAACTCTTCCCCCAGACGGGCCTGCTTGGTCACCATGTTCAGCGAACCGCCCGTGCCGCCGCGGCCCGAATAGGCGCCGCCGGGGCCCTTGACCAGTTCGATCTGCTCGACGTTGAACGCCTCGTGGCTGGTGCGGCCAAGGCTGCGGATGCCGTCCACCATCATGTCGGTCGAGGCCTCGTAGCCGCGGATGAAGGGGCGGTCGCCCATCGGGTTGCCGCCCTCGCCCGTGCCCAGCGTGACGCCCGGCGTCGTGCGCAGCACGTCGTAGAGCGAGGACGCCCCGCGTTCCTCGATCTGGCGCTGGGTGATGACCTGCACCGTGCGCGGCGTGTCCACCAAGGGCGCGGTCATCTTGTCCGACGAAGCCTGATTGACGTTGTAATTCGAACGCGCCTCACCGCCCTGCTGGCCGGTGATGACGACGGTATCCAGCACCACGGAATCGCCGGTTGCGGCGGGATCCTGGGCATAGGCGGGACCTGCCACGGCAGCGGTCACCGCAAGCGCGGGCAAGAGGCCGAGCGTAGGGCTGAACGCGGCCCGGCTGTCGGGACGCGTCGGACCCTGTGGTTTCTTTGGGGTCATGGGATTGCTCCTGCAAGACGATAGTTGACAGCCCCTTCGATTGATATCGAGAAGCAGGTTTCTTGCTGGCGCCGTGGCGCTGGCTACGCGGAGGATGGACCCGAAAGGCCCGGATCGGACCTTCATGAATAACGCAGCGGCAAGCGTCAAGGCGGCGCATGCATTATCCGAGTGTTTTTATTTGATTCTGTGGCTGCGAATCTACAACGCGGCGGGCCAGATCGCGCCCCTGTCGATGGCGGACAGATCGCGGCAGCCGGTCAGGGCCATCGCGACCTCCAGTTCCGCGCGCAGGATGGTCAGCATATGGGCGACCCCCGCCGCGCCCGCCACAGTCAGCGCATGGACCTGCGGGCGGCCGATAAGGATGGCGGATGCCCCGAGCGCCAGCGCCTTCAGCGCATCCGTGCCGCGCCGGATACCGCCGTCGCACAGCACCGGGATGCGCCCGGCGATGCGTTCCGCGATATGGGGCAGGATCTCGGCGGTGGGGGGCAGGGTGTCCAGCGCCCGTCCCCCGTGGTTCGACACGATCACCCCGTCCATCCCCGCATCCAGCGCCCGCGCGGCATCGTCGGGCGCGGTGATGCCCTTCAGCAGGATCGGCAGGCGGGTCTGGCCGCGCAGCCAGGCGATGTCCTCCCACCTCGGCGCGGTGTCGAGCAGGCCGAGGAAGGCCGGGCTGCGCCCCGGTTCGCTGCGGATCTGCGGCGGGCGGCAACCGTCCAGATTGACGGCGCGCAGCCCCTCGGGCAAGCGGAAACCGGCGCGCTGTTCCATGTTGCGGATGCCGTTGATCGGGGCATCGACGGTGACGACAAGGGCGCGATAGCCCGCCGCCTCGGCGCGGGCGATCAGGCGCTGCGTGTCCTCACGCTGGGGCTGCATGTAAAGCTGGAACCACAGCGGGCCTTGCGCGCGGGCGGCGATTTCCTCCAGCGGCAGGCCGGATTGGGTCGAGACCACCATCACGCCGCCCGCCGCCGCCGCGCCAAGCGCGGTCGCGTGTTCGGCGTCCGGGTGGGCCAGCGCGTGGAAGGCCACGGGGGCGAGGATCAGCGGATGGGGCAGCGAAAGGCCCAGCAATTCCAGCGCGGTATCGGCGCCGCGCATATCGGCCAGCACCCGGCCTTGCAGCCGGATCGCCTGCCAGGCGGCCAGGTTGGCCGCCGCCGTCAGCCCATCCGCCCCCGCCCCGTCGATATAGGCGCGCACGGGTGCGGGCAGGCGTGCCGCCGCGTGGCGTTCGTAATCGCAAAGCGCGACGATATCGGGCGGGATCGGGCCGGGTTCGGCCATCAGACCTCGGCCCAGTGGCGGATCATGTTGTGATAATGCGAGGTGATCCCCGTCACCGCCGGATCGTCGTCGGGCAGCATCCCCCGGATACGCTGGATCGAGCAATCCAGATCGTAAAGCATATGCCGCCGCCAGTCGTCGCGCACCATCGACTGCGCCCAGAAGAACGACCCCCAACGCGAACCGCGCGTCACCGGCGTCACCGAATGCAGCGAGGTCGCGGGATAGACCACCGCGTGACCGGCGGGCAACTTGACCGCGTGCTGGCCGTAGGTGTCATGCACGACCAGTTCGCCGCCGTCGTAATCCTCGGGCGGGGTCAGGAAGATCGTGGTGGATACATCCGTGCGCAGCCGCTGCGACGTGCCCGGCGCGACCCGGATCGAGCCATCGACATGCGCGCCGAAGGTCATGCCCTCGTCGTAGCGGTTGAACATCGGCGGCAGGATATGCAGCGGCAGCGCCGCCGAGGAATAGACCGGGTTGCGCCCCAATGCGCGCAGGACGATATTGCCCAACTCGCGCCCCTCGGGGCTGTCTTGCGGCACTTGCAGGTTGTTCTTGACCTTGGCGGCCTGATCGCCGGCCGTCATGCGGCCGTCGATCCAGTTCGTGCCTTCCAGCACCTGACGGATATAGGCGACCTCTTCCGGGGTCAGCAGATCGGGGATGGTGACGAGCATGGGGGCCTCGGCATGTTTCGTTTCCGGCTGCGACGTTAGAACGCGCGGGCGAGAAAGTTAAGCGTTTTTCTCGGGATTCGGTGTCGCAGGCCGCGCCGCACCCTTTTGCGCAGGCCGGGCGGGTGGCGAAAACGCCGTGACTCCGCTGCAATCCCCTGCCGAAGTTCGCGGCAGGGCTATCCGCCATGCTTTTCGTAATATCGTTTCATGGTGCGGACAGAGACACCGTATTTTATCGAGACCTCTTCAACGGTTTCATGCTCAAGGTCATGAATGGCCGCATAAATCTGTTCGTTCGTCAGGCTGGGGGGACGGCCCAGCCTGACACCTTTTCTTTGCGCGGCCTGCAATCCCGCCTTGGTCCTTTCGCTGATAAGGGACCGCTCGAACTCGGCAAGGGCGGCCATCATGTGAAACACCAGTTTTCCGCTGGAGGACCCGGTATTGATCGCCTCGGTAAGGAATTGGAACTCTCCTCCTTTCCGGGAAATATCGTCGATCAGCTTTATCAGCCCGCTCAGGGATCGGCCAAGTCTGTCCAGTCTCCAGACCACGACCGTTTGCCCCGGAGTTAGCGACTTCATCATCGCCGACAGGCCGGGCCGCAATGTCAACATGCCGGAAACGCCGAAATCCCTGTATATCTTCTGGCACCCGGCCATTTTCAAAGCTGATATCTGAAGGTCGAGTTTCTGATCTTCGGTCGAGACCCTGGCATATCCGATTTTCATGTTCTTTCCTTGTGGCCCAGAATAGACAGCACTACTGACCAATTAAACATGATATCAAAAAAGACTTGTTACCGGGCGCGGGGCTGTAGGTGGCTGTAAGTGCTTGACAAAAATGTCCGGTTTTGACGCAGAAGTCACCATCGGATAAACCCCCAACCTGTTAACGGGTGCGCGAAACTTTTTTGGTCGATTCCACTTCTGGCAAAACCGGACGTTTTTGCTGGGCGGAGACAAGCCGATGCCCCTGACCCGGCGCCGCAGCGGCGCGGGACCGCTACCCTTCCAGCCTATGTCTGCGCTGCGATTTCAGGCGGGTTTCTATCTACCCTGGCTGCTTTCAGCCTGGGGGCGGGACCGCTGACAGCATTGATTTCCTACAGCCTGGGCGGCGCCGCGGCGACCGTCCTTGTCGCCGTGGCTCTGTTTCGGCGGCAGTCGGGTTAAGGCGTTTTCGATCCGGGGCTTTGCCCGTTCCGCAAGGGGTGTGTCCATGCATTTCGGAGGTTTTCAGGAAGCATTCCGCCGCCGCGCCTGCGGCTGGCCAGGTATCGGAGTGCTGACATCCCGGCATGACATGTTTGAACATATTGACCAATGTGCGGAACTGCTTGGGGCTGAGGCATATCCCCTGCCGGGGTCCCACTGGGGGCACTGGCTGGACGAATACCCCCTGTGCTGCGTCGTCGTGGGTGATGATGCCGGCCAGGACGGCAGGCTGTCCCAGGTCGCCCGGCTGAGGCCGGATCTGGCGGTGATCGCTGTCGCAGGCGATTCGGATATTGCCGGATTTTCCGCCGCTACAGAAAGAAAACCGGTTTCCGTAATTGCAAGCACATTTGGTCCCGTCGCATTCGCATTCGCGATTTTTTCAGCATTGGACAAGCGAACCGGCGCACGGATTTTTCCGGGTTCGGGTGACGGTTCCATAACGGTTGAGCGCAATAAACCCTGCAATATCTCATTTTTACGGGGCGGTATTGGCGGCTCAAGATTGCCGGTTTCGGCAGAGTGTTCCTGGGATCGAAGGTGAGAATAACAGACGCGTAACGATGCAGAATAATGAAGTGAAACAGGGCTTAACAGAGTATGGGAGAAAGATGTGGCTGTAACCATAATTGACAAGGGAGACGGTGCGCAGCGCACGGTCGACTTGTCGTCTATCCAGCTGGATGGGCCGAGCCAGGTTCGGCTTCCATTCCGGCAAACGGATGTGGATTTTTATACCAGGGAAGGCGACGACCTTCTTATCCACCTCAAATCCGGCGAGATCGTTCGGGTTGCGAATTATTACGTTGGCCAGACAACGGAAAGCGCGCTGGTTTTCGTCGATGACGATGGCGCGATAGGCTGGCTCGACGGCAACGGCCTTGCCGCCGCTCTCGGCGCGCTTGTGGTCGGGGGAGTGCTGCTTGCCAGCGGAGGCAGCTCGTCGGCGAGCGATGACACGGACGCTGATGCCGACGCTGATGCGGATGCTGACGCTGACGCGGATGCGGATGCTGACGCGGATGCAGATGCTGATGCTGATGCTGATGCTGATGCGGATGCTGACGCTGATGCAGACGCTGATGCCGATGCCGATGCCGATGCGGATGCCGATGCGGACGCTGACGCGGATGCTGACGCCGATGCCGATGCCGATGCCGATGCGGATGCCGACGCAGATGCGGACGCTGACGCTGATGCGGATGCTGACGCCGATGCCGATGCAGATGCTGACGCCGATGCTGATGCTGATGCTGATGCTGATGCTGATGCTGATGCTGATGCCGATGCTGATGCCGATGCTGATGCTGATGCTGATGCCGATGCCGACGCTGACGCCGACGCCGACGCTGATGCTGATGCTGATGCCGATGCCGACGCGGATGCGGACGCTGACGCCGATGCAGATGCTGACGCCGATGCGGATGCCGACGCAGATGCAGATGCTGACGCGGATGCAGATGCGGACGCCGACGCTGATGCGGATGCTGATGCTGATGCGGATGCAGATGCAGATGCAGATGCTGATGCTGATGCCGATGCCGACGCTGATGCCGATGCCGACGCTGACGCAGATGCTGACGCAGATGCTGACGCAGATGCTGACGCAGATGCTGACGCAGATGCTGACGCCGATGCAGATGCGGATGCCGACGCTGACGCTGACGCAGATGCGGACGCAGATGCTGACGCCGATGCAGATGCTGATGCCGACGCTGATGCCGACGCAGATGCAGATGCTGATGCTGATGCGGACGCTGATGCTGACGCCGACGCTGACGCTGACGCGGATGCGGATGCGGATGCGGATGCTGACGCGGATGCTGACGCCGACGCGGACGCAGATGCCGACGCTGACGCTGACGCTGACGCTGACGCAGATGCGGACGCGGATGCTGACGCCGACGCCGACGCGGATGCCGACGCTGATGCCGACGCAGATGCAGATGCGGATGCCGACGCTGATGCCGACGCAGATGCAGATGCAGATGCTGACGCTGATGCTGATGCGGATGCGGATGCGGATGCCGATGCCGACGCTGATGCAGACGCGGACGCTGATGCTGATGGCGACGCGGATGCTGACGCCGACGCGGACGCTGACGCGGATGCTGACGCCGACGCGGACGCTGACGCGGATGCTGACGCAGACGCTGATGCGGATGCGGATGCGGACGCGGATGCCGATGCGGACGCCGACGCGGACGCTGACGCAGACGCCGACGCTGACGCTGACGCTGACGCGGATGCGGATGCTGACGCGGATGCTGACGCCGACGCGGACGCAGATGCAGATGCCGATGCCGACGCTGATGCCGATGCGGACGCTGATGCAGACGCGGACGCTGATGCTGATGGCGACGCGGATGCGGATGCTGACGCGGACGCTGACGCGGATGCTGACGCTGACGCTGATGCCGACGCTGATGCTGACGCGGATGCCGACGCTGATGCGGATGCCGACGCTGATGCGGATGCGGATGCGGACGCGGATGCCGATGCGGACGCTGATGCAGACGCGGACGCTGATGCTGACGGCGACGCGGATGCGG
>NZ_CAMEFG010000042.1 GCF_945915435.1 uncultured Paracoccus sp. | reverse complement strand
GGAAGGCGCGATGTGAAACCGGGTGATGTTAAGCTGGCCCGATGGAAAAGGCCCCCGCCGCGGCGGGGGCCTTTCCTTTTCCGTCCGGCGGGGCCTTACAGCCGGTTCTGGCCGTTCAACTGCATCATCGAATAGTCATATTGGAAATCGACCAACTGGGTATAGGTGTAGTGGTCGCTGCGGAACTCGGTGATCGAATCCCACAGTTTCTTGAACCATTCGTGCTTCTCGGCCATCTCGGCGTAGACCGCATTGGATTCGTCGAACAGCGCCGACATGATCTCGGGCGAGAAGGTGCGGATCTGCGCGCCTTCCTGCACCAGCCGCATCAGCGCGCGCGGATTGTTCCAGTCGTAGGAACCGATCATGAAGTTGTCCGCCGCGCGGGCAGCGGCGCGGACGATGGCCTTGTAGCTGTCGGGCAGGGCCTCGAACTTGTCCTTGCCGAAGAACAGGTGAACGGTCGGGCCGCCTTCCCAGAAACCGGGCGAGTAGTAATAGGGCGCGACCTTCACGAAGCCCAGCTTTTCGTCGTCATAGGGGCCGGTGAACTCGACCGCGTCCAGCGTGCCTTTTTCCAGCGCCGGATAGATGTCGCCGCCCGCAAGCTGCTGGGGCACGACGCCAAGGCGTTCCAGCACGTAGCCGGCAAAGCCGCCGACGCGGAACTTCAGCCCGCGCAGGTCCGCGACCGTGTTGATCTCATTGCGGAACCAGCCGCCCATCTGCACGCCGGTATTGCCCGCGGGCAGGGCGTAAAGGCCGTATTGGTCCAGGAATTCGTTGTAAAGCTCGATCCCGCCGCCGAAATAGTTCCAGGCGTTCATGCCGCGATAGTTCAGCGAGAAGGGAATGGCCGAGCCGACCGCCCATGCCGGGTCCTTGCCCCAATAGTAATAGCCGACCGTGTGGGCCATCTCGACCGTGCCGTCGCTGACGGCATCGGCGGCCTGCAAACCGCCCACGATCTCGCCCGCGGAAAAGGACTGGATGCGGAACTTGCCGTCAGTGGCTTCTTCCACCAGCTTGCAGAAATATTCGCCCGTGCCATAAAGCGTATCGGTCGATTTCGGGAAGGACGAGGTCATCCGCCAGTTGATGGTGGGGCTTTCCTGCGCGATCGCGGGCGCGGCCAGCGTGGCGCCCGCGGCGGCAGCGGCGCCGCCGACCGAGGCGCGCGACAGGAAGGCGCGGCGGCCGAGGGTGGTCTTGGTGGTCATCTTTCCTCCGACGTGAAGGCCCGACGGTTGTTCCGGGGGCGAAGAATTGCCGCGCATGTTGCATCCCGGTGCCGTATCTGTCGAGATCAAAGCGGCAAATTCGGGGCAAGAGCGTGGCGTAAAAGACAATTCCCGCCCCGCCGCTTGACTTTTGCTGCGCGCGCGGCTTGCCAGCGGGGCCGGACTCTGCATTTAGTGGCTTGACGGCAGTTCCGCCCAACCCATCGCGGGGCGACTGCCGCAACTGCGGTCGCGGAACGTCGGGGGACAAGATATGCGCTGCCCATTTTGTGGGAACAACGACACCCAGGTCAAGGATTCGCGCCCGGCCGAGGATAACGTCGCCATTCGCAGGCGCCGTTTCTGCCCGGCCTGCGGCGGTCGCTTCACCACCTATGAACGTGTGCAACTGCGCGATCTGGTCGTGGTCAAGTCCAGCGGACGGCGCGAGAATTTCGACCGCTCGAAACTGGAACGCTCGATCCGCATCGCCATGCAGAAGCGCCCGGTCGAGCCAGAGCGGATCGACCAGATGATTTCCGGCATCGTTCGGCGGCTGGAAAGCCTGGGGGAATCCGACATCCCCTCGAAGGTCGTCGGCGAGATCGTGATGGAGACGCTTTCGCGCATCGACACCGTCGCCTATGTCCGTTTCGCCAGCGTCTACAAGAACTTCCAGGCGGCGGACGATTTCGACAAGTTCGTATCCGAACTGCGCCCCGGCATCGTCGAGGAATGAGCGCAGAGGGCGACAGCCGCCACATGGCCCATGCGCTGGTGCTGGCGCGGCGGGGGCTGGGCAATGTCTGGCCGAACCCGGCGGTCGGCTGCGTCCTGGTCCGCGACGGCATCGTGGTCGGGCGCGGCTGGACCCAGCCCGGCGGGCGTCCCCATGCCGAGGTCATGGCCCTGACGCAGGCGGCCACGCGCGCGCGCGGCGCGACCGCCTATGTCACGCTGGAACCCTGCGCCCATCACGGCAAGACCCCCCCCTGCGCCGAGGCGCTGGTGGCTGCCGGTGTCTCGCGCGTCGTGGGGGCGCTGACCGATCCCGATCCGCGCGTGGCGGGGCGCGGATATGCGATCCTGGAAAGGGGGGGCCTCGGTGTCACCCGCGACGTGCTGCGCGCGCAGGCGGAACACCTGCAACGCGGTTTCCTGCTGCGGGTGACGCAGGGGCGCCCGATGGTGACGCTGAAGCTGGCGACCAGTTTCGACGGGCGGATCGCGCTGGAATCCGGTGAAAGCCGCTGGATTACCGGCCCGCTTGCGCGCCGCCATGTCCATGCGCTGCGGCTGCGCCATGACGCGGTGATGGTCGGCGGCGGCACCGCGCGCGCCGACCGGCCCGCGCTGAACGTGCGCGGCTTCGGCCCCGTCCGCCAGCCCGTGCGGGTCGTGGCCGCCGAAGGACCGATCCCCGATCTGCCACCCGAGGGGCCGGACCACGGCTCGCTCTGGCAGGTCGGGGGCGGGCCTGCCGAAATGCTGGCGGAACTGGGCGCGCGGGGGCTGACGCGCGTCTTTTGCGAAGGGGGCGGGCAGTTGGCGGCCTCGCTTCTGCGCGCGGGGCTGGTGGATGAACTGGTCGGCTATACCGCCGGGCTGGCGATCGGTGCCACCGGGCGGCCCGCCATCGGTCCGCTGGACCTGCCCGCCCTGGCCGATGCGCCCCGTTTTGCGCTGGTTGAAAGCCGTGTGCTGGGACCGGACCTCTTCCATCGCTGGGTGCGGGGCTGAAGGGGCGCGGCCTACCGCCGCCACATCCACGAATGGCCCGCCATCGCGCCTTGCGCCTTGGCAAGGATGCGCAGGCCGCGGGGTGCGGGCGTCGGGTCGGCCAGCCGGTCCAGCGCGACTTCGACCGGGCAGGGCAGGCCGGTCTGAGGGTCGAAATAGCGCGGATAGGCGATCAGCGCGGCATGGACCAGCCCGGCCAGACCGGGCCTTGCCTGCCGCCGCGCGGGCACCGGGCCAAGATCGCGCGTCAGCCCCCAACCCGCATAGAAGGGCGCGCCCAGCGTGGTGACGGGCAGCCCGCGCAGCAGTGCCTCGAATCCCAGCGTCGAGGTGATCGTCCAGACCGCATCCACAACCCCCATCAGCGCGGCGGCCGAGGCGCGGTTGGCCACCACATCCGCCAGCCCGTCCAGGCTGCCCGCCGGGATGGCGCCGGGGCGCAGCCCGGCCTCGACATCGGGGTGGGGCTTGTAGATCACGATGGCATCGGGGTTTTCGCGCCGCACCCGGCGCAGCAGGTCCAGGTTGCCGCGTTCAACCCCCGCGCCGAGGCGGATAGAGGCGTCGTCCTCGACCTGGCCCGGCACCAGGATGCGGTGGCCGGTGGCCGGGGGCAGGGGCGGCAACCCGCCTTGCAGGTTGTATTTCGTGAAATCGCCCTCGACCAGCCGCGCGATCAGCGCCTTTGCCCGTGCCGCGCCCCCCGGCGGCAGGGGGGTGGCGAGCAGGCGTTCCAGCCGGCTTTCGCGGCGGGGGTCGTAGTAGATGCCCAGATCGTCGGCCACCAGCGACAGCGGCGGCACCAGTTCCGCGCCCAACCCGCGAGAGCGCAGGAAGCCGTCCTCGACCCGCAGCGCCTGCGGGACCGGGGCCTCGTGGCTTGCCCATGCCAGCGTCACGCGCGGGCCGGGCCTGGCGGCAAACCGCACGCCCTTGCCATTGCCGAAGATGCGCGCGATCGCCGGGCGCTTCCACAGGCGGATGCCGTGGGCCAGATGGCCCGCGTGATCCTGGCGCCAGGCGGCGGCCTCGGCCTCGATCTGGCGCAGGGCGGTTTCGAAATCGCACAGCCGGTCACGGCAGGGATCATACCAATGCGGGGCCAGAAGATGGCTGGCGGCGAAAAGCGTCTCGATCCCGCAAGGGGTGCGGCGGGGGATGGCGGTTTCGTCGTCGGAAAGCCCCCATCCGGCATAGAAGGGCTGGCCGAAGATGCGGGGGCGATGGCCTGCCAGCATCGCCTCATACCCCAGTTGCGAGGACCAGGCGTAGACCCGTGCCGCGCCCTCCAGCAGCCGCCAGGGCGACAGGGGGGCGTCGCAGAAACCGTCGCCGGGGCGCAGGTCGCCGGGGTGCAGATGGCCCGGACGCAGCCCGGCGGCGGTTTCGGGGTGGCTGCGGATCAGGACGGGCAGGCCCGGGTTTTCGTCGCGCGCCGCCTGCAACATGCGCAGGAAATCCGCGCGCCCGGCACCTTGCAACGAGGCATCGCCGCGCGTCTGGTCGATCACCGTGACATGGCCCGGCGTCGGCGCGGCGGTGCCGGGCAGATGCGCGTTGTATTTCGACAGATCCGCCGCGATCAGCCGGTCGATGGCGGCGCGGGCCTGCGCCGCCATCCCGCGCGCCTTGCCGCCCATCGCGAAGGCTTCGATCAGCGAGGGCGCATCAGGGTCGAAATGCAGCCCCAGCGGGTCGATCAGCAGGCCGATGGGACCGCGCCGGGCGACATGGCCCCGCGCCCGGCCCGGCAGGACGGATCGCAGGAAGGCGTCCTCGACCCGGATGACATCGGTGCCGCAGCGGCGCGCCACGGCCTCGCCCCGCCAGGCGGTGGGGCTTGCCCCCCAGATGGCGACGGCATCGCCCGGACCGGGCAGGCCGATGCGGGGGGCATATCCGGCCAGCTCCATGATCCGGCGCAGGCGAGGCGCGCGCAGAAAGCCGCCGTTGAACACGAAAACCCGCCGGGGGCCGGCCCCGGCGGTGCTGTCGTCATGGGGTCCCATCCGCCTAGCGGAAGGTCTCGGTGGTATCCGAAAGCTCGGACGCGGTGCCGGTGACCGAGCGGATGGATTTCTGCCACTGAACGAAGGGCGCCTCGGTGACATAGACGGTGTCGCCGTCGCGGATCATGAAGTCGCGCGCCAGGAACAGCCCGTCGGGCCGCGTCAGGTCCAGGATATAGGCCATGCGCTGCGTCCCCTGAACCGTGTTCGATCCCAGGACGGCGCGGGCGACGGCCTGCGGTTCGTCGCGCAGCACGAAGACGCCCTTGGGGTCGGCCAGCGCGGTGGACAGGCCGCCGACCAGCGCGATGGCCTCGACCGCGTTGATCTGTTCATTGCCAAGCGGCACCTTGGTCTGGCCGCCAAGCGCGCCGAGGGCGGTGAAGCTGCGCTGGTCTTCCTCGACCAGCACGACGTCGCCGGGGCGCAGCGCGATGTCGTTCGAGGGGCTGGAATACAGATCCTTGAGCCAGACCCGCCCGGTAGAATTGCCGCGCTTGACGGTGACCACGGCGACCTCAGGCTCGATCCCGACACCGCCCGCGCGGGCCAGCATCGCGGAAAGCGAGCGGGTCGGACGCTCGATCGGATAGACGCCCTGCGCGTTGACGCGGCCCATGACCGAAACCGTCGCACCATCGCCCGCCATGCGGGTCACCATGACCTGCGGGTCGGGGGTTTGCGTTTCAAGCTGCTGGGTGATGATGCCGCGCAACTCGTCGGGCGTATTGCCCGCGGCGCGGACGCGCCCGGCATAGGGCACGAAGATATAGCCGTTGCTGTCCACCTGCAACTGTTCCAGCGCGGTCGAACTGCTGCCCATCGAGGCCAGAAGCCCGTCGTCCACGTTTTCCCAGATCGACAGGCCAAGCACGTCGCCGGGCCGGATCGTATCGGCCCCGACCGCTGCGGCGCTGCGGAATTCGTTGCTGAACCCGTAGGCGGGCGCGTAATTCGCGGTGCGGTTGACGTGATCGTTCACCATGACGACATGGGTGGTGCCGCCGCGTTCGACGCTGCTGGCCAGGATTTCCTTCTTGCTGGGTCCCGAGCGGGGCAGGCCGCAGGCCGTGACCAGCAGGACCGCGCCCATCACGGCGAACCGGAACAGGCGGCGGGACCCGCCCCGTCGCAGATCGGCCGCAACGGGCCTTGCCGAAAAACTCATGTCAGCCAAAGTACACTCCTGTCCCTTTTTACGAATCCGTCGTCCGTAATGCCTTTTGCGGGCAAAATAACCCAGGGGTTCCGCCTTTTCCACCGTTTTGCACGACCGCGCGCGGGTTTGCGCGGTCCTCAGCCTTCGTCGTCGTCCATTTGCCGCCGATACTGGTTGCGGCCCGCCGCCACGGCGTCATAGGGGTCTTCCGGCGCCAGCATCATGTCCACCACCAGCCGCAGCGAATGGGCGCGCGACCGCGCCGCGTAGAACCCGCCGGGGATCTGGCTGCTTTCCAGCAGGAAATCGCGATAGAGGCTGTAGGCGCGGTGGTCGGGCCGTTCGGGGTGGCGGAAGAACTCGGCCAGCGGCTGGTGCGAGACCAGCCCCGGCTTGTCGTAGACCGCCCGCCCCAGCGCCCGGACCGGCAGCCCGCGCCAAAGCGCCTGTTGGGCCGAGGTCGAGTTGACGGTGACCGCCGCCCGCGCCTCGGCCAGGAGCCGGGCAAGCTTGCCGCCGCGGACGTAATGCACGCGCTTGGCGATGCCCAGCGCCTGGGCGCGGGCGGCGATGGCCGCGCGCACGCCGCCCCGCCCGTCTTCCAGTGGATGGGCCTTGAAGACCAGCCGGTGATGGCGCGGCGCCGCGTGGGCGAATTCGGTCAGCACCAGGTCGGTGAACTCGGCCATGCGGGTGAAATCGGAATGGGCGCGGAAACTGGCGTCGTGTTCCAGTTGCATCAGCACCAGCACATAGGGAAAGCCGCCGCGCCGGACGATCCGCGCCTCGACGATGCGGGCAAGCGCGTTGGCCGGTGTCAACAGGAAGCGGCGCAGGTTCAGCGCGAATTCGCGCGGCACGCCGACGTCGCGGTGGCTGCGGTAGCCGGGAAAGCGGCGGTTCGCGACCAGGACCAGGAAGTGATAGAGCGCGCCGTAGAACTTATGCTGGCGCATGTCGCCCCAGGTGGCGGGCGGGCGCCTGATCTCGGCCCGGCGCAGGCGGATGGTGGCGCGCATGTCGTCAAGCGAAAGCCGCATCAGCCGCGAATGCCCGTTCGAGCCGCCGCGTTCGTAGGTGATCCAGAAGGGACGCAGATAACCTTCCTCGAACACGTGCAGCACAAGACCCAGCCTTTCTGCGGCCTCGCGCGCGGCGGCGTGGACGGGGCGCACGTCGCCGTAAAGGACGATATCGGTCACGCCCTTTTGCGCGATGATGCGGTCCAGGTGGGCGGGCCATTCCTCGGGCGGTGCGGTGTGGGCGATGAAGCGGTCGCGGTCGCGCCAGAAGAAGGCATCCCCCGCGTTGAACCCCACGCGCCAGACCTGCGCCCCCGCCGCGCGCAGCAGCTTGCCCAGCCGGTTGAAGAAGGGACCATGCGGGCCTTGCAGCAACAGAAAGACCCGGCTTTCGGCGGGCAGGCCCTGCGGATCGTGCGGTATCTGGGATGTCGGCATCAATGACTGTGAAAAAACGGGAAAATCGTGAACAACAGGGAAAGGCGCACAGGCTCTTTGCCGCTTTTGACCTATTTGCCCAACGAACGCCATCGGAAAATCCAGAGCATTCTATCAAGTTTGCCCGCCCCGCCCGCCTGCCGTCGCTTGAAGATCGCGCGGCGAGGAATTAGTCAGATGTGAACTGACGGAAGGGCCGGGCATGTTTACGGGGATCATAACGGATATCGGAACCGTCGAGGCGGTCGAGATGCGGGGCGACATGCGCGCCCGGATCTCGTGCGGCTACGACATGGGGGGGGTCGACCTGGGCGCCTCGATCGCCTGCGACGGGGTTTGCCTGACCGTCGTGCGGAAGGGCGGCGACTGGTTCGACGTCGATATCTCGGCCGAGACGCTGTCGCGGACCAATATCGGCGCGAATGGCTGGGCCGTCGGCAAGCGCGTGAACCTGGAGCGCGCGCTGCGGGTGGGCGACGAACTGGGCGGGCATATCGTCTCGGGTCACGTGGACGGTGTCGCGGTGATCGAAACCGTGGCCGACGAAGGCGACAGCACCCGCATCACCTTCCGCGCCCCGCGCGAACTGGCGCGTTTCATTGCGCCCAAGGGGTCGGTCGCGCTGAACGGCACCTCGCTGACCGTCAACGAGGTCGAGGGCGAACGTTTCGGCGTCAACGTCATTCCCCACACCCAGGGCGTGACCACCTGGGGCGCGGCGAAGCCCGGCGACGGGGTCAACCTGGAAATCGACACGCTGGCGCGCTATGTCGCGCGCCTGGCCGAGGCCGGGCAATGACCGGCGCCACATCACGCCGCCACGGCAGCGCCCGGCGGAACCATCTTGCAGGAGCGGCAGATGCAATATGAACGACCCGGACCCGTCGAACGCGACTGGTCGGACGCGATCTCGAAAATCGAAGAGATCATCGAGGATGCGCGCAACGGCCGCATGTTCATCCTTGTCGATCACGAGGATCGCGAGAACGAGGGCGATCTGGTCATTCCCGCCCAGATGGCGACGCCCGACGCGATCAACTTCATGGCGACCCACGGGCGCGGGCTGATCTGCCTGGCCCTGCCGGGCGAACGGATCGAGGCGCTTGGCCTGACGCTGATGACGCCCAAGAACTCGAGCCGGCACGAAACCGCCTTCACCGTCTCGATCGAGGCGCGGGAAGGCGTCACGACCGGCATTTCCGCCCATGACCGCGCCCGCACCGTGGCCGTGGCCATCGACCCCGGCAAGGGGGCTGCGGATATCGCCACGCCGGGCCACGTCTTTCCGCTGCGCGCGCGCCAGGGCGGGGTTCTGGTCCGCGCCGGACATACCGAGGCCGCCGTCGATGTCGCGCGGCTGGCCGGGCTGAACGCCTCGGGCGTGATCTGCGAGATCATGAACGAGGACGGCACGATGGCGCGCCTGCCCGACCTGATCGCCTTCGCGCAGAAGCACGGGCTGAAGATCGGCACCATCAGCGACCTGATCGCCTATCGCCGCCGCCATGACAATCTGATCGCCGAACGCGCGCAGATGCCCGTCCACTCGCGCCACGGCGGCGACTGGATGATGCGCATTTATGCCGATGTCACGCATGGCGCGGAACATATCGTGCTGTCCAAGGGCGACCTGACCACGGGCGAGCCTGTGCTGGTCAGGATGCACGCGCTGGATCCGCTGCACGACGTGCTGGGCATCGGGCATGAAAGCTCGGGCGATATCGCGACGGCGATGGACCTGATCGCCCAAGAGGGGCGCGGCGTCGTCGTGCTGATCCGCGACCTGTCGCCCAATGTGACGGTGCCGGGCGACGACGTCTCCCCCCATACGCTGCGGGTCTATGGGCTGGGGGCGCAGATCCTGTCCTCGCTGGGGCTGTCCGAGCTTGTCCTTTTGACCAATTCCGCGCCGCTGAAGGTCGTCGGGCTTGACGCTTACGGGCTTTCGATCCATTCCACCCGTCCCATACCGAAGGACTGACAGATGGCCGCCAGCGTCGAACATCACGAATTGCCGCTTCCCGTGATCGCGGGGGGTGCGCGGCTGCTGATCGTCGTCTCGCCCTATTACAAGGCGATCGCGGCGGATCTGGTGGCGGGCGCGCGTGCCGTCGGCGATGCCGCGGGGGTCGAGGTCGAGCAGATCGAGGTCCCCGGCGCGCTGGAAATCCCCCCCGCCATCGCGCTGGCCGCGCGGTCGGGGCGCTATGACGCCTATGTCGCGCTGGGCTGCATCATCCGGGGCGAGACGACGCATTACGATACCGTCTGCAACGACAGTTCGCGCGGGCTGATGCTGCTGGGGCTGCAAGGGCTGCCCGTCGGCAACGGCATCCTGACGGTCGAAAATCCCCAGCAGGCGCAGGTCCGCGCCGATCCCGCCGGGCAGAACAAGGGCGGCGGGGCCGCCGCTGCCGCGCTGCACCTGCTTGCGCTGCGCCGCCGCTTTGCACCGGACCCTTCGTCCGGCGGCGGTATCCCGCAGGAAACCGACCCGATTCGGCTGGCCGGCGCGCTGGAGGGGCTGAACCGCGCATGACCACCTCGTCCCAGCCTTCGGGCGGCAAGCCCGACCGCCGCCAACTCAGCGCCGCCGCGCGGCTTTACGCCGTTCAGGCGCTGTTTCAGATGGAGGCCGCCGGTCAATCCTCGGATCGCGTCCGGCGCGAGTTCGAGGACTGGCGCATCGGCGCCGAATACGAAGGCGAGACTTCGCCCGAGGCCGATCAGCGCCTGTTCGCCCGGATCGTCGAGGATGCCGTCACCTGGCAGTCGCGCATCGACCAGATGACCGACCGCGCGCTGGTCGCGAAATGGCCCATCGGCCGCATCGACCCGGTGCTGCGCGCGCTGTTCCGCGCCGCCGGGGCGGAACTGGTCGTGCCCGGCACCCCGCCGCGCGTGGTCATCACGGAATATGTCCGCATTTCGCAGGCGTTTTTCGATCAGGGCCGCGAATCGAAATTCGTCAATGCGGTGCTGGACCATATGGCGCGCGAGGCGCAGCCCGACAAGTTCTGACCGGCCTGCGCAAAAGGGGTGCTTTTCCGGCGGAATGGGCCTATGATGAGACCATCGCAGGAGCGGAAGATGCCTCGACTCATTCGCCTTTACATCACCAGCATCGGCGTGGGCTTCGTGCTGGCCTGCATTTTCACCGTCCTTCTGGTCTTTCTGGATGTCGCCCACCTGGGCCATCTCGTGCGTTCGACCAAGGGCGGGATCATCGCGGTGGTGATGCTGGTCTGGTTCCATACCATCCTGTTTTCCGGTGTCCAGTTCGGCTATCGCGTCATGCGGCTGGGCCGGGATTCGGATGGCAAGGGCGGGCGGCGGCAGCTTGCGCGGCACCTGATTCCCTCGCTCCGGCCTGCTTCCGCGCCTCTGCCACGCCAGCATTAGGCGCTTGCCCGTCACTCTTTGGAAAAGTTTTGCACAGGAACCGTGTCGCCTGCGCAACAGCATTGTCGCCCCGCGCCCCCCGGGTCTTTGCCTATTTTTTGGGCAAATTTTACGCTTTGGAACAGCATTGCGACAGTTTAATATTCCGTGATCGGTCTGGATGCCCCTAACCCCCTGTCGTCAATTTCCTATTCGGCAGGGCGGAAAGTTCCCCTTTAAGGCGATCACATTTTGTCATCAGCAGGAATTTGCCGAATTCCTCGCCCGCGCCGCCGTGCCGCGACAAGCCCGCTGCGGCAATGTTTCAGGGTGGTCTTTCTCGTCCCGGCTGCAACGCCTAGCTTGGCTTCATCGAAACGGCCCCGAGTGGAAAAGGGCCGAAACCTTCAAGTTCTGAGGTTGAATCATGAAGCAACTCGCTTATCTGGCAGGCGCCACCGCTCTTGCAGCGTCCTTCGCAGCCCCTGCCTTCGCACAGTCGGAATTCGCAACCGGCGCCAATGTCATCGGTGCAACCGAAGTCAGCGAAGAAATGCGCACGGTCGAGCGTGAAGTCCGCGACGACTTCGCACGTTCGGAAGACGCCTATCGTTTCGGTCCGGGCAACAATAACGACGGCGTTTTCGGTTCGGTCGCGCTGAGCTATATCGGCCGCACCGGCAACCAAGAAAACCAGGACTTCAACCTGTCGGGCCGCCTGAGCCATACGCAGGGCCAGTTCACTCAGTCGGTTGGCCTGTTGCTGGAATATGGTGAAAACAACGCCGGCAACACCGATACCGAAAAGACCTCGGTCATCTATGATGCGTCCTATTACTTCAACGACCAGTTCTATGGCTTCATCGTAGGCCGTGCGGCGACTGACGCGCTGGCCGACGACGTGGACGGTCTGCAAACCGGCGAAACCGTCTATGATCTTGACGGTCGTCTGAAGCGTGACGCCTTCCTCGGTGCAGGTCCGGGTTACCGCATCATCAACAACGATACCACCGCATGGCGTGTTCAGGCTGGTGTCGGTGTGCGCTATACCAAGACCACCCGTGTCGATGATACGGGGCCGGAGCCGGTTCTGGGTCTCGAGTCGGATACCGATGTCGGCTATATCGCGTCGTCGCGGTTCTACCACCGCTTCAACGACATGATCTTCCTGACCAACGACACCGACTATCTGACCTCGGATGCCAACGACATCGCGACGAACGAACTGGGCGTGAACTTCCAGATGACCGATTCGTTCGCGACCCGCGTGTCCTACAAGACCGAATACGTCTCGGACCGCGCGACCCGCACCGACAATACCCTGGGCGTTTCGCTGGTCTACGGCTTCTAAGGCCGGGCATTTCCCCTCTCTCTCGAAAGGGCGGCCTTCGGGTCGCCCTTTTTCCGTGGGGTTTTCCGGTGGGAAAGGGGTGGCGGGAACCGCAGCAACCGTGTCGGCGCAAGTTTCCCCGAAAGCCTGGATTTCCAGGTGGGCGCCGGGTAACGAAACCAGGGCCTCGACAGAGCCAGCCCCCTCGGTGAACTTATAGGCCAGTGGAAAAAATGGCCGCGCACGGGTCGAGCAGAAGCCCGCCACCGACCCAGATATGTCCTTGCCCCATGCCTTGCAAGGGGGGACGGGCCTTGCGCCGTGTTGCCTTTTTGTTCATATTCCGCGCATGGAACCGGATTCTATCGAAACCCTGCCCGCGCAGCCCGGAATGCGGCTCGCGCGCGGGGCTGCGCGGATGCTGGCCTCGATGGGTCATGCGCCGCTGGCCGAGTTCGTGCCCTCGGCGGGGTTGCGGGTCGATCTGGTCTCGGTCTCGCCCAGGGGCGAGATCTGGGTGATCGAATGCAAGAGCTGCCGCGCCGATTTTCTGGGCGACCGCAAATGGCAGGGCTATCTGGAGTGGTGCGACCGTTTCTTCTGGGCGGTCGATGCCGCTTTCCCCGAAGATATCCTGCCCCTCGGCCACGGGTTGATTCGCGCCGACGCCTGGGCGGCCGAGGTGATGCGGATGGCGCCGGAAACCCGGCTGCCAGCGGCCCGCCGGGCGCGCGTCCTGCGCGATATCGCGCGCGCCGCCGCCCTGCGCCTGCAAGGGTTGCGCGATCCGATGGGCGTCAGCGGCGCGGTTTTCTAGAGGGTTTTCCGGCTGATCCGCGCGCGGCCTCGGCTGCGGCCATCAGCTCCTCGGCGATCTCGATGGCTTCGTCCGGTTCGAAATCCAGCGGCAGGTCGATGCCGTTGCCCTCGACATAGATGCGCACCATGCCCCGGTCGGTCGGCCCGATCTGAAGGTTCGCGGCGATGTCGCTTTGGCTGTTGATGCTCATGACCAAACCCTTTTTCCTTGTGCAGGATTGATTACATCGGCGGGGGAAATACGGCAAGTCGGGCTTGCGTCCCTGCAAGCGGGGCGATAAATACGCGCCAGTGCCGCCTTAGCTCAGTTGGTTAGAGCGCTAGATTGTGGATCTAGAGGTCCCCCGTTCGAGCCGGGGAGGCGGTACCATCCAGAAAATCCCTGAAAATTCAGCGCATGTTAACCTCTGTCCGGTAATTGATTTGCCGAAGGCCGCGGTCGGCGCATAGACCGTGGTCAGGCAACAGGGGAATGGTCGGGCTTGTCTTGGGCGTTCGATATCATGGCGGCTTTCGCGATATGCCTCGTATCGCTGGGACTGTGGCGG
The DNA here is from genome assembly GCF_945915435.1 of uncultured Paracoccus sp. GTDB lineage: Bacteria > Pseudomonadota > Alphaproteobacteria > Rhodobacterales > Rhodobacteraceae > Paracoccus. The sequence goes on along the minus strand of NZ_CAMEFG010000042.1, from coordinate 18,722 downwards.
CTAACCGTCACGGTCAGCGATGGCGCGGTGCTGGCGCTGCTGCCTTTGGCGGTGGTCGTTTTCCTGGGCGTTTTCAGGCCGTTGCTTGCAGCCCGGCAAGCCAGCCTGCGCGTCGTTCTGCGCCCCGGCGGCAGGCTGGCGGGGATCGTCACGGGGCGATTCGGGGCCTTGGGCGGGGCTTTGCTTTTCACGTTGGTTGCGGTTCCGGTGCTGGCCTTTACCGCGATCCGCGCCGATCGGACCGAAGGGCTGGCGCTTGTGCTGCTGTTCGTGACCTCTTGCGCGCTGTCGGTGGGGATCAGGGCATGGCTGGGACGTTCGATCACCGATTCCCACAGCCGTCTCTGGGGTCATCGGATCGCCGCCGTCGTCGCGGGGACCCTGTTTTCGGCTGTGCTGTTCTGGCTGCATTGGGCCGTCATTTCCCGACCGGGCGCTGTTGCCGGGCAGGGGTTTGCCGAATCGTTGCAGGCCGCGATCCTGGAATTGCCGCCGCGTTCGGCTTGGCTGCGGGTCGTGCTGGAACCTTTCGCGGTGATCGAGGCGGCCAAGCTGTGGCTGGCGACCGCGATGCACGGCACGTTCCGGGCGGGGATGGTCTATTCCCTGGACGCCGCGCTTGTCGGTTTCGTCGTCGCACGCTGCGCTGTGGCGGCGCTGGATTTCACCGAATCGATTCGTGCAGCGGTGAGTTGGAGGGCGGCGAATGACCGTCGCTGAACAAGCCCCTGCGCCGCGCCGCAGGCTTGCGGCGGCGTGGCTGTTTCGGGGCGTCGCCCTTCTGCTGGCGGCGCTGGCTGTGGTGCTGGCGGTCGTCGGAAAACCGGGGGGGCCGCCGGTCCATGCGCCGCAGGTGCAAACTGCCGAATTGCCGCCGACAGTGCTTGGCCGGATGATCCGCGACGCCGCCGCCGCTGCGGCTGATGAACAGGAAGAACGCATCGACGCCTTGCTGGATGCGGCCTTCGCGCTTGCCTACCAGGCTGTCCCGGCCTATGCCGGGTTTCATTACAGCGTGCTTGGACAATATGCCGAACTGGCCGATGCAGCCCTTGGCCAGATGACCGAACGGTTGGAGGAACGGCTTTTCGCCGGTCTGAGCGCGCGCCTGAACCAGGCCGCCCAGGAACTGGACCGGGACTATGCCAGCGATTTTGCGCGACGGCTGGATGATGCCATTGCCCAGGAATTGCCGGGTGCGGGCGGGGGTGTGGAACTGGGTGAGGCCAGCGCCGCGATCCGGCGGGATGCGCTGCAAAGGATGAGCGTGAGCGTTCCCGTCGCCAGCACCCTTGCGTTGACGGGGACCGCGGGCGTCAGGGCAGCGGCGGCGGCGCTGTCGCGGCGGATCGCGGGCAATATCGCCGCGAAGGCGGCGGCCAGGGGGGCGGCGAGGAACATGGGCAGTGGCTCGGCTGCCGCCTCGGGGGCGCTTGTTTGCAGCCCCGGCGGCCCGATTGCCTCGGGCGCCTGCGCGCTTGGCGCTGCCGCCGCGATCTGGCTTGCCACCGATGCGGTGGCCGTTCGGATCGACGAGTATTTCAACCGCGAGGATTTCGAGGCCGACCTGCGCCGGATGATTGACGAAACCCGAGAGCAGACCCGGATGGAACTGCTGGCCGCCCTGGCGCGCAAGCAAGGAGCGGCGGGGGATTTCACCTTCCGCGGGTCCCGCGGCGGTGGATAAGCCGGACCGGGACCGATGCCAGCCCCACGTCGGACAGGCGCCAAAAAGGATTTCCAGCCTGCACCGTGGCGGAAATCATTCCTGATCCGGCGCAATTCCGCCAGAAATTTGCAGATTGCGGACTGCTCCCCGAGCAATCTTTCAGTGCAGCGCAGGGCGATGCGCTTCGCGAGCTATTCACCCGCCTGCCGGGAAGGCCATGAATGCGGTGAATTGCCGGAGCAGGGGCAGGTCGATACCTTGTTGCCGATATGCCGACAGACGAACGCACCGACGTCTCCTGACAAGGCCCGCTTGCTGAAGGGATAGGCCCTGCGAGAAAGCTGCGATCCATGCGCGGCGTGCCGGATAGCCCTCAGATCGCGGCGCGGCTTTCGACCACGTCGAAGGGAATCGCGGGTTCGTCCTTGGCGCAGCGGATCACCAGGCTGGTCTTGACCGAAGCGACGTTTTCCGCCGAGGTCAGCCCCTCGGTCAGGAAACGCTGGAAGGTCGGCAGATCGGGCGAGACGCATTTCAAGATGAAGTCGATCTCGCCGTTCAGCATGTGGCATTCGCGCACCAGCGGCCAGTTGCGCGCCTGTTCCTCGAATGCGGAAAGGTCGCGTTCGGACTGGCTTTTCAGGCGGACCATCGCGAAAACCTGAACCTCGAATCCCAATTCGCGCGGGTCGATATCGGCGTGATAGCCACGGATGAAGCCCGATTCCTCCAGCGCGCGGACGCGGCGCAGGCAGGGCGGGGCGGAGATGCCGACGCGCCGGGCCAGTTCGACATTGGTCATCCGCCCGTCCGCCTGCAACTCGGCCAGGATCTTGCGGTCTATATCGTCAAGTCTGGCTGCGCTCATTTTTCCTCGATGCCCTGCCGGATGGCCGATTTTTTGCGGAAACTACGCTGTTGGTCCGCAATGCACAACATTCTTTCTTGCAGAAGGTTTCAGTTCGACGTCCGGTTACGCGGCGATGGGGCGATATTGCAAGCCGGGCGGCGGGTGTTTACCTGTCAGGGCAAGGCGCGGACCCGCGCCAATTCCTGATCGTTCAAGGGGAACCGCCATGTCCGACACCTCAACCCCCGCGCATAGCCGCCTGCTGATCGTCGGCTCGGGACCGGCTGGCTATACCGCCGCCGTCTACGCCGCCCGCGCCATGCTGGAGCCGGTCCTGATCCAGGGGATGCAGCCGGGCGGGCAGTTGACCATCACCACCGAGGTCGAGAACTGGCCCGGCGCGACCGAGATCCAGGGTCCCGACCTGATGGTCAACATGGAGGCCCACGCCCGCGCGATGGGCACGCTGATCGTGACCGATACCGTCACGCGGCTGGACCTGGGCACGCGGCCCTTCGTCGCACACTTGGACAGCGGCGCGACGATCACCGCCGATGCGGTCGTGCTGGCGACGGGTGCGCAAGCGCGCTGGCTGGGCCTGCCGTCCGAGGAGAAGTTCAAGGGCTTCGGCGTCTCGGCCTGTGCCACCTGCGACGGGTTCTTTTATCGCGGCAAGGAGGTCGCGGTGATCGGCGGCGGCAATACGGCGGTGGAAGAGGCGCTGTATCTGACCAATTTCGCCAGCAAGGTCACGCTGATCCACCGCCGCGACAGCCTGCGCGCCGAAAAGATCCTGCAAGCCCGCCTGCTGCGCCATCCCAAGGTCGAAGTGATCTGGGACCATGCGCTGGACGAGGTTCTGGGCACCGAAAACCCCAACAATGTGACCGGGGTGCGCCTGCGCGACGTCAAGACCGGCCAGACGCGCGATCTGGATGTCGCGGGCGTTTTCGTCGCCATCGGCCATGCGCCCGCAAGCGAGCTGGTCAAGGACCAGCTTGAGCTGCACAACGGCGGTTATGTCAGGGTCGAGCCGGGTTCGACCCGCACCTCGGTCCCCGGCGTCTTTGCGGCGGGCGACCTGACCGACCATATCTATCGCCAGGCCGTGACCAGTGCCGGGATGGGCTGCATGGCGGCGCTGGATGCCGAGCGCTGGCTGGCCGAACACGACCAGGCGGGCCAGCCCGATCCGTCCTCGGCGCAGGAACCGGCCGAGACTGTGGCCTGAAGGCCCGGACCGGCAGCGAAAACCCGCAAGCCGGTTCCGCCGATGTTGAATGTCGCGGGCCGGACCGATAAGGGCCTGCCCTATGCCGTTTGCGGTATTCAACCGATATTGCGCCGCCCGCGGTGCCATGTCGCAAACACCGAGCCGAGTAAGTTTTATGACCCAGCCTAACCTTATACCGATTCCCGAGCTTTATGTTTCCCCCGAGGCGGCGCAGCGCCTGAAGGTCGAGGCCGGCGAGATGCCGTCCTGGGACCTGACCCCCCGGCAGCTTTGCGATCTTGAACTGCTGATGAACGGCGGCTTTCATCCCCTCAAGGGCTTTCTGACCCAAGCCGATTACGACTCGGTCGTGGACAACATGCGCCTGACGACGGGCGATCTGTGGCCGATGCCGGTCACGCTGGACGTGGGCGAAGGCTTCGCCGAAAAGGTCGAGCCGGGCACCGACATCGCCCTGCGCGATCCCGAGGGCGTGATCCTGGCGATCATGTCGGTCACCGACAAATGGGTGCCGAACAAGCAGCACGAGGCCGAAAAGGTCTTTGGCGCCGACGATCTGGCGCATCCGGCGGTGAACTACCTGCACAACACCGCGGGCCCGGTCTACCTGGGCGGCCCGATCACCGGGTTGCAGGCGCCGACGCATTACGATTTCAAGGCCCGCCGCGATACCCCGAACGAATTGCGCGCCTATTTCCGCAAGCTGGGCTGGCGCCGCATCGTCGCCTTCCAGACCCGCAACCCGCTACACCGCGCCCACCAGGAACTGACCTTCCGCGCCGCGCGCGAGGCGCAGGCCAACCTGCTGATCCACCCCGTCGTCGGCATGACCAAGCCGGGCGATGTCGATCACTTCACCCGCGTGCGCTGCTACGAGGCGGTGCTGGACAAATACCCCGCCGCGACCACCCACCTGTCGCTGCTGAACCTTGCCATGCGCATGGCCGGTCCGCGCGAAGCCGTCTGGCACGGGATCATCCGCCGCAACCACGGCATGACCCACATGATCGTCGGCCGCGACCACGCCGGGCCCGGCAAGAACAGCGCGGGGCAGGATTTCTACGGTCCCTATGACGCGCAGGAACTGTTCCGCAAGCATCAGGACGAAATCGGCATCGAAATGGTCGATTTCAAGCAGATGGTCTATGTGCAGGAGCGTGCCCAATACGAACCCCGCGACGAAGTCGAAGAGGGTGCGACCATCCTCGATATCTCGGGCACCGAACTGCGCCGCCGCCTGCGCGAAGGGCTTGAGATCCCCGAGTGGTTCAGCTTCCCCGAGGTGGTGACGCAGCTTCGCCGCACCTCGCCCCCCCGCGACAGGCAGGGCTTCACCGTCTTTTTCACCGGCCTGTCGGGTTCGGGCAAATCGACCATCGCCAACGCGCTGATGGTCAAGCTGATGGAGATGGGCGGGCGTCCCGTGACGCTGCTGGACGGCGACGTGGTGCGCAAGCACTTGTCCAGCGAACTGGGCTTTTCCAAGGAACACCGCGACATCAACATCAAGCGCATCGGCTATGTCGCGTCCGAGATCACCAAGAACGGCGGCATCGCCATTTGTGCGCCCATCGCGCCCTATACCGCGACCCGCCGCGCCGTGCGCGAGATGATCGAGCAATACGGCGCCTTCCTTGAGGTCCACGTCGCGACCAGCCTTGAAGAATGCGAGCGCCGGGACCGCAAGGGCCTGTACAAGCTGGCCCGCGAAGGCAAGATCAAGGAGTTCACGGGCATCTCGGACCCCTATGAGGAACCCGCGAATCCCGAACTGCGCATCCAGACCGAAGGTTTCGACGTCGATCACGCCGCCCATCAGGTCCTGCTGAAGCTGGAACAGATGGGGCTGATCGGCATGAAATAAGCCGTTCCGCACCGGGAAAAGGGCCGCCATCCTTGCGATGCGCGGCCCTTTTTCTTGTCGTGCAAGGGGATTGCGAATCATAAGGTGGCTAACTATAAGCTGGCTTATGAATATCGAGGCAAAACATCGCGCGCTTGTGGACGAAGCGGCAAGGCAGGGCCGAAAGGACGGGCAGGACATCGCGCTGTGCTTTCAGATCCTGTCCCTTGCCGATGCGATCGACCGCGATTGCGCCAGCCGCCTTGCGCCCTGGCACCTGTCGGAAAGCAGGTTCGTCCTGCTTTTCCTGCTGCACGGCCAGCCCGAGGGGCTTTCCCCCCATGAACTGGCCGAGCGGGCAGGGGTGACGCGCGCCACGATCACCGGCCTTCTGGATGGGATGGAGCGTGACGGCTTTCTGCGCCGCCAGGGCGACCCGCAGGACCGCCGCAAGCTGAGGGTGCGATTGACCGCCAAGGGGTGCGAAACCGGCGCGGCGCTTTTCGACGGCCATATGCGCTGGATCGCCTCGCTTCTGGCGGGGCTTGGCACGGACGACCGCCGCGAGCTTGGCCGCCTGTTGGGGATGGTCTGGCAAAACACCGATCAGGCAACCGAAAAGGATCGGACATGACCCATTATCTGTGCGAACTCTATACGCCGAAACCCGCATGGTTGGCGCTTGGTCCCGATGCGCGGCGGCAGTTCTTCGACAGGATCGGCGCAGGCATGGCGGGACTGACCGAAGCCGGGATCGAGGCGGTCGCCCTTGGTCCCAACGATCCGGCCATGACGCATGGCACGGCGCATGGCTTCTTCGCGATCTGGCGCTGCCCGGATGCGGCTGCGCTGAATGCGCTGGTCGCCGGCATCGCGGCGACGGGCTGGCACGACTATTTCGATACAGTGAACGCAGGGGGCAAGGGCGGGGACCTGCCCGCCCATCTTGCCCAGCTTGCCGGGGCGTGACGGCCCCGGCACGGCGCGCTAATGGACGCTGACCGGCGAAAGCTCGTTCTGGCGGGCCAGCATGAAGGCCAGGCCGCGGTCCTTGACCAGGGCCAGCCGCTCACCCGCCGCGTCATGCACGGCGTAAAGCGAATCGACCCCCTGCACCTGGTCGCGCACCTCTTGCGGCAGGGTGCTGACCGCGACGCGGCGGATATAGACGGTGTTCTGACCCATGTCAGGGCCGAAGTCGTATTTCGTATTCATTGCGATCCCCTTTCTGAGCGGCTGATCGGAATTGTCTGGACGATGCTGTCGGGGGCCGAGCGGCGCAGGTCGATGTTCAGCAGGCCGTTTTCCAGTTCTGCCGCGACGACCTCGACCCCGTCGGCCAGCACGAAGCTGCGCTGGAATGCGCGCGCGGCGATGCCCCGATGCAGGAACACGCGCGAATCGTCGGTCTCGGCCTGCTTGCCCCGGACGACCAACTGGCGTTCTTCCAGCGTGATGGTCAGGTCGTTCTCGGAAAAGCCGGCGACGGCCAGCGTGATGCGAAAGCCGTTCGCGCCGACATGTTCGATATTGTAGGGTGGATAGCCCTCGGCGCCCTTGGCCGCGCGTTCGGCAAGGCGTTCAAGCTGGTCGAACCCCAGCAGGAAGGGATGCGCGGCCAGGCTGATCTTCGTCATTTCTTCCAAGTCCTTTTCAGCAAAGCGACTGTTGATGCGGGCCCCTTTCGTGGCAACCCGTGTCTGGAAATATGTGGATGCTGGTGCGATTGCGCAAGATGTGCTTGAGTTGTCGGCACATTCGATCCAAACCCTTGGCAGTTTCGTCCAGCCCCCAGGCCAGAACATGAACCACGGCAATTCCATGACCCCGCAACAGATCGCCCGCGCCCGGATCGAGGGGCTGAAGCGCGAACACCGCGATCTGGACGAGGCGATCGCGGCGCTGACCGGGCAAAGCCTGACCTCGTCGCTGACCTTGCAGCGGCTCAAGAAGCAAAAGCTGGCGCTGAAGGACCAGATCGCGCGGCTGGAGGACGAACTGACCCCCGACATCATCGCGTGATTGCACGGCAGGCCGCCGCGGGCTATGCGCGGGGGGCGTCACAAAACGAGGGAACAGATGGCCATTTCCGTCGGAATCATCATGGGCAGCCAGTCCGACTGGCCGACCATGCGCGAGGCAGCCGCCATTCTGGATGAACTGGGCATCGCCTGCGAATCGCGTATCGTCAGCGCCCATCGCACCCCGGACCGGCTGTGGGAATACGGCAGGACGGCGGTGGACCGCGGGCTGAAGGTGATCATCGCAGGCGCGGGCGGGGCCGCGCATCTGCCCGGCATGATGGCGTCCAAGACCCGCGTGCCGGTAATCGGCGTGCCGATCCAGACCCGCGCCTTGTCCGGCGTCGATTCGCTCTATTCCATCCTGCAAATGCCCAAGGGCTTTCCGGTCGCGACAATGGCCATCGGCTCGGCGGGCGCGGCCAATGCCGGGCTGATGGCGGCGGGCATCCTTGCGATTTCCGACCCCGACCTGGCGGCGCGTCTGGACGCCTGGCGCCAGGCCCTGTCCGATTCCATCCCCGAGGTGCCGCGCGATGAATGAACCCCTTGCCCCCGGTGCGGTGATCGGCATCCTTGGCGGCGGCCAGCTTGGCCGGATGCTGTCGGTCGCCGCAAGCCGCCTTGGCTATCGCGCCCATGTCTATGAACCCGGCGCCGCCCCGGCGGGCGATGTCGCCCATTCCCTGACGAATGCGCCCTATGAGGACGAGGCCGCCCTGCGCGCCTTCGCCGCATCCGTCGATGTCGTGACCTATGAATTCGAGAACGTCCCGACTTCGGCGCTGGACCTGATCGAGAGCTTGCGCCCCATCCGCCCCAACCGCCGCGCGCTTGCGGTCTCGCAGGACCGCATGACGGAAAAGGAGTTTCTCAACGGCATCGGCCTGGCGACCGCCCCCTGGCGCAACGTGGAAACCGAGGCCGACCTGCCCGGCGCAATCGCCGAGATCGGCCGCCCCTCGATCCTCAAGACCCGGCGGCTGGGTTACGACGGCAAGGGACAGGTGCGCATCGGCGAGGGGCCGGCGGAGTGGACCGGCGCGCCCTCGGTGCTTGAGGGTTTCGTCGATTTTTCGGCTGAAATCAGCGTGATCGTCGCGCGCGGTGCGGATGGCCAGGTCGCGGCCTTCGATCCGGGGCTGAACGTCCATCAGGGCGGCATCCTGCGCAGGACCACGGTGCCAAGCGACCAGCCCGGCGCCATCCTGACCGATGCCGTCCTGCTGGCCGCGCGCATCGTCAACGCGCTGGATTACGTCGGCGTCATGGGGGTCGAACTGTTCGTGACGCGGCAGGGCCTGATCGTGAACGAGATCGCGCCGCGCGTCCACAACTCGGGCCACTGGACGCAGGCCGGTTGTGCGGTCGACCAGTTCGAGCAGCATATCCGCGCCGTCGCGGGCCTGCCGCTTGGCGACGGGCAGCGTTACGCCGACGTGCGGATGGAAAACCTGATCGGCGATGACATCGACCGGCTGCCCGAATTGCTGCGCGCCCCCCGGACGCAGGTGCATCTATATGGCAAGGCCGAGGCGCGTCCGGGCCGCAAGATGGGTCACGTCAACATCGTCCTCTGACCCAACGCGGCGTGCAGGCGGGCGAATTCGTCCCGTGCGGGCAGGCCGAGGCGCAGCCAGCGCGGGTTGTAGGGGAAGGTCCTGCTCCAGATATGGTTGCTGGCAAGGCGTTCCTGCATCTGCGCCGCGCCGGGCAGATCGTAGAGGCGGAACAGGTGCGTTCCGCCGACCAGCCGCGCGCCTGCCTTGCCAAGGGTCTGGTCCAGGTGCAGCGCGGCCTCGGCCAGCCATGTGATGGTGGCGCGGGTCCAGGCGGTATCGGCCAACGCCGCCGTTCCGATCTGGATCGCGGGGCCGGAAAGCGGCCAGGGACCGGCGCGCTCGGCCAGTTGGCGGGCGACGGGGGGCTGGGCGATGACGAAACCCAGCCTCAGCCCGGCAAGGCCCCAGAACTTGCCGAAGGACCGCAGAACCGTCGCATTTTCGGGCAGCACCTCCGCCACCGACAGGTCGGGGCGCGGATCGGCAAAGCTTTCGTCCACGATCAGGTGGCCGACACGGCTGGCCAGCGCCCGGATCTTATCCGGTGTCCAGTTGCGCCCGTCGGGGTTGTTGGGGTTTACGATCACCGCCAGACCGGCGCCGTGCAGCGCGTCGATAGTGCGGGGTTCATCGACCCGCCAGCCCGCCGCGCGCAGGCTGGCGGCATGTTCGTTATAGGTCGGCGACAGCACGGCGGCACGTCCGCGCGGCAGGACATGCGGCAGAAGCTGGATCGCGGCCGAGGCCCCCGCGACCGGCAGGACCAGCGCCGGATTGCAGCCGAACCAGCCCGCCGCCGCCTGCCGCAGCCGGGTCAGGTCGGCGGCTGTCGGCAGCGCGTGCAGGGCGTGGCCTGACAGCGGCCCGGCGGGCCAGGGCGTGCGGTTGATCCCGGTCGAAAGGTCGATCCAGTCGCCCGCGCCGAAGCGCGCGCGCGCCCTGTCGATATCGCCGCCGTGATCGCGCATGCCTGCCCCCCCGCCTTTCGCCCCGCCCGTGAAACGATGCGCTTGGCGAAAGGTCAACCCACCTTGCCCGCGCATGATGCGGATGCAGAAAGTTGTGGATGATACCAACTGTCACTTAAAATTGCCTTTACTCTTGTCGGGATCAGGCACACGATATCTTGTATGGAGAAGAAGCGTGAACCGCCGGTGGTAGTCTCGCCTACCACAGATTGAGGTCAGCAGCCGCCGGGGCGATCCGGCGCAAGTCAGCAAGGGGCAGTCATGGCGCAGCCTGAGCATTACATCCACAGCGATGAAATTCACCCGATCGACATCGTCGAGACCGTCGCCACCCATCACGAATGGGAATTCGACCGGCTGGCCGATGACCAGATCGCGATGGCCGTCGAAGGGCAATGGCGCAGCTATTCGATCACGCTGGCATGGTCGGCGCGCGACGAGGTGCTGCGGCTGGTCTGCACCTTCGACATGGACCCTCCTGCTGCGCGGCTGCCCGCGCTTTACGAATTGCTGAACCTGGTGAACGATCAGGTCTGGGACGGCGGCTTTACCTATTGGGCCGAACAGCGCCTGATGGTCTGGCGCTACGGCCTTGTCCTGAATGGCGAATCCCTGGCCTCGCCCGAGCAGATCGACCAGATGATCCGCACCGCCATCGGCGGCTGCGAACGGTTTTATCCGTCCTTCCAACTGGCGTGCTGGGGCGATACCGAACCCGCCGCCGCGCTGGACATTGCCCTGGCCGAAGCCTACGGAAGGGCCTAGAGGCAACGGGAATCCAGGGGGACAGGGGATGGAGCTTGCGGCGCTGAACGATCGCGGAATCGTGCTGGTCGGTTGTGGAAACATGGGCGGCGCGCTGCTGCAAGGCTGGCTGGATCGCGGCTTGCAGCCCGAATGCGCGGGCGTGATCGACCCCAACCCCCGGCAGGATTTCGTCGGCCGCGGGGTGCGCTTCAACGACGATCTGCCCGTTGATCCCGCCGTGCTGGTGATCGCGGTCAAGCCGCAGATGATGGAAAACGTCCTGCCGGTGCTGCAAGCCTACGACCGGGGCGATACGCTGGTCGTCTCGGTTGCCGCGGGCGTCACCATCGCCGATTACGAACGCGCCTTTCCCAATGCGCCGGTGGTGCGCGCGATGCCGAACACGCCCGCGGCCATCGGGCAGGGGATTTCGGCCATCGTCGGAAATGCCAAGGCCGGGCCTGCGCAGATGGACCTGGCCGCGCAGTTGATGGGCGCGGTCGGCGCCGTCGTCCGCCTGCAGGCCGAGGACCAGATCGACGCCGTGACCGCCGTTTCGGGGTCCGGTCCGGCCTATGTCTTTCACATGATCGAGGCGCTGGCCGCCGCCGCCGAGGCCGAGGGCCTGCCCGCCGACATGGCGCTGCAACTGGCCCGCGCGACCGTGGCGGGTGCGGGCGCGCTGGCCGTTGCCCGCGACGATCACCCGTCGGAACTGCGCCGTCAGGTGACCTCGCCCGCAGGCACGACCGAGGCCGGGCTGCGCCAGTTGATGGACGAAGCCGACGGCCTGCCGCCGCTGATGCGCCGCACCGTCGCCGCCGCCGCCGAACGGGGGCGCGAGTTGGGGCGCAAATCGTGATCTCTTACGACGACTTCGCCGCCGTCGATATCCGCGTCGGGCGCATCCTTCGGGCCGAGCCGTTCGCGCAGGCGCGCAAGCCCGCCTTCAAGCTGTGGATCGACTTCGGCCCGCAGATCGGGGAACGCAAAAGCTCGGCCCAGATCACGCGGCATTATACCATCGAATCGCTGATCGGGCGGCAGGTGCTGGCGGTGGTGAACTTCCCGCCGCGCCAGATCGGGCCGTTCATGTCCGAAGTGCTGGTCCTGGGCGCCCCCGACGCGGATGGCGAGGTCGTTTTGCTGGCCCCCGATCATGATGTTCCACTGGGCGGAAGGATGTATTGATGAAACTGCTTGTCACCCGGCGCATGACGCAGGCGGCCGAAAGCCTGATCTCGGCCCGATTCGACGCGACCTTCCTGCCCGATTCGCCGGGCCTGTCCCCGGCTGATGCGGCGCGGGCGCTGATGGATTACGACCTGGTCATGCCGACGCTTGGCGATGGTTTCGACAAGGCCGCCTTTGCGCAACAGGGGATCCGCTGCAAGCTGCTGGCGAATTTCGGCGCGGGCTTCAACCATATCGACATCGAGGCCGCCCGCGCCGCCGGGGTTGCGGTGACGAATACGCCCGAGGTCGTCACCAACTCGACCGCCGATATCGCGATGACCCTGCTTCTGATGACCGCCCGCCGCGCGGGCGAGGGTGAAAGGCTGGTCCGCGCCGGAAAGTGGGAAGGCTGGCAGCCCACGCAGCTTCTGGGCACCCATGTCAGCGGCAAGACGGTCGGCATCATCGGCATGGGCCGGATCGGCAAGGCCATCGCGCGGCGCTGCCATTTCGGTTTCGACATGCGGGTGGTGTTCTACAACCGCTCGGCCGTCAGCGCGCTGGACTTCCCGGCCGAGCAGATCCCCGACCTGCATGACATGCTGTCGCAATGCAATTTCGCGGTCGTCGCGGTTCCCGGCGGCGCTGGCACCCGCCACCTGATCGGCGCGACCGAGCTGGAGCGGCTGGGGCGCGCGGGCCATATCGTCAACATCGCGCGCGGCGATGTGGTGGACGAGGCCGCGCTGATCCACGCGCTGGAACGCGGGGCGATCGCCGGGGCGGGGCTGGACGTCTATGAACGCGAGCCTGTCGTGCCCGACGCGCTCAAGGCCCTGCCCAACGTCACCCTGCTGCCCCATCTTGGCACCGCGACCGAAGAATCGCGCACCGCGATGGCCAGCCGTGCGCTGGACAACCTGATCGCCTTTGCCGAGGGCCGGAACCTGCCCGACCGCGTTGCCTGAGCCGGTTCCGTCGGAACCTTGCCGCGCCCGCTGACGTTGAACCTGCGAATGTCAACGAACCAGAGGATGATTCGATGAACTGGGATATTATCGAAGGCAAATGGGAACAGGTCAAAGGCTCGGTCAAGGAAAAATGGGGCGACCTGACGGATGACGACCTGACCCAGATTGCTGGCAAGAAGGACAAGCTGGCCGGCAAGCTGCAAGAGAAATACGGCTGGACCAAGGAAGAGGTGGAAAGAAACCTCGACGATTTCGCCCGCCGTCACGAACCCTGAACGGCTTGGCCCCCTATGGCCGCGAAAGGCACCCGCAAGGGTGCCTTTTTTCATATTGGCGGCGCCTATTCGGCGGCGACCGGCAGGGCGGCGAATTCCGCCTTGGCGCGGCGGAAGCGTTCCAATGCTCCGCCGGTGATCCAGACCAGTTGCCCGGCGCGGATCGTCGCCTCGATGGCAAGGGTGGCGCGGTTGACGATCACCAGGTCGGCGCGCCGCCCGTAATCCAGCGTGCCGCGGTCGGCCAGCCCCATGATCCGGGCCGGGTTGGTGGAAACCAGCGGCCAGAAACGGGGAAGGCCGGCCAGTTCGGGACCGCAAAGCCCCAGGATGCGCTGGCAAAGCGCATCCGGCCTGCCGCGCGACACCATCGCTGTGCAGAGATCCGCGCGCAGGATGTCGCGGGCCAGCCCGCTGTCCTCGGGCGAAAGCAGGACGGGGCTGCCCGCGGCGCTGCCCGCGGCGGCGGCGGCGAAGCTGGCAGGACAGGCGGCGATGCGGGCGCCGATCATCGAATATGTCTCGCGTATGTCGCCGCGCGGGTCGTCCAGACTGCCGTAGAGGATGCCCATTGCATCCATCCGCTCGGCCAGGCTGCAGAGGTGGCGGGGCAGGGCGCGGCGGGTTTCGGCGTCGTGATCGAGCAGCGCGCCAAGCCTGCCGCCGTCCAGCCCGATCCGCGCCGCGCTTTCGCCAAAGCGCAAGGGATCGCCGGCGCGTATTGCCGCCAGCGTCTCGTGCCGGTTCTGGAAATAGACCAGCGGCGGGCGGTGGCGGGCCAGCAATTGCAGGATCGCGGCGGTCTGGTCGCTGCGCGAGACCTCGATCCGCAGGGCGGGGCGTATGTCGACGGGGCCCGTGCTGGAGGCGGTGGCGGCCAGCAGCCCTGCGGCATGGGCGGGGTCCTCGACGCTGCCGGGCCAGCCGAAGGGGGCCGCGGCCCAGCAGGTGGTGATGCCCGCCGCCGCCGCGCGCGACCCCGCCAGATGGATACGCTGCGCCGGACAGCCGTGGCCGGGGGCGGGAATCTCGGCCAGCATGTCGATCAGGCCCGGCAGGATCAGGTAGCCGCTCAGATCGACAGCGGGCAGCGGGCCTTTCGCGATCCGGCCCCGGACGATGGCGACCGAGCGCTGGCGCAACTCGCCTTCGCGCAGGATGGTTGCGCCGGTCAGGCGCAAGGGGGGAAGCAGACGCATCATGGGTTTGTCCCGGCCTTTGGGGGTGCCGCCGATCATGCCTGCGGCTTGTGAAACATGGGTGACAGGCGGATGATCGCCGCACGGGACTTGTGCGCCCCAATGGGCGGGCATATCAGATGGGGCCAGATCGATTCCCCTGACAGGACCGCCATGAAATCCGTTCTTTCCTATATGAAATGGCCGCTGATCGTGACGGTCGCGGGTCTGGTGCTGGCCGGTTTCGTCGGCTGGGAATATGAGCGCAACCTTAGCGGCGTGCTGACCTTCCTGTTCATCGCGGCGGTGCTTGCGGTGCTGGAAATCTCGCTCAGCTTCGACAATTCCATCGTGAATGCGCAGAAGTTGCGGACCATGACGCCGGTCTGGCAGCATCGCTTCCTGACCTGGGGGATCGTGATCGCCGTTTTCGGCATGCGGATCGTCTTTCCGCTGCTGATCGTCGTGATCGCCGCCCACGTCAACCCGTGGGAGGCCGTGGTGCTGGCCGCCAGCCGTCCCGACGAATATTCGCGCATCATCCATGACGCCCACCTGCCCATCGCGGCCTTTGGCGGATCGTTCCTGATGCTGGTCGCGCTGCGCTTTTTCCTGGATCAGGACAAGGCGGTGGACTGGGTGCCGGGGGTCGAGACCGCCTTTCGCTGGCTTGGCGCGATTTCGGGCATTGCCGTGGGCGTCGTGCTGATCGCGGTCCTGGTGGTCATCCAGTTCCTGCCTGCCGAGGATGGGCTGGTTTTCATCAGTTCGGCCATCTGGGGGATCGTGACCTATCTGCTGGTCGATGCGCTGGGCCATGTGCTGGACAGGTGGAACGAAAGCACCTCGACCAGCGACGTGGCGCGCTCGGGACTGGGCGGATTTCTCTACCTTGAGGTGCTGGACGCCTCCTTCAGCTTCGACGGGGTGATCGGGGCCTTCGCGCTGACCCACAACCTGTTCCTGATCGCCATCGGGCTTGGCGTGGGGGCGATGTTCGTGCGCTCGATGACGATCATGCTGGTCGAAAAGGGCACGCTGGCGCAGTTCCGCTATCTGGAACACGGGGCTTTCTGGTCGGTGCTGGTGCTGTCGGTCATCATGTTCATCCAGACCCTGCACCATGTCCCCGAGGCCGTGACCGGCCTTCTGGGCGCCAGCTTCATCGGCGTTGCGCTGGTCAACTCGATCCTCTGGCGCAAGCGGCATCCGGGGCTGGTGCCCCATCAGCACTGAACCGCCCGGTTCGACTCAGACCGTCGAAGACAGGGTCAGCGGGGCGGTGGCGCGTTCCAGCCAGGCGCGTGTTTCATCATCGTCCAGCAGCGGCGACAGGCTGCCCTGCACCCGGCGGTGATAATCGTCCAGCCAGCCGATTTCGGCCAACGTCAGCAGCGTTCCGTCCACCAGCCGGGTGTCGATGGGCACCAGCGTCAGCGTCTCGAACCCCAGCATGTCGCGCCCGTCGGGGCTATCGGCGGGGATGACGGCCAGCAGGTTCTCGATCCTGATGCCAAAGGCGCCCTCGCGGTAATAGCCCGGCTCGTTCGACAGGATCATGCCGGGCTGCAAGGGGGTGTCGGACAGGCGCGAGATCCGCGCGGGGCCTTCATGCACGCAAAGCGCCGCGCCGACGCCGTGGCCGGTCCCGTGGTCGAAATCCAGCCCCGCCGTCCACAAGGGCGCGCGGGCCACCGCGTCGATATGGCTGCCCGCCACCCCGCGCGGAAAGCGCAGGCGGGAAAGCTGGATCATCCCCCGCAGCACCAGCGTATAAGGCAAGGCACGGTCGCCGGGCGGGCTGCCGATGGGAATGGTGCGCGTGATGTCGGTGGTGCCGTCGCGGTATTGCCCGCCCGAATCCAGCAGCAGCAGGTCCCCGTCCCGGACCGGGCGGTTCGAGTTCTCATCGACCCGGTAATGGGTGATCGCCCCGTTCGGCCCGGTGGCGCTGATCGTGTCGAAGCTGATGTCATGGGCACCCTGCGCGCGGCGCAGCCCTTCCAGCTTGCGCACGACCGCGATTTCGTCCAGCGCGCCCACCGGCTGCGCATCCAGCCAGGCCAGCAGTTGGACCATCGCAACGGCGTCGCGCAGATGGGCGGCGCGCATGCCCGCGATCTCGGCGCCGTTCTTGATGGCCTTGGGCAGGATCACGGGGTCGGGGGCCTCGGCGATGGGGGTGCCGCTTTCCTCGACCAGCGCAAAGATCGCCTCGGGGGCGGTCGCGGGGTCCAGGCGGACGGGGCCGGGCAGGGCGCGCAGGGCGGCGGGCAGGTCTGCCTCGGGCAGGATCGCGATATCCAGCGCGGCGCGCAGATCGGGACCGAACTTGCCGGGGTCGGTGAACAGCCGGACCGCGCCTTTGTCACCCACGATGGCAAAGCCCTGCACGACCGGGTTGCGCGGCAGGTCCATCCCGCGGATGTTCAGCAGCCAGGCGATGGAATCGGCCAGCGTCAGGACGGTTGCGGCTTGCCCCGCGCGGGACAGTTCAGCCGCCAGATCGGCGCGTTTCTGCGCCGCCGTGCGCCCGGCCAGCGCATCGTCATGCAGCCGCACCGGGCCGGGACTGGGTGCGGGGCGGTCGGTCCAGACCAGATCGACCAGGTTTTCCGAAGGCGTCAGCGTGATCCCGCTTCCTTCCAGCGCCTTGCCGATCTGGCGCAACTGCTGGCGCGTCATCAGCCAGGGGTCGTAAGCCGCGCGCCCGCCATTCGGCAGGGCTTCGCGCAGCCATGCTGCCAGCGAGGTTTCGGGCCAGTCGACGGGGGTGAAATGGGTCAGGTCGACCTCGGCCTTGACCTGCACGCGATAGCGCCCGTCGACGAAGACCCCCGCCCGGTCCTGGGTGACGATGGCATGGCCCGCGCTGCCCGAAAACCCCGTCAGCCAGCGCAACCGCGCGTCGCGGTCGGTGACATATTCGCCCTGATGCGCATCCGCGCGGGGAACGAGAAAGGCGTCGAAGCCGCGCGCCTGCATCTGCGCGCGCAATGCGGCCAGACGGGGCGGGCCGTCCTGCGGGCGGGACTGAACGGTGAAACCTTGCAATGCGTCGTCGGCCATCTGGGCACCTCCGGCGGGGACTATCCGTCGCCGGGCCGGTGCTGTCCAGAGCCTAACCGAGACGCCGCATGACCCCGCCAAGCGCCCGCGCGCGCTTGCGCGGGTCCGATTCGAACAGGGCGGCAAGCTGTTCGGTCATGGCGCCGGCAAGCTGTTCGACATCGGTGATCGTGACCGCGCGTTCGTAGTAGCGCGTCACGTCATGGCCGATGCCGATCGCCAGCAACTCGACCTGGCGGCGCTTTTCGACCATCGCGATCACGTCGCGCAGGTGACGTTCCAGATAGTTCGCCGGATTGACCGACAGGGTTGAATCGTCCACCGGCGCCCCGTCCGAGATCACCATCAGGATCTTGCGCGCCTCGTGCCGCCGGACCATGCGGCGATGCGCCCATTCCAGCGCCTCGCCGTCGATGTTTTCCTTCAGCAGCCCTTCCTTCATCATCAGCCCAAGGTTCGGACGCGCCCGGCGCCAGGGCGCATCGGCCCCCTTGTAGATGATGTGGCGCAGGTCGTTGAGCCTGCCGGGACCGGCGGGGCGCCCCGCCGCCAGCCATTGCTCGCGGCTTTGCCCGCCTTTCCAGGCGCGGGTGGTGAAGCCCAGGATCTCGACCTTGACCTGGCAGCGTTCCAGCGTGCGCGCCAGCACGTCGGCGCAAATCGCGGCAATCGAGATCGGACGGCCCCGCATGGACCCCGAGTTGTCGATCAGCAGCGTCACCACGGTGTCGCGGAATTCGGTGTCCTTCTCGACCTTGAAGGACAGGGGCGTCGTCGGATTGGCGACCACGCGGGCAAGGCGCCCGGCGTCCAGAACGCCCTCTTCCTTGTCGAATTCCCAACTGCGGTTCTGCTGGGCCTGAAGGCGGCGTTGCAGCTTGTTGGCAAGGCGGCTGACCGCGCCCCGCAGGGGTTCGAGCTGCTTGTCCAGATAGGCGCGCAGCCGTTCCAGCTCGGCGGTGTCGGCCAGTTCCTCGGCCAGGATTTCCTCGTCATAGGCCTGGGTAAAGACCTTGTAATCGGCGCTGGCCTCGCTGACCGGCGGGGGCAGGTCGGGCGGCGTGTCGGCGTCCGAGGCCTCGGCCTCGTCGACCATTTCCTCGTCGGACTGGTCGTCCATGCTGACCTGCGCCTGGCGTTCGTCCTGCTGCTGTTCCTG
>NZ_CAMEFG010000041.1 GCF_945915435.1 uncultured Paracoccus sp. | reverse complement strand
GCCGCTCCTCGAACCCGTGCATCTGGTCGGGGCCGACGAAATGCATCTTGCCCGAAAGGCAGGTCTGGTAACCCGCCCGGCGCAGGTGATGGGCATAGGTCGGGATGTCGGATGCGAACTCGGCCGCGTTGTCATAGACCCGCGTGCGGCGCGGCAACTGCCCGGACATGAAGCTGGCCCGGCCCGGCGCGCAAAGCGGGCTGCCGGTATAGGCGTTGGCAAAGCGCGTGGAGCGCGCGGCCAGCCGCCGCAGGTTCGGCACATGCAGGAAATCGGCGGGACCGTCGGGGAAAAGCACCCCCGACAGTTGATCCGCCATCAGGATCAGGATGTTGGGCTTCAATTCAGCGACGCCCTCATTGCATCGGCGCCCGGCTGACCGTCCAGCGTGGTCACGCCGTCAAGCCAGGTGTCCAGCACCTGCGGATTGGCGGCGATCCATTCCTTTGCCGCGTCGCGCGGATCGGTGCCGTTGTCCAGAATTTCCGCGATCAACTGGTTTTCCATCTCGGTTTCAAAGACCAGTTGCGTAAACAGCCGCGCGGCATTGGGGCATTCGGCGACCCATTCCTTGCGCGCCAGCGTGTGGATCGAGGCCGAGCCGAAATTCGGGCCGAATTCCTCATCCCCGCCGGTCAGATAGGTGATCTCGAAATTCAGGTTCATCGGATGCGGCTCCCACGCGAGGAAAACGGTCGGCGTGCCCGCGGCATCGTTGCGCGCCACCTGCGCCAGCATTCCCTGTTCGCTGGATTCGACCAGTTCCCAATCGCCCAGGCCGAACTTGTCCGCCTCGATCATGCCGGCGATCAACTGGTTGGCGGGCGCGCCCGGCTCGATCCCGTAGACCTGGCCCCCGAAGGCGTCGCGATGGGCGTCCAGGTCGGCGAAATCGGCAACGCCAAGCGCGGCGCCGGGGGCCGAGACGGCCAGCGTGAAGCGAACGCCTTCAAGGTTCACGACCAGCTCGTCGATCAGGCCCGAGGCGTCCAGGTCGTCGCGGAAGGATTGCTGCGCGGGCATCCAATTGCCCAGGAAGACGTCGGTTTCGCCGTTCTTCAGCGCCTCGTAGCCGATGGGAACGGACAGGGTGGGAATGTCCACGCCGTATCCCAGCCCCTCCAGCAGGGCCGAGGCGACGCCGTTCGTCGCCGTGATATCCGTCCAGCCCGGATCGGACAGGCGCACGGTGCCGCAGCTTGCGGGATCGCTGGCAAGGACCGGCGCGGCCCCAAGCAGCACGGCCGCCAGGGCAAGGGGGATCGGGGTTGCGGTTTTCGGCATGTCGCTTCCTTCCATGTTGTCGCGCCCATAAAAGGCGCGGCGCGGCAAGGAATCAATAGCCGATGCGCGCGGCCCGATACGCCCTGCCTGCAAAACGACGGGCCGCCCCGGCAAGGGACGGCCCGCGAGTTCTTCGGAGATGGTCCGGTTAGGGTTGGTGCCTACCGTTCCCAGTCAGGGTTTACGACCCTTGGGGCTGCCCTCAGGCCACGGCCCCCCTGACTGTCCCGACACCTCTCTCCACCATCACTCTCGACACTGGACCACCTCCTTTCAAAATGTTGCCGTTGTCCTCGCAGCGTGACAGATAAAAGTGGTCTGTCAATCAGATTTCGGCCCGGCGTCGCAAGATGTTGATGACGATGATGCGGAAAGGCGCAAGGGAAAGCACGGCCAGCGCCAGCTTGACCAGCCAGTCGGCCAGCGCCAGCGACACCCACAGGGGGGCGGCGGGGCCGTGGCCAAGGACGGGCAGGATCTCGTTGGCCCAGGCGATATCGGCACCGGGGTCGATGAAGGAAAGCGGCGTTGAAAAGGCGATGGTGAAGAAGATCGCCGTATCCGTCACCGATCCGATCAGGGTCGAGACAAGGGGCGCCGTCCACCAGACCCGGTTGCGCAGCCGGTCGAAGACCCAGACGTCCAGCATCTGCGCCGTCAGGAACGCCGTGCCCGAAGCCAGCGCGATCCGCAGCGTCGTGGCGTTCATCCCGGCGGCGGCCACGGAACAGATCACGCCCACGATAAAACCGGCCAGCACCACGCGGCGCGCGGCGGCCAGCCCATAGACGCGGTTCATCACATCCGTGACCAGGAAGGCGAAGGGATAGGTCAGCGCCCCCCATGTCAGCCAGTCGCCCAGCAGGAATTGCACGAGGATGTTCGAGGCCACGACGGTCGCGGCCATGACGATGATGCCGGGAAAATAGCGGGGCATGGATATATCACCGTTTTACAAGGTTGCGGAGAACTCGGCCCGCCATCGGCGGACAGCGCGCGATAGTCCCCGCCGCCCCGGCTTGTCAAGGCTGGCGGACCGCCCCCTGTTCGGCGACGCGGTATTCCACGATCTGGGTGCGTTGCAGAAAGTGGAAATTGTCGTCCGAGATCATGGTGATGCGAATGCCCTGCCCGTCGTCCCAGACCGAGATGCCTTCCAGATTGTCATATTGCAGGGGCCGGGTTTGCAGCAGGATCGTTTCGTTTTCCGCACCGTTTTCGGTCAGGTCGAAGCGGCGGACGCGCGACAGGAAGCCCAGAAGGCCCATGAAGTCGCGCTCCAGCAGGTAGAAACGCCCGTCGGGGCCGAAATCCGCGCCGACCGCCAGCCAGTTGCCGCTGCGCGGGATGGCAAAGGGCTGGTCCCATTCCCCGTCCCGCCAGCGCCAGACCGGAAAGGGCCGCCTCAGCGCACCCGAGCGTTCGGGCAGCGTGTAGATCGTGCCCTGATCGTCGATTGCCAGGGCTTCGAGCGAGGAATTGACCTGCATCCGCGCGAATGCATCCGGGCGGGGCAGGGGACGGGCCGGGCTTTCGGGGGTGTCGTAGCGCACGACGCGGGCCACGCCCTCGAAGCTGATCCAGATCGTGCCGTCGGGGGCGATGGCGATGCCTTCGGCATCGGCGGGGCGGCCCTTGGGCAGGGGCTTGCCGGCGGCATCGCGCAGATGGGTCCGGCCCTCGGCCCGCATCCGGGTGATGCGCCCCTGTTCGTCACGCTCGATGGTGCCCCAGCGGATCGTGCCGCGGTCGGAAACGGCGTGGAAATGCTGGCCGTCCTGCGTGATCTCGATCCCCGAAAAGCCGCCGAAATCGGGGTCGTCCATGCGCCAGGCATAGGTGGCGACATGGCTGACCGCAGGGGGGTCGGCGGGCGTATCCTCGGGCCGGTTGCTGCCGCCCGCCACCAGCGGCAACGCCATCATCAGCACCGCCACCACGCCCAGAAGGCGGGTGGCGGGCAGGGCAAGGCGGCGCGAAAGGATCAGCGGGCGGTCCCGACCTGATGGCATTGTCGGGGCAACTCGCTAAGGCGGAAGGTCCGGGGGTGGCGATAATTCGGGTCGGGCGGCACCGGCTTGACCCGGCTGGGGTCGATGCGGTTCGCGATCCATTCGGCGGCCTCGGCGCAGCCGTCGCCTTGCGGGGGCGGGTCCTGCCTTTCGCAGACCGAGCCTTGCGGGCAGGCAAGCCGGACGTGGAAGTGATAGTCGTGGTTGTTGATCGGGCGGATCTTGCGCAGATAGGCGCGGTTGCCGGTCTCGGCCCGGCACATCTCGACCTTCACCACCGGATCGACCAGGATGCGCTCGACCCGCGGATCGCTGGCGGCGGCGCGGATGATCGCCATGTGGCCGGGGTTCCAATGGCCCGACAGCCCGGTGCCGCGCCCGTTCACGACCGAGACCGAGGACAGGCTTTCACGCTGTTGGCGCGACAGGTTCAGCGACGAGGGCGGCAGCATCCAGATATCGGCGTCCAGCCCCATCTGGTGGCTGGCGTGGCCCGACAGCATCGGCCCCCCGCGCGGCTGGCTGATGTCGCCGATGTAAAGGCCCTGCCATCCCGCTTGCCGGGCCGCGCGCGACAGGCCGACCAGGAAGTCGATCATCTGCGGATGGCCCCAGTCGCGGTTGCGCGACAGGCGCATGGATTGCCATGTCGGCCCGCTTTCGGGCAGTTGCACCGCGCCCGAGATGCAGCCCTTGGAATAAAAGCCGATGGCGACCGGCTGGCCCGCCGTCGGGCCGGGCGTGTTGCCAAAGACGTCCTTGGCCAGCGGGTCCGCATTGGCCGTGCCCGCAAGGGGCAGCGACAGCAGGGCGAAGGCGGCGGCTTTGGCAAGGTTGCGGATCACTGCTTTACGGGTCACTGCGGGATTCTCCGTCTGGTTCGACCCACATTAGCAGCAAGATCGACAGAAGGAACATCACGATCAGCGGAGAGATGCCGATATGCTGGTTGCCGCTGAGATCGGTGACCAATGCGATCAGGAAGGGGGCAAGGAAGGCCGTGGCCTTGCCCGACAGCGCGTAAAGGCCAAAGACCTCGGCCGCGCGCTCGGGCGTGGTGTGGCGCACCATCAACGTGCGCGAGGCTGATTGCAACGCGCCCCCCGCGCCGCCGATCACCGCGCCGCAGGCAAAGAACAGCGCGTCGGGCAGCCATGATCCGGGGGGCAGGGCAATGCCGAAGATGGATTGGCGGGTCATCCCCACGACCAGGACGCAAACCCCCGTCAGGATCACCGAGCATGCCATGATCACCGGGCGCGGCCCCCAACGGCTGTCCGCGCGCCCGCCCAGCCAGCTTATCACCGCGGCAGACAGCGCGCTGACCACGCCGAACACCCCCGCAAGGATCACCGGCCAGCCAAGGACCGAGGCGGCGTAGACCCCGCCAAAGGCGTAAAGCGCGTTCAGCGCGTCGCGCGAAAACATCGACGACAGCAGCCACATCGCCAGCGAGCGGCGGCTGCGCAGGCTGGCGATCAGGCGCCACAGCCCCGCCATCGCCGCGCCGATGCGCAACCCCCCGCGCGCAGCCGGTTCGCGCACCCAAAGCGCGAAGGGGATCATGAAGACGACATACCACAGCGCCGTCAGGGGACCGGCGGCGCGCGTGCCCTCGCGCAGCACGGGGTCCAGTCCCAGGATCGGGGCGATGCCCGCCAGCGTCCGCCCGGTCTGCGCGTTTTCGGCCAACAGCAACAGGACCAGCGCCAGCGCGACCAGCCCGCCCAGATAGCCGAAGGCAAAGCCCGACCCCGATATGCGCCCGATGTCGTCGCGCGGCGCAAGGCCGGGCAGAAGGGCGTTGGTGAAGATCGTTGTGAACTCCATCCCGATCAGGCCGATGCCGAAAAACACCACCGCAAGGACCAGGTTCCGGCCATCCGGCAGCAGCACCCACAGCCCCGCCGCGCCGATGACGTAGAGGGCCGAAAACAGCCAGATCCACAGCCTCCGCCGCCCCGAGGCATCCGCGATGCTGCCAAGCACCGGCGCGAGCAGCGCGATCACCGCGCCCGAGATCGCCAGCCCGTAGCCCCAAAGCGTCTGCGCGCTGGCGCCCGCCTGCTCGGGGGTTTGGCCAAGGGCGGTGAAATGGGTGCGGGCGGCCTCGGTGTAATAGATCGGGAAGATGAAGGTCATCAGCAGCGTGGCGTAGGGCTGGCTTGCCCAATCGAAAAACCACCAGCCCCAGATGCGTTTCCTGTCCAAGACCGCGATTCCCGTCACCTTCGTCCCGCGGCATTACGCCAGAAACCGGCGCGGGCTTCAACGTCCGGTTTCGCGTTGTCGGGACTCGGGGGGCAGGTCGCCGGTCCGCGCATCGGGACCGATCCCGGCCAGCGCCGGGGGCCAGGGGCGTTCGGCATCGGCCCGGATCCACGCCTGCACCCAGCCGGGCAGGGGCGGGCTGCCGGTGTCCATGCCGCCCGCCTGAAACAGGCGCTCGGGCGCGACGATCCCCGCATCCGAGGTGATCGCGCCGCGCAGCAGCATGTGGTTGGCGCATTCGCCGCGCCGCCAGATGCTCTGGTCCAGATAGAAGAACCGTTCGTCCCAGCCATGCAGGCGCGTGACCATCGTGAAGCGATCGAACGCCCGGATGCGCCGCCGGTAGCGGACCGAGTTGCCCGCGACCGTGATCGACCAGCGGTTGCGGCGCATGATCCCGATCATGCCGGTGCGCGCGGCCATCGGCAGGCGGCCAAGGTCGTAAAGCGTCAGGGTGCGGCCGTTGTTCAGCTCGATCCACGGATCCAGGTCCCACGGCCAGCAGCGGTGCGTGGACACATGCGCCTGAAACGGCGACAGCGGGCGGGCCTTGCGGGCCAGCATCATCTCGGTCGTCAGGCGCAGCAGCGGATACATGGAAAACCCCCTTCTTCCGCCCGACCTAAGCCGCGCCCGCCGGGCCGGTCAACCGCGACCCTGCGGCATGGCGGGGTTGCACAGCGCCGGATGGTGCCCTACCAGTCGTCCGGCGCAGTCGGAGACAAGGCCCATGTGGACATTATACGAAACCCTCATGCTGATCCTGAACGTGATCTGGTTCGTCATGATCGCGCATATCATCATGTCGTGGCTGATCAACTTCCAGGTGCTGAACCTGCGCCAGCCGCTGGTCTGGCAGATCTGGAACGGCCTTTCGCGCCTGCTTGAGCCGATCTATGCCCCGGTGCGGTCGATGCTGCCCAATACCGGCGGGCTGGACCTTGCGCCGCTGGTGGTCTTCGTCGTCATCATCGTCCTGCAAAGAATGCTGCAAAACAACGCGCAGTGGTTCTATAGCTTCTGATCATGTCCGCCGCGCCCCTTCTGCGGCAGGTCTTCGGCTTCGACGCCTTCCGCCCCGGTCAGGAAGAAATCGTCAATGCCGTTGCCCAGGGCCGCGACGTTCTGGCGATCATGCCGACCGGCGGGGGCAAGTCGCTGTGCTATCAACTGCCCGCGCTGATGCGCGACGGCGTGACGGTGGTGATCTCGCCCCTGATCGCGCTGATCCGCGACCAGGTCCGCGCCCTGCGCGAAGCGGGCGTCAGCGCCGGCGCCCTGACCAGCGCCAATACCGAGGATGAAACGCGCGAGGTCTTCGACGCCCTGCGCGAGGGCGGGCTGAAGCTGCTCTACATGGCGCCCGAGCGGCTGGCCTCGGGCGGCACCCTGCCGATGCTGCGGCGCGCGGGCGTCACCGCGATTGCGGTCGATGAGGCGCATTGCGTCAGCCAGTGGGGCCACGATTTCCGCCCCGATTACCTGCGCATCGGCGAATTGCGCGCCACGCTGGACGTGCCGCTTGCCGCCTTCACCGCCACCGCCGATGCCGAGACGCAGGGCGAGATCGTCCAGCGCCTGTTCGGGCAGGCCGCGCCCCTGACCTTCCTGCGGGGCTTCGACCGGCCCAATATCCGGCTGGCCTTCCAGCCCAAGGACGGGCCGCGCAAGCAGATCCTCGACTATGCCCAGGCCCGGCGCGGGCAGTCGGGCATCGTCTATTGCGGCACCCGCGCCAAGACCGAAACGCTGGCCGCCGCGCTGAACGATGCGGGCCTCAACGCCGTCGCCTATCACGGCGGGATGGACCCGGCGCAGCGCCGCGAGGTCGAGGCCCTTTTCCAGCGCGAGGACGGGCTGATCGTCACCGCGACCGTGGCCTTTGGCATGGGCATCGACAAGCCCGACATCCGCTGGGTCGCCCATGCCGACCTGCCCAAATCCATCGAGGCCTATTATCAGGAAATCGGCCGTGCCGGACGCGATGGCGCGCCTGCGGATACGCTGACGCTGTTCGGTCCCGACGACATCCGCCTGCGCCGCACCCAGATCGACGAGGGGCTGGCCCCGCCCGACCGCAAACTGGCCGATCACGCGCGGCTGAACACCCTGCTGGGGCTGGCCGATGCCGTGACCTGCCGCCGCCAGCAGTTGCTGGCCTATTTCGGCGAGCAATCAGGCCCTTGCGGCAACTGCGACATTTGCGAGACCCCGCCCGAAACCTTCGACGCGACCCAGCCGGTGCGCAAGGTCCTGTCGGCCATCCTGCGCACCGGCGAAAACTTCGGCGCGGGCCATGTCATCGACATTCTGCTGGGCAATGCGACCGAAAAGGTCACCGCCCGCGGCCACGACCACCTGCCCACCTTCGGCTGCGGGCGCGAACTGTCGCGCAGCGCTTGGCAGGCCGTCATCCGCCAGATGCTGGGCCGCGACCTGATCCGCCCCGACCCGGCCAAGCACGGCGGGCTGGCCATCACCCAATCCGCCCATCCCGTCCTGCGCGGCGAGGTCGCGATCACCCTGCGCCGCGACCTGGTCCGCGCCGCCCGCCCGGCCTATACCCCGCGCGAAATGGTCGCCGAAGAGGACGCGCCGCTTCTGGCCGCGCTCAAGGCCAGGCGCCGCGAACTGGCCGAGGCGCAGCGCGTCCCCGCCTATGTCATCTTCCCCGACCGCACCCTGATCGAGATGGCGACGGTCCGCCCCGCCACCCTGGACCAGATGGCGCGGATCAGCGGCGTCGGCGCGAAGAAGCTGCAAAGCTATGGCGCGCAGTTCCTTGAGGTGATCGCCGGGGACGCCCCGGCGCTGCATCCGGCGCGCCGCGCGCTGGCCGGGCGTCCGGCGGGTGAATTGTTCGACCGTCTGCAAGAGGCGCAGCTAAGGCTGGGCCGGGGCGAGGGGGGCACGGACAAGCCGCTGTCGGTCAGCACCTCGACCCTGCGCCGCATCGCGCAGGACCGCCCGCGCGACCTTTCGCGCTATCTCGACCCCGCGCGGCTGGACCGTTTCGGCGAAAGCTTCGCCGCCGAGATCGCCGCGACCGACTGAGGGCACGGGGCGCTTGGGGGCCGAGAAGCCGTCGGGGCAGGAACAAGCCGCTGTCGGTCAGCATCTCGACCCTGCGCTGCATCGCGCAGGACCGCCCGCGCGACCTTACGCGCTATCTCGACCCCGTGCGGCTGGACCGTTTCGGCGAAAGCTTCGCGACTGAGGGCGCGGGGTGGTCAGGACAGGGAAATCCTTGCCTCGAAGAAGGTCACCGCATGGCCTTCCAGCAGGACGCGATCCTGCGTCAATTCGCAACCCAGCCATCCGCCGCGCGCGGATGCCTGCCGGGCCAGCAGCTTGTTGCGGCCCAGCTTTTTCGCCCAATAGGGCACAAGCGTTGCGTGGATCGACCCGGTGACCGGATCTTCGGGGATGCCTGCGCCCGGCGCGAAATAGCGCGAGACGAAATCCGCCGGTTCGCCGTCGGATTCCCGCCCCGTGATCGCCAGGCCGACAGAACCCAGCCGGGCGATTGCCGCCAGATCGGGATCGAAGCCGCGAACGGCCCCGGCGCTGCCCAGATCGGCAAAGATATTCTCGAAATTGCGGAAGATGGCGGCGGGCGGGGCGGGGAAAACCCCCGCGATTTCCTGCGGCAGGCAGGGGATTGCTTCGGGGGCCAGGCGCGGAATGTCCAGCCGGTATCCCCCGGCGCCCCTTGATACGCGCAATTCGCCGACGCGGGTGTGAAAGACCAGCGTGGGCGGAACCGCGTGTTTCGTGAACAGGATATGGGCCGTGGCCAGGGTGGCGTGACCGCAGAAATCGACCTCATGCGCGGGGGCGAACCAGCGCAGATCCCATGTTCCATCGGGGCGGGGTTTGACGAAGGCGGTCTCGGCAAGGTTGTTTTCCTGCGTGATCGCCAGCATCAGATCGTCGGGCGGCCAGTCCTCAAGCACCAGAACGGCGGCGGGATTGCCCGAAAAAAGCCGGTCGGTGAAGGCGTCGACCTGATACATGCGCATGGATTCGGCTCCTTGGGTCATGGGCGTTGGTGGGGCGGACCGCGTTCAGACCGCCCGCGCCGGAGGGCGCAGTCAGGGGAAAACCCGGTCCAGCGCGCCGGATGCGATCATGCTGTCGGTCGTGACGATGGACAGGTCCCCCAGATCATGGGTCCAGCAATCGCCAAAGGTCAGTTCGTAACGGCAATATCGGTGTGTTTCCAAAAGGTTGCGAAGGGCGTCGTCCAGATCATCGGGGTCGTCGATCAGGTCGCGCAGCCGGGTGGGCGGACCCAGGACGATCGCGGCGTTCAGCGCAGCTTCATAAGCCAGTTCCGCATTGTAGAAGGCGCCGTTGCCGAACAGGAATTCGTCGTCATGGGGCGCGCCATAGGCAATGGCGAGCGCGAAACCTGCCATCGGTCCGGCCTGCATCTGGTCCGTTTCGGGTTCGTAATCGGGGGCATGATCGCGGGTGCGATAAACGGCGTATTCGCCCGGTGAAAGCCCCTCGACATATTCATATAGCAGGTCTTCGGTCACGCCGCCCGACTGATCGACATGAACCACGCGCGGCCCGCCGCTGCCGGGCCGCAATATCCCGACCGAGGCCCATTCCAGGCCAAGGCTGCGCTTGATCGACTCGTCTATCCGGTTGACGCCGTTTCGGAAAATCAGGTCTCCAGGCCGCCAGTCCCATTCGACGTCAGCGGGCAGGGGCGTGTCGTCGGGGTCCAGTTCCGGCCCGGCCAGCGAGCCGTCATCCGCCCAAACCGCCGTGCAGAACACCAGCGCCAGAACGATCCCGCCCGGTTGTTTCATCGCCTTTCCCTTCATGTTCCGGCCGTCATCGATGGTCCGCCGGGCCGTCCTGGGGCGCGACCCTGAAGACCGCGCAATAAAGCGCAGGCAGGAAGACCAGCGTGACCAGCGTTCCGGCGATGATCCCGCCCATCATCGCATAGGCCATCGGTCCCCAGAACACTTGCCGAGAGATCGGGATCAGCGCCAGCGAGGCCGCCGCCGCCGTCAGCAGGATCGGGCGCACGCGGCTGTCGGTGCCAAGAAAGACGGACTCCCACCGCGAATGGCCGGCTTCGATCAGCATCTGCACCTCATGCACCAGGATGATCGAGTTGCGGATCAGGATGCCGATCAGCGCAAGCACCCCCAGGATGGCGACGAAGCCCATCGGCACGCCAAAGGGCAGCAGCACGGCCACGACGCCGATCAACCCGAAGGGTGCTGCGGCAAAGACGATGAAGCTTAGCCGGAAGCCCTGCATCTGCACCATGACCAGCAACGCGATGATCAGCAGCATCACCGGCACCACGGCGGCGATGGGTTCCTGGCTTTCGGCCGAGTTCTCGACCGTGCCGCCAAGGGCGATGTCGATGCCCGGCGGCAGGTTTTGCGCGTAATCGTCGATGATCGGCTGCAACCCCGCGACCAGCGTGGCGGGCTGGTCGTCCGATGCGATGGCGGCCATCACCGTGACCGTGGGCCTGCCGTCGCGCTGCATGATCAGGGGCTGTTCGGTCCCGTATTCCAGCGTCGCCAGCGCGGCCAGCGGGATCGGCGTGCCGGTGGGCGTCGCAAGTTGCAGGTTGCGCAAGGGTTCCAGCGACTGGCGGTCGGCCTCTTCCCCGCGCGCGACGACATCGACCAGATGATTGGCGTCGCGCAACTGGGTGATGATGGTGCCGCTGAACACGGCGGCGAGCGAACTGGATATGTCCTCGTTCGAGATGCCAAGCTGCCGGGCCTTGTCCTGGTTCACGATCAGCCGCACGGTGCGCGCGGGTTCGTTCCAGTCCAGCGTGATGTCGCGCAGCCGCGCGTCCTGCGCCAGCACGGTGGCAAGATCACGCGCGGCGTCCCGCGCCGCCCCGGTCGAACTGGCGCTGACGCGATACTGGATCGGCTTGCCGACGGGCGGCCCGACTTCCAGGTTCTTGATGTAGATATCTGTTCCGATCAACTGGTTGCGGGCGAAATCGTCGATCTTGTCGCGCAGGCGGTCGCGCGACGGCAGGTCCGGGGTCTGGATCAGGACCTGGCCCATATGCGGCCCCGGCGTCAACAGGTCCATCGCCAGCACGAATCGCGGCGCGCCGCGCCCGACATAGGCCGTATGGAACAGGTGTTCGTCCTGATCGGCGATGAAATCCTCCAGCCGCTGCATGTCTGCGGCGGTCTTGGCGATCGAGGCATTGGCGCGCTGGTTGACATCCACCAGCAATTCGGTCCGGTCGGATGTGGGGAAGAACTGCTGCTCGACATGGCGCAGCCCGATCAGCGAGACGGCGAAAATCGCCAGCGTCACGCCAATCGTCGCCCATTTGAAGCGCATTGCCACCAGCAGAAGCCTGCGAAAGCCGCGCCGCAGCAGGCCGCCGGTTTCGTCATGCGGGGTGATACGGGTCGAAAGGAAGGTCGCGCCAAGCAGGGGGGCGAACAGCACCGCGACGAACCAACTGACCGTCAGCGAAACCGCGATGACCACGAAAAGCGAAAAGGTGAACTCGCCCGCCATCGACCCGTTCAGCCCGATGGGAATAAACCCCGCCACGGTGACCAGCGTGCCCGTCAGCATCGGGAAGGCGATCGACGTCCAGGCGTAGCTGGCCGCCTTTTCCATCCCGTCGCCGCGTTCGAGGCGCGAGATCATCGTCTCGATCGCGATCATCGCATCATCGACCAGCAGGCCCAGCGCGATGATCAGCGCACCCAGCGACACCCGTTGCAAGGTGATGCCGTAATAATCCATGAAGACGAAGGTGATCGCCAGCACCAGCGGAATCGTCAATGTCACCACCAGCCCGGCGCGCAGGCCCAGGCTGATGAAGCTGACGATCAGGACGATGGCCACCGCCTCGACCAGCGCCTGGATGAAATGGCCCACCGCATCGCTGACCACGGCGGGCTGGTCGGCGAATTTCGCCATCTCGATTCCGACCGGCAGTTCGGTCGCGATGCGGGCCATCAGCGCGTCCAGTTCCTGCCCGAATTTCAGGATGTTGCCGCCGTCGGCCATGCCGACTTGCAGCCCGATGGCGTCCTGCCCGTCATAGCGGAACATCTCGGACGGCGGGTCGGTATAGCCGCGCTTGACGGTCGCCACGTCGGACAGGTTGAAGAAGCGGTCGCCGATCCGCAGGTTCACCGCCGCAATGGATTGCGCGCTGTCGAACTGGCCGCCGACGCGGACCAGCACCCGCTCGTCCCCCGTCTGGATCACGCCCGAGGGCGAGATGGCGTTCTGCGTCGCCAGCGTCTGGATCACCTGCATCTGGTTCAGCCCCAGCGAGGCCAGGCGGGCGCTGGAAAATTCCAGGTGGATTTCCTCGTCCTGCACCCCCAGCAACTCGGTCTTGCCCGCGGCGGGCAGGGCCTGGACGCGCTTGCGGATATCCTCGACCCGGTCGTGCAATTCGCGGTGGCTGAAGCCGTCGGCGGTGAAGGCGTAGATATTGCCAAAGACGTCGCCGAAGTTGTCGTCGAAGGAAAACCCCCTGAATTCCTGCGGAAACTCATGTGAGATATCCGACATCATGAAGCGGATGCGAGTCCATGTCCGGTCCACCGCATCGCCCTTTACGCTGGACAGCAACTGGACATAGACGACCGAGGTGCCCGGCATCGTGACCGAGCGCGTGAAGTCCAGCCCGTCAAGCTGTTCCAGCTTTTTCTCGATGCGCTTGGTGACCTGGTCCAGCGTATCCTCGATGGTTGCGCCGGGCATCGAGGCCGAGATGACCATGACCTTGATCGTGAAGTTCGGGTCCTCTTCCCGGCCCAGGCGATTGTAGCTGATCGCGCCCGCGACCATCGCCAGGATCAGCAGGAACCACACGAAAGAGCGGTGCTGCAAGGACCATTCCGAGAGGTTGAAGGGACGTCTGGTCATGGTCTCACGCTGATCCCGACAGGTTGCCCGTCGCTTAGCGAATTGACCCCGCGGGTCACGATCTCATCGCCGGGGGCAAGGCCGCCGGTCACAGCGATGCGCCCCGCGATCTCGGGGCTTTGTGTCGTGACGGGCTGCGGGGTGACCCGGCGCTGGCCGCCGGTTTCGCGCACGATCCAGACGAAGGGGGCGCCGTCGGGATCCGCCAGCGCGTCGATGGGGATGGTCAGGCCGTCCTGCCCACCCGTCGCCGGGCGTGCGCGGATCAGCGCGCCAAGGCGGAACCGGCTTTCGCCGGTCAGCGACAGGCGCACGCGGCGGGTGCGGGTTGCGGCGTCGGCCATTGGTTCGATGGTCCTGACATGGGCCTGAACGACGGTTTGCGGGTCGCCGTCCGACCAGACCTGAAAGCCGTCGCCGGGCCGGATTTCGGCGACGGCGGCTTCGGGCAGGTCGATCACGGCCTCAAGCTCGTCATCGGCGGAAAGGCGCAGCACCGGCTGGCCCGCGCTGACGACCGCCCCGGCATTGAGATGGGCCGCCGTGATCACCCCGTCGAAGGGCGCGGTCATATTGGCGTAACCCTCGGCATCGCGGGCGCGGATCAGTTCGGATTGCGCCTGGCTATAACCGGCCTCGGCCGACGACAGGGCGTTTTCCGCCTGTTCAAGCTGCGCGGTCGAAACCACGTTGCGCCGCGCCAGTTCCCGCGCCCGCTCGGCCGTGGCCTGGGCGGTGTTCAACTGGACCAGCGCCGCCTCGACCGCGGCATGGGCGGCGGTCACGTTTCCGTGAAGGTCGTCGGGGTCGATGGCGGCCAGCACCTGCCCCTCTTGCACCCTGTCGCCCACGTCCACCTGGCGCGAAAGGATGCGGCCAATGGTCTGGAAACCCAGATCCACCTCGATTCGTGCCCGGATCACGCCGGGGATCGAACGCCCGGCCCGCCGGGTTTCGTCCACGGTCTCGGTCACCACCGGGCGGGGGACGGGTGCCGGGGCGGGTGCGGGCTCCCTTCGCCCCAAGGACAGCGCCGCCGCGACGGCGACCAGGACCAGCACCACGAGGGCCGACAGCAGAACGGGTTTCTTGCGCATCATTCCGGCCCCGCTTCCGCGATCAGGCGGCCGGGATACAGCAGTTGCGACCCCGCGGCCACGACCCGGTCCCCGGCGCCGACCCCCTCGGCCAGGACCACCGATTCGGTGGTGAAACGCTCGATCACGACGGGGGTGAGGCTGACCGTCATATCCGGCCCGACGACCCAGACGGCGGGACCGTCGCCGGCGGCGGTCAGCGCGTTTCGGGGCACCTCGATCCCGATTCCGGCAGGGAAATGAATCGTTGCGCGAATGGCAGCGCCCAGCAGGGCCACGTCCTGCGGCGCATCCTCGATATGGGCGCGGACGGTGACCGCGCCGGTCTGCGGATCGACCAGGGGCGAGACCTCATCGATGATGGCCAGCATGTCCGGCACCGTCGCGTCCATGCCGGTGATCGAGACGGGGACACCGATCGCATTGTCGAGCAGCGGCATGTCCGGCGTTTCAAACACCGCCTCAAGCGCATCCGTGGCCGCCAGCGAGATCACCGGCTGGGCCGCGACGACGATCTGCCCCGGCTCGGCGGTGCGGGCGGTCACAAGGGCATCCAGCGGGGCGCGGATCACCGTGTCGTCCAGCGCGCGCTGCGCCTGGCTTTGCGCGGTGCGCGCGCGGGTCAGCGCCCCCTCGGCCGAGGACAGCGCCTGCGCGGCATTGTCCAGCGCCGCGCGTGTGCCGACGCCGTGCTGCAACATCGCCTGCGCGCGTTCATGCGCCAGGCTGACCTGCCGATAGGACGCCATCGCCGAATCAAGCGCCGCCTGTGCGACCCGCAGCGCCTGCTCCTGCTGGGTTGGATCGGTTCGCGCGAGCGCCTGCCCGCGCGTGACCCGGTCGCCCTCGTTCACCAGAACCTGCGCGATCCGGCCGCCCTGGCGAAAGCCCAGGTCGACGCTGTTCTGCGCCTCGACCGAACCTGCAAGGGTCGTGTCGTAAGTCAGAGAGGCTTCGCGGACCGTCACGACCTCGACCACCAAGGGTTCCTTGGCGGCAAGCACGACCGGGAGGAGACAAGACAGGATCGCTGCCAGAAAGCGCTTCATGCAAGAACAGCCCGCGTTTTTCCTGCCGCAGTATCGTCGCCTTTTCAGCGCAAGGAAAGACACGATCCGCCCCCGGCCCAAAGTGACGCTGCGCCCCGGCGGGCGGTCGGGCGGATCCTGTGCGGTGGGGATGCAAGAGGACATGACGGCGGCATTGCGTGGTTGCGGATAGCTGCCATATTTGCCGGAAATGATGAAGGATTCGTTTCCGGTTCCTGTTTTTTCCCAAGCATTTTAACGAAATACCCCGCCGCCGCAGGGCGGCGGGGGCAGGGATCAGGCGAAGGCTTGCAGCCCCGTGACGGCGCGTCCCAGGATCAGCGCGTGGACGTCATGGGTGCCTTCATAGGTGTTGACGGTTTCCAGGTTGACCATGTGGCGCATGACCTGGAATTCCTCGGAAATGCCGTTGCCGCCGTGCATGTCGCGGGCTTGGCGCGCGATATGCAGTGCCTTGCCGCAGTTGTTGCGTTTGATCATGCTGATCATCTCGGGTGCGGCCTCGCCCTCGTCCATCAGGCGTCCGACGCGCAGGGCGGCTTGCAGGCCCAGGGTGATCTCGGTCGCCATATCGGCCAGCTTCAACTGGAAAAGCTGGGTCTGCGCCAAGGGCTTGCCGAATTGCTTGCGGTCCAGCCCGTATTGGCGCGCGGCGTGAAAGCAGAACTCGGCCGCGCCCATCGAACCCCAGGCGATGCCATAGCGCGCGCGGTTGAGGCAGCCGAAAGGTCCCTTCAACCCCTCGACATTCGGCAGCAGGGCGTCCTCGCCGACCTCGACGTTGTCCAGCACGATCTCGCCGGTGATCGAGGCGCGCAGGGACAGCTTGCCCTCGATCTTGGGGGAGGACAGGCCCTTGGCGCCCTTGTCCAGCACAAAACCGCGGATCTTGCCGCCATGCGCCTCGGATTTTGCCCAGACCACGAAAACGTCGGCGATGGGGCTGTTCGAGATCCACATCTTCGATCCGTTCAGCACATAGCCGCCGTCCGTTTTCTTTGCGACGGTGCGCATCCCGCCGGGGTCCGAACCGGCGTCGGGTTCGGTCAGCCCAAAGCAGCCGATCCACTCGCCCGCCGCCAGTTTCGGCAGGTATTTGCGGCGCTGTTCCTCGGACCCGTAGGCGTAGATCGGATACATCACCAGGCTGGATTGGACCGACATCATGCTGCGATAGCCGCTGTCCACACGTTCGACCTCGCGCGCGACAAGGCCATAGCTGACATAGCCTGCGCCGATGCCGCCGTATTCCTCGGGGATGGTGACGCCCAGCAGGCCCATCTCGCCCATTTCGGCGAAGATTGCGGGGTCGGTGCTTTCGTCGCGATAGGCCGCGATCACGCGCGGTTGCAGCTTGCCCTGCGCATAGGCGCGGGCGGAATCGCGCAGCATGCGCTCTTCCTCGGAAAGCTGGTTTTCCAGCAAAAGCGGGTCGGACCAGGTGAAGCGGGACAGTTCCGGGCGTTCCTTGGGCTTCAGCGGGGCGGTCTGGGTCATGGGCGTCCTGTCGAGCTGATATTCGGATTGTGTCTAATCTAGCCCATGAACGCCTTGCAGAAAAATGAAAAACCGTCCTTAGTTCATGATCGACGCTCATGAGGGTGGAGACATGGCCAAAGCCTACACGCCGACCCTTTCCGAATTGCAGGCCTTTGTCGCCTGCGCCCGCATGTTGTCCACGACCGATGCGGCCAAGGCGCTTGGCCTGACCCAAAGCGCGGTCAGCAGGGCGGTGATTTCGCTG
Organism: uncultured Paracoccus sp.; assembly: GCF_945915435.1. GTDB lineage: Bacteria > Pseudomonadota > Alphaproteobacteria > Rhodobacterales > Rhodobacteraceae > Paracoccus. The sequence continues at coordinate 15,547 of NZ_CAMEFG010000041.1, read as the reverse complement.
GAAAACCGCATGGGTGTCGCGCTTTTCCACCGCAAGCGCCAGCGGCTGGCGCTGTCGGATACGGGGCAGGTCTTTCTGGACGATGCCGCCGCGATCCTGGATCATCTGGACCGCTCGGTCCTGCGCGCGATGGCCTTCGGGTCGAACCACGTCATCCGCCTGGCCTGCCTGCCCACGCTGGCCGAGCGGTGGCTGGTCCCGGTCCTGGCCGGTTTCGATCGGATCGCGCCGCAGATCGGTTTCGACATATCCTCGCGCCTGGACATGCCCGATCTGCATCGGTCGGGGGTGGATATGGTGATCCACCATCTTGACCAGGCCCCTGCCGGCGCCGAGGCGACCCACCTGATGGACGAATTCCTGGTCGTCGTCGCCCGTCCCGACCTTGCGCAGCAGGTTCGCGCGCAGGCGGGGGATGCCGATGCCGCGCTGGCAGGCTATCCGCTGCTGCAACAGGAAACCCGCCCGCATCTGTGGCTGGACTGGTTCGGGGTTTCGGGCATCGACCCCGTGACCATCACCAGGGGCGCGCGATTTGCGCATTTCGGGATGGTGACCAATGCGGCGCGCGCCGGGATGGGTATCGGCCTGGTGCCCGAGATCCTCGTGCGCGAAGAGATTCGTCAGGGCAGCCTGGCGCTGGCCTCGGACCGGCGGATGCAAGGCTCGACCTATGCGCTGATCCGCCAGCCCCGCCTTGCACGGCACGAGGGCGAAGAGATGCTGCGCGACTGGCTGGTCGCGCAAGGGGCCAATGCGGTTCATTGATAGCTTCGGACCAAGGCATTCGCCACCAGTTCCCATCCGCTGACGGCCGAGAAGAACGCCAGCTTGAACGGCAGCGCCACCACGGCGGGGGGCAGCATCATCATGCCCATCGACATCAGGATCGCTGAAACAACCAGGTCGATGATCAGGAAGGGCAGGGCGATGAGAAAGCCGACCTCGAAGGCGCGCTGGATCTCGCTGATCAGGAAGGCGGGGACCAGGACGGAAAGCTGCTGGCTGCCGCGCGCCTCGCCGGGTGCGATTTCGGACAGCGTGGCGAGGGTGCCGGGATCGGTGCGCAGCTCGATGAAGGCGCGGATGGGCGGGATGCCCCTGGCGATGGCCTCTTCCATCGTGATCAGGCCATCGCGCAGCGGTTGGCCGGCCAGCATCCAGACATCGGCAATCACGGGTTGCATCACGAACCAGGTCAGCATCAGCGAAAGGCTGACGATCAGCATGTTCGGCGGCGATTGCTGCAATCCGATGGATTGGCGCAATATCGAAAGCACCGTGACGATGAACGGAAAACAGGTCACCGTGATCACCATCGCGGGCGCCAGCGACAGCAGCGACAGCAGGACCAGCATGGTGATCGCATTCTGGCCGACCCCGCCGATGGCCTGATCCAGCCCGCCCATTCCCTGCGCATGGGCCGGCAAAGACGACAGGATCAGGATCGCAAGGGCCGGCAGGTGCCGCATCGCCATTACTCCTGCAAGGATCGGGTGATGCGCAGGCAAAGGGCGTTTTCGTCGCCCTCGCTGGTGCTTAGCTCGCCATAGGCGATGACCTTGTCGGCGACGCAGATCTCGACCCCGTCGTCGATGCTTCGGTCCAGGGCGATGACGTCATCGACCCTGAGCCGCGAGATTTCGGCCACCGACATCTTCAATGCGCCAAGCCGGACCGATATTTCCACCTGGATCATGTCGGTGGAAATGAGTTTAGAGATATCGTTCATGCTAGGTTTCCCCCTGACGGTTCTTCAGAATATTCCTGATAAAGGCGGCATGGCCGTCGATGTCGATCGAACTGCGGCCATTGTCCGCGACGATGCTGACGGCGAAACCTTCCTCTTCCACGGTCTGGATCGTGGCGGAAAGCGACGGGTTTTCCTGGATGATCCGGTCGACCTGTCCCTTTAGCGCGGTATTGCAACGGATCGTGAAATGCCGGTCGGGACGGTCCTTCGCCGCGCGTTCCAGTTCAAAGGTCAGTTCCTCGATCAGCTTTTCCCTGCCATGAAGCGGCACGAGTTCGTCGACGATGGCCGCCAGCGCGTGCCGGAAGGCCTGCGTGCCGGCAGCCATCTGTTCGGCACGGGCGGCCTCGTCCGCCTGCAACCCGGCTGCCACCTCTTCAAGTTGCGCGGTCAGCCGGGCCAGTTGGCTGTCCTCGGCCTGTTTGCGGCCATCCGCCAGGCCCTTGCGATAGGCGTCGTTCAGGGCGGATTGATATCCGATATCGCGAAACCCGCCCTCGGCACCGAAGCTGTCAAGCTGCAAAGCGTTCCGGATCATGCCGTATCCTCACGTTTCTCGATCCAGCCGGACAGGATCTTCATGCTTTCGTCCTGCCTGTCCCGCATCAGCTCTTTCAGCCGCGCGACCGGGTCCGGTGACGGGGCATCCATGGGCACGAAGTCGATTTCGGGCTGGGCATCGGGTGTGGCCGGTTCCTCGGCAGGAGGCAGGCCCGGCGGTGCGGCTGTCCGGTCAAGTGCCCCCCGCTCTGCATTGCCGCCGTTCTGGCTGCGTGTCAGCGCCTTCAGCACGATATAGACCAGCACGATTGCGAAAACTCCGATCAGGGCAAGCCGCAGCAGGCTGTCCAGCGCCAGCCGGTCGGCAAGCCCGCGTGTGCCGGATTCGGTGCCAAGCTGCGCCAGGTCGGCAAAGGGCATGGATTTGACGGTGATCTGGTCGCCACGCCCCTCGTCGTAACCGACGGCCGAGGCCACCAGTTCGCGCAGTGCCTGCAATTCGGGTTCGGCGCGCGGGGTGGCAGTGGTTTCGCCGTTTGCCACCGTGGCGTTGACCAGCACCGCGACCGTCAGGCGGCGCACGTCGCCGGGCTGCTTGCGCACCTCGCGCGTGATGCGGCTGACCTCGAAATTGGAACGCTGGCGCGTTTCGGACCGGGCCGAGTTGCTGGTTTCGCCATTGCTGCCCTGCCCATCGGGCAGGTTCGAGGCTGCCGATACTGCACCCGAAAGCGCATTCGTGTTGCTATCCGTGCTTTCTTCGCTTTCCTGTGAGATCAGCACCCGGTCCTGCGGATCGAAACGCTGTTCCGTCAGCAGTTCGGCTTCGGTCACCAGGTCCAGGTTCATCTCGACGATGACATTGCCCGCGCCGACATGGGCTTCCAGGATGCGTTCGACGTTGCGCTTCATCTCGGCTGCGCGGGTTTCGCTGGCGGGGTCGTCGTCCGCACCGATGACGCCGCGTTCGCTGTCGATCACCGTCACTGCCTCGGGCGACAGGCCGGGCACGCCCGAGGACACCAGGTAACGCAGCGCGCGCGATTGCGCCTGGCTGACCGCGCTGCCGCTGGTCGTCAACGTGACCGAGGCCGCTGCCGCCGAGTCGCGCCGGTAGCCGCGCCCGGTGGGCACGGCCAGGTGGACGCGCGCCGTGCGGATGTTGGGCAGCGCCAGGATGGTGCGCGCCAGCTCGCCTTCCTTGGCGCGCCAATAGGCGGCGTCGAACATCTGCGAAGTGGTGCCGAAACCCGACATGCCGTCCAGAAGCTCGTATCCGGCGCTGCCGGTGGCTGGCAGGCCCTCGCCCGCCAGCGACATGCGCAACTGGTCGCGATTACCCTCGCGCACCCAGATCGAATCGCCGCGCACCTCATAAGGCACGCCCGATCTTTCGACCGCCGCGATCACCGCCCCGGCCTGCGCGGATTCCAGCCCCGCATAAAGCAACGCCATGTTGGGGCGGCTTGCGAACCAGGAAAACGCGATGATTCCCAGGAATGTCGCCAGAAACGAGCCGCCGAGTATCAGCTTCTGCTTCAAGCTTCGCTCGCGCATATAGTCATGCAGCTTCAGCAAGGGCTTCTCCGAATCGTTTTTTTCCGTTGAAGCCCTTTTTGCACGGCCAAGATTAAGAATTGGTTAGTCCTCGGCTGATATTCCTTCGTTCATCGAACGGAGAATCACGATGAGCGAAGCAGACACCATCGACACGGTGCCCAACCCGCCGGGGAAATCGAAACGGCTGATCCTGCCCCTGTTGGCCGTGATCTGCGCCTTTGCAGGTTTTTCAGTCAGTTACATGGGGTTCTGGTCGCCCTTTCCGGCGGCGGGCCAGCGGGTCGATGCCGCGGCGGCGCAGGTCCCCGATGTCGCCTTCGTCGATGTTCCGCCCCTGATTCTCAGCCTGCCGGGCGCCGCGCCCAGAACCCTGGTCATGACCGTGAAGATCGAAGCCGAAACGGGAAAGGCCGCGCATGTCCGGCAAATGATTCCCCGCATTTCCGACGCCTTCAACGTTTTCCTGTCGGAAATCGACCCGGTGGCATTTCAAAGGCGCGGCATCCTGGAAATCATCAGGAATGAAATGATCACCCGCCTTTCCTATGCCCTGGGACCCGACAGCTTTGACGACCTGCTGATTACGGAGTTTCGAATCCAATGACGACGGACCTTATTCCCCAGTTTCTTCTGCTGGCGTTTTCGGCGGCTCTGGCGGTTTTCTGCTTTACCCTGTCGCGCAGGCTGAAGCGGCTGAACAACCTTGAAAGCGGGCTGGGCGGCGCCATCGCCGTCATGTCGAGCGAGGTGGACCGGCTTGAACGGACCATCCGCGCCGCCCAGGCGGATGTCGTCCAGGCCAAGGCCGAGCTTTCCAAGGAGGTGCAGCGCGCCAAGGAGGAACGCGCATTCTGGACGCTGCAACAGCAGTTTTCGGCCACGCCGGCGCCCACTGCCCGCCCTCGCCGCCTGCGCAAACGGGAAGGGGTGCGCGATGCCTAGCGGAATGCTTGGAAAACTGGGTGCGCTGCTGATCGTCATCGCCCTGGTCGCCGGTATCCGGCTGATGGGCGAAGGGGCGTCGCTGGATGCCCATGCCGAAGGCGCGGATCTGCTGAAAGGCTGCACCGACGTTCCCGAAGCGGTCGCGCTGGCCCAACGCCTTCAGACGCGCGCCTTGCGGATAGACCGCTACCTGCAAGAACTGGACCGCCGCAAGGCCGAGATCGGACAGGCCGAGACCCGGCTGTCGGACGTCCTGACCCGGCTGGCCGGCCAGCGCAACGCCAGCCGATCGCCCCGGCAGGACCCGGCGGCGCGCAAGGATGTGGACGAGGACATCATCCGGCTTGTCGCGGTCTATGACCAGATGAAGCCTGCCGACGCGGCGCTGGTGATTTCGAACCTTCCGCCCGAATTCGCCGCGGAACTGCTGATGCGCGTTCAGCCCGAGAACAGTGCCAGGATCATCGCGGCGGTCGAGCCGAACCAGGCGGCCATCCTGACCTCTTACATGGGATCGCGGCGCGCCCGTGGATATTAAAAGGGAATTCAGATGTTTGGTATTGTCGGAATCGCCGTTACTTTCGCGATGGTCTTTGGTGGCTATGTGCTTGCCGGTGGAAAGCTTGGCGTCATCATGCGCTCTCTTCCCTACGAGATGATGATGATCGGCGGTGCGGCGCTGGGCGCCTATCTTCTGTCGAACGATGCCTCGACCATCAAGAAGACGCTTTCGGGCCTTCGCCGTGCCTTCAGGGGCGCCCGCTGGAAAGAGCAGGACTATCAGGATGTGCTGTCGTTGCAGTTCCAACTGCTGCGGATTGCGCGCAGCAATCCGATCGAGCTTGAGGAGCATATCGAAAACCCGGCGGAATCGGCCATCTTTCAGCTTTATCCAAGGATATTGGAAAGCGCCGAGGTGGTGGCGATCATCTGCGACACGATGCGCTCGGCCAGCCTGAACTACGACGATCCCTTTCAGGTCGAGGAAATCCTGACCCGCCGCATCAACCTGATCAAGGAAGAAGAGGCCCATGTTCCCCATGCACTGCAAGGCACCGCCGATGCCCTGCCAGCGCTGGGGATCGTGGCGGCGGTGCTTGGGGTCATCAAGACCATGTCCTCGATCGATCAGCCGCCTGAAATCCTGGGAAAGATGATCGGGGGCGCGCTGGTCGGCACCTTCCTGGGCGTCTTTCTGGCCTATGGGTTCGTCGCGCCGCTGGCGCAGCGCCTGGCAAGCGTGACCAAGCAGGATCAAGCCTTTCTGGATGTGGTCAAGGCCACGCTGATCGCCGGGCTGCACCAGCACGCGACCAATCTGTGCGTCGAGGTCGGACGCCAGGCCGCGCCCGGGCATATCCGGCCGTCGTTCATCGACCTTGAAAACAGGTTGCGCGAATTGAAGAGGGCCGCATGAACGCCGTGGCGATCGCCATCCTTGCCCTGGCCCTGGCGGCGACGGATGCGCGCGCCAGTTCGAAGGACCGTTTCATCGCAGAGATGACCGAACGCCTGCTGGCCGGACGAGAGGCTCCGAAGGATCTGGAAACGCGGTTGCTGGCGCTGGAACCCGCAGAGAGGTTCGAGGTCGTCGTCTTCCTGCGCCGGTCCGGGCTGCTCAGGGGCGCGCCGCTTCCGGTCGACCGGCTGCTGGACGTTCCCACGGGTGCCGCCGCGGCGGAAGGGGAACGGCAATGATGCGCTTCATCCCCGATACATGGCGGCCGCTCTTGATAACCGGCGTGCTGGTGCTGATCGTGATGGCGATGGTGGTGCCCATTCCGGCGGGGTTGCTGGATGTGGGCATCGCGATCTCGATTTCCAGCGCGATACTGATCCTGGTGATGGCATCGCTGGTCGAGAAACCGACCGAATTCCAGGCCTTTCCGGTCCTGCTGCTGGTGTCCCTGGTCATCCGGCTGGCGCTGACGGTCTCCTCGACCCGCCTGATCCTGACCGAGGGCGACAAGGGCAAGGAAGCCGCGGGCAAGGTCATCAGCGGTTTCGCCGAATTCGTAGCGGGCGGGTCGCTGCTGATCGGGCTGACGGTCTTCGGCGTTATCACGGTCGTCAATTTCATGGTCATCACCAAGGGTTCGGGACGGATGGCCGAGGTCTCGGCGCGATTCGCGCTGGACTCGCTGCCCGGCAAGCAACTCGCGATCGACGGCGACCTGAACTCGGGCGCGATCACGCATGAAGAGGCCAAGCAGCGCCGCGTCCTGGAACAGCGCGAGATCAGTTTCTACGGTTCGCTGGACGGCGCGTCGAAATTCGTCAAGGGCGATGCGATCGCGGGCCTTGTCATCACCCTGATCAACCTCTTCGTTGGCCTGGCGATCGGGATCATGGTCCACAAGCTGCCCATGTCCGAGGCGCTCAGCACCTATTCCCACCTGACCATCGGCGACGGGCTGGTCACGCAGATCCCGGCGCTGATCACCTCGATGGCGGCGGCCTTGCTGCTGGCGCGCGGCGGCGCGACCGAGGCCACCTCGGACCTGATCTCGCGCCAGTTCAGCACCAACTGGCAGGCCCCCGCCATCGTGGCGGCCAGTATGCTGCTGATGGCTGCCGTGCCGGGCATGCCGACGGGCGTCTTTCTGGTGCTGGCACTGGTGCTGGCCGCCATCTCTTTCGCCGTCTACCGCCGGACCCAGACAGGACCAAAGGAGCAGGACCTGCCCGTGGCGGATGCCGGCGACGACGTTCCGGTCGCCCGAATCGGCGACATCCTGGACACCGACGAGATCAGCATCGAGATCAGCGCCACCCTGATCCAGTCTGCGCTGGACGAAACGCGCGGCCTTGGCGCGCGGATCACCAATCTGCGCAACCATATCGCGCGCGCCTATGGCGTCATCCTGCCCGATGTCCGCATCACCGACGGAAAGGGGCTGGCCGGGGACGAATACCTGATCCGCCTGCAAGGGGTCGTGCGCGGTCGCGGCATCCTGCGCCCGCGCGAGGTGCTTGCGCTTGGTTCGGGCGAGGCGCTTGACGGTCTGGAAGGCGAAACCGTGAAAGAGCCGGTCTACAATACCCCCGGCCTGTGGATCAGCCCCGACAGGCATGATGAGGCGGCAGTCGCGGGCATCACCGTCGTCACCCCGATGGAGGTGCTGTCGACCCATCTGCTTGAAGTCGTGCGCAAGAACCTGCCGTCGCTGCTGACGATGTCGGGGTTGCAGCGGTTGATACAGGAACTGCGCTCGGTCTCGGACGAACATCGCGCGTTGATGAACCAGCGTTTCTTCGACAGCATGATGCCCGACAAGGTTTCGCCCGAGCTGCTGCTTTATGTGCTGCGGGCGATGCTGGCCGAGCAGATCTCGGTCCGCAACCTGGTCCTGATCGTCGATGCCGTCTATGAGGCGCGCGCGGCCGAGGCGCCCGCCGCGGTCTATGAAACCGTGCGCAAGCGCCTGCGCGCCCAGATAACCGAGCAGTATTCGACCGACGATGGCCGCATCGATGTCCTGCACCTGCATCCGCAGTGGGAGGCCGAACTGACGCGGGCCGAGGCCGAGGCCAGCCGTTCCGCCCGAGGTGCGATCCTGCAATTGCAGGAACGGCTGTCCAGTGCCGTCCGCAAACAGCAGGAAAGCGCCGATGGGCCGACCCAGGCGGTCCTTGCGGTGGCCGACCACCGGCGCCGCATGGTGCGCACCATGCTGGATGCGGCGGGTGTCGGCATTCCGGTGATGGGGCTGGACGAAGTCGATCCTGCCGCCTCGGTCAGGCTGGTGGGGACGGTGGCGGCGTGAATATCGACCCGCAGATGATCCAGCCCTGGATGCTGCCGATGCTGCTGGTTTATTGCCGGATCCAGGGCTGCATGCTGGCGATGCCGGGCTTTTCCGAAAGGCTGCTGCCCGCGCGGATCAAGATCGCGCTTGCGATGGCCCTGTCGCCGCTTTTCTCTATCGGCCACGCCGCGCCCCCGGCCCCGACGCCTTTCGCATTGGCCGGGCTGGCGATGGCCGAGGTGGTGACTGGACTGCTCATCGGCGGGTTGGTCCGGCTGATCGCCTTTGCCTTGCCGATCGCGGCGACGGCGATCGCGACGACGGCCTCGCTTTCGCAGATCCTGGGTGTCGCGAATGAGTTTTCGCCCCATCCCATCGGGAACATCCTGCATCTTGCCGGGCTGGCGTTGCTGATGGCCCTGGGCTTTCCGGTCATGGTCTGCGAATTGATCGGCGAAAGCCTCGTGCTGAAACCGCTTGGCGGCTGGCCGCAGGCGGGCGCCGTGCTGCCCGCAGCCATTGCGCTGACGGCGCGCAGCTTTCTGCTGGCGATGCTGCTGGCCTCGCCCTTCATTCTTGGCGGGTTGCTGTTTCAGGGCCTGTCGGGGGTGGTCAGCAAGGTCATGCCCTCGCTTCCCATCGTCTTCATCGGCGCACCGGCGGCGATCCTGCTTGCCCTGGCCGCGCTGGCGATCCTGACCCCGGCCATACTTTCCGTCTGGGCCGAGGCCGTCATGCAATTCACCCTGCCGGACCTGAGATGAGCGAAGATCAATCCGACAAGCAATTCGACCCGACCGAGCAGAAGCTGCGGAAGGCACGCGAAAAGGGCGATGTTCCCCGCTCGACCGAGGTGAATTCGGCGCTGATGTATATCGGCTTTCTGGGGGCGCTGACGGTGGTTGGCGCCGCCGCCGTGCCCGATTGGATACGGATGACCGCCCGCGCCCTGGGGGATGAGCCTTGGGTGGACAAGGCCGGTCATTCCGTCACGGATCTGGCCTGGGCGATCGGCGGCCACGCCGCCCTTGCCACGCTGTCGGCGGTTGCGGTGATGGGGTTGTGCGTGCTGGTCGGCCTGATCGCGCAGCGTGCGATCGTGCTTTCGCCCTCGAAGCTGGCGCCAGACTTTTCCCGCATCAACCCGGTCAAGAACGCCAAGCAGAAATTCGGCAAAAGCGGGCTGGTGACCTTTCTCATATCATTCGGGAAGGCGGCGCTGGTGGCGGCGGGCGGATGGTTTCTGTTCCGCTCGCTGATGACGCTGCTGGGGAACGCGGATTACATGGCGGACCTGCAATGGATCAACGGCATCGGGGTGATCCTGCGGCGGGTGGTCATGGTCGCGGTCGCGGTTTCGGCCCTGTTCGGGATCGTTGACTTCCTGTGGAAGCGGTTCGATCACCACCGCCGCAACCGCATGTCCCGGCGCGAGATGATGGACGAACACAAGGAAAGCGAAGGCGACCCGCACATGAAGGCGTCCCGCCGCCAGAAAGGCGTCGATATCGTGACCGGGCAGATGCTGGCCGATGTCGAAAAGGCGGATGTGGTCATCGTCAACCCGACCCATTACGCGGTGGCGCTGGAATGGAAGCGCGGCAGCGGGCGTGCGCCGGTCTGCCTTGCCAAGGGCGTGGACGAGGTCGCGCGCCGCATTCGCGAACGCGCGGGCGAACACGATGTGCCGATCTGGTCGGATCCGCCCTGCGCCCGCGCCATCCATGCCGTGGTCCAGATCGGCGAGGAAATCAGGACCGAGCATTTCGCAGCCGTCGCCGCTGCGATCCGCTTTGCCGAGGCGGTCAGGAAAAAGGCGCGCGAGGGATGGGGCGCGGCCTATGGGCCGGCGAAAGGGGGCGGGCGATGAAGCGCAGGATCAAGGCGCTGGCGCAGTTGCAGCATCTGGCCCGGCTGCGCTCGGACCTGGAGATGCGCAGGTTTTCCGCCTATCGCTCCAGCGTTGCCGCCGCGCGCGACCGGATCGGGCAGATCGAGGACGAGTTGCACCAGCTTTACGAGGTGCCCGAGGCGTTCTCGATCTCGGGCGCCAGGCTGACCAATGCGCTGGCGGGCGACAGGACGCGCGCGCTGCACCGCGAGGAAGGCGAATTGCAGCGCATGCTGCCGGGGTTCGAGACTGCCCGGCAGGCCGCTATGCGCGAATTCGGCCGTGCCGAGGTCTTGCGCGAGTTGCGCCGGAACCTGGTCGCGCAGGACCGTGCGCAGCGGCAGAGGCGCGAAGAATGACGCGGCCCCGCATTGCCGCTGGCCGTTCGGGCGCGGGTCACATAAGAGAGGCCCGATGACAAGCCCGACGACATTCGAAATCTACGCGGTCGCGACCCCCGGCCTTGAGGCCCCGCTGCTGGCCGAGGCGCGGCAGGCCGGTTTCCAGGCCGGGCCGGCCGATGGCGGCATCCTGTTTCCGGGCGGCTGGCCCGAGGTCTGGCGCGCGAACCTGACCCTGCGCGGGGCGACGCGGATCCTGGTGCGGATCGGTGCCTTTCGCGCGATGCACCTGGCGCAACTGGACAAGCGCGCCCGCAAGTTTCCCTGGGCGGATTTCCTGCGTCCCGATATCGCCGTCCGGGTCGAGACGACATGCCGCAAATCCCGCATCTATCACGCGGGCGCCGCCGGGCAGCGCGTCGCGCGCGCCCTTGGGGAAGAACTGGGCGTCCCGGTGGACCCCCTTGCGCCGATCACCGTCAAGGCCCGGATCGAGGATGACCTTTGCACGATCAGCCTGGATACGACGGGCGAATCGCTGCACAAGCGCGGCTTCAAGCAGGCCGTCGCCAAGGCCCCCCTGCGCGAGACGATGGCGGCGATGTTCCTGCGCGAATGCGGCTATCGGGGGGACGAGCCGGTTCTGGATCCGATGTGCGGCTCGGGGACTTTCGTGATCGAGGCGGCCGAGATCGCGATGGGGTTGCAGCCGGGCCGTGGCCGCGATTTTGCCTTTCAGCATTTGCGCAGCTTTGACGCGGCACTGTGGCAGGGGATGAAGAAGCGCGCCGCGCCGCGCGACACCCCGCTGCTTTTCCACGGCAGCGACCGCGATTCCGGCGCGATCCGCATGGGCGCGCTGAATGCCGAAAAGGCGGGCGTTGCCGCCTGCACCCGCTTTTGCAACGTTGACATCGCCGATCTGGAACCGCCCGAAGGCCCGCCGGGGCTGGTCATCGTGAACCCGCCCTATGGCGCCCGGATCGGCAACAAGAAGCCGCTTTTTGGACTGCATGCGCGTCTTGGCCAGGTCATGCGGGAACGCTTTTCCGGTTGGCGTTTCGGCATGATCACCAGCGATGCAGCCCTTGCCCGCGCGACCGGCCTGCCCTTTTGGCCGCCCGGTCCCCATGTCGCGCATGGCGGGCTGAAGGTTCGGCTTTACCGGACCGGCACGCTGTAGCCCCCGGTCATCGCGGCGGTCCGCGCCGTTCGATCAGCAGGGCCGAGATATCGTCGCGGCGCCTGCCATGCGCGTGATCCGACAACCTCCGCGTCAGGGTGTCGAGAAAGGCGTTCCCGCCCAATGCGGCGTTGTCGCGCAGGATCGCGCGGATACCGTCCTCGCCCAGGGGAAGGCCCGCCGGGCTTTCGCATTCGGCGACCCCGTCCGAGGCGATCAGGAGGCGGTCGCCGGGGTCCAGCCGCAGGCGCAATTCCTCGAAGGCGGCGTCAGGCAGGATGCCGATGGGCAGCCCGCCGCGCCCGACCCTTTCGATCCGGCCATCGGCACGTTGCATGAAAGGGTGGGGGTGGCCCGCCTGAACCAGACGCAGGCCGCCGTCCACGCAGTCCAGATCGCCGTAAACCAGCGTATAATAGCTGTCCACGCGCAGGTCATCCAGCAGTTGACGGTTCAGCGAGCGCACGAAATCGCCGGGTGAAGGCGCCGCGCCCGGCCCCTTGCCGAACCGCGCCGCCAGCCGCGCCGTCAGCAGGGCCGAGGTAAAGCCGTGCCCCGCCACGTCCATCGCGTAGATCCCGACCCGCTGGCCGTCCAACGCGAAGAAGCCGACCATGTCGCCGCCGATATGCCCGGCGGGGCGCAGCATCAAAGACAGGCGGAAATCGCCCCAGATCTCGCTGCCCTCGCGTAACAGGCGGCGTTGCAGGGCGCGGGCTTCGCGCAGGTCGCGCTCGATGGCGGAACGGGTGTCCAGAAGGCGGTCGTCGGCGCGCTGCAACGCGGCACCGCAATCGCGGATCTGCCGTCCCATCGTCAGGATGCGCTCTGCCGTGCCAAGCCTTGCCGCCAACTCGGCCCGGCAAACCGGCGCGGCCAGGAATTCGTCCGCGCCCGCCCGAAGGCCCTGCGCGATGTCCCGGTCGCAGCCGGCCGTGGTCAGCAGGATGAAATGGCTGTCCCCCCGCGCGCGCAGGCTGCGAAACCAGCGGCAAAGCGCCAGGCCGCCCCCGCCGGGCAGGCCGCGATCCGCGATCACGATATCGGGGGGCCGCTGGATGCAAAGCGCCTGCGCCTGATCCTGGCGCGCGGCTTCGATCACGCGATGGCCCGCCCCCCGCATCATCCCTGCCAGTTCCATCCGCCGCTGGTCGCTGCCGTCGGCCAGCAGGATCAGCCGCCCCGAAACCGGCGGGGCGTTCTGGATGAAAGGGCGATTCGCGTCGTTCATGACCCGACAGATAGACCCATCCGGTGAACGGGTGGTTAAGCCGGTGCGCGAAACCGTTCAGATCAGGAATTCGGCCAGGATCTGGTCGTGGGTGATGTCGCGATAGCCAAAGCCCTGCGCGTCCAGCCGGGCGCAAAGCGCGGTCAGGTTTTCCGGGGCGCCGGTCTCGATCCCGATCAGGACCGAGCCGAAGTTGCGCGCGGATTTCTTGAGATATTCGAATCGCGCGATGTCGTCCTCGGGGCCGAGCAGTTCCAGGAAGTCGCGCAGCGCGCCGGGGCGTTGGGGCAGGCGCAGGATGAAATAGCGCTTCAGCCCGGAATAACGCTGTGCGCGTTCCTTGACCTCGGGCAGGCGCTCGAAGTCGAAATTCCCGCCCGAACAGACGCAGACCACCCGCTTGCCCCGCAGGTCGGGCAGGTCCTGCAAGACGTCGATCGACAGCGCACCGGCGGGTTCCAGCACGATGCCCTCGACGTTCAGCATGTCGAGGATGGTCTGGCAAATCCGATCCTCGGGCGCCGAGACGACCTGATCGGCGCAAAAGCCGCGCAGGGTCTGAAAGGGCAGTTCGCCGATCCGCGCCACGGCGGCGCCATCGACGAAATTGTCGACCGAGGGCAGCGTCACGGGTTCGCCTTGCAGAAGCGCGCTGCGCAGGCTGGTGCCGCCCTTGGGTTCGGCCAGCCAGAAGCGGGCCTCGGGCGCCGCTTCGCGAAACAGCCGCGCGACGCCCGAAGACAGCCCGCCGCCGCCCACCGGCAGCACGATCACGTCGGGCGCGCCGGGCAATTGATCCAGGATTTCCAGCCCGACGGTGGCCTGGCCCTCGATCACGTCGGCGTCGTCGAAGGGCGACAGGAAGCTGGCCGCGTTCTGCGCCGCATAATTCTGTGCGGCGGCCAGCGTCTGGTCGAAATAATCGCCGGTCAGCACGATCTCGATGGCGTCCCCGCCAAAGATGCGGGTCTTGGCGATCTTCTGCTGCGGCGTCGTCACCGGCATGAAGATCGTGCCCTTCGCGCCGAAATGGCGGCAGGCGAAGGCCACGCCCTGCGCGTGATTGCCCGCGCTGGCGCAGACGAAACGGCTGCCCGCCGCGCCGATCTTGCGCATCGCGTTGAAGGCCCCGCGCAGCTTGTAGCTGCGCACGGGGGTCAGGTCCTCGCGTTTGAGCCAGATCTCGGCCCCGTAGCGCGCCGAGAGGTGGTCGTTTCTCTGAAGCGGGGTCGGCTCGAAGAGGTCGCGCAGGGCGACCTCTGCCTGGCGGACGGAATCGGCAAAGTTTTCCATGATCCGGGCCATGCCGCGAAAGTCGGGAATTGGCAAGAGGGTCCGGATTTCCGGCGCGATGTTGGGCGGTTGCTCTTGTGGCAGGGGCGAATTGGGCCTATTCCCTGCCGAAATCTGAAAGGGTATCCGCATGTCCGACGCGCCGAAGAAAGTCGTCCTTGCCTATTCCGGGGGCCTGGACACTTCGATCATCCTCAAATGGCTCCAGACCGAATACGGCTGCGAGGTCATCACCTTTACCGCCGACCTGGGCCAGGGCGAGGAACTGGAACCCGCCCGCAAGAAGGCCGAACTGCTGGGCATCGCCCCCGAGAACATCCATATCGAGGACCTGCGCGAGGAATTCGTGCGCGATTTCGTTTTCCCGATGTTCCGCGCCAACGCGGTCTATGAGGGGCTTTACCTGCTGGGCACCTCGATCGCGCGGCCGCTGATTTCCAAGCGGCTGGTGGAAATCGCCCATCAGCACGGCGCCGACGCGGTGGCCCACGGCGCGACCGGCAAGGGCAACGACCAGGTGCGGTTCGAGCTTTCCGCCTATGCGCTGGACCCCGCGATCAAGGTCATCGCGCCCTGGCGGGAATGGGACCTGACCTCGCGCACCAAGCTGATCGAATTCGCCGAACAGAACCAGATCCCCATCGCCAAGGACAAGCGCGGCGAGGCGCCCTTCAGCGTCGATGCGAACCTGCTGCACACCTCCAGCGAGGGCAAGGCGCTGGAAGACCCCGCCGTCGAGGCACCCGAATACGTCCATCAGCGCACCGTTTCCCCCGAGGACGCGCCCGATCAGCCCGAATATATCGAGGTGACCTTTGAACGCGGCGACGCGGTCGCGATCAACGGGCAGGCGCTGTCGCCCGCCACGATCCTGACCGAGTTGAACGAACTGGGGCGCAAGCACGGCATCGGGCGACTGGATTTCGTCGAAAACCGCTTCGTCGGCATGAAGTCGCGCGGCATCTACGAAACGCCCGGCGGCACCATCCTGCTGGAAGCCCATCGCGGCATCGAGCAGATCACGCTCGACAGCGGCGCGGGCCATCTGAAGGACAGCCTGATGCCGCGCTATGCCGAACTGATCTATAACGGCTTCTGGT
>NZ_CAMEFG010000040.1 GCF_945915435.1 uncultured Paracoccus sp. | reverse complement strand
GGCTGACGCGCTCGGTCACCAGCCGCGACATGCCGCTGCCCGGATCGAAGCGCGCGCGCCGCGCACGCCCCGCATCGACCACGCCCCGCACCCCCGGAATGGTCAGCGAGGTTTCCGCGATCGACGTCGCCAGCACCACCCGCCGCCGCGTGCCCGGCGGCGACAGGGCGGCGCGTTGGGCCTTGAAATCCATCGCGCCGAACAGGGGCACGATCTCGGCGGGCAGGTTGGCAAGGCGGGCGGCGACACGGCGGATCTCGCCCTCGCCCGGCAGGAAGGCCAGGATCGTGCCGCCGGTATCGCGCGTCTCGGCCTCGGCCAGCGCGATCAGGCGCGCGGCCTCGGCATCCAGCCGATGGCCCGCAGGCAAGGGGCGGGGCAGCCAGCGCGTTTCGACCGGAAAGGCGCGGCCTTCGCTGCGGATGACGGGGGCGCCGTCCAGCATGGCGGCAACGGGTTCGGCGTCCAGCGTGGCCGACATGACCAGCAGCATCAGGTCGGGGCGCAGGGCGGCGCGGGCCTCCCACAGCAGGGCAAGGCCCAGATCGGCATTCAGGCTGCGTTCGTGGAATTCGTCGAAGACGACGCAGCCGATCCCGTCCAGGCCGGGGTCGGACTGGATCATCCGGGTCAGGATGCCCTCGGTCACGACCTCGATCCGGCTGCCCGCGACGCTTTCGCCGCGCATCCGATAGCCCACGCGCGCGCCGGGGGTCTCGCCCAGTTGCTGCGCCAGCCGCTCGGCTGCGGCGCGGGCGGCAAGGCGGCGCGGTTCCAGCATCAGGATGCGGCCCCGCACATGGTCCAGCAATGCCAGAGGCACCCGCGTCGTCTTCCCCGCCCCTGGCGGCGCGACCAGCACCGCCCGGCCATGCGCCACCAGCGCATCCGTCAGGGGCGCAAGAACCGCGTCGATGGGCAGGGCGTCGTTCATGGGGGGCGTTATGGCAGAGGCGCGGATGGGCGGGAAGGGGATGGGGTCGGCGGAAGATGAGTTCATTGCGGTCACTCAGTCTGAAGCAAATTCAGTGAATCGCCAACCAAGGAAGAAAAATCGTTTGGCTGAGCAATAGCACGAACATGCGCAGGATAGCAGTTTCCTAAGCCTTTACTGACCCTGTTTGTTACGCGAGCCTGCTCATTGCTGAGCAAATAGAACGTTGGCGAAATGGTTTTTAGGTCCAACTCTACGAATAGGAAATAGTCTGCATCGCCCTTTGTCCTGAGATCTACAGGCCATCTAGATATCTCTGTAGGCCTTTGAAGAAACTGCCTAGTTTTGACTTCTATGGACTTTGGAACCCCGCTAATGACGGCGATCAGATCATGGCCCGGCGCACCTTCTGGACTCACGTATGCAGCGACGCCAAGCGAGTTGAGTTTAGCCAGCGCTAGATACTCTCCTAGTCGCCCAGCCTGCTGATGGGACAGTTTTACCATGAGGAAAGAACACCTCCAGAAGCCACTTGCTTCAACACTTCAATATTAGGATTGATGTCCGCAATGTCCCACATAGCAGTCACCGGGATCACCCCCGCAGCAGCCGCCCGATCCGGGCGATGCCCTCGTCGATCTGTTCGTCGCTGGCGCAGGAGTAGCTGAGCCGGATGGTGTTGGGGTTCGAGCCGTCGGCGAAGAACGCACCGCCGGGGACGAAGGCCACGCGATGCCCGGACACGGCGCGGGCCAGCAGTTCGGCGCCGTCCATGCCTTCGGGCAGGGTCAGCCAGATGAACATGCCGCCCTCGGGGCGGGTGAAGGTGACGCCGGACGGCATCTCGCGTTCCAGCGCGGCCAGCATGCGGCGGCGGCGGTGGTCGTAGACCTGGCGGATGCGCGCCACATGGTCGTCGAAGACCCTGCGCGCGACAGTGTCGGTGGCCATCTGGCTCAGCGTCGGCGAATGCAGGTCGGCGGCCTGTTTCATCAGCACCAGACGCCCGACAACCTCGGTCGCGGCGCAGACCCAGCCCACGCGCAGCCCCGGTGCCAGCGTCTTGGAAAACGAACCGCAATAGATCGTGCGCGTCTTTTCGATGTCGCCGCAGCGTTCGATGTCCAGCGCAAGGATGGGCGGAATCGGCCGGCCCGCAAAGCGCAGGGACTGATAGGCGCCGTCCTCGATGACGGGGATGTTCAGCGCCTCGGCCCGGTCCAGCAGGGCAAGGCGGCCGTCCAGCGGCAGCGTCTCGCCGGTGGGGTTGGCGAAATCGGCGGAGAGATAGGCGAATTTCACCGCGCCGCCCGCCTGCGCCGCCTCGGCCCGCACGGCGGCGGGGTCGGTGTTGGCGTAAGGGTCCAGCCGGTCATAGCGCGGCTCGTAGGCGTTGAAGGCGCCAAGCGCGCCAAGATAGGTCGGCCATGTCACCAGCGCGGTATCGCCCGGCGACAGCAGCAGCTTGCCCAGGTAATCCAGCGCCTGCTGCGAACCCGAGGTGATGAAGATATTCTCCACCCCGCATTCCACACCGATCGCCCGCATCTGCCCGACCAGCCATTCGCGCAGCGGGCGGTAACCCTCGGACACCGAATATTGCAGCGCGACGGATGCGTTTTCAGGGGCCATCGCCTGCTGGAACGCGGCAGCGAAATCCTGCGCGGGAAACAGCGCCGGGTCGGGGATGCCGCCCGCAAAGGAAATGATGTCGGGCTGGTCCAGCAATTTGAGCAGCTCGCGGATCTCGGATGCCTTCATCCTTGAATTGCGCGAGGCCAGAACATCCGTCCATTGCATGCCCGTCTCTCCCTCGTGGCGTGGAATGGCGGGAAACTGCGCCTGCGGGGCGGAAAGTGCAATGCGCAAACGGCGCAGGCCCGCCATGCGCCCTACACATCCGCCCCCGCGCCGCCTATCTTGACGCGCAGGGCATGAACGACCGGGGGCGGGATGGGAATCGGCGACGATCTGATGCGGGGGCTGGGCCTGTCGGACCCGGTCATCCGGCTTGGCGTGACGGGGCTGTCGCGGGCGGGCAAGACGGTGTTCATCACCTCGCTGGTGGCGAACCTGCTGGACCGGGGGCGGATGCACGGGCTGCGCGCGGCGGCGGATGGCGCGATCAAGGCGGCATGGCTGCAACCCCAGCCCAACGACACCATCCCGCGTTTCGAATACGAACGCCACCTGGCCGCCATGACCGGACCCGATCCGCATTGGCCCGAGGGCACCCGCCACGTCAGCGAATTGCGCCTGTCCCTGCGCGTCCAGCCGCGCGGCATGATCGCCGGGCTGCGCGGCCAGCAGGCGCTGCACCTGGACATCATCGACTATCCCGGCGAATGGCTGCTGGACCTGCGGCTGATGGACAAGACCTATCGCCAGTGGTCGGACGAGGTGCTGGAACGGATGGCGGGCCGTCCCGGCGCGGACGCTTTCGCCGCCGCGCTGCGCGGCATCGGTCCCGACACGCCCTTTACCGAGACCGCCGCGCAGGAACTGGCCGGGGCCTATACCGCCCATCTTCACGCCGCGCGCGAAGCGGGCTGGTCCGACTGCACGCCGGGCCGCTTCCTGATGCCGGGCGAGATGGCGGGATCGCCCGCGCTGACCTTCGCCCCCCTGCCCGAGGGTTTCGCGCAAGGCCCCATCCACGCCGAGTTCCGCCGCCGGTTCGAGGCCTACAAGGCGCGCGTGGTCAAGCCCTTCTTCCGCAACCATTTCGCCCGGCTGGACCGGCAGGTGGTGCTGATGGACGTGCTTGGCGCGATCCACGCAGGTCCCCGCGCGGTCGAGGACATGCGCCGCGCGATGGCCGACATCCTGGGCGCCTTCCGGCCCGGCCGCGCGGGCTGGCTGTCGCAGATCCTGGGCAGCCGCCGGGTCGAGCGGATCCTGTTCGCCGCCACCAAGGCCGACCACCTGCACCAGAGCCAGCACGGGCGGCTGACCAACATCACCTCGGCCATGCTGCGCGAGGCGCGCGACCGCGCCGATTTCGCGGGTGCGCGGACCGAGGCGATGTCGATCGCCTCGCTGCGCTGCACCACCGAGGAAATCATCCACCGCGACGGCGAGGACCTGCCCGCCGTGCGCGGCACCCTGATGGACGGACGCCAGGCGGCCTTTTATCCGGGCGAACTGCCGCTCAACCCTGCCGAACTGCTGACCCCCGCCCGGCAGGGCGCGGCGGAATGGCTGGGCGCGGATTACGAGATCATGGACTTCGCCCCCGCCCCCAACACCCTGCGCGAAGGCGACGGCCCCCCGCATATCCGGCTGGACCGCGCGGCGGAATTCCTGATCGGCGACCGTATCTGAGGTGATGACATGACCGACGACACCCCCAAGCGCCGCAAGCCCCTGCTGGTCGAGATCGAGCCGTCCGCCGCAGCGCCCCACGCACCGCGCCCGCATCTTGCGGCAAGGGACGAGGGATCGCCCCCGGACAGCGGCCACCGGCAAGAGGGTCCGGGGCCGCAAGGACAGGCCGGAATCCCCCGCGCCGGGGGCGGCATCGCCGACCGGCCCGACGGCGGGACGGCAGCGGGCAAGGCGCCACGCGGCGGAACGGGGACGGGCGGCGGCACGGATAGCGCGGCTGGCGATCCGGTGGGTTCGGGGTCCAGCGGTGGCGGCGCTGGCCACGGCGTCGATGGCGAAACGGGCAGTCGCGCAGGCAAGGCAGGCGGTCCGGCGGGCCGAGGAGACGGCGGCCGAGGGGCCTTCCTTGCGGGCGGCGGCGCAGGCGGAGGAACAGGTGGCGGAACCGGCCTCGGATCAGAAGGCCGAAGAGGCGGCCGGGCAGGAACCGGCAGCGGAAGCGGCGAAACCGGAAGCGGATCGGGGCGCGGCGGCGGGATGGCGATTGGCGGCACGGCCTTTCATGGGGACGGGGCTGCGGATGCGCGCGACCAAGGGCCTGTCGGCGCGCCCTCTGGCAAGGCGGGCGGATCCGGGGGCTTGCGTGACGACGGGCGCAACCGGCGGCCTTTGCGCCGGACAGAGGGCGGGCCATCGCCCGCTGATGCCCCTCCGGTCGACGACGGGCTGGATGGTTCCCTGCCGCAGCCGCGCACGATGATGATGGTCTCGCGCGTGTTGGGCGGGCGGCCCTCGCGGGTGACGCGGCTTTTCCTCAACAGCGGGGTAGCGCTGCTGTCCTTCCTGCTGGGGGTTGCGGCGCTGCGCTTCTTTGCTGACCTGCTGGACCGCTACCCCCTGCTGGGTTGGCTGGGGATCGGGCTGATCGGGGTTTTCGCGCTGGCCTCGCTGGCGATGGCGTGGCGCGAATACCGGGCATGGTCGCGCCTTGCCGCCATCGACCGGATCGGGCGGGACGCGGGGGCCGCGCTGGCCTCGGGCGACCTGGCCGAGGCGCGCGAGGTAAGCGCCCGGCTGTCGCGGCTTTACGCGGGCCGCCCGGAAATGGGCGTGGGGCGCGCGCATCTGGCGCGCCACGGCGACGAGGCATTCGAGGCGCGCGATCTGCTGGCGCTGGCCGAGACCGCCCTGCTGACCGACCTGGACCGCCAGGCCCGGCGCGAGATCGAGGCCGCCGCCCGCACCGTCGCCGCCGCGACCGCGCTGATCCCCCTGGCGCTGGTCGATGTCGCCGCCGCGCTGGTCGCCAACATGCGCATGATCCGCCGCATGGCCGAGATCTACGGCGGGCGCGCCGGTTCCGTCGGCGGCTGGCGGCTGGCGCGCACGGTGATGGCCCATCTGATCGCCACCGGCGCGGTGGCGGCGGGCGACGACCTGGTGCAGACCGTGGTCGGCGGCGGGCTGATGGCGAAGCTGAGCCGCCGCTTCGGCGAAGGCGTCGTCAACGGCGCCCTGACCGCCCGCGTCGGCATCGCCGCGATGGAGGTCTGCCGCCCCCTGCCCTTCATCCATCAGCCGAGGCCCACCGTCTCGGGGCTGCTGTCGCGGGGGTTGAAGGGGCTTTTCGGGGATGGGAAGGGCTGATCCGCCGCACGGGATTTGCAGGCCTTGTGCCGGTTGCAATGCCGGATTTGGGTATTTTTGTGATGAAGAAATAGCGGGCGCCGCGCGCGGATTTTCGGCGCAGGGCGGCATTTCGGCGGTTTCCCGGCCAGGCGGGAAGGCGTAGGGTTTCGTTGCGCGCATCTTTTGGCGCGCTGCCGGTTTTCTGGAAATGCCCCGACGTCCCGCGATGACTCCTCGGCCCCGCCTTGCCCTTGCGATCCTTGCGCTGGCCGCCCTGATGGCCGTGCTGGCCGGGGCGCGCGACCGATTCGACGATTGGGTGGATGCGACCGAATTGCCCTTGCTGGACATTTCCGTGGGAACCGAGGTCCTGGCCCGCGACGGGACGTTGCTGCGTGCCTTCCAGGTCGCCGACGGGCGCTGGCGGCTGGACCCCGGCCCGGTCGATCCGCTGCTGGTCGAGATGTTGCTGGCCTGGGAGGACCGGCGCTTTCACCGCCATCGCGGCGTCGATGGGCGGGCGATGCTGCGCGCGGGTGTTCAGGCGGTGCGGCATGGGCGAGTGGTCTCGGGCGGCTCGACCCTGACGATGCAGGTGGCGCGGCTGCTGGAGGACGGGCCGACCGGCCAATGGGCGGGCAAGCTGCGGCAGGTCCGCGTCGCCCTGGCGTTGGAGCGGCGGCTGGACAAGGACCGGATCGTGCAGCTTTACCTGCGCCTTGCCCCTTACGGCGCGAATGTCGAGGGGGTCCGCGCGGCCTCGCTGCAATGGTTCGCGAAGGAACCGCGCCGCCTGACGCCCGCGCAGGCCGCGCTGCTGGTCGCGCTGCCGCAGGCGCCCGAGCGCCGCCGTCCCGACCGCCATCCGCAGGCGGCCGAAGCGGCCCGCGACCGGGTGCTGGCGCGCGCCGCGGCGCTTGGCGTGATCGCGGACGAGGATGCACGGGCCGCGCTGGCCGAGCCGGTGCCGCAGGTCCGCCGCGCCTTTCCCGCCCTGGCGCCGCTGCTTGCGGCGCGGCTGGCGCGCGCGCATCCCGGCGCCACGCGGATCGAGACGACCATCGACCCCCGCCTGCAACGCCGTGCCGAGGCGCTTGCCGCCCGCGCCACCGGCAGGCACGGCGCGCGCGTTTCCGCCGCCATCGTGATGGCGGATCATCGCAGCGGGGAGATCCTGGCCTCGGTCGGTGCGGCCGAGTGGACGGGCGGGCGATCGGGGGGCTTCATCGACATGACGCGGGCCGTGCGCTCGCCCGGATCGACGCTGAAGCCCTTCGTCTACGGTCTGGCCTTCGACGACGGCATCGCCCATCCCGAGACCCTGATCGAGGATCGCCCCGCCACCTTCGGGCGCTGGCAGCCCCAGAACTTCGACCGCCATTTCCGCGGCACGGTCAGCCTGCGCCAGTCGCTGGTGTGGTCGCTGAATATCCCCGTGGTCAAGCTGGCCGAGGCGGTCGGCCCCCACCGCATCGCGCAGGCGCTGGAGCGGGGCGGCATCCGCCTGCGGCTGGAGGGCGGCGGGCCGGGGCTGGCGGTCGTGCTTGGCGGCGCGGGCGTCACGCTGGAGGAACTGGCGCAGGGCTACGGCGCGTTGGCGCGGGGCGGGCGGGGTGTCCGGTTCTCGGCCCTGCCGGGCGGGGGGCAGGAACAGCCCCTGGCGATGTTCAGCCGCACCGCCGCCTGGCAGGTGGCCAATATCCTGGCGCAGACCCCGACGCCCACCGGCACCGCCACCGGGCGCATCGCGTGGAAGACGGGGACATCCTACGGGCATCGCGATGCGCTGGCGGTGGGCTTCGACGGGGGCCATGTCGTCGCGGTCTGGCTGGGGCGGCCCGACGGCACGCCGGTTCCCGGCGCCTTCGGGGGCGATCTGGCCGCGCCGGTGATGTTCGACCTGTTCGACATGCTGGCCCATGTGCCCCTGCCCGCCCCGCCGCCGCAGGCGCTCACGGTCCCGAACAGCGCCCTGCCCGTGCCGCTGCGCCGCTTTGCCCCCGCCGGGCAGGCCAGCGCCCTGGCCGCCCGGCCCCGGCCCGGCGACGGGCTTGAACTGACCTTTCCCCCCGACGGGGCCGAGATGGACGCGACCGGCCCGCTGACCGCCAAGGCGCGGGGCGGGCGGGCGCCCTACAGCTTTTTGCTGAACGGCCACGCCGTCGCGACGGGGCAGAACCAACCCGAAGCCGTCCTGCCCAATCCCGGTCCCGGATTCGCCCGCCTGACGGTCATCGACGCGGCAGGCGCGTCCTCGACCGCGTCAATCCGGCTGCACCTACCATCAAAGTGACGTGCTTTGCGCAGATTAGGCTTTTCTTAACGCGATTACGCGACATATTCGGCCCATGCTGCATATCGACGACAATATCTTCATCCAGGAATGGGAGCTTTCCGAGCAGTTCACCCGCGCGCAGGGACCGGGCGGGCAGAACGTGAACAAGGTCGAAACGGCGGTCGAACTGCGGTTCGAGGCGGAACGCTCGCCCCATCTGCCGCCGCAGGTCAAGGCGCGGCTGAAGCGGCTGGCGGGACGGCGGTGGACGGCGGACGGCGCGATCGTCATCCTGGCGCAGGAAACGCGCAGCCAGGCGCGCAACCGCGAACTGGCGCGCGAAAGGCTGGCCGAGTTGATCCGCAAGGCGCTGGCCGCGCCCAAGCGGCGCATCCCGACGCGGCCCACCCTGGGCAGCAAACGCCGCCGGCTGGCGGCCAAGACGCAGCGCGGCGCGGTCAAGGCGCTGCGGGGGCGGGTGCCGGCGAATGGCGGGGACGGCGGCGAATGATGCGGATGCTGCGCGAAAGGCTGGGGCGGCTGCTGGGGCGCCGCCCGGTGTCGATGCAGGTGGCGGCGCTGTGCCTCGATCCGGGAACGGGGCGGGTGCTGCTGATCACCAGCCGCGGCTCGGGGCGCTGGATCATTCCCAAGGGCTGGCCCATGACCGGCCGGACGCTGGCCGAAGCCGCCCTGCAAGAGGCGTGGGAAGAAGCGGGCGTCCGCACCGACCGGCCCCTGCGCGAATTGGGCAGCTATCGTTACCGCAAGAAGCAGGATCGCGGCTTCGGCATCCCGGTCGAGGCGCGCATCTTCGCCGTCGAGGTCTCCGGGCTTGCCGACAAGTTCCCCGAGGCCGGGCAGCGCAGGCGCCGCTGGTTCGCCCCCGCCCAGGCGGCGGATCTGGTCGAAGAGCCGGAACTGAAGGCCCTGCTGCGCCGCCTGCCCGCCCCGGCCACGGCATGAGGGCGCGCGGATGAGCAGGCCCCTGCGCGATTATCCCATACTGGACAAGGACCTGGGGCGGATCTCGAATGCCGAGCATGCCTCGGTCCAGTCGCTGCGGCCCGTCATCCGCTTCGGCATCGCGCTGATTCTGGTGGCGCTGGTCGCACTGGCGGCGATCGGCGGGCTGGGGCATCACCCCTCGGTCGGGCTGATCGTGGCGGGGCTGGCGGTGGGCACCTACCTGGCGCTGTCAATCGGGGGCAACGACGTCGCCAACTCGCTTGGCCCGGCGGTGGGCGCGGGGGCTATCGGGCTGACAACCGGGCTGCTGCTGGTCGGGATGATGCAGGTCGCGGGCGCGGTGCTGGCGGGCGGCGGCGTGACGGGGCGGCTGGCCGACGGCATCGTCATGCCCGGCGCAGGCGGGCCGGGGCCCGATGGCGCGCGCATCATGGTCGCGGCACTTTTCGCCGCCGCGACCTGGATCAGCCTTGCCACCTGGGCCGAGGCGCCGGTCAGCACCACCCATTCCATCGTCGGCGCGATCCTTGGCGCGGGCGTCGTCACCCTGGGCTGGCAGGCGGTGAACTGGCACAGCCTTGCCGCGATCACGGCGGGATGGGTGATCTCGCCGCTGGTTTCGGGGATGCTTGCGGCGGGGTTGATGGCGCTTCTGCACGTCCTGATCCGGGACCGCGACGACCCGCTGCTGGCCGCGCGGAGATGGCTGCCGTGGATGATCGCGCTGACCGTGGGGCTGTTCGTCGGCAATATCCTGAACGCGGCGCTTGCGCAGCCGCCCGCCGTTGCTGCCACCGCCGGTCTGACGGCCGCGGCGGCGGCCTGGGTGCAGGCGCGCATCGCCGTCACCCGCCAGATTCGCCGCAAAAGCCGTCCCCGCGCCGCGATGAAGGCCGTGTTCCGCCTGCCGCTGGTGGGCGCCGCGCTGCTGATGGGGTTTGCCCACGGGGCCAATGACGCCGCCAATGTGATCGCGCCGCTTTCGACGATCTTCGCGGGCGCGCAGACCGGCGCCCTGCGGATCGAGGGCTGGATGCCGCTGCTGGCAGGCCTTGGCATCGCGGCAGGCGCGATCCTGTTCGGGCGGCGGCTGGTCCACATGGTGGGCAGCAAGATCACGCGGCTGAACTCGGCCCGCGCCTTCTGCGTGCTGATGGCGACGGCGCTGACGGTGATCGGGGCATCGGTCGCGGCGCTGCCGGTCTCGACCACCCATGTCGCGGTCGGCGGCGTCTTCGGGGTGGGGTTTTACCGCGAATGGCGCGACCGGCGGCGCGCGAAATCCGCCGCCGCCCTGCCGGTCGAGGAAAAGGCGCGCCGCCAGCTTGTCCGCCGCTCGCATGTCCGCACGATCTTCGGGGCCTGGCTGGTCACGGTGCCCGCCGCCGCGCTGCTGTCGGCGGCGCTGACCGCGCTGATTTTCTGAAAGCGCGGCGGATCTTTACTTCGCCCCGGTGCGGCCCTATCTGTGCGGGGTCATGGCCACGAAATCAGACCCGAATTACAAGATCATCGCCGAAAACCGCCGCGCGCGCTTCGATTACTTCATCGAAAGCGACCTGGAGGTGGGCATCGTCCTGACCGGCTCCGAGGTAAAGAGCCTGCGCACCGGCCAGTCGAACATCGCGGATTCCTATGCCTCGGTCGAGGGGGGCGAGTTGTGGCTGATCAACGGCTACATCGCCGCCTACAAGCAGGCCGGCGTCTTCGGCCACGAGGAACGCCGCCGCCGCAAGCTGCTGGTTTCAAAGCGCGAACTGGCGCGCCTGTGGCAGGCCGTGGGACGCGAGGGGATGACGCTGGTGCCGCTGGTGATGTATTTCAACCACAAGGGCCGGGTGAAGCTGAAGATCGGCGTCGCCAAGGGCAAGAAGGTCGCCGACAAGCGCGAGACCAGCGCCAAGCGCGACTGGAACCGGCAAAAGCAGCGGCTGCTCAAGCAGGGTTAGGCCCCATTGCGGCCCGCGCCGCAGAGGGTTACATCGGGGACCGGGCAAAGCATTGCGACGGGGTGCCTCTCATGGCCGATGATCCAAGGGTTCTGGTTTCGACCGAATGGCTGGCCGCGCGGCTGGACGATCCCGATTTGCGCATCCTGGACGCAAGCTGGCACCTGGACCCCGAACGCGACGCCGCTGCCGAATATCGCGCCGCGCATATTCCCGGCGCGCGATTCTTCGACATCGACGAGATTTCCGACCAGCGCAGCAACCTGCCGCACATGGCCCCCCCGCCCGAGAAATTCGTCGCGCGGCTGCGGCGGCTTGGCATCGGGGACGGGCAGCAGGTCGTGGTCTATGACGCCTCAGTTGTGCGCAGCGCGGCGCGGGTCTGGTGGCTGTTTCGCCTGATGGGCAAGACCGACGTGGCCGTGCTGGACGGCGGTTTCGCCAAGTGGCGGGCCGAGGGCCGCCCGGTCGGCGATGCCCTGCCCAGCCATCGCGACCGTCACCTGACTGCGCAGCGCCAGCCCGCGCTGGTGCGCGACGTCACCCAGGTCGCCGCGGCAGCCAAGCTGGGCAGCCACCAGATCGTCGATGCCCGCACCCCCGAGCGTTTCCGCGGCGAGGCACCCGAGCCGCGCCCCGGCCTGCGCGCGGGCCATATCCCCGGCGCGCGCAACCTGCCCTTTGGCCGGTTGCTGAACCCCGACGGCACGATGAAGGACATCCCCGAACTGCAAGCCGAGTTTCAGGCGGCAGGGGTCGATCTGTCGCGGCCGGTCATCACCTCTTGCGGGTCGGGCGTCACGGCGGCGGTGCTGTTTCTGGCGCTGGAGCGGCTGGGCCACCGCGATCATTCGCTTTATGACGGAAGCTGGGCCGAATGGGGCAGCTTCCCCGACCTTGACATCGCAACCGGAGACGCGTGAATGCTGTCCAATCTGACACCCCAGGAACCCGACAAGATCCTTGCCCTGATGGGCGAGTTCAAGGCCGACACCCGGCAGGGCAAGATCGACCTCGGCGTCGGCGTCTACAAGGACGCCAGCGGCCACACCCCGGTCATGCGCGCCGTGCGGCAGGCCGAGCAGCGCATCCTGGAAACCCAGACCACCAAGTCCTACACCGCCCTGCCGGGCGAGCAGGAATATCGCGACGCGATGGCGCGGCTGATCCTTGGCGAGGGGCTGGAGGGCGCGCGCACCGCCTCGCTGGCGACGGTCGGGGGCACCGGCGCGCTGCGCCAGGGGTTCGAGCTGGCGCGGATGGCCAACCCCGGCATGCGCGTCTTTCATTCCGACCCGACCTGGCCCAACCATGTCTCGATCCTGAAGTTCATGGGCGTCGAGGCGGTCCCCTACCGCTATTTCGACGCGGCCACGCGCGGCGTGGACTTTGCCGGGATGAAGGCCGACCTGGCGCAGGCGAAGAAGGGCGATATCGTCCTGCTGCACGGCTGCTGCCACAACCCCACCGGCGCCAACCTGACGCTGGAGGAATGGGCCGAGGTCGCGCAGGTCCTGGAAACCACCGGCGCGGTTCCGATGATCGACATCGCCTATCAGGGTTTCGGCGACGGCTTGCAGGAAGATGCGGCGGGCACGCGCCTGATCGCCTCGCGCCTGCCCGAGGTGCTGATCGCGGCCTCGTGCAGCAAGAACTTCGGCATTTACCGCGAGCGTTCGGGCGTGCTGCTGGCGCTGAGCGAGGGCGGCAAGACCCGCGACCTGACGCAGGGGGCGATGGCCTTCCTGAACCGGCAGACCTATTCCTTCCCGCCCGACCACGGCGCGCGGATCGTATCCACCGTGCTGAACGACGACGCCCTGCGCGCCGACTGGATGACCGAGCTTGAGGAGGTGCGCCAGGGCATGCTGGCGCTGCGCGAGCAACTGGCGGCGGAACTGCGCAGCCTGTCCGGCTCGGACCGTTTCGATTTCGTGGCGCGGCATCGCGGGATGTTCTCGCGCCTTGGGGCGACGCCCGAGCAGGTCAAGCGGATCAAGGACGATTTCGCGATCTACCTGGTCGGCGATTCGCGGCTGAACATCGCGGGGCTGAACCAGACGACCGTGCCGATCCTGGCCCGCGCCATCGTGGATGCGGGTATCTGACAGGCGGCTGACTTGCCCGGAAAGCCGGCGTCCGCGCCGGCTTTTTCATGCGCCCGGCCCGGTTGCGACAGGTGGGGGCGGCAGCTTGCTGCGCTGCACCATCAGGATGCCCGCCGCCACGATCAGCGCCCCGGCGGCATCGGAAAAGCCGAAGCGTTCGTCCAGCAGGATCGCCGCGATGACGACGCCGAAGAAGGGCGACAGGAAATGATAGGTCGCCGCCCGGACCGCCCCGATGCGCGCGACCAGCAGGAACCAGATCCAGGTGGCCAGGATGCCCGGCGCCACCACCGTATAGGCAAAGGCCCAGCCCATCCGCGCGCTGAAGCGCAGCGGCTGGCCCCATTCCAGCACCATCGCCGGGACCATCAGCGCCACCGCGCCCACCGCCATTTGCAGCGCGACGATCATCATCATGTTGCCGCTGCTGCTTGCGCCCCGTGCGCTCAACGTCGCAACGGCAAGGGCGACGGCGGCCAGCAGGCACAGCAGCGTGCCCGTCAGGCTCAGCCCGTCCTGCAAGCGCACGCCCATGATGATCGCGACGCCCGCCATGCCGGTGACCAGCCCCGCCACCGCCATCGGGCGCGGACGTTCGCCCATCAGGGTCCAGCCCATCAGCGCCACGATCAGCGGCATCATCGAGGCGATGATGGCGGCGGCGGATGCCTCGACCCATTGCATGGCGATCCAGTTCAGCCCCAGATACAGCGCGTTCTGGCACAGGCCGAACAGCACGACGACACGCCATTCGCCCCGCGTCAGGCGAAAGTTCTGCCGCATCAGCAGCGCCAGCACGATCCCGATCAGCGCCGACAGCGCGAAACGCAGCGAAAGCGCGGTCAAGGGCGGCGCGTCCTGCACGATCATCCGCGTCGTGCTGAAGGCCGAGGCCCAGATGAAGGCGAACCCCACCCCCATCGCCATTGCGCGCAGGTCCATCGTTTTCCCCCGATCACGCCGCATGCGCGGCACCCGTCCCGGTTCGCATGACCCGCCGGGGACCGCAAGCACCCTTAGCGGTGGTTGTCGTGGATGAACCGCACCATCACCGGCAGGATGCCCGGATGCAGCGGCAATTCGGGGTTGGAATAGGTGACGAAGGGCTGGCCGGGCACGTCCTGCTTGAGCATATGGGTCGCGCCCTCGATCAGGTGATGCCCGGCCTGCGGCAGGGCCTGGGCCAGCAGTTCGGCGTCCTCGACCCCGACCTGCACGTCGTGGTCGCCCTGCACGATCAGCGCAGGCCCCGGCCAGTCGCCCGCGATCCGCGCCGGGTCATGGGCGAAAAGGTCCGACATGTAGCGGTGCAGATGCCCCGGAAACAGCGGGCGCAGCGTGGCGGGGATTTCGTCGTATTCGGGGCTTTCACCCTGTTCCAGCCGCGCGACGATGGCCCGGATGTCGTCGATCGCGCTTGCCGTCATCGGGTTGCGTTCAAGCTGCGCGATCATCAACTGGCCCACCGGCCTGCCGGGGGTCGCCAGCAGGATGACACCGCAAAGCGCCTCGGGCGGGTCCTGCGCGGCAAGCAGGGCGACCAGCCCGCCCTCGGAATGGCCGGCCAGCCAGACGCAGGGCGTGACATGGCCCGCGCGCGCAACCCAGTCGCGCATGTCCAGCGCGTAATTGGCCACGATGATGTCGTTGGGATCGACGATGGCGTCCTGGCTGCCGAACATGCCGCGCTTGTCGATGCGGATCGAGGCGATGCCTTCCAGCGCCAGCCCCTCGGCCAGTTGGCGGTAGAGGTCCGAGTGCATCCCGATCGCGGGGCCGTTGCCGTCGCGGTCGATGGGACCCGAGCCGGGGATGATGACCACCACGTCCTGCGCGTTCGGCAGGTCGATCAATTCGCCGCTCAGCGGGCCGATGGGACCGTCGATCTGGATTTCCACGGCCTGGGCCTTGGCCCCTGCCCCCAGGATGGTCGTCGCTGCCAGGATGGCGGCAAGGCGTCTGGTCATGGCGTCCCCCAGCCGGATGCAGGAAAGGGCCGCGCGATCTGCACGGCCCATTGTCTTGTTCCAGTCCTGTGCCGGACGGGATCAGGCGTTGACGCTGTCCTTCAGCGCCTTGGCGATGGTGACCTTGACCACCTTGTCGGCGGGCTTGGTCATCATTTCCTGGGTCTGCGGGTTGCGGACCTGACGCTCGGGGCGGGCGCGGCAGGCGACCTTGCCGATACCGGGCAGAGTGACGGCGCCACCTTCGGCGACCACGCGGGTAACAACGGCCGAAATCGCATCCAGGGCTGCGGCGGCGGTTTTCTTGTCGCTGCCCATTTCTTCAGCCAGCGTAGCGACGAATTGGGTCTTCGTCATCGGTTTGGTATTGGCCACGGCCATGTCTGTCTCCTCTTGGTTCCCTGTGGGAAAAATATTGGGCGCCACCTTGGCGGCACTGGAATCGCTACACAAGGTTTTTCTGTCTTTTTCAAGCGCATTCGCACTTTTTGGCGGATTTCCACAGCGGCATATCGCCTGACAGCCTAAAGAAAGGCCGTTTCGTTGAACGAGCGCAGCTTGCGAGAGTGGATCCGTTCCAGCGGAGTGGCCCTCAGCTTTTCCATCGCGCGAATCCCGATCAGCAGGTGACTGGCCACCTGGCTGCGATAGAAGGCCGTCGCCATGCCGGGCAGCTTGAGTTCGCCGTGCAAGGGCTTGTCGCTGACGCAAAGCAGCGTGCCGTAAGGCACGCGAAAGCGGAAACCGTTGGCGGCAATGGTCGCGCTTTCCATGTCCAGCGCGACGGCGCGCGACTGCGACAGGCGCTGGACGGGGCCGGAATTGTCGCGCAATTCCCAGTTGCGGTTGTCGATGGTGGCGACGGTGCCGGTGCGCATGATGCGCTTGAGTTCATAGCCTTCAAGCTGCGTGACCTCGGCCACGGCCTCTTGCAGGGCGACCTGGACCTCGGCCAGCGGCGGGACGGGAACCCAGACGGGCAAGTCGTCGTCAAGGACGTGATCTTCGCGCAGATAGGCGTGGGCCAGGACGAAATCGCCCAGTTGCTGGGAATTGCGCAGCCCCGCGCAATGGCCGACCATCAGCCAGGCATGCGGGCGCAGCACCGCGATATGGTCGGTCGCGGTCTTGGCGTTCGACGGCCCCACGCCGATATTGACCAGCGTGATCCCGTCGCCATCGGCGCGCTTGAGGTGATAGGCGGGCATCTGCGGGGTCTTGGCGCCTGTGGCCAGCAACTCGCGCGGGTCGCGCACGATGCTGTTGCCCGGCCCGACGAATTCCGTATAGCCCGAATCGGGATCGGCCAGCACGCGGCGGGCGAATGCCTCGAATTCATCGACGTAGAACTGGTAGTTCGTGAACATCACGAAGTTCTGGAAATGCTCGGGCAGGGTCGCGGTGTAATGTTCCAGCCGCGCCAGCGAATAGTCGATGCGCTGCGCGGTGAAACCTGCCAGCGGCATGCTGCCGTCCGGGTTCGGTCCCGAGGTGCCGTTGACGATATCGTCATTCGTCGTCGTCAGGTCCGGCACGTCGAAAACGTCGCGCAAGGAATAGTTCAGCACGCCTTCCTGAGGCACGTTCAGGTCGCTGCGCGAGGCGACGGCGAAATGCACCGGCATGGGCGTGTCGCTGTCGTCCACCGCGACCGGCACCTTGTGGTTTCGGATCAGCAGGCCGATCTGCTCGGTCAGGTAGCCGCGGAACAGGTCGGGCCGGGTGATCGAGGTCGAATAGCTGCCCGGCAGCGCGACATGGCCGAAGGCCAGCCGCGAATCGGTGACGAAATGGCTGGCGGTCGTTACCCGCAACTCGGGGTAGAACGCCCGGAAGCGCGAGGTCGGGCGGCGTCCGTCCAGCGTCGATTCGAAGCTTTCCAGCAGGAAATCGGTGGCGCGTTCGTAAAGCTGGACCAGCTTGTCCACGGCGGCCTTGGGATCGTCAAAATATTCGCGCCGGGCCGGTTCGGGGCTTACGACCGGCAGAACACGGGATTCGTCATTCATCGCATTTCCCTGCTTCCCTCGGACCTGCTTCAATCCGGTTGTGCCAGCCGCGGGGCGCACTGGCAACCCGCGCGCCGCGACCTTATCTGTCACACGGATGCGACGAAATTGCGAATGCGCTGTCGCTGGAACTGCGTTGGAGGCGACTGATGGATTTTTCGATACTCGACCTGGCCCCGGTGGCCGAAGGCTCGGACGTGCGGGCGGCGTTCCGCAACTCGGTCCGGCTGGCGCAGGCGGCGGAAGAGGCGGGCTGCAAGCGGTTCTGGCTGGCCGAGCATCACAACATGCCCGGTATCGCCAGCGCCGCGACCTCGGTCCTGATCGGCCATGTCGCGGGCCAGACCCAACACATGCGGATCGGCGCGGGCGGGATCATGCTGCCCAACCACGCGCCGCTGGCCATCGCCGAACAGTTCGGCACGCTGGCCGCGCTCTATGGCCCGCGCATCGACCTGGGGCTGGGGCGCGCACCGGGCGGTGACGGGGCGGTGATGCAGGCGCTGCGGCGCGGCATGTCGCGCAACGACGATTTCCCCAATGATGTCGTGGAACTGCTGGGCTATCTGGGCCCTGAACGTCCCGGCGCCGACGTCAACGCCTGGCCCGGACAGGGCAGCGAGGTGCCGGTGTGGGTCCTCGGCTCATCGCTTTACGGGGCCAGCCTGGCGGCGGCGCTTGGCCTGCCCTACGCCTTCGCCAGCCATTTCGCGCCCGGTGACCTGGAACAGGCGCTGGCGCTTTACCGCGCGCGCTTCCAGCCGACCCAATGGGGCGAGGCCCCCCATTTCATGCTGGCCGTGAACGTGATCGTCGCCGATACCGACGATGAGGCGCGCTTCCTGCAATCGTCGCAAAAGCTGTCCTTCGCGCGGCTGCGCACCGGCCAGCCCGGCCTGCTACCGCCCCCCGTCGCCGATATCTCCGCCGAGGTTCCCGCGCCCGTCCTGCGCAATGTCGATGCCGCGCTGTCCGTCAGCGCCGTCGGCAGCCCCGCCACCGTCGAGACCCGCCTGCACGAGCTGATCGCCGCCCACCGGCCCGATGAGGTGATCCTTGTCGGCAATATCTTCGACGCAGATCTTCGCATCCGGTCCTTCCAGCGCGCGGCGGAAATCATGCGGGGCATCGCATGAGCGCGCCGCAAATGCTGGTGCTGGGGCATGGCTACAGCGCGGGATACCTGACCGCGCTGCTGGCAGCGCAGGGCTGGCATGTCACCGGCACGACCCGCAACGACCCCACCCGCGTCACGGTGGCGGGTGCGCGGGCGCTGGCCTGGCCGGGGCAGGAAGCCGCGATCCGGCAGGCCATCGCGCGGGCCGATGCGATCCTGGTCTCGGCTGGCCCGGACGCAGGGGGCGACCCCGCGCTGCGCGATTTCGCGCCCGACCTGGCCGCCACCCCGGCGCGCTGGATCGGCTATCTGTCCACCACCGGCGTCTATGGCGACCGGCAAGGCGGATGGGTTCATGAAGACGACGCGCCCGCGCCCACGACCCGACGCGGGGAACAGCGCCTGCGGGCCGAAAGCGACTGGCAGGCGCTGGCCGCCGCCCACGGGTTGCCGCTGCACATCTTCCGCATCGCGGGCATCTACGGTCCCGGTCGCGGCCCCTTCGCCAAGCTGCGTGCGGGCACAGCGCGGCGCATCGTCAAGCCGGGGCAGGTCTTTTCGCGCATCCATGTGCAGGACCTGGCGCGGGTGCTGGCGGCCTCGATCCGCCAGCCCAGGCCCGGCGCGATCTACAACGTCTGCGACGACGACCCCGCCCCGCCCGAGGACATCATCGCCCATGCCGCCCGTCTGACCGGCCTGCCCGTCCCCCCGGCCGAGGATTTCGACGCTGCCGTGATGACCCCGATGGCGCGGTCCTTCTATGCCGAGAACAAGCGCGTCCGCAACGACCGCATCAAGACGGAACTGGGCGTTGCCCTGCAATTCCCCGACTATCGCAGCGGGCTGCGCGCGCTGGCGCAGGACGCGGATTAGCGCGCCGCGACCGAGCAGCAGCCCGTCAGCATCTGCGACCCCTGCCCCTGCCCGTCCATGATGACGGTGGCCGACAGGCCGAATTCGCGGTCGGACATGCCGTCCGAACAAGCCTGCGGCTGGATCACCGCCGTCACCCGCCCGCTGTCGTCGCCCGCGATCAGGCTGCGCATCGCATCACCGTCGATCCCGCGATCCAGCACCACCCGCAGGTCCATGCTGCGCGTGGCCGTGTCGGGGCGCGACAGTTCCATCCCCGCATCCGTGCGGCTGAGCGACCAGAACGGTTCGGTTCCCACGCAATGCAGGGTTTCGGGCAATTCGCCCTGCGCCCATGTCGCGCGGTCCAGCACCAGGAAACGCCCCGAGACCCAGCCGGTCGATTCCGGCATGCTCACCCGCGCCCAACGCCCGGAAGGATCGAAGCCCAGCACCTCGACGCCCGTGGCGTCATGGGGCAGCGCGCCGCGGATCTCGGCGCCCGCGTCCGGTTCGGCGCGGATGTTCAACTCGTCGTCCGCCGCCACGCCGGTCACGTCGGCACGCGACGGCAGCACCGCCTCGGGCGTGGCAAGGGCCGGTGTGGCCGTGGAAAACGCGGCAAGCGCCGCAGCCGCAAGGATCGTTTGGTTCAGCATATCCATCCTAACCCAGCGAGACGCCCGCAAGCCGGCTGATCAATGCCGTGATCGCCATTGCCGCAACGCCCCAGATGATGACGCGGGTCACGGCGCGGCCGATCGGCGCGCCGCCCACCTTCGCGCCGATGATGCCCAAAGCCGCCAGCGCAAGCAACGTCATTGCCAGAACTGTGATCACCACCGCGCCGGGCGGCGCCAGCACCACGCCCGACAGCGGCAGGGCGCCCGCGACGGCGAAGGTCGCGCCCGAGGCCAGCGCGGCCAGCATCGGGTTGGGGGAATGGGCCTCGTTCAGGCCCAATTCGTCGCGCAGATGGGCGCCGAGCGCGTCATGCTCGGTCAGTTCGACCGCGACCAGCCGGGCGGTGTCGGGGGCAAGGCCGCGCGTTTCGTAGATGGCGATCAACTCTTCCAACTCGACTTCCGGGTCGGCGTGAAGGGCGCGGGTCTCGCGGTGGATGTCGGCACGCTCGATATCGGCCTGCGAGGAGACCGAGACATATTCCCCCGCCGCCATCGACATCGCCCCGGCGACCAGCCCCGCGACCCCGGCCAGCAGCACCGATTCGTGTTCGCCCGCGACGGCGGCGACCCCCACGACCATCGAACCGATGGACACGATCCCGTCATTCGCCCCCAGCACCGCCGCGCGCAGCCAGCCCGAGCGGCTGATGTAATGCGGGTCGTCGGGATGGGCGTCGGGATGGGTGTGGCGGGTCATGGCGGAAATCCTGTTCGCAGGGACGGGCGGGCCGGCGTCCCGCCAGCCGGTCCGGGGTCGGGTCGGCTCAGCCTGCCTCGGGGTAGTGGCAGAGCGGCGGACGGGGCATTCCCTTCTCGGTCAGTGACACGCCTTCATACCATCCGGCCCCAAGAACGATCAGGTAGGCCTCAAACCCCAACCACGCATGTTGCGAGATGCCCTGAAGTTCATTGTGAAGACGCTCGGCCTCCTCAACGGCTGGCCACGAGCCGCCGTATTCGCAGGTGACTTCTTGCAGGTTCCTGCGCACGATCATGTCGAAGTTCTCGACCAGGTATTCATGCGCACGGCGGGCGTCGTCGCGATATGGCAAAACCTCTCCGCAGCTTCCTGTCGTCAGGTGGATGCCGTAAGGCGTAAGAAGCGGGCTATCCGTGTAGAAGGTCAGGTCACCGCTGCGCAACGACTGCGCGACAAGCCGCAGATACTCGATCATTGCCTGATCCTGGGTCCACCCTCGGGCGGCAGCCGTTGTTGCCCGCAGTTTGTCCCCATCCAGAAAGCAGCCGGGCGAGTCTTCGCCTGCATAGGCATCCGCAGCCGAGAACGCCGCCTGCACCTCCGGGTCGGTCAATTTCAGCGCGCTTTCGACAACCGGCAGCGTCATCGTGCAGGCCTTGGGCGGCAGGACCAGCCAATCGCCGGTTGCCACGGTTTCCGGGTCGTCGCGCCACTTGTCCGCCAGCGCGTCGATGGCGGCCCGATCGACCCCGGCCTGCCTTGCCGCCGCCCGCGTCGAAGGACCGATGGCGCAGCCCTGCCCCGCGAAGAAGTCGAGCGGATCGAGATCGGCATCTACCGTCCGCCCCGCACCGGCGCCATCACCGTCGAAGGTCAGCGCGGCGGCCAGCGCAAGGATCGGCAACAGCGGGATCATGCCCGCTTCCCCATCTGCGCGACGCCCAGGACATCCAGCACCTTCGCCTCGATATCCGCCGCCGACAGGCCGGCGTCGCGATACATCGCCTCGGGGCTGGCGTGGTCGATGAAGGTGTCGGGCAGGACCATCTGGCGGAAGCGCAACCCGTGGTCGAAGACCCCTTCGTCCGCCAGAAGCTGCGCGACGAGGCTGCCGAAACCGCCGACCGCGCCCTCCTCGATGGTGATCAGCGCCTCGTGGTCGCGGGCCAGCGCCAGGATCAACTCGCGGTCCAGCGGCTTGGCGAAACGCGCGTCGGCCACCGTGGGGCTGATGCCGCGCGCCATCAGCGATTCGCGGGCGCGCATGACCTCGGCCAGGCGGGTGCCAAAGGACAGGATGGCGACGCGGCTGCCTTGCGCGATCATGCGGCCCTTGCCGATGGGCAGGGGCTGGCCGGTCTCGGGCATCTCGACGCCCATGCCCTCGCCGCGCGGATAGCGAAAGGCGATGGGACCTTCGTCATGGGCGGCGGCGGTGGCGACCATATGGGCCAGTTCGGCCTCATCCGCCGCGGCCATCACCACCATGCCGGGCAGGTTCGCAAGGAAGGCCACGTCATAGGCCCCGGCATGGGTCGCGCCATCCGCGCCCACCAGTCCGGCGCGGTCGATGGCGAAACGCACGGGCAGGCGCTGGATCGCGACGTCATGGACGACCTGATCGTAACCGCGTTGCAGGAAGGTCGAATAAAGCGCGCAGAAGGGCCGCATCCCGCCCGCCGCCAACCCCGCCGAAAAGGTCACGGCATGCTGTTCGGCGATGCCCACGTCGAAACAGCGGCGCGGGAAACGCTCGGCAAAGAGGTTCAGGCCGGTGCCGTCGGGCATGGCCGCCGTGACCGCTACGATGCGGTCATCGCGGGCGGCCTGATCGACCAGCGCGCGGGCAAAGACCGATGTATAGCTGGGCGCGTTGGATTTCGCCTTGGCCTGCGCGCCGGTCGCCACGTCGAAGCGGCCCCGCGCATGGCCCCGGTCGGCGGAATGTTCGGCGGGCGCGTAGCCCTTGCCCTTCTTCGTCACCGCATGGATCAGCACCGGCCCGTCCGCGCGCGCCTTGACAGTGCGCATCAGCGGCAGAAGCTGGTCCAGATCGTGGCCATCGACCGGGCCGATATAGGAAAAGCCCAGTTCCTCGAACAGCGTCCCGCCGACCGCCAGACCCTTGAGCATGTCGCGCGCGCGCCGCGCCCCTTCCTGCATCGGCGGCGGCAGCAGGCTGACCGCGCCCTTGGCGGCGGCCTTCAG
Organism: uncultured Paracoccus sp.; assembly: GCF_945915435.1. GTDB lineage: Bacteria > Pseudomonadota > Alphaproteobacteria > Rhodobacterales > Rhodobacteraceae > Paracoccus. The sequence continues at coordinate 13,846 of NZ_CAMEFG010000040.1, read as the reverse complement.
TTCCTGAAACGGGCCGCGCGTGTAAAGCCGGGTCAGATAGGTCGAAAGCGCGCCGGTGGGCGGCGCGATGGACATTTCGTTGTCGTTGAGAATCACGAACAGCCGCTTGCCCAGATGGCCCGCGTTGTTCAGCGCCTCGAAGGCCATGCCCGCGCTCATCGCGCCGTCGCCGATCACGGCGATGGCATCGCCCGGATCGCCGCCCAGCTCGCGCGCCATCGCGAACCCCAGCGCCGCGCTGATCGAGGTCGAACTGTGCCCGGCCCCGAACGGGTCATAGGCGCTTTCGGACCGCTTGGTGAAACCCGACAGCCCCCCTTCGGTGCGCAGGGTGCGGATGCGGTCGCGCCGCCCGGTCAGGATCTTGTGGGGATAGCATTGGTGGCCCACGTCCCAGATGATCTTGTCGCGCGGCGCGTCGAACACCGCATGCAGCGCCACGGTCAGTTCCACGACGCCCAGACCCGCGCCCAGATGGCCGCCGGTCTCGGACACCGCGCTGATGGTTTCGCTGCGCAATTCGTCGGCAAGCTGGCGCAGCTCGCGATCCGACAGGGATTTGAGATCGGACGGCAGGGCCACGCGATCCAGCACGGGCGTCTTGGGACGGGTCGTTTGGTCGGTCATCGGCTGGCCCTTTCGGGTGGCAAGGTTCGGCTCAGGCGTAGCGGTCGATAACGAAACGCGCCAGTTCACGCAAGTTTCCCGCCCGCGCGCCATAGGGCGCAAGCGCGGCGTCGCCTGCGGCGACCAGTTCACGCGCGCGGGCCTGCGCACCATCCTGGCCAAGCAGCGAAACGAAGGTCGCCTTGCCCGCCGCATCGTCCTTGCCCACGCGCTTGCCGGTCTGCGCCTCGTCCCCGGTCACGTCCAGCAGGTCGTCCGCGATCTGGAAGGCCAGCCCGAGGTTGCGGGCATATTCGCGCAAGCGCGCGGGGTCTGCCCCGGCCATGAGCGCGCCCGAGATGGCCGAAAACTCGATCAGCGCGCCGGTCTTGCCGGCTTGCAGGCGGGTGATCTGGTCCAGCGTCAGGGGCGATTGCGCGCTTTCGGCGGCGATGTCCAGCATCTGTCCGTAAACCATGCCGGATGCGCCCACGGCCTGGGCGAAGGCGCGCAGCAAGGTCAGGCGGGTATCGGGGGTGCCAACCTCGTCACGGGCCAGCAGTTCGAAAGCCAGCGTTTGCAGCGCGTCGCCCGCAAGGATGGCAACGGCCTCGCCCCAGCGGACATGCACGGTCGGCTGGCCGCGCCGCAGGTCGTCGTCGTCCATCGCGGGCAGGTCGTCATGGACGAGGCTGTAGGCATGCAGCGCCTCGACCGCCGCCGCGACGGGCAGCGCGGCGCTGTCGGGAACGCCGTGCAGCCGCGCCGATTCCACGACCAGGTAGGCGCGCACCGCCTTGCCGCCGTGGCAAGCATAGCGCATCGCGTCGCGCAGGGGCGATTCGGGCAGCCGGTCGATGGCCGCATCCAGGGCGCCGGCGACCAGCGTCCTGACCTCATCCAGACGGGCGCGCATCTACAGCCCTTCGACGGGGGTGGTGCCCTGCGGCTGGCCGTTCGCGGCCAGGGTGATCTTTTCGACACGCTCTTCGGCCTTGCGCAGAAGCTGGTCGCAATGGGCGCGAAGGGCCGCACCGCGTTCGTAGAGCGTGATCGATTCCTCCAGCGTGGCCTCGCCATGTTCCAGCTTGCCGACCGTGGCCTCAAGCTCTTTCATCGCGTCCTCGAAGGACAGGGATTCGATCTTCGTCATCAGGCCACCTCTGCCAGAACATCCACATGGGCGCGCACCGAGCGGCCCAGAGCCGCCAGATCATAGCCCCCTTCCAGCGCGGATACCACCGGCGCACCGACCGAAGTCGCAAGATCGCAGATCATGCGCGTGATCGCGGTAAAATCGGATTCGTCCCAGTTCAGTTCGGCCAGCGGATCGTCCCGATGCGCGTCGAACCCGGCCGAGATCAGGACAAGCTGGGGCCGGAAGGCGCTGGCGCGGTCGCAGATGCGCGCCCAGACCTCGCGCGCCTGCGTGCCGCCGGAACCGGGGGGCAGCGGGGCGTTCACGATCTGGCCATGCGCACCCTTTTCACCGATCCGGCCCGTATGGGGAAACAGCCCGTGCTGGTGGGTCGAGGCAAAGAAGGCCCGACTGTCGTCCCACAGCAGGTCCTGCGTGCCGTTGCCGTGATGGACGTCGAAATCCAGCACCGCCACCCGGTCCAGACGGTGATGGTCCAAGGCCCGCTTGGCCGCGATGGCGACATTGCCAAAGACGCAGAAGCCCATCGCCCTGGCGCGTTCCGCATGGTGGCCGCAGGGGCGCATGGCGACGAAGGCATTGGGCGCGCGCCCGGCCAGCGTGTCGTCCACCGCCGCAACGCAGCCGCCCACCGCGCGCAGGGCGGGATCGAGACTGCCGGGGGACAGGAAGGTGTCGCCGTCCAGCGGCGTCCAGCCCTCGGACGGGATCAGGGTGCGGATGCTGTCCAGATATTCGGCAGGATGGCAGCGCAGGATGTCCTCGCGGTTGGCCAGCGGGGCCTCGCGCGGTTCCAGCGCGGCCCCTTTCAAGGCGCGGATCACGGCAAGATAGCGGTCCGCGCTTTCGGGATGGCCCGCGGGCATGACATGGGCCGCCGCGGATGCGTGCGTGTAAAGCAGTGTCATTCGATGCGCCCACAGGCGGCTGTGCAATGCATGGCTGTCCCCCCAATAGCGATCCGGCAAGGCTAGGCCGGGGCGCGGCCTGCTGCAAGCAGCCTTCAGGCGGTCAGGCGCTGGCCATCGTGGCCCGTGACCCGGACATCCATCAGCGCGCCCTCGGGCATGTCGCGGGTAAAGGCGACTTCGGTGAACTGCTCGGTCCGGCCAAGGCGGGGGCCTTCGGTCAGCACGCGGCGTGTCTGGCCCTGCTGCGCGTCCAGATGGCGGCGCAGCGCCAGGTCGCCCGCCGCGCGCAGCCGGGCGGCGCGGTCCTTGATCGCGGGACCGGACACGCGCGGCATCCGTGCGGCGGGCGTGCCCTTGCGCGCCGAATAGGGAAAGACATGCAGGAAGGTCAGCCCGCAATCCTCGACCAGCTTCAGGCTGTTGGCGAACATCGCCTCGGTTTCCGTGGGAAAGCCCGCGATGATGTCGGCGCCGAAGACGATGCCGGGGCGCAACCGGCGCGCTTCCTCGCAAAAGCGAATCGCGTCGTCGCGCAGGTGGCGGCGCTTCATGCGTTTCAGGATCATGTCATCGCCCGCCTGCAAGGATAGGTGCAGATGCGGCATCAGGCGGGGTTCGGTGGCAATGGCCAGCATCAGGTTCTCATCCGCCTCGATGCTGTCGATGCTGCTGATTCGCAGGCGCGGCAGGTCCGGCACCAGCCGCAGGATGCGCATCACCAGATCGCCAAGGCGCGGCTGGCCGGGCAGGTCAGCGCCCCAGCTTGTCAGGTCCACCCCGGTCAGCACCACCTCGTTGAAGCCCCGGTCGCGCAGCCGCTTGATCTGCTCGACCACCACCCCCGCCGGAACGCTGCGGGAATTGCCGCGGCCATAGGGGATGATGCAGAAGGTGCAGCGGTGATCGCAGCCGTTCTGCACCTGCACATAGGCGCGGTGCCGCCCGAAGCCGTCGATCAGGTGGCCCGCCGTTTCACGCACCGACATGATGTCGTCGACCTGGACCTTTTCGGTCGGGCCGATCAGGTCGGGCGCGCGGATCCCGGCCCATGTGGCGGGCTGCATCTTTTCGTGATTGCCGATGACGCGGGCGACCTCGGGCATGGCGGCGAAGGTCTCGGGCTCGGTCTGGGCCGCGCAGCCGGTCACGATCACCGGCGCGCCGGGATTTTCGCGGGCCAGGCGGCGGATCTCCTGCCGGGCCTTGCGCACGGCCTCGGCGGTCACGGCGCAGGTGTTGACGACCACCGCGCCTTGCAGCCCGGCGGCCTCGGCCATCTCGCGCATGGCCTCGGTCTCATAGGTGTTCAGCCGGCAACCGAGGGTCGCGAAAACGGGGGGCTTCGCGCTCATCCCCGCCAGACCCCGTCGAAGACATGGGCGGACGGGCCGGTCATCCAGACGCCATCCTCGCGCCAGTCGATTTCCAGCCGCCCGCCCGGCACGTTCACCGCGACGCGCCGCCCCGTCAGCCCGCGCCGCGCCGCGGCCACCGCCGCCGCGCAGGAACACGACCCCGAGGCCAGCGTCGGCCCCGTTCCCCGTTCCCATATCCGCAGCAGGATTTCGCTGTCCGAGATCACCTGCACCACCTCGACATTCGTGCGCTGCGGATAAAGCGGGTGATGTTCGTGTTCCGGCCCGAAGCTGGCCAGATCGACGGCGCCCGCATCGGGCACGAAGAAAGTCATATGCGGATTGCCCATGCCGGTAGCGACCGGATCGCCCGCAATGGGCAGGTGCAGCGTATCGACAGCGCGCGCCAGCGGAATCGCGCGCCAGTCCAGCACCGGCGGCCCCATGTTGACGCGGGTCAGCCCGCCCCCCGCATCCTCGGCCAGCAGCACCGCATGATCGGTGCGCAGGTGCAGGCTGGCCGCGCCGGTCTGATCCATCAGCCAGCGCGCGATGCAGCGCGTGGCATTCCCGCAAGCCGCGCTGAGCGAGCCGTCGGCGTTGTAAAACGTCAGCCGCGCATCGCTTGCGTCGTCGGTACGGATGACCGCAAGCTGATCGAAGCCGACCCCCCGGTGCCGGTCGGCGATGGCCGCGATCACCGCAGCATCGGGCGCATCGCCCCCCGCACGCAGGTCGATCACCACGAAGTCGTTGCCAAGCCCGTGCATCTTCATGAAGGGCAGGCCGGTCTGGGGCGTGTTGTTCATGGCCGCGATATAGGGCGCGCAAAAAGATTCCGCCAGATCTTCGTTTTCCGCTTGACCCCATCCGCGCAGTTAACTACTCACCCGCCCTGTGACGTGGGCCCGTAGCTCAGTTGGTAGAGCAACTGACTTTTAATCAGTGGGTCACAGGTTCGAATCCTGTCGGGCTCACCACTTTTCCAAGATATTTCAGACACTTAGCTGTCAAGAAATATCTTGTCCGTCCGAGCGTCCGAAGCGTCCGAGTTCGGACGCTGGACAGAACCGAAAAAGCGCGCCCGGATCGAGGCGCGCTTTCGTTGTTTGGATCCTGTTTGGATCGGGTCAGCCGATCGTCAGCCTGGTCAGCGAATCGAGATCTTCGACCGCCTCGGACAGGTAACGGTCGACGGCCGTGATGACCGCCAGAAGCTGGTGCCCATGATCAGGGATCTCGGATGCGAGCTGATCGACCAGGGCCATGACAGCCCTGTTGCAGCCTACGGCAGTGTGCAACTGGTCGGCGACCAGCTCGGCTTGATTGAAGATGTCCTGACGAATGTCGTCAGCCTGGGGCGTAGCACAAGTTTGCATGCTAGGTCCTCGCATTAAGGGTTTGCCAGCCCGGCGGGCTGACTGCCTGAAGTGATTTCGCGGCAATGAACCCCATGCGAGAAATGGGATGAGCAAATGCTATCCTTGGTTTAGTTGACATTCAATCCCCCTGCGATGGCGGACAGAGGAATGACCAGGCCGCGCTGCCCCCGGCCGCGCAAGGTCAGCGGATTCGCCGGGGCAAAGACACCTTCCAGCGTCATCAGGGCTGCGCGGTGGCGCCCGCCGGACCAACGGCTGCTGGCGAAGACCGGCGTCTGATGCGAGACGAACAGCCCGTCATCGCGAACGCGCAGGCCAATTCGATTCAGCATCGGGCTGTCCTGCCCTTCGGCCAGCCAGTCCGATACGGCGCGCCCGCCTGCATCAAGGGCCAGAAGATAGGTCAGGCAGTCCCGGCCATCCTGCGGATCGGCCAGCAGACCGTGGGCCGTGCCGGATCGCAGCGCCGGCGGCAACAGCAGGTGATAGATACGCGCGGCTTCGGCCTTGCTGACGGCATGACGGGCCGCGTTGACGAAAGTGGCAATCTCGCCCAGCGATCCGGGGATCAAGCCCGCCAGCCCGCTCGGATCCGCGCCAGCGGCATCTGGATCTGGATGCAGCCGGCTCAATTTTGAGCCAAGCTCGGCCTCCATCATGTTGAAGGCTTCGATGAAGCGGACCTTCCATTCCATCGCGGCCGCGCCGGTGAAGCCCATCGTCAGCAGAACGAAGCCGTCGCGGGTCAGTTCGATCTGTGGCTGATGCTTCCCACGGCTGTCCAGATAATCTCGCTCCTCAAAATTGAGGAGCCAAAATTCCTTCGGCACGTCAGCCTTGATGCCGCTGATGTCGCGCAGCACGTTATCATGCCGTTTTCCGAATTTTTCTGCCACCACGCGGGACGTGGTGCGCAGATTCGGGGTTATCAATTCGTGATGAATGTCCATGAGGACCTCCGGGGTTCATATGAACCCGGGGCCGCGACCAAACGGGTGCCCGGGCAACAGCGGGTTGGTCGACCGTCGAACCCTAGGGAAAACGGCACCGCTTGCGCGGTCCCACTGCGCCCGGACATAGCAAAGCCGCGCATGGCGCGGCTGTCGTGCGCCTAGGTTCCGAACGGGCGACCAAACCCGGTGCGATCTTTTTCATCGCACGTTAAGAACGTGCGGCTATGGTGGCCCAAAGTCAATAGATGATTCGGAATGTGAACAATGCGCCTTGAGGAACAGCTAGGGCTGCTGCTTGCTGCGGGTGCTCTTGGATTTTTTGTCTACTGCTGTGTTCGCATTGGCCATGAACTCCTAACAGGGAAAGGATCATCCCGTAAGGAGCTTCGAGCCGCCGTATCTTCATCATTAATCCGGTTTGTTCTCGATCTATATATCTTCACATCCTTCATTGTTTTCCTTGGCCTGATTGTTTTTGGGGGGCTAATATTCAAGGATGGCCGAAGCATGATCTACATCTGGATTCCAGCATCTTGGATAGTTGTTTGGGTAATCAAGGCCATCTTGCCCACGCCTCGATAACTGCTCAGCGCCACAAGACATCCGTATCGATCGACACCTCACAGCAAACCCTCCTTCGCATCGAACTCTGCAAGATCAGAGAGGGCCTTTGCCCGAGTCAGCTTCCGTTGCGCCGCGGCGATCCAGTTCCCGAAGAGATTGCCAAGCCCGCTGGTGCAGGTGGTCCTGATCCCGAGCATGGTCATCTGATAGTCGACCGCTGGCCGATGGCGGATTTTGGCGCCATAGGTTTGCGTCAGGTAGAGCGCCAGTTCCTCGGCCTGCTTCTGATAGCGGCGGCGCTGATCCATGATCGGCATGGGGTCCTGGACGTCGATCTTACGCATGCCCTCCAGCCGCTGCATCAGGTCGGTGATCGCCAGGGCGAGCCGGGCGATGACGCGCGCCGGCTTCGAATATATCCTGACAAAGCACGCCGCGGTTGCGGCGAAGGTCGTGCCCTCGCTTGCCGCCAAGCCAATATCGCCTCATGTTCTGCGGCATAGCTGCGCGATGCACATGCTTCAGGCCACCCGGGATATCCGCAAGGTAGCGCTGTGGCTCGGTCATGCCACTCTCCAGAGCACCGAGATCTACTTGCGCGCTGACCCGGCCAAAAAACTCGAGATGCTCGACGCTTTGGCGCCGCTCGGCATCAAGCCAGGCAAATTCCGCCCGCCGGACAAATTGATCGCGATGCTCGCTGCGCGATAGCGTATTGTTATGTGGAGTCGACAGATGTCGTGTGGCCCGGAAATGCGCCCGTCAGCGTCCGCGACTCCGCATAATCATGGTCGCCGCATAGTTCCTGAAGTCGACGGGCCTGGTCGCGACCATGATCTTCACCGGCCCGCCCTGACCGAACATCACGATGCCGTCGCCCGCACCGCCCGGATCGCCCGCGTCAGCAGAACCTCATCGGTATCTGCGCCGACGCGGATCACGACATCACCCACAACGATCTCCACGCCGGTGCTGGCCTCCGTCTCTGCCGGCATCTCCGCTGCGGCGCCCTCGACGACCAGTTCTGCAAACATCGGCAGTGCCGCCACGCTCTCGGGCACGACAAGCTGTCCGTCCCGTAGCTTCTTCCGCCAGTCATAAACCTGCCAGCGCGTCGCACCGTGCCGCCGCGCGACTTCGGTCACCGAAGTTCCCGGCACCAAGCTCTCCGCCGCAATCCGCGCCCGCTCCGCCTTCGTGCGTCGCTGACGCCCGGTCGGCCCCTCGATCACTTCCAGCCGCGAAACCCCACCATCCGAGAAGCCGTCCAAATGGCCGCCCATTTTGCCGTCTCGTTCCAAGCCAACACCTCCGACGTTCATGCGCACGGAGAATGACCGGAACAGATCATCGACGACAGGAGGGGATCAGCGTCGCGCTTACGGTTGATGAACTTTATTTTTCCGAATTTTACAATCCACAGATCTGAGGTTTTGCCGCTTTGCCCCGCGCCAGTGCCTTGATTGCAGTCTTATATGAATCCCCAGCCGGAGGTCAGCCACACTTCGCGGCACACCATCAGCCACGTCTTTCGACCGGAACCCTGCTCGGATTCCGGCTATCGATATTTTCCCTGGAAAAGTCTGGCCCCGTGGGGCCGGACCGGGTCGTGGTCGGTCTTCGAGGCGCCCGACCGGGCAGTGCCAGGCCATCAGCGTGGCATGGTCAATGTCGCCGCCGCTGCGCTCGATCTTGGCAACGGCGGCGTAAAAGTCGGCCAGTTGGAGAGGGTGCCCGCTTATATAAAGTCGGATGTCGTTTAAGATAGGAGGCCCATGCCGCAAGAGAAATTTATTCTATCAAGATCAACTACTTAATTTTCCTCTTGAGATGCTCGCCCCTGACATCCGATTGAAACGCCGTAGCCGCGCCTGGGCGCGCACAGACGGAATTTCGGGAATATTGATGCGGATCAAGGGATTCGCGGATCTGTCCGGTTAATATCCCCTTGGACCGAAAGGAAAGAGGCGGACATGTCGAACACTCCACACACGCTTGGCGAAGAGTTCCACGGACAGTTGGACAAGATCCATCAGGTGAAGGCAGCCGATCCGGCCTTTGCGCGCCTGCTTGAGGAATATGACGACGTCAACGACCGCATCCACCGCGCGGAAACGCGGATCGACGCGATCAGCGATACGGCTGAGAATGCGCTTCGCAAGCGTCGGCTGGAGATCAAGGACAGCATCGCGAAGGCGATCGAGGCGGCCTGATCGCGGCCCCACCGAAACAGGCCCCGCCCCGGCGATCCGGCGGCGGGGCCTTGGGGTTCTGCCCCCCGCTCATTGCGGCATATTCACCCGGCCGCTGCTTCAGACCCGCACTCCGCGCACCCAGGTTTCGCGCAGAACGGGCGCGTCGTCCAGCATGCGGAAACGGATCAGGTCGGCGCGTAGGCCCGGCGCCAGCGCGCCCCTGTCGGCCAGCCCGGCGGCGCTGGCGGGGTTGCGGGTCACGGTGGCGATGGCGCGGGGCAGGTCGTCCCAGATGCGCGCCAGCAGCATCGCGCCCGCCAGCAGCCCGGCGGGGACGTAATCCGAGGACAGGATGTCCAGATGCCCCGCCCGGGCCAGGTCGGCGGCCGATACGTTGCCCGAATGCGAGCCTCCGCGGATCAGGTTCGGCGCGCCCATCATCACCATGATGCCGTGGTCGTGGCAGGCGCGGGCGGCCTCGGGCGTGGTCGGGAACTCGGCCAGCCGGACGCCGTGGGCGGCAGAGATCGCGACCTGTCCGGCGGTGGTGTCGTCATGGCTGGCCAGAACCGCACCGAGGCGATGGGCGGTCGCGACGGCCTCGGCCTCGTGCCGGTCGCCGTTGCGGGCGCGCAGATCGCGCAGGTTCTGGACATGGGCCTGAAAATCGGCATCGCTGAAGCCGTATTTGCCCTGCACGTATTGCGCCAGTTTCGAGATGTCGCGGAACTGGCGCTGGCCGGGGGTGTGGTCCATCAGGCTGATGATGCCGACGCGGTCCTGCGGGCCGAATTCGGCCAACTCGTCCAGCAGGGTTTCGGAACAGATCTCGGCCCGCAGATGCAGGAAATGGCTGATGCGAAGGACACCCGAGGCGCGGATCGCCTCAAGCTCGGTCGCCAGCGGGCGGGCGTATTTGCCGTAATCGTCGTTACGCTCGGACGGGATGGAACCCACGCGCATCGCGTCGAAGACGGTGGTGATGCCGCAGCCCGCAAGCTCGGCGTCATGGGCCAGGATGGCGCTGGAATGGGGCCAGTTCACGCCGGGGCGCGGACGCAGGTGGCGTTCGAGGTTGTCGGTGTGCAGTTCGACCAGGCCGGGGGCCAGGAAATCGCCTTGCAGGTCGATGGCGCCATCGGGCACGCCCTCGCCCTCGAAGATCGCGGCGATGCGCCCGCCTTCGCAGGCGATGCCGCCGGGCGTCACGCGATCCTCGAGGATCAGGCGGGCATTGGCAAGAATGGCTTGGGTCATCGGCGGGCTTTCTGGCACGGCAAGGGGGTGAAGGGCAAGGTTCACGGGCCGCTCAGGCGCCTGCATCGCCAAGCAGCCGCCGGACCCAGCCATCGACGACCTGCGACGCCGGACCTTGCAGATGTTCGGCGAAGTCGTGGCTTACGGCCGAGGCGGCCAGGTTCAGCTCGACCGTATGGGCACCGGCGCGGGCGGCGTGCTGCGCCAGCGCGGCGGCGGGATAGACCTGCCCCGAGGTCCCGATGGCCGCGAATATGTCGGCGCTTTCGACCGCCTGCCAGATCCGTTCCATGTGATAGGGAATCTCGCCGAACCAGACGATATCGGGGCGCGTCGCGGGGGCGGCGCAGGACGGGCAGCGGTCGGCGGGCGACATGACGGCGGGGGCGGGCCAGCGGTGGCCGCATTCGGCGCAAAGCGCGCCGGTCAGGCTGCCATGCATATGCACCACCTCGTCCGAACCGCCGCGTTCGTGCAGGTCGTCCACGTTCTGGGTGACCAGCGTGACCGGGAAACGCGCCGCCAGCCGGGCCAGCGCGCGATGGGCGGCATTGGGCTGCGCCACGCGGGCAGCCGCGCGGCGTTCGTTGTAAAAGCGCAGGACCAGCGCGGGATCGGCGGCGAAGCCCTGAGGCGTCGCGACATCCTCGATCCGGTGGTCCTCCCATAGCCCGTCGCTGGCGCGGAAGGTCCGCAGCCCGCTTTCGGCCGAGATCCCGGCGCCGGTCAGGATGGTGATGCGCAAGGTGCTTATCTCGCGCAATAGGCCTCGGCCGTGGTGGCGAAATTGCGATAGCGCGCCCAGAAGGCATTGTCGGCATTGCTTTTCGACATGCGCACCTCTTGCGCCTGGTGCGGATCGCGGAAGAAGCTGGCGGCGCGGCGCTGGTCCGAACGCGAAAGCGTGCGGTCGGCGACCTGCTGGATGCAGCCGCAAAGCTGTGCATTGCGCGCGCCGCGATCCGAACGGACGCAGGCCGAATCGATCGGGCCGGCCATCGCCAGCGGTGCGGTCAGCACCACGGCGGCCGTGGCGATCATCAAGCGATTGATCATGTTCTGTCTCCTCGACATTCTGCCTTGGCTGGGGGCTGATCCGCCCTCTTGTCGCCTGCCTTGAATGGACCGGACCTTAGCAGAGAACCGCCTCCGCCTCAATCGCGGGACACGCGCAACCCGTCGTGCGGGGCGGGCGGCGCGGCGCAAGATATGCCCTGCGGCGGGCCGGGCGCCGGGCCAGGCCGCGAATCACCCTTGCCTTCGCCCCGCGCGGGCATCATGTGACAAGGACCACAAGGCAGGCCGCGACCGGACCCTGCCCCGCCACCTTCCTGTCAGAAACGGGCTGAACATGCACAGCGAGAATTTCCGCGGCGCGGTCTTCATGGTCTTTTCGATGGCGCTTTTCGCGGTCGAGGATGCGCTGGTCAAACTGCTGTCGCAGGGCCTGCCCTTTGCGCAGGTGCTGGCCATGCTGGGGGCTGCGGGCTGCGTGTCCTTCGCGCTGCTGCTGAAGCTGCGCGGCGGCGTGCTGTTCACGCGCGACCTTTACGCCCCGGTGGTGATGCTGCGCAACTTTGGGGAAATCGCCGGCTCGACGGCAGTGGTGGCGGCGCTGGCGCTTGGCGATCTGGCCTCGACCACCGCGATCCTGCAAGCGATGCCGCTGGCCATCGTGCTTGGCGCGGTGCTGTTTCTGCGCGAACCCGTGGGCTGGCGGCGCGGCAGCGCGCTGATCGTGGGTTTCATGGGTGTGCTGATGGTGATTCGTCCGGGGATGGCGGCGTTCCAGACCATATCCCTGCTGCCGCTGCTTGCGGTCGTCTCGCTTGCCATGCGCGATATCGTGACCCGCCGCCTGCCCGCCCATATCCAGTCCGAGCAGGTCGCGGTGGGCGCCTTCGCCTCGCTGACGCTTAGCGGTGTGGTGCTGATGGTGCTGCTGGACCAGACACCCACCATGCCCCATGCGCTGCAATGGGCGGGGCTGGCGGGCACGACGGTGGCGGGGGTCTCGGCCTATGCGCTGCTGGTCACGGCCACGCGGATATCCGAGGCAGCCTCGGTCGCGCCCTACCGCTATTCGCGGCTGCTTTTCGCCCTGATCCTTGCCGTGGTGATCTTTGGCGAGCGCCCGGATGCGATGACCCTGCTGGGCGGGGCTGTCATCGTCGCCTCGGGCTGCTATACGATGCTGCGCGAGGCCCGGCTTCGCAGGCGCATGCTGCGCGAGGCAGGTCTGACGGTCCCCGGACCCCGCGGGCCGTGACCCTTGCCGCAGCCTGTCGTCTTTGCCCTTTCGTGATCCGTTTTCGCCCTGTATAGGCTGGCCATGACCGACCTTGACCTGATCCGCAACTTCTCGATCGTGGCCCATATCGACCACGGAAAATCCACGCTTGCCGACCGCCTGATCCAGATGACGGGGACGGTGGCCGAACGCGACATGAAATCCCAGCTTCTCGACAGCATGGATATCGAGCGTGAGCGGGGCATCACCATCAAGGCCAACACCGTGCGCATCGAATATCCCGCGCGCGACGGGCGCACCTATATCCTGAACCTGATCGACACGCCCGGCCACGTCGATTTCGCCTATGAGGTCAGCCGGTCCATGCGCGCGGTCGAGGGGTCGCTGCTGGTCGTGGACGCCACGCAAGGGGTCGAGGCGCAGACGCTGGCCAATGTCTACCAGGCCATCGACGCCGATCACGACATCGTGCCGGTGCTGAACAAGATCGACCTGCCCGCCGCCGAACCCGACCGCGTCAAGGAACAGATCGAGGACGTCATCGGCATCGACGCCTCCGAAGCCGTGCCGATCAGCGCCAAGACCGGCCTCGGCATCCCCGAGGTGCTTGAGGCCATCGTCACCCGCCTGCCCGCCCCCAGGGGCGAACGCGACGCGCCCCTGAAAGCGATGCTGGTCGATTCGTGGTATGACCCCTATCTGGGCGTCGTCGTGATGATCCGCGTCATGGACGGCGTGATCCGCAAGGGCGACCGCATCAAGATGATGCAGACCGGCGCCGTCTACGGCATCGACAAGCTGGCCGTCCTGCGCCCGCAGATGCAGGACATCGCAGAGCTTGGGCCGGGCGAGATCGGGGTCTTCACCGCCTCGATCAAGCAGGTCCGCGACACCCGCGTCGGCGATACGATCACGCATGAGCGCAAGGGCACCGACACCCCCCTGCCCGGCTTCAAGCCCGCGCAGCCCGTGGTCTTCTGCGGGCTGTTCCCGGTCGATGCCAATGATTTCGAGGGGCTGCGCGAGGCCATCGAAAAGCTGGCCCTGAACGACGCCAGCTTCAGCTACGAGATGGAGACCTCGGCGGCGCTTGGCTTCGGCTTCCGCTGCGGCTTCCTGGGCCTTCTGCACCTGGAAGTCATCCGCGACCGGCTGGAGCGCGAATATGATCTGGACCTGATCACCACCGCGCCCTCGGTCGTGTTCAAGCTGC
>NZ_CAMEFG010000039.1 GCF_945915435.1 uncultured Paracoccus sp. | reverse complement strand
GCGCCCGGTCAGCTACCAGAACATCCCCGACGAACTGTTGCCCCACGATCTGCGCGGCCGAAAGCCTTCGGGCGCGTAAAGCAAGGTCATAATTTCAAGGGAGGAAACCATGACCACCAAGACACTGATGACGGCTGCCGCTGCACTGGCGGTGATTGCCGCGCCCGCGCTGGCGCAGGACCGGACGGTCGGCTTTTCGCAGATCGGTTCCGAATCCGGCTGGCGCGCGGCGGAAACCACGCTGACCCGCCAGCAGGCCGAGGAACGCGGCTATCGGCTGCAATTCTCGGATGCGCAGCAGCGGCAGGAAAACCAGATCGCCGCGATCCGCTCGTTCATCGCGCAGGGGGTCGATGCGATCCTGCTGGCGCCGGTGGTCGCGACGGGCTGGGATTCCGTGCTGCAAGAGGCGCAGGAGGCCGAGATCCCGGTCGTGCTGCTGGACCGCCAGGTGGACAGCGCCGAGGACCTGTATCTGACCGCCGTCGGCTCGAACCTGGTCCACGAAGGCGAGGTCGCGGGCGAATGGCTGGCGGGCGAGGTCGGCGACCGCGAATGCCGCATCGTCGAGTTGCAGGGCACGACCGGATCGTCCCCCGCCATCGACCGCAAGACCGGGTTCGAGAACGCCATCGCGGACCACGCCAACCTTGAAATCGTGCGCAGCCAGACCGGCGATTTCACCCGCGCGCTGGGCAAGGAGGTGATGGAAAGCTTCCTGCAGGCCGAGAACGGCGGGCGCGACATCTGCGCGCTTTACGCCCATAACGACGACATGGCCGTGGGCGCGATCCAGGCGATCAAGGAGGCCGGGCTGAAACCGGGCGAGGATATCCTGATCGTCTCTATCGACGGGGTGCCCGATATCTTCCAGGCGATGGCCGCGGGCGAGGCGAATGCCACGGTCGAGCTGACCCCGGACATGGCAGGCCCGGCCTTCGACGCGCTGGAAGCGTATTGGGCGGACGGGACGGAACCGGAAAAGTTCCTCCAGACCGAATCGAGGCTTTACACGCAGGCCGACGATCCGCAGGGCGAATACGACCGCCGCAAGGATCTGGGCTATTGAGCAGGGGGCCGGGCCGTCCACGCATGGCCCGGCTTTCCCGCAGGGGGGTAAGATGCTGCTGACGATCCGGTCCTTGACCAAGCTGTTTCCCGGCACCCGCGCGCTGGACGGCGTGGATTTCGACCTGAAGGCGGGCGAGGTCCACGCGCTTCTGGGCGAAAACGGCGCGGGCAAGTCCACGCTGATCAAATGCATGACCGGCGCCTACCGCCGCGACGGCGGCACGGTCGCGCTGGAGGGCGCGGAAATCGACCCGCGCTCGACCGTCGAGGCGCAGGACCTGGGCATCGGCACCGTCTATCAAGAGGTGAACCTGCTGCCCAACCTGACCGTGGCACAGAACCTGATGTTCGGGCGCGAACCGCGCCGCCTGGGGCTGGTCCACACCCGCGCCATGCGGGCCGAGGCGCGTGCGATGCTGCGCGATTACGGGCTGGAACTGGACGTGGACCGCGACCTTGGCAGCTATCCCGTCGCCATCCAGCAGATCGTGGCCATCGCCCGCGCGGTGGCGCTGTCGGGCAAGGTGCTGATCCTGGACGAGCCGACGGCCAGCCTGGATGCGGCCGAGGTGCGGATGGTCTTTGACGTGGTGCGCGGGTTGCGCGACCGGGGGCTGGGCATCGTCTTCGTGTCGCATTTCCTGGACCAGGTGTTCGACCTGACGGACCGCGTGACCGTGCTGCGCAACGGCCGCAAGGTCGCGACCGAGGACACCGCCGCGCTGGATCGCATGCGGCTGATCCAGCACATGCTGGGCCGCGAACTGGAGGCCGTCACCCACGAAACCGCCCCGGACCGCGGCCCCCGCCCGCCGATGCTGCACTTTCAGGACATGGGCCGGCGCGGCGCGGTCGAGCCGTTCGACATGGCCGTGGGGCAGGGCGAGGTCGTCGGGCTGGCCGGGCTGCTGGGTTCGGGCCGGACCGAGACGGCGGAACTGCTGTTCGGCGTAAGGCCCGCCCATTCCGGCACCGCCCGCGATCAGGCCGGTCCGCTGAACCTCTCGGCTCCGCGGGCGGCCATCGCGGCGGGCTTCGGCTTTGCGCCCGAGGACCGCAAGACCGACGGCATCGTCGCCGACCTGACCATCCGCGAGAACATCGTCCTGGGCCTGCAAGCCCGCCGCGGCTGGGCGCGGCCCATTCCGCGCACCGAGCAGAACCGGCTGGCGGACGACTACATCAAGCGGCTTGATATCCGCACCACTGGCCGGGAAAAGCGCATCGGCGAGTTGTCGGGCGGCAACCAGCAAAAGGTCGTGCTGGCGCGCTGGCTGGCGATGAACCCGCGCTTCCTGATCCTGGACGAGCCGACGCGGGGCATCGACGTGGGCGCGCATGCGGAAATCGTGCGGCTGATCCACGAATTGACCGAACAGGGCATGTCGCTCTTGGTGATCTCATCCGAGATCGACGAGTTGATCGCCGTGTCCGACCGGGTGATCGTGCTGCGCGACCGCCGCCATGTCGCGGAACTGGAAGGCGACGCGATCGCAGCCGACCGGATCATGCAGGCCATCGCCGCCGTCGCCCCGCAGGAGGTCGCGTGATGGCCGACCTGTTGAAACGCCTTGCCCCGCAACTGATCGCCCTGGCCGCGCTGGTGGCGCTGGTGACGGCGTTCTATCCGGCTTTCCTGAATGTCTCGTTCCACGATGGGCGGCTGGTCGGCCCGCTGATCGATGTGCTCAAGCGCGCCGCGCCCGTGGCGCTGCTGGCGACGGGCATGACGCTGGTGATCGCCACCAAGGGCATCGACCTGTCCGTGGGCACGATCATGGCGATATGCGGCGCGGTGGCCGCGACGGCGATCACCGCCGGATGGGGCCTGCCCGCCGCACTGGCCCTTGCGCTGGGCGCGGGCGTGCTGGCGGGGCTGTGGAACGGGGTGCTGGTGGCCGTGGTCGGCATCCAGCCCTTTGTCGCCACGCTGATCCTGATGACGATGGGGCGCGGCATCGCGCAGCTGATCACCGAGGGGCGGATCATGACCTTCACCGACGCGGGATTCGCCTGGATCGGCTCGGGCACGGCGCTGGGCCTGCCGGTTCCCGCCTGGATCTGGATCGCCACCGCCATCGCCTTCACCCTGGTCCTGCGCCGCACCGCGCTGGGCATGCTGGTCGAGGCGACGGGCATCAACCGCCGTTCCAGCGCGCTGGCGGGCGTGAATGCGACGGTGCTGCTGATCGCTGTCTATGCCGCATCCGGCCTGTGCGCGGCGCTGGCGGGGCTGATCGTCACCGCCGACATCCGCGGCGCCGACGCCAATAACGCCGGCCTGTGGCTTGAACTTGACGCCATCCTTGCCGTGGTCATCGGCGGCAACTCGCTTCTGGGCGGGCGGTTTTCCATCGCGGCCTCGGTCCTGGGGGCGCTGATCATCCAGACCATCACCATCGGCATCCGCCTTGCCGGATTTCCGTCGGAATACAATCTGATCATCAAGGCGGCGCTGGTGCTGGTCATCCTGGTCCTGCAATCGCCCCGCATCGCTGCCGAATGGCGGCTGTGGCGCGACAGCCGCCGCCCCGCGACCAAGGGGGGCACGCCATGAACACCCGCGCCTTGCCGCTTTACGTCACCATCGCCATCTTCCTGCTGGCCTGGCTGATCTGCTGGACGCAATTCCCGGCCATGCTGTCCAGCCGCGTCATCGGCAACCTGCTGACCGACAACGCCTATCTGGGCATCGTCGCGGTCGGCATGACGCTGGTGATCCTGTCGGGCGGGATCGACCTGTCGGTCGGCAGCGTCATCGCCTTTTCCGGCGTCTTCATCGCCGTGGTGCTGCGCGATACCGGGCTGCACCCCTTGCCCGTCTTTGCGATGCTGCTGGTCCTGACCACCGGCTTCGGTGCGGCGATGGGCTTCATGATCGACCGGCTGGCCATGCCCGCCTTCATCGTCACGCTGGCCGGAATGTTCCTTGCGCGCGGCGCGGCCTATATGCTGTCGATCGATTCCGTGCCGGTCGCGCATCCCTTCTTCCAGTCCTTGCAGGGGACCTATTGGCTGATGCCGGGCAGGGGGCGGCTGACGCTGATCGGCGCGCTGATGGTGCTGACCTTCGCCGCCGGCATGATCGTCGCCCACAAGACCCGCTTCGGCACCAGCGTCTATGCCCTGGGCGGGGGCGAGGCGACGGCGCGTCTGATGGGCGTCCGGCAGGGGCGCACGACGGTGCTGGTCTATGCGTTTTCGGGGCTGACGGCGGGGCTGTCGGGGATCGTCTTTGCGATCTACACCGGCTCGGGCTATTCGCTGGCGACGGTGGGGACGGAACTGACCGCCATTGCCGCCGTGGTGATCGGCGGCACCCTGCTGACCGGCGGTGCGGGCTATATGTTCGGCACCTTCGTCGGCGTGCTGACGATGGGGCTGATCCAGACCTACATCGTCTTCGACGGCAGCCTGTCCAGTTGGTGGACCAAGATCGTGATCGGCGTCCTTCTGCTGGCCTTCATCCTGCTGCAAAAAGGCCTGCTGAAGCTGTCGCAGGACCGGCTGGCACGGGGGCGGGCATGAACGCGCGGATCTACGACGACCGCCCTTGCGCCCTGGGCGAGGGGCCGCTGTGGCACCCCGAAAGGCGGCAGTTCTTCTGGTTCGACATCCTGAACCGGCGGCTGCTGTCGCGCATCGGGGGCAAGCCGCTGGAATGGCGCTTCGACCGCATGGTCTCGGCCGCCGGATGGATCGACCGCGACAGGCTGCTGGTCGCGACCGAGACCGGGCTGGCCGTGCTGGACCTGACCAGCGGGCGGCTCGGGGATCTGCTGGCGGTCGAGGCGGACAACCCGCTGACCCGCTCGAACGACGGGCGGGCGGACCGGCAGGGCGGGTTCTGGTTCGGCACGATGGGCAAGCATGCCGAACCCGGCGCGGGCGGCATTTACCGCTGGCACAAGGGTAGGCTGCGGCGGCTGTTTCACGACATCACCATTCCCAACGCCATCAGCTTTTCCCCCGATGGGCGCGTGGCATATTTCGCCGACACGGCCGTCGCGAAGGTCTGGCGGCAGGCGCTGGATGCCGAGGGCTGGCCGGTCGGCGCGGCGCAACCCTATCTCGACCTTGGTCCGGCGGGGCTTGAACCGGATGGCGCGGTGGTGGATGCGGGCGGCGGTTTCTGCTGCGCGATCTGGGGCGCGGGCGCGGTGCTGCGCTTCGACGGGGACGGCAGGCGGACGCATCGCTTCGACGTCGGCGGCAGGCATTCGTCCTGCCCCGCCTTCGGGGACCGGGGCGAGATGCTTGTCACCACCGCGCTGCAAGGCATCGACGATCCCGACGGGATGCAGGGGCTGACCTATCTGGCCGCGCATGATCTGGAAACCATTCCCGAACCAAGGGTGATCCTGTGACGGTCGAGAAACTCGCAACATTGCCCGACGGCAGGGAGGTGCGGCGGATCGGCCTGCGCGGCGGCGGCCTGTCCGCGCAGGTCCTGACATTGGGCGCCATCGTCCAGGACCTGCGGCTGGAGGGTGTGGATCACCCGCTGGTCCTTGGCGCCGAGGATCCCGCCGCCTACCTGGGACGCGCCCGCTACATGGGCGCCATCGTCGGGCGCTATGCCAACCGCATCGGCAATGCGCGCTTCGTGCTGGACGGCGCGGCCCATCACACCGACCGGAACTTTCTGGGCCGTCATACGCTGCATGGCGGATCGCAGGGATTCGACACGAAAATCTGGCGGATCGACGAGGTGGCGCCCGACCGGGTGACGCTGTCCCATGTCTCGCCCGATGGCGACATGGGCTTTCCGGGCCGGATGCGGGTCCGCGCAAGCATCGCCCTGCGCGACGGGGCGCTGGTGATCGACATGCAGGCGGCCAGCGATGCGCCGACGCCCTGCAACCTGGCGCATCACGGCTATTTCAACCTCGACGGCGGCGGCGATATCCGCGGCCATGTCCTGCAAATCGACGCGGAACGCCTTACCCCCGTGGACGGCGACCTGATCCCCTTGCCGGGGACCATGCCGGTCGAGGGCACGGCTTTCGACTTCCGCCGGCCCCGCCCGATCGGCGCATCGGGCTATGATCACAACTTCTGCCTGTCGGGCGGCGTGGCCACCCCGCGCAGGGTGGCACGGCTGAGCGGCGAAACGGGGCTGAACCTGACCGTCACCACCGACGCGCCCGGACTTCAGCTATACGACGGCAGGCATTTCGACGGCTGGCGGGGGCTGGACGGGCGGATCTACGGTCCCCATGCCGGGCTGGCGCTTGAAACGCAGTTCTGGCCCGACAGTCCGAACCGGGCCGATTTTCCCGATGCGACCCTGCGGCCCGGCCAGGATTTTCGCCACCACGTCGCCTATGGGTTTTCACGATGAGCGGGCTGATCGGCATCGACTGGGGCACCAGTTCGTTTCGCGCATGGCGCATGGACGGGCGGGGCGAGGTGACGGGCAGCGTGACCGAGGGGCCGGGCATCCTGGACGCCGCCGCCCGGCCCGGCGGGTTCCAGGCCGCGCTCGAGCGTGCCCTCGGCGACTGGCTGGCCGAGGGGTTGCCCGTCATCGCCTCGGGCATGATCACCAGCCGCAACGGCTGGATCGAGACCCCCTATCTGCCGCTGCCTCTGGGCGTATCCGACCTGGCGGGCGGATTGGTCCGGCATCCGGCGCGCCACGGTCCCATGCATTTCGTCTGTGGCGTGATCGACGGCGCGGACGGTCCCGCCCCCGACCTCATGCGCGGGGAAGAAACCGAGATCGCAGGCCACCTTGCGCAGGGCCACCACGGCGAGGATCTGTTCATCCTGCCCGGCACCCACAGCAAATGGGCCACCATCCGCGAGGGCCGCCTGACCGGCTTTCGCACCGTCATGACGGGCGAGATCTTTGCGCTGATGCGCGACCGCTCGATCCTGGGCCGGTTGATCCAGCCGGGCGAAAGCGATACGGCCTTTCTGCGCGGGGTCGAGACGGGCGGGCAGGGCGGCCCGCTGCTGGGGCGCATCTTTCTGGCGCGCACGCTTGCCCTGCAAGAGCGGCTGGCCGGGTCCGAGATCGCGGATTACCTGTCCGGCATCCTGATCGGGGACGAGATCGCGCGGATGGCCGATGCCATTCGCGCGCCCGTCACGATCATCGGGCGCGGCGATCTGGCCGAACGCTATCGTATCGCGCTGGCCGCGCATGGGACCAGCGCGCGGATCGCGCCGTCCGGCATGGCGCAAAAGGGGCTGTGGCGCATTGCAAGGGAGGCGGGGATCGTCTGATGCCGGATTGGGAAAACGCATTCGGGACCTGCCCGCTGGTGGCGATCCTGCGAGGCTTGCGCCCGCATGAGGCGGTCGGGCATGGCCGGGTCCTGGCGGATGCGGGATTCACGCTGATCGAGGTGCCGCTGAACTCGCCCGAGCCGCTGGACAGCATCGCGCGGCTCGTGACGGCGCTGCCCCGGACGTTTGTCGGCGCGGGCACGGTCCTGTCCGCCGCCGCGGTGCGCGAGGTCCATGCCGCGGGGGGCCGCCTGATCGTCGCGCCGAACTTCGACCTCGAGGTCGCCGCCGAGGCGACAAGGCTGGGCCTGACCTACCTGCCCGGCGTCGGCACCCTTACCGAGGCCTTTGCCGCCCTGAAGGCCGGTGCTGCGGGGCTGAAGCTGTTCCCGGCCGAAATCATCACCCCTGCCGCAGTCCGCGCAATGCGCAGCGTGTTGCCGGCGCGCACGAAACTGCTGCCCGTCGGGGGGATCGACGCGCGGACGATGGGACCGTATCTGACCGCCGGGGCGGATGGCTTCGGGCTTGGCGGTTCGCTTTACCGGCCCGGACAGGAGGTGTGCGATACCGCCGCCAGCGCGGCCGAGATCGTGGCGGCCTATCGCAAGCTGACCCGAGGATAGGGCAGGCCCCTTGCCGCCTGTCCGGGTCGCCTGTCTGGCCCGCCTGTCCGCGAAGGCCGTCAGGAACCGGCCGGAACGGGGTCCGGGACCTTCCAGGTCGAGGACGCGACTGCCGCCAGCCTTCCCTCGCTTTCATGCAGCCGCGATTCCATGAAGGCGAGTCTGCGGGCGGCCGGATCGTTTCCTTGCCGGAACTGTTCGCCTGAATGCCGCCGGCGCGCGGCCCGGATGCCGGTTGCCGCGGCCCCTGCGCGGACACCATCGGCAAGGACATGAACGACTCGCCAGGACCGCAGCAGGCTTCACATCGCGGAAAACACCTGTCACAGTTTTCGACACCGGATGGCGCGACGCTGGCCGGTGCCGGTGCCGTCGCGGCCTGTGCGCGACAAGGCGCGCCGGGAATGACCCGCGCGGTGCAGCGCGGGCCTGGGGGAACGCGAACAGGGATTGGAACCATGACCCGGAACATCGTGCGGATTTCATATGAGGACCACGGCCGCAAGGGCCGCTATGCCGCCCGTATGGACGGGGTGGAAGGCGAGGGTGAACTGACCATCTCCAGGGCGTCGGACAGCCTCGTCATCGCCGATCACACCCATGTTCCCGATACGATGCGGGGCAGCGGCGTGGCCTCGGCGCTGGTCGGGCGGCTGGTCGAGAATGCCCGCGCCGGCGGTTGGCGGATCGTGCCGCTGTGCCCCTTCGTGCGCGCGCAATCCCTTCGCCATCCCGAATGGTCCGACGTCATCGGGGACTGATCCCGGATCCATGAAAGGAGCCTGACATGAGCTGGAATCCCACGCAGAAACCGGATTGCCCCGAAGCCGCCGGTCTTGACGCCATCGAGACGCTGATCATCCCGCGCGCCCGCGACCTTGGCGGCTTCGAGGTGCGCCGCGCGCTTCCCGCACCGCGCAGGCAGATGGTCGGCCCCTTCATCTTCTTCGACCAGATGGGTCCGGCGGAGTTCCTGACCGGCGGCGGCATCGACGTGCGCCCGCACCCCCATATCGGGCTGGCGACCGTGACCTATCTCTATCAGGGCGAATTCCATCACCGCGACAGCACCGGCGCCGATCAGATGGTCTATCCCGGCGAAGTCAACTGGATGATCGCGGGCAGCGGCGTCACCCATTCCGAACGCACCAGCCGCGAAATGCGCGAGCGGCCCGGCTCGCTCTTCGGCATCCAGACCTGGATCGCCCTGCCCGAGGCCGAGGAAGACCGCCCCGCCGCCTTCGAGCATCACGGTCGCGAGGCGCTGCCCTTCCTTGAAGAGGGGGGCAAGCAGGTGCGGCTGATCCTCGGCTCGGCCTGGGGCGCGCGGGCGCCGGTCAGGACCTTTACCGAGACCTTCTATGCCGATGCGGTCCTTGCCCCCGGCGCCAGCCTGCCCTTGCCCGACGATCACGAGGATCGCGGCGTCTATGTCGTCGAGGGCAGCGTCCTTGTCGCCGGCCAGACCTTCGAGGCAGGCCGGATGATGGTGTTCCGCCCCGGCGACCGCATCAGCCTGAAGGCGGGCGAGGCCGGTGCCCGGCTGATGGTCCTGGGCGGCGAGACGATGAACGGGCCGCGCTATATCTCGTGGAACTTCGTCGCCTCGTCGCGGGAACGGATCGACGCCGCCAAGCAGGCCTGGGCCCAAGGCGACTGGGAACATGGCCGCTTTCGCCTGCCGCCGGGGGACGAGGGCGAGTTCATCCCCCTGCCGGACCATATGCGGTGACAGGTCGCGCGTGATGAGGCCGCGAAACCGGCGTGGCCCGGCGCTTTCATGCGGCGGGGGATGGCGGCGGCCTTGGCAGCCGGGCCTGCCGTCCATATCCTGCCCCAAGGCGAATATCGGAGGCTTCATGACCCGCACCATCCTTCTGGCCTTTCTTGCGCTTGGCATGGCGAAACCCGCCTTGGCCGAGCTGGCCCTGACGATCCCGCTCGACCGCGCCGATGCCAGCGTGATCAGCGCAAGCCATTCCTGCGCGGGCGGCGAGCCGTTCACCGTGCGTTATGTGAATGCGGGCGCAAACGCCCTTGCCCTGCTGCCGGTGGATGGAGAGGAACGGATCTTCGTCAACACGGTCTCGGGTTCGGGCGCGCGATATGTGTCGGGCGAATTCGTCTGGTGGAGCAAGGGCGCAGACGCCACGCTGGAGAACACCCTGGAGGAAGGCAGCCTGAAGGAATGCCCGGCCCAGGACCATCCTTCCGGCGAATGACACGAGCGCGGTGGCCGGGCCGCTGTCGGGTCCGGCCTGCGCAAGGCTGCCACGGGAAAACCCGCCGCCCTGGACCGGAAAGCGGCGTCATGGGATCTTGCCGCGCGACAGGGTTCGTGCAACCTGTTCACGCACCGGCGCGCCTGTTCGCGTGATGCGCCGGAAAACGCCGCTGCAAAATGCTGCCTGAAGGCCGTCATGGCGGGCGTCGCCATTCGCCGGTCCAGCCATGCCATGCCGACGTCCATCGTGGGAATTTCCGCCGCGACATCGACCTTTTCGATGCGGCGGCCGTCGAGGGTCCAGGGCCGATAGACCACGTCGCTGAGGATCGTGGCGGCCTTGCCGGTGGAAACCAGGTGACGTGTTTCTTCATTCTCGGGGCCGATCACGGCATGTGCAAGGCAGAGGTTGGCCATTGCCTTTTCGATCCCTCTCGGCCCTTCTGCGAGGGGCGGCCTTGCCCGCGCCGCAAACCCTGATCCTTCTGGAAACGCGATGAAGAAGATTGACGCCCTTGCCCCCGCACCGGGGAAACATGCCATCGTGACCGGCACGCTGTGGATGATGGGCAGCCTTGCCTCTTTCATCGGGATGGCGCTGGCCTCGCGCGAGCTGGCCGATACCATGCCGATCCTGCAAATCCTCATGCTGCGTTCGCTGGTCGGGCTGGGGGTCGTGTTTCTGCTTGCCCGGCACCTGCTGCCCGAATTGCGGCAACTTCGCGACCTGCGCATGCATGCCGTCCGCAACGCGATCCATTTCAGCGCGCAATATTGCTGGACGGTCGGTGTCGCGCTGCTGCCGCTGGCCCAGGTTTTCGCGTTGGAGTTCACCACGCCCATCTGGGTGGCGCTGTTTGCATGGCTTGCCCTTGGCGAACATGTCACGCGCGCCCGCGCCCTTGCGATCGCCGTCAGCTTCGCGGGCATCCTGATCGTGCTGCAACCGGGTTCCGGCGGCATCGACCCGGCGGCCTTGCTGGTCCTGCTGGCGGCGGTCGGCTTCGGCGCCTCCGCCGTGTTCGTCAAGCGCCTGACCGCCGGATCGTCGCCCGCGAACATCGTGGTGTGGATGGTCCTGATGCAACTGCCGCTGGCGGCGGCGATGCTGCTGCTGACGGGGGGCTGGGTGACGCCTGCCATCGGCGATATTCCCTGGATCGTGGTTGTCGGGCTGACGGGGCTGAGCGCCCATTACACGATGGCGCAGGCGCTGCGGGTCATGGATGCCTCGCTCGCGATCCCAATCGACTTCCTGCGCGTTCCCCTGATCGCCGTGATCGGCTGGCTGCTTTACGGAGAGGCCGTGAGCGCGGCGGTGTTCGTCGGCGCGGCCCTGATCTTCGGGGCGAACTACATGGCAATGCGCGCCGAGATGCGAGGCATGGGCGCAGGCCGGGCGGTGGCCGGGGGTTAGCCACCGCCCCTTGTTCCCGCCTGACCGATGCCCGATGCTGCCGAAAAACCCCGAGCAGAACCCATGATCCACACCGCATTGCGCCTTCCCCTGGTTTTCACCGCCTGCATCGGCGCGCCGGTCATGGCGGAGCAGCCGGATTACGCGGAACTCATGGCGGAAGCCGCATGGGACTGGCGGCCGGGCGACCTGATCTTTCGCAACGGCGTCAACGAGATGGACGAGGCCATGAAGCGCAGCTTCGGCCTGCAATGGGCCTCGGTCGGCATCCTGCGGGCCAGCAGCGGCGGCCCTCGGGTCGTTTATGCCGATCAGGCGAATGGCGTGACCGAGGTCATGCTTTATGAACATGTCGAGGGGCTGACGCCCGGCGACTACGCGGTCTACCGGCTGCGCGATCTCGACCCGGATCATGATCCCCACGATCAGATGGGATCCGGCCCGATGGTAAGGCTGGGCCTGACCATCGCCTATGGCGCCCCTTTCGATGACCGGCTCGTCCTGGGGGACGGGGCATTCTACAATGCGGAACTGGCCTATCTCAGCGCCTTGAACGCGGGGATTTCGCTGGGAACGCCGGTGCGGCTGCGCGACCTTGCCGAGGGGTCCGGTGATCTGGACCCGCAGTTTCGCATGTTGCTGGAATCGCACCGATATTGCCGTCATGCGCTGTCATTCGACGAATGCTGGACCCATGATCTGCAAAACCAGTCCATCGTGACGACCGGCAGCCTGATCGCATCCGGGGCGCTGGACCGGGTCTTTCCCTAGGGCCGGGCGCCGGCCGGTCCGATTGCGCTTCGCGTTCCACATGGCTAGCCTTCGGGCAGGGAAGGGGAGTTCATGAAAAAGATCGGGATGATCGGCGGGCTGAGCTGGGTTTCGACCGCCGAATATTACAGGCGCGTCAACCAGATCACGCAGGCGGTTGCCGGGGGCGTGTCCTCGGCCCGCATCGTGCTGGAAAGCGTGAACCGGCAGGAATATGTTGAGGCGGTCATCGACAGGCGGGACGAAGCTGCCGCCTGCGCACAGATCGGGTACGCGGCGCAGGCCCTGCAAGCGGCGGGGGCGGATTTCATCGTCATCACCTGTAACGACGTCCATCGCTTCGTGCCCGATCTTCAGCCCGGTCTGGACATTCCCTTCCTGCATATCGCGCAGGTCACGGCGGCGGCCATCAAGGCCCGCGGGCTGAAGCGGGTGGCGATCCTTGGCGTTCGCAAGACGATGGAGGGCGCGTTCTACCCCGACATCCTTGCCCGCAACGGAATCGAGGCGCTGATCCCCGATGAGGATGAGAAGCGTTTCATTCACGACAGCATCTATGACGAACTGGTCCGGGATCGGTTCCGTGACGAGACGCGCGCGGAATACAAGCGGATCATCGCGGCCCTGGGTGCGCGCGGCGCGGATTGCGTCGCCCTGGCCTGCACCGAGATCCCGCTGCTGCTGGCGCCCGAAGATTCGCCCCTGCCCGCGTTTTCGACGACGGAACTTCACTGCCGCGCCGCCGTCGAAATGGCATTGGCGGATGGCCGGGACCGACCATAGGATGGTGACATGGATAAAGTGATGGGTGGCAGGATTCTGGTCAGCGCCTGCCTTCTTGGCCGGCCTGTCCGCTACGATGGATCGGCCCGGACCACCAGGCATCCGGCGTTGGCGCAATGGCAGCGCGACGGCAGGCTGATCAGCATCTGTCCCGAGGTGACGGCGGGTTTCAGCATTCCCCGCCCGCCGGCCGAGATCGCCGGGGGCCGGTCGGGCGAGGCGGTCCTGACCGGCGCCGCCCGTGTCGTCGAGGCGACCGGCAAGGATGTCACCGCCGCTTATATCGCGGGGGCGCATGCCGCCCTTGCGCTGGCCCGTGAACATGATTGCAGGTTTGCCCTGCTGACCGAGGGCAGCCCCTCATGCGGCAGCGGTTTCGTCCATGACGGCACATTCGCAGGCCGCAGGCAGGCCGGGGCAGGGGTAACGGCGGCGCTGCTGCGCCGGCACGGGATAGAGGTCTATGCCGAAACCGGGATCGACGCGCTTGCCGCCCGCCTTGCATAGGAAATCCCGCGGATTTTCCCGCAAGGCGCTTTGAAGGCAAGAACCGGATGGTTTGCGGGCCGGGCCGGATGGCATTCCCCGGGCATGGGCGGATTCGTCCGCATTGCCGAAAGGAAGAACATGCCGCAGCCATCATCCCGCCCCATGACCCTGCCGGAATGGGCCATGCTCATGGCGCTTGCGTCGGTATGGGGCGGCTCGTTCTTCTTCAACGGGGTGGCGGTCCGGGAATTGCCCGTTTTCACGGTCGTCGTCTCGCGCGTCGTCCTGGCCGCGCTGATCCTGCTGACGATCCTGCGGCTGAAAGCCGGGCGGTTGCCGGGGGACCGGCGGGTCTGGGCGGCATTCTTCGGAATGGGGTTGTTGAACAATGCGATCCCCTTTTCCCTGATCGTGTGGGGCCAGCAGCATATCGCCTCGGGGCTGGCCTCGATCCTCAACGCTTCGACGCCGCTCTTTACGGTCGTGTTCGCCCATTTCCTGACGGTGGACGAGAAGATGACCGGCGGCAGGCTTGCGGGCGTCGCGCTTGGCTGTGCGGGTGTGGCGGTCATGATCGGGCTTGACGCCCTGCATGCGCCGGGCACGGGTGTCATGGCGCAACTGATGTGCCTTGCGGGCGCGGTTTCCTATGCGCTTGCGGGTATCTTCGGCCGGCGTTTCCGGGTCATGGGCGTGTCCCCCCTGGCAAGCGCCGCCGGGCAGGTCGTCGCGTCGAGCGTCCTGCTTGTGCCCCTGATGCTTGCGATCGACCGGCCCTGGACGCTGGCGCCCCCAAGCCTGGCCGCGATCGGCGCGCTGATCGGGGTGGCGGGGTTTTCGACGGCGCTGGCCTATGTGCTTTACTTCCGCATTCTGGCGACGGCTGGCAGCACCAACCTTCTGCTGGTGACGTTCCTGATCCCGCTTGGCGCGATCATCCCCGGCGCCCTGTTTCTTGGCGAAAGCCTGCTGCCGAAACATCTGGCGGGCATGGCGCTTGTCGGCCTTGGGCTGGCGGCCATCGACGGCAGGCCGTGGCGGGCCTTGCGCTGACTGCCTGTTGACTATGCCTTGCAGTTCGATGTATAAGCCTTGAACCACAAGGTATGAGGAGGGCAGATGCCACGGGCGACCAATCCGAACTTTCTCAACGGCGTGCCGGAGCTGCTGGTGCTGCGCCTGCTGCGCGGACGCGAGATGTATGGCTATGAGCTGGTCCAGGCCATTCGCGAGGCGACCAGCGAAACCATCACCCTTGGCGAAGGCGTGGTCTATCCGGTGCTGCACATGCTTGAACGCGAGGGCGCGCTTGCGTCGCGGCGCCAGGCCGTCGCGGGGCGAAGCCGGATCTATTACCGCCTGACCCCGCAGGGCGAGCGGCGGCTGAACGATATCTCGCAATCGTGGGAACGCATCACCGGCGCGATCCGTAATGTCCTGGAGGGTCCGCGTCATGCCTGATCCCTTGCCCGAACTGCGCGAGCGCCTGCTGCGTGCCGGTGTCCGGCCCGGTGCCGTCAGCCGTTATCTTGCCGAACTTCGCGATCATCACGATGACCTGGTGGCCGAGGCGCTTTCCGACGGCCTGTCCGAAGCCGATGCGACGACCCGCGCCCGGCAGCGCCTTGGCGGCATCGACGCCCTTGCCCGCCCGATCGAGACGGACCGCCGCTTTCACGGCTGGGCAGGCAGGACGCCCTGGGCGGTCTTTGTCCTGATCCCGGTCCTTGTTCATGCGGCGGCGGTGGTGTCGGTCGTCCTCGGCCTGATCGCCGCGGCCCGGTCCGGCCATGCACCGGGCCGGCTTGCGCCCCTGTTAGACGCGGCGCAATATCTGGCCGGCGGGGTGATCCCCATCCTTGGCGCATGGCTGCTGGCGGTTATCGCCATGCGCCAGCGCAGCCGCCTGGTCTGGCCGCTGGCGGGGGCGGGGGTCCTGGCTCTTCTTTCGGCCTCTGTCCGGCTTTCCCTGACCGCCCCGGTTTCCGGCCAACCGGGCGAGATTGCTGCCGGGCTGGCGCTGCCGTCGATCCTGCATGTGCTGGCGCTGATCCTGATCGCCATGCTTCCGGTCCTGTGGCTGCCTGCCACGCTCTGCCGCCGGTTCCTGGCAGCAGGGGGGCGGTGATGAAACGTGCCATCGGCCTGATGCTGGCGCTTTGCCCTGCCGCAGCGTTGGCCGGACCGCAGCGTTTCGAGACGCCACGCAGCGACGGCAGCACGATCCACTGGACGCTCGACCAGCCGCGGGACGCCACGGGCATTCTTCTGCTGGCGCAGGGGTCGGGTTGCCAGTCGGCGGAACGGAACGCCAACCTTGCCCTGACCCGCGCGGCCTTTCCGTCCTTCGCGGCGCTGACGGTCGAGAAATACGGCGTTGCGCCGGGCGACGATCCGGCGAACGATCACGAGGATTGTTCCCGGACCTTTCGCCGCCACCACACCATCACGCAGCGCGTCGAGGATGCGGCGGCGGTCCTGGCCGCGTTGCGCGGCAAGGATTGGTGGAACGGCAGGCTGGTGCTGATCGGCGGTTCCGAGGGCGGGGACGTCATCGCGCGGCTGTCCGCCCGGATCGATGCGGATGCGGCCATCCTGATCTCGACCGGCGGCGGCAAGACCTTCGGCGAGATGGTGCGGCAATCCATCACGGCGGAAATGGAACGGCACGCCGTGCCCGAGCAGCATTGGCCGCCCGTCGACCGGATCTTCGAGCAGGTCCGCGCGAATCCGCAGAGCGACGAACTCTGGGCCGGTTCCAGTTTCCGGTTCTGGGCCGATGCGATAGATCGCCGGATCATGGATTCGATGCTCGAATCGCGGACCCGGTTCCTGCTGATCCAGGGCGACAGGGATGTGTCCACCCCGCCCGAACTGGCGAGAATGGTTGCGGATGGCTTTGCTTCGGCGGGCAGGTCGAACCTGACCTATTGGGAGTTTCCGGCGCTGGACCATGCCATGACCGATGCACAGGGGACATCCGAAATGAAGGATGTCCTGGCGCAGGCGGCGGCGTGGCTTGAAACGGTATTTGAAACGGCACCGGCGGTCATGGAACGGCATCGGTAAGCCAGCCGGTTGCAGACCGGACAGGGATCTGCCTGCCTCCGGGGCCGCCCTTCAGAACCGATATGAAGCGCGGATCTGAAGCAGGTCGGCGTCCAGGTCGAGGGTGGTGCCCGCCACCTTGTCAAAGCTGGACCGGCTGTATTCCAGACCCAGCGAAACGTTGTCGTTCAGCAGGTAGTCGCCGCCGAAACCCCAGGTCACCCCGGTTTCCGATTCCCCCGAATCCGACAGCCGCGCCACCCCAAGCACCAGATAGGGCTGGAAGCGCCCCATGTCGTAGCCCGCACGCCCACGCAGCCGCCACATGTCGCTGCTGCCCGGCGCGCCGTTTTGCAGATCGACGTTGTTGTAGTCCAGCTCTCCGCCAAGGACGAGCTGGCCCATGTCGTGCAGATAGCCCAGATGCAGGCCGAAGGCGTCGACATCGCCCAGATCGGCGCCTGCCCGGCCACGCGATGCGGTAAGTTCGCCCTGGCCATATTGCAGACCGGCGTAAAACCCCGTCCAGTCGGTTTCGGCAGAGGCCGGCACGAG
This sequence comes from uncultured Paracoccus sp., assembly GCF_945915435.1. GTDB lineage: Bacteria > Pseudomonadota > Alphaproteobacteria > Rhodobacterales > Rhodobacteraceae > Paracoccus. Next base: position 19,588 of record NZ_CAMEFG010000039.1, on the reverse strand, counting down.
ATCTGCCGGCCCGACCGGGGTGACGTAGCCACCGGCAAGGGCGGTGCCGGCCAGGAAGGATGCCGCCAGGGCGTAAAGGGCGATTTTCAACTCATTGTCTCCGCAAGCGATACCTGTTTTGCGCATATTCCTGCATCGCGGGCCGGGGAAGCGCCGGGGCAAGGCGGAAGCTGTCCTGTGTCATTTATGCGACGCCGCTGGCAGGTGGCTTGCCGCGTTCCAGCCTGACGGTCACCTTCAGGCCCGGCTGGTTGTCGTGCAGTTCAAGCTGGCCCTGGTGCAGCTTCACGACGGCATCGACCATCGCCAGCCCCAGCCCGTTTCCGGGCGTCGAGCGGCTGCGGTCCAGGCGATAGAGGCGGCGCAGCACCGGCTCGCGTTCCGCTTGCGGAATGCCGGGGCCGTGGTCGGCGATGGTGATCGTGGCGCCTTCGACCGTCAGTTCGACCGGACCCGCGCCGTGGCGCAGGGCGTTCTCGATCAGGTTGGCCAGCACTTGCCCCAGCAGGGTGCGGTCGCCCTGGACCCATGCGGCGTCGCGTAGCGTCAAGGCCAGGCGGCGGCCCGATTCCTCGGCTGCGGGTTCGTAGACCTCGGCCAGGGTCCGGGCCAGCGCGCCCAGATCCACCGGGGCGAAGCGGGCGCGGGGGCTGCCGCCCTCGATCTGGGCGATGCGCAAAAGGGCGTGGAAGGTGGCGACGATGCCCTCGGCCTCGGTGCGCGCCTTGTCCAGTTCCGCGATCTCGGGCGCGCGGGCGGCGGCCTGCTCCAGCAGCACGGACAGGCGCTGGATCGGCGTCTTGAGGTCATGGGCGATATCGGCCGAGACCTGCTTGAGCGCCGAGACGGATGCCTCCTGCGCCGCTGCCAGCCGGTCCAGCCCCGCCCCGATCCGGGTCAGGTCGTCGGGCGGTCCGGGCACCTGCGCCACACGGGCGGACAGATCGCCCCCGGTCAGCCGCGCCAGCGCCTCGTCGATGGCGGCGGAACGCCGGGCGGCGCGCCGCGCCATGACGACCCCGCCCAGAGCCGCCAGCAGGATCGTGGGCAGCAGCGTGAATACCAGCACCTGAAGGAACGCCTCGCGCAGGTTGCGCAGGGCCGATGCCTCTTGCCCGGCGGTCAGCAACCCGCCACGGGCCTGCTCGGTCAGCAGCAGATAGCTGCCCTCGACGTCGTTGTCATCGTCCTCCAGCAGCGCCTCGCGCAGCCTGCCCTCGGGCAGGGGGCCGCGATAATTGCCGATGCTGAGCGCGCCGCGGTCGTATCGCAGGATCATATGCTCGCCATCGGTGCGGCGGGCGGCGTCGAAGACGGCGCGGGCGATGGCATCGGCATCCCCGGCACCCGCAAGGCTTTCGATGCGCTGTTCCAGGGTCTCTTCGACCGCCTCGCGGAATTCGCGGTCGGCCAGCCACCATGTCGCGCCGAAACCGGCGATGCTGATCAGGGTAAAGACCAGCGCCAGGCGCAGGGTCAGCCGCATCGGTGTCGTGCGCAGGATCGCGCGCCAGATGGGTGCCTTGCGCAGGATCGCGCGCCGGCCAGTCACGGGTCGATCCGGTAGCCGGCGCCGCGCACGGTCCTGATGATCTCGGTATCAAAAGGCTTGTCGATCTTGGCCCGCAGCCGCGAGATATGGCTTTCCACCACATTGGTCTGCGGGTCGAAATTCAGGTCCCAGACCGCTTCCAGCAGCATGGTCCGGGTCTGCACCCGGCCCTTGCGGCGCAGCAGGCATTCCAGCAGGGCGAATTCGCGCGGCAGCAGGTCGATGGCCTGATCCCCGCGCGTGACGCTGCGCGCGATCAGGTCCATGCGCAGATCGCCCGCCGACAGCACCGTCGCCTGCCGCATCTGCGGGCGGCGGGCCAGCGCGTTCAGCCGGGCCGAAAGCTCGCCAAAGGCGAAGGGCTTGACCAGATAGTCGTCGCCGCCCGCGTTCAGCCCCTCAATCCGGTCATCGACGCCGCCAAGCGCGGTCAGGAACAGCGCGGGCGTCAGGTTCCTGGCCGCGCGCAGGGTGCGCACCAGCGACAGCCCGTCCAGGTCGGGCAGCATCCGGTCCACCACCAGCACGTCGAAGTCATGCGTCTGCGCCACGATCAGCCCGTCGCGTCCGCCCCGCGACAGTTCGACCGTGTGGCCCTCTTGCTGAAGGCCCTGCGCGATGTAATCGCCGGTCGTCGCGTCGTCCTCGATCACCAGAATGCGCATGATACCTCGGCGGAAGGGACCGGCCCTAGTCGTCCGGCGTCAGCGAATTATCGGCAAGGTTCAGGAAGTAGTCCAGCACCCGCCCGTCCGCGCCGACGATCTCGACCTCATAGCCGATCAGCGAACCGCCGCGATGTTCGGCGTCGATCGACATCACCCGGCCATTGCCGTCGGCCTCGGCCTGCGCGATCAGTTCGGTCAGATCCGCCTGCGGCATGGCGGGGACGTTGATCGTCCGCTCGCTCCGCTCGACGATCTGGCCGCTGTTGGCGTCCAGCTTGAGACCGAAGCGGGCGGTCTCGGTGACGGTGGTGATTTCCCAATAGCCCATGCCGCGCTCTTCGTCGAACTCGGCCTCGATGGCCTTGCCGCCGGTTTCCTGTTCGGCCGCCGCGATGGCATCGGCCAGGCTTTGCTGCGCGGATCGCATCAGCGCGACCTCTTCGCTGTCGGCCAGTGCCGCGCCGGACATGGCCAGCAATGCGACGGTCGCGGCTTTCAGCGGGCTGAGGAAATGAGGCATCTGTCTTCTCCGTTTCTGTCCAGGTTATGCACCATATATGAACCCCGAACCTGACAAGGACCTCGCCCCGACATTGCAATTGCGTAATGTTGGGGCGGCATCAGGCCAGTATCGGCCCCTCGGTCATGGCCGAGACGGCGGCCACGATCCCGTCCGTGTCGATGCCGTAATGGCGGTGAAGGTCGCCGATGGTGCCGGTCTGGCCGAAATGCTCGACCCCAAGCGCGATGCTGCGGTGCCCCGCGACGCCCCCCAGCCATGAAAGCGTTGCCGGGTGGCCGTCGATCACCGTGACCAGATGGCAATGCCGGGGCAGGGGGGCCAACAGCGTCTCGGCTACGCAGGACGCGCGGCCGCCCTTGCGGCGGGCGCCTTGCGCCGCCATCCAGCCCGCGTGCAGCCGGTCGGCCGAGGTCACGGCCAGCACGGCCACGTCGCGGCGCCCTTGGGCGATGCGGGCCGCTGCGGCGATGGCCTCGGGGGCGATGGCGCCCTGATAGGCGATGACGACCTCGCAATTCGGCCCCGGCGGGCGCAGCCAATAAGCGCCGTCGATGGCACCTTGCGCGAAGCCCGGCGGTAGGGTGGCCTGCTCGATGGGCCGGGTCGTCAGCCGCAGATAGACCGCGCCGCCCCGCGCATCGGGCAGCAAGGTGCGGGGGTCCGTCCCCTCGCCCTCGCGCTGCATATGGTCGAAGGACCAGCCCATGATGGCGGCCAGCTCGGCGGCGAAGGCGGGCTCGAAACTGGCCAGCCCGTCCTGCGCCATGCCGATCAGCGGGGTCGAGATCGACTGATGCGCGCCCCCTTCCGGCGCCAGCGTCACGCCCGAGGGCGTGCCCGCGATCAGGAAACGCGCGTCCTGATAGCAGGCATAGTTCAGCGCATCCAACCCCCGGCACACGAAGGGGTCGTAGACCGTGCCCACCGGCAGCAGCCGCTTGCCGAACAGCGGCCCGGCAAGGCCCGCCGCGGCCAGTTGCAGGAACAGGTTCATCTCGGCGATGCCCAGTTCGATATGCTGGCCCTCGGGGGCGAAGTCCCATTTCGCGGTCGAGGGGATCTTCTGCGCGCGGAACAGGTCCGCCCGCGCCTGCCGCGCCCACAGCTTGCGGCGGTTGACCCAGGGACCAAGCCCGGTCGTCCCCGTCACATCGGGCGAGACGGTGACGATCCGCTGCGCCAGCTCGCTGTCGCCCCGCGCCAGATCGTCAAGCAGCTTGCCGAAAGCCGCCTGAGTCGAGACCTCGCCGCCTTCGGGCGCGGGCATCGCGGGAACGTCGATCCGGGGGGTGTCGTGGCGGCGCGGACCAGCGGCGAAGAAGGGCACGCGGGACAGGAAATCGCGCAGCCCGCCGGGGTCGGCGACGGCGGCGAAAGGCTCCCACTCCTGCCCCTCGGGCACGGCCATATGGGCCTGCCAACCGGCCATTTGCGCCTTGGTCATCAGCCCGCCGTGGTTGTCCTTGTGCCCGGCGATGGGCGTGCCCCAGCCCTTGACGGTATAGGCGAGGAAGCAGACCGGGCGGTCGTGGCCGATGGCGGCGAACTCATCGGCCATCGTCTGAACGCAATTGCCGCCGAGGTTCTCCATCAGCGCGGCCAGTTCGGGGTCGCTGCGCCGCTCGATCAGGGCCGAGACCTCGCCCTGATCGCCAAGGTCGTCCAAGAGGCGCTTGCGCCATTCCGCACCGCCACTGAAGGTCAGCGCGGAATAAAGCGCGTTCGGGCAGGAATCGATCCATTGGCGCAGCGCCTCGCCGCCCGGTTCGGTAAAGGCCGCGCGTTGCAGCGCGCCGTATTTCACCCGCACGACGTCCCAGCCGAAGGCGCTGAACAGCTTTTCGATGCGGTTCCACAGCCCTTCGCGCACCACCCCGTCCAGCGATTGCCGGTTATAGTCGATCACCCACCAGGTATTGCGCAGATCGTGCTTCCAGCCCTCTTGCAGGGCTTCGTGGATATTGCCCTCATCCATCTCGGCATCGCCCATCAGCGCGATCATGCGTCCGGGGGTCAGGTCCGCGCCCCAGCTTTTGGTCGCGATGTAATCCTGCACGATCGAGGCAAAGGACGTGATCGCCACCCCCAGCCCGACCGAGCCGGTCGAGAAATCCACGTCGTCCACGTCCTTGGTGCGCGAGGGATAGCTTTGCACGCCCCCGAAGCCGCGAAAGTTTTCCAGCTTGTCGCGGGTGATGTTGCCCATCAGATATTGCATCGCGTGAAACAGCGGCCCGGCATGGGGCTTGACGGCCACGCGGTCCTGCGGGCGCAGCGCGCTGAAATACAGCGCCGTCATGATCGACACCATCGAGGCGCAGGAGGCCTGATGTCCGCCGATCTTGATGCCGTCCACCTTGGGCCGCAGGTGGTTGGCGTTGTGGATCATCCAATGAGACAGCCACAGCAGGCGCTGTTCGATGGTTTTCAGATGGGTTGCGGGCATGGCGGTCTCCTCTGGCGTCGTCCGGGCGTCAGAATGGCCCGGATCGGCGCGCATGTCCTTGCGTTTTCGGGCCGGATATGGCTTGGTTTTGACGTATTCGGCCATGAAACAGGAAATTAATGGTGGAAAGCGCCAAGCTTGACGATCTCGACCTGCGGATCCTGCGCCTCTTGCGCGACAACGGGCGGATGCCCTTGCAGGAACTCAGCGACCGCGTGGGACTGTCGCCGACGCCGGTGGGGCGGCGGGTGCGCGCGTTGGAATCGGCGGGCGTGATCGTGGGCTACGCCGCGCTGATCGACGAGGCGGCGCTTGGCTATCCGGTCTCGGTCTTCGTCTCGGTGCGGCTGGACCGGCAGGTGGACCGCGCGCTGGCCGAGTTCGAGGCCGCGATCCAGACTTTCCCCGAGGTGGTCGATTGCTGGCTGATGACCGGCAACCGCGACTATCTGCTGCGCGTGGCGACCGACGGGCTGGCGGGGTTCGAGGCGTTTCTGACCAGCCGCCTGACCCGGCTGGCCTGCGTGTCCAGCATCGAAAGCTCGATCCCGATCCGGCGGGTGAAATCGGCGGTCAGCCGCCAGCCTTGAGGTTACAACAAGGCTTTCAGGTCGCTGCCCGGATCGGCGACCAGCGCGGGGTCGGGCGAGCGTCCGGCCTCGATCAGCCGCTTGCCAATCATGTAGTTGCGCGGGTCGTTCATCGCATCGACGGCCAGCAATTCGCCGTCCGCGAAATACCAGTGCGAGCGGCTGGCGTCATTCGCGCCGGGGCGGATCACCACGCGGTCATAGCCGGTGTTCAGCCCGGCGATCTGCAATTTCACGTCATACTGATCCGACCAGAACCACGGTTTCGGAACGTAATCCTGCCCCTTGCCCAGCATGTTCGCCGCGACCGCCTCGGCCTGGTCGATGGCGTTCTGGACGCTTTCCAGCCGGATCATCTGGCCCCGGTAAGGCAGCCGCGCGCAATCGCCCGCCGCCCAGATATGCGGGTCCGAGGTCTGGCCCTGCGCATCCACCACGATGCCGTTGTCGCAGGTCAGCCCGGCCTCAAGGGCCAGCGTATCGTTCGGCACGATGCCGATGCCAGTGATGACGAAATCCGCGCGGCATTCGGTGCCGTCGGCGAAATGCGCAAGGATCTCGTCCCCGCCGGTCAGATGGCCCAGCCCCACGCCCTCGCGGATATCGACGCCGTGGGCGCGGTGCAGGTCGCGGAAGTAGTCCGCCGTCTGGGGTGCGGCGACCCTTTGCAGGATGCGCGGGGCCATTTCCACCAGCGAAACGTCAAGGCCCAGCTTTGCCGCCACCGCCGCGGCCTCAAGCCCGATATAGCCGCCGCCGACGATCAGCGCGCGGCGGCCCGGCTGGAACTCGGGCGCCATGCGGTCCACATCGGCCAGCGAGCGTACGACATGCACCCCCGGCAGATCGCCCCCGATGGCCTCGGGCAGGCGGCGGGCCGATGATCCGGTCGTCAGCGCCAGCATGTCATAGGCGATCGCCTCACCCCCGATCAGCACGCGCCGGCCTTCGCGGTCGATCCCGGTCGCGTGGCGGCCCCGGATCACGGTGATGTCGTTGTCCAGATAGAACTGCGCGGGGCGCAGATAAAGCTGTTCGCGCGTCATCTCGCCCAGCAGGTATTTCTTGGACAGGGGCGGGCGCTGATAGGGGAAATCGTCCTCGCCGCAGATCAGGGTGATGGGACCGTCATGGCCCAGGGCGCGCAGCTTGATCGCCAGCGCGGCGCCGGCCTGTCCTCCGCCGAGAATGGCGATTCGGGTCATGTCGATGCTCTCCTGCAAGGTGATTCGGGTGTCAATCGGGCAAGACGCCGCATGAATTCAGTCATTTCCGGGTCTTGACAGAAAACTTACCAAATAGTTTGACCGATTGCTATGACATTACCTATGCTTGCACCGACGGGCTGACGCGAACAGGCCGGAAAACATCACGTTCCGGGGGACAGAAAACACCCATGAAACGATATTGGGCCGACCATACCCGTCGCGAATTCGCGGCGCTGGACCACCGGCGGCTGATCGCCGTCCAGCCCATCGGTGCCATCGAGCAGCACGGCCCCCACCTGCCGATGTCGGTCGATGCCTGCACCGTCACCCATGTCGCGCAGATGCTGGCCCGGACGCTGCCCGAGGACAGCCCGGCCCTGTTCCTGCCCACGCAATCCGTCTGCAAGAGCGACGAACATATCGACTTCCCCGGCTCGCTGACCCTTACCGCCGAAACCCTGATCCGGGTTTTGTGCGAGATCGGGGCCAGCGTCGCGCGGGCGGGGGTGCGCAAGATGGTGCTGCTGAACGGTCACGGCGGCAATATTCCGGTCATGGATATCGTCGCGCGGCAGTTGCGCATCGACCACGACATGATGGTCTTCGCCGTCAACTGGTTCGGCTTCGGAATGCCCGAGGGGCTGTATTCGCCCACCGAGCGCACCCACGGCATCCATGCGGGCGACATGGAAACCTCGGTGATGCTGGCGCTGGACCCCGACAACGTGGACATGGGGCAGGCGCGCGATTTCCGTTCGCGCGGTCAGGACCTTTACGAAGGCTTCACCTATCTGGGCCTTGGCCGCCCGGCGAAACCCGGCTGGAAGACGCAGGACCTGAACACCGAAGGCGCCTGCGGCGAGGCGCATCTGGCGACCGCCGAAAAGGGTCGGGCAACGCTGGATTTCGCCGTGGCCCGGCTGGTCGAGGCGATGGCCGAGATCGACGCCCTGCCGCCCGACTGGCTGCAAAAGGCGAAAGGCTGACTCGATGGAGAACCGCACGCAAGCCCCCGCGCTGATCGAGATGCGCGACGTCAGCAAGCAATTCGCCAACGGCACCGTCGCGCTGCGCGACATGTCGCTGACTATCGGCAAGGGCGAGTTCGTCAGCTTCCTCGGCCCCTCGGGCTGCGGCAAAAGCACGGCGCTGAAAATGATCTCGGGACTGCTTGCGCCGTCGCAGGGCGAGATCGTGGTGAACGGCCATCCCGCCGGGCACAGCGCGGATGGCGAGGACATCGGCTATGTCTTTCAGGAAGCCACGCTGATGCCCTGGGCCACGGTCTTCGACAACGTTTTCCTGCCGCTGAAGCTGCACGGCCTGCGCCGCACTGATGCCCGCGCGCGGGTCGAAGAGGCGCTGGCGATGGTCGGCCTTGCCAATTTCGCGAAATCCTATCCGCGCGAGCTGTCGGGCGGGATGAAGATGCGGGTGTCCATCGCGCGGGCGATGGTGACGCGGCCCAAGCTTCTGCTGATGGACGAGCCCTTTGCCGCGCTGGACGAAATGACCCGCGCCAAGCTGAACGATGAGGTTCTGTCGCTGTGGGAAAACCACGGTCTCAGCGTCGTCTTCGTCACCCATTCGGTTTTCGAGTCGGTCTATCTCTCCAGCCGCGTCGTCGTCATGGCGGCGCGTCCGGGGCGGGTCGTGCATGACATCGCGCTGCCGGGCGGCTATCCACGCAATGCCGCCTATCGGATGACACCGGAATACAGCCAGAACTGCCGTCTGGTCAGCGACGCCCTGGAAGGGACCTTGAGCCATGTCGATCTCAACCACTGATCCCACCGTTCCCGCCCCGATGACCGACCCCCGCATCGCCCGTGAACGGCGCGAGCGGCGGCTGCGCGTCGTCCTGCCCATCGTCACCATCATCGCGGCGCTGGCGCTGTGGGAGTTTCTGGTCTGGTTCAACGAGGTGCCGCATTACCTGATCCCCGCGCCCAGCCTGATCGCGCAGACGCTGGTGCGCGACTGGTCCAGCCTGATGCAAAGCGCAGGCTTCACCGTGCGGCTGACGCTGATGTCGCTGGGTCTGGCGATCATCGGGGGCGTCGCGCTCGGCATGGTCTTCGCCCTGTCGCGGCCCGTCGAGATGAGCCTGTTTCCCTTCGCCGTCATCCTGCAAGTGACGCCGGTGATCGCCATCGCGCCGCTGATCCTGATCTATGTCAGCAACACCTTCGCCGCGCTGCTGATCTGCGCGTGGATCGTGGCCTTCTTCCCGATCCTGTCGAATACCGCCATCGGGCTGCGCAGCGCGGACCACAACCTGCGCGACCTGTTCAGCCTTTACCGCGCGACGCCGTGGCAGCGGCTGCGCTATCTGCTGATCCCCTCGGCGCTGCCCTATTTCATGGCCGCGCTGAAGATCGCGGGCGGGCTGGCACTGATCGGCGCGGTCGTGGCCGAGTTCGTCGCGGGCACCGCCGGGCAGAACACCGGCCTTGCCTCGCGCATTCTGGAAGCCAGCTTCCGCAACGAGATCCCGCGCATGTTCGCGGCGCTGTTCCTGGTCTCGCTTCTGGGGATCGTGATCTTCCTGGCCACTTCGTGGCTGTCGCGCGCCGTGCTTGGGCATTGGCACGAAAGCGAAATCCGGCGCGAGGGCTAGGGGATGGACGGGCAGACCCCCGCCACGCTGACGGGCATCGCCATCGCCGGGCGGGTGGGCGCGTGGGATCTGACGCATCAGGGCGGGCGGATCACGGCGTTGCGCCCGTCATCCGGGCAGGTTGATCCATTACGGCCTGCGGTTGGGCAGGGCCGCGGGCTGATCACGCCGCTCATGGCCGATATTCACACCCATCTGGACAAGACCTTCACGATTCAGCGGATGCCCCGCCGGGCGGAATCGCTGTTCGACGCCATCGAGATGATGGCGGATGATGCGACCCGCTGGACGGGTGACGATATCCGCGCCCGCGCCCTATTGGCGCTGACCCGCGCATGGCATCACGGCACCGCCCTGATGCGCAGCCATGTCGACTGGCACGGGGCCGAGGCGCCCTTGGCATGGCCGATCCTGTGCGAGTTGGCGCAGGAATGGCGCGGACGGATCGGGTTGCAGCTTGCCTCGCTGACGCCCCTGGATGTGCTGCCCCAGATCGGCCCCGCCATCGCCGCCCGGCTGCGCGCGGATGGTGGCATCCTTGGCGCCTTCGTCTATCGCAACGACGACCTGCCCGCGAAAGTCGCGGCGGTCTTCGATCTGGCCGAGAAATACGGCCTCAACCTCGATTTCCACGTCGATGAGGGGTTGGAGGCGCAGGCGCAGGGCTTCGACGCAATCGTGGCACAGGCCGAGGCGCGCGGCATGGGGACCCGTGTGCTGTGCGGACATTGTTGTTCGCTGTCGGTGCGCGAACCGGATCAGGTGGCCCGATTGCTGGAACGCGCCGCAAGGGCGGGCGTCGGGCTGACCGTCCTGCCGGGTGCGAACAGCTATCTGCAAGACGCAAGCACTGGCCGGACGCCGCGCCTGCGGGGCCTCGCGCCCCTGCAAGAGGCCGCGCAGGCGGGCATGGCGGTGATGATCGGGTCCGACAATGTGCGGGACGGGTTCTATCCTTATGGCGATTACGACCTGACGGATGTGTTCCGGCTGGCCGTGGTCGCGGGCCATCTGCCGCCCGAGGGCTGGCTGGATGCCGTCACCACCCGCCCCGCCGTATGGATGGGCGGCAGCACCGAAATCAGGGAAGGCGGCCCGGCATCCTTCATCCGGCACGATGCCGCCGATCTGGCCGAACTGGTCAGCCGCCCCGGCGCGGCAAGGCAAATCTGGCGCGACGGCCACGTCCTGCCGCAGACAGGAGACTTGGGATGACCCCCGATATCGACGCTTTCAAGGCCGCGCTGGACGGCATCCGCTTTCACGACGACCCCAAGCATGTCGAGGCGCGCTCGCGCGATTACTTCTGGTATAGCCCGATCCTGAACGACCAACTCAAGGACAAGCTGGGCGATCTGGTCGTGGTGCCGCAAAGCGAAGACGAGGTGATCCGCGTGGCTGCGCTGATCGCGCGTCACGGCCTGCCGCTGACCCTGCGCGGCGGCGGCACCGGCAATTACGGCCAATGCGTTCCGCTGGAAGGCGGCGTCATCATGGACCTGACGCGGCTGGACAAGGTACTGGAAATCACCCCCGGCCATGTCCGGGTTCAGGCCGGGGCGCGGATTTCGCGGCTGGACGACGCGGCGCGAGAGAGCGGGCAGGAACTGCTCATGTATCCCTCGACCCGCCAGATGGCGACCATCGGCGGCTTCATCGCGGGGGGGTCCGGCGGGATCGGATCGTTGCGGCACGGGATGCTGCGCGATCCGGGCAATGTGACCTATGCCAAGGTGATCACGGTCGAGCCGGAACCGCAGGTGATCGAGTTGCACGGCGACGACATCCAGAAGGTCCAGCACGCCTATGGCACCAACGGTATCGTGGTCGAACTGGGCCTTGCGCTGACCCGCGCGACCGAATGGGTCCATACGGCGGCGCTGTTCGACGGCTACGATGCCGCGCTGCGCTTTGCCACCCATGCGCAGGCCGAGGGGCTGGATTGCTACCTTCTGACCACGGTGGAACGTCGCTTTGCCCCCTATTACGGCAAGTTCGGCGCGTATTTCCCCGCCGACCGGGATGCGGTGTTCGCGATGGTCGCGCCCGGCGAAATGGCCCGCTTCACGGCCGAGGCCGAGGCGATGGGTGGCCGTATTTCCTTTGCCATGACCAAGCCGGAAATCCGCGCCGCCGGGCTGCAACCCGCCTATGAATGCGGCTGGAACCATACGACCTTGCAGGCGCTCAAGGCCGACAAGGGCTGGACCTATCTGCAAGTCGCCTATCCGCGCCCCTTCGATCCCGATCTGGTCATGCGCCAGATGGCGCGCTACGGGGATGAAATCTTCTGGCATCACGAGATGGCGCGGATGGACGGCGAAATCCAGATCTTCGCCCTGCCGCTGGTGCGTTATCGCGGCAAGGACGAGATGTATCGCCTGATCGCGGAACTGGAACAGACGGACGGCTGCACCATTTTCGACCCCCATGTCGTGACCATCGAAGACGGCGGCATGAAGCAGATCGACGATGCCCAGATCCGTTTCAAGATGCAGGCCGACCCCTATGGCCTGATGAATCCGGGCAAGACGCGCGGCTGGCGCGACGACATGGCCCGCAAGGACAAGACGACCCAACAAGGAGAGACCGCGTGAACAGGAAGATCGCTGCCCTCGGGGCATTTGCGGGGCTGATGGCCTCGACCGCCGCATGGGCGAATGACAAGGTGGTGCTGGGCACCAACTGGCTGGCGCAGGGTGGCCACGGCGGCTTTTACCAGGCGCTGATCGACGGCACCTATGAGAAATACGGGCTGGAGGTCGAAATCCATCCTGGCGGGCCGCAGGTCAACACCCGCCCCATGCTGGCCGCCGGGCGGCTGGATTTTCTGGTGACGGGCAACCTGCTTCTGTCCTTCGACAATGTGCGTAACGGCATCCCCACCACCGTCGTCGCCGCCTTCTACCAGAAGGACCCGCAGGCGATCATGGCCCATAAGGACCAATACGCCGATTTCGCCGCGATGGCCGAGGCGCCGACCGTGCTGATGGGCCGGGATGGTCAGTTCAGCTTCTGGCAATGGATGGTCGAGGCTAAGGGCTTCACCGACGAACAGCTTCGCCCCTACAACTACAGCCTTGCGCAGTTCCTTGGCGACAAGGCCGTCGTGCAGCAGGCCTACGGCACTGCCGAGCCGGTCTATGCCCGCGCCGAGGGTGCCGAGGTGGACGTCTTTCTTCTGGCGGATGAAGGTTGGAGCACCTACGGCGCCACCATCGAGACCCGCCAGCAGGTGATCGACGACGATCCCGAACTGGTGCAGCGTTTCGTCGATGCCTCGATCGAGGGCTGGTATAACTTCCTCTATGGCGACCGCAGCGCCACCTATGCCGCGATCATCGAGGCCAATCCCGAAATGACCGTCGAGAAGCTGGAGGCAGAGATGGCCCAGTTCGAGGAACTGGACATCATCGATTCCGGCGAGGCGCTGGAAAACGGCATCGGCGCGCTGAGCGAGGACCGCATCCGCGAATTCTACGAACTGGCCGTCGCCAGCAAGATCCTTGAGGAAGGCAGCGTCGATCTGGAAAAGGTCGCCGATACGCGCTTCGTCAACAAGGGTCACGGGCTGGACATCAAGGACGCCCTGTCGGGCGAATGAACCCAAGCCGGGCGGCCCGCGCCGCCCGGTCCTTGCCGGAGGGGACCATGACCCGCGCGCAGAAGAAACGCCAGGAAATGCGCGAGGCGATCCGCAATGCCGCGATCCGCGAATTCGCGCAGGGCGGCCTTGCCGGGACCTCGACGCAGATGATCGCCCAAAGCGCCGGGATCACCAAGGCGCAGCTTCACTATTACATCGCCTCGAAAGAGGCGCTTTATCAAGAGGTTCTGGGCCATATCGTCAGCGAATGGCGCGAGATCTTCTTTCTCGGCCCCTCCAGCGACGACCCGCGCGAGGTCATCACCAGCTATATTCGACGCAAGTTGAAACATGCCTTGGAACACCCTGAAATATCGCGCCTTTTCGCCAACGAAATCGCCAGCGGCGTGCCGCATATGCCCGCCCATTGGGACCAGCTTCGCGCCTCGGTCGATGAGGCCAGCGCCGTCATCCGCGCCTGGATCGACGAGGGGCGCATCGCCCCGGTCGATCCCTTGCTGTTCCAGATCAACATCTGGGCGGTGACCCAGCATTATGCCGAATACGAGGCGCAGGCCCGCGTCCTGACCGGCGCGCCCGAAGGCCAGCCGCTGGACGCCACCCGCATCATCAACGAGGCCACGCAGCTTTTCCTGTCGCGCTGCGGGCTTACAGAACAGGGAACACCATGAAATCGCTTGCCCCTTCCAGCATATCCGCGCCTTTCGGCAATTACTCGCACGGGGTTCTGGCGGGCGGGCTGATTGCGACCTCGGGGCAGTTGGGGCTGGCGGCCGACGGCTCGGTCCCGGCGGGCGTCGAGGCGCAGGCCGAGATCTGCTTTGCCAATATCCGCGCCATCCTGACCGAGGCGGGGGCGGATTTCAGCCATGTGCTGCGCTTCACCGCCTTCGTCACCCGGCGCGAGGACATGGCCCCCTATATGGCCGTGCGCGACCGCATGGTGGCCGGGCTGGCGGTCAAGCCCGCCTCGACCCTGCTGATCGTCACCGGCTTCACCCGTCCCGAATTCCTGGTCGAGATCGAGGCGCTGGCGCTTCGGCCCTGAAGCAGCGGGACGAAACCGCCGCAATCCCACAGCGGCGCATTGCCTTCCGCGGCGAGGGGCATTATCAGCCCCGCATACCGGTCGCAGCCTACCCGGTCATCAAAACAAGGGTTCCGAACATGAAAACCACACTCGTCTGCTCGGGTGGACTCGATTCCGTTTCGCTGGCGCATATCCTTGCGCGGGATGGCGCGCTGGCGCGGATCGTCGCCTTCGACTACGGCCAGCGCCACGCCAAGGAGTTGCGCTTTGCCCGTGATGCCGCCGAACGGCTTGCGGTGCCGTTTCACCTGATCGACATGCGGACTGTCGGCAGCGCGCTGACCGGCTCGGCGCTGACCGACGATATCGAGGTGCCGGACGGCCATTATGCCGAGGACACCATGCGCATCACCGTGGTGCCCAACCGCAATGCGATCATGCTGGCCATCGCCTTTGGCGTGGCGGCGGCGAATGGCGACGATGCGGTCGCCACCGCCGTGCATGGCGGCGATCATTTCATCTATCCCGATTGCCGCCCCGGCTTCACCGACGCCTTCGCGGCGATGCAGCGCGCCGCGCTGGACGGCTATGCCGATGTGACGCTGCATGTGCCCTTCGTCCATCGCAGCAAGGCCGATATCGTGGCCGAGGGCGCGCGGGCGGGCACCCCTTTCGCGCGGACGTGGTCTTGCTATAAAGGTGGCGATCTGCATTGCGGGCGCTGCGGCACCTGCGTCGAGCGGCGCGAGGCCTTCCACCTGGCCCGCGTTCCCGACCCGACCGCTTATGCGGATCCCGATTTCTGGCGCGCGGCCATCGCCGCGCAGGAGGCTGACTGATGTTTCGTATCACCAAGGAATTCGCCTTTTCGGCCTCGCATCAACTGGAACATCTGCCGCCCGAACACCAATGTGCGCGGCTGCACGGGCACAATTACATCGTGGTGGTCGAACTGGCCTCATCCACGTTGAACGCGGACGGGTTCGTGCGCGATTATCACGATCTGGCCGCGCTCAAGGCCTATATCGATGACCATTTCGACCACCGCCACCTGAACGACATTCTCGATGCGGTGCCCACAGCCGAGAACATGGCCCGGCATTTCTACGAATGGGCGCGGGCGCGCTGGCCCGAGGTCACGGCGGTGAAGGTCTCGGAGACCCCCAAGACATGGGCGGAATACCGTCCATGAGCCTGCGCATCGCGGAAATCTTCGGCCCCACCATTCAGGGAGAGGGGGCCTTGATCGGCATACCCACGCTGTTCGTGCGCGCGGGTGGTTGCGATTATCGCTGTTCATGGTGCGACAGCCTTCACGCCGTCGAAAGCCGCCATCGCCACGGCTGGCAGGAGATGGCGGCGGAAGCGGTGATGGGGCGGCTGGCGGAACTTTCGGGCGGTGCGCCGATGACGGTTTCGCTTTCCGGCGGCAACCCGGCAATTCAGGACTTCGGCCCGCTGATCGCGCTTGGCCGGCGGCGGGGCTATTCCTTCGCCTGCGAAACCCAGGGCTCGGTCGCGCGGGACTGGTTCGCGGATCTTGACATGCTGGTGCTGTCGCCCAAGCCGCCCTCCAGCGGGCAGGTGGTGGACTGGGCGGCGTTCGACGCCTGCCTGGCCCGCGCGGGGGATGCGCCGGTCAGCCTCAAGATCGTGATCTTCGACGAGGGCGACCTGGCATGGGCGCGCGGTGCGGCGGCGCGCTATCCGGGCCTGCCGCTTTACCTTCAGCCCGGCAATCCCGAAAGCGATCCCGAAACGCCCGTCGATCCGCGCGGGCTGGCCGCGCGGATGCGCTGGCTGGTCGAGGCGACGGTGGGCCGGGGCTGGCTGCGCCCGCGCATCCTGCCGCAGCTACACGTCCTGATCTGGGGAAACCAACGCGGCGTCTAGGGCGCCAGGGGAAAGAGACATGTCCGACATCTACAGCAACCTGACGCAACTGGGCGGCAAGACCGAGCTGCCCGCCTCGCCCGAGGCCGCCGTTCTGGAGCGGGTGCCGAACCCGCAGGCGGATGTCAGCTACAACGTGCGCTTCACCGTGCCCGAGTTCACCTCGCTTTGTCCGATGACGGGGCAGCCGGATTTCGCCCATATCGTCATCGACTATGTGCCGGGCGACTGGCTGGTGGAATCGAAATCGCTCAAGCTGTTTCTGGGCGCCTTCCGCAATCACGGCGCCTTCCATGAGGATTGCACGATCACCATCGCGCGGCGGCTGGCCGATTGCCTCGCGCCGCGCTGGCTGCGGATCGGCGGCTACTGGTATCCGCGCGGCGGCATCCCCATCGACGTCTTCTGGCAGACGGGCGCGCAGCCCGAAGGCGTCTGGATCCCCGATCAGGGCGTGCCGCCATATCGCGGGCGGGGATAGGGGCAAGTCCCAGCGCCGGGTGGGCGGGTTTTCGAAACCATCGCGGTCTTCGAAGCCCTTGTCCGCAAACCGGGAAAGACGGCCCATAACCCATGAGAATACCGGCTGGGAATATCGCTATTTGACCGGATGGGATGCAAGACCGCCAAATGGGTCAGGAAAAAGGACAGGTATCCCATGACGAAACTCACCAGACAGCTTGCCCTTGCCACGACCCTGCTTGTCGGGCTGGCATCGGTGTCCCCCGGATTTGCGCAGGACAAGGTTCTGCGGGTCGGCATCAATACCCCCGAGATCAAGACGCTGGACCCTCATCGCGCCTCGGCCACGGGCGAGAAGGGACCGATGAGCTGGGTGTTCAACGGTCTCGTGCGCTTTCCTCCGGGCAGCGCGGACCCGCAGGATCTGGAACCCGATCTGGCCGAAAGCTGGACTTCATCCGAGGATGGCACCGAATGGATATTCACCTTGCGGCAAGGCGTCAGCTTTCACGGAGACTGGGGTGAGTTGACGGCCGAGGACGTGGTTTATTCGCTGGAACGGGCGAAGGATCCCGAACGGTCCAGCTTCGCGGCCGCCTATGAGGCGTTCGAGACCATCGAGGCGGTGGACGATTACACCGTGCGCATCGTGCTGGCCAATCCCGTGCCGGGTTTTCTGGGGCTGGTCGCGAACTATCACGGCGGCAATATCGTCAGCAAGGCCGCTGCCGAGGAAGCGGGGCAGGGCTTCGGCACCCATCCGGTGGGGACCGGGCCGTTCGCCTTCCAGCGCCACGACACCCAGCAGCAGGTGATTTTCGCCGCGCATGAGGATTACTTCCGCGGTGCGCCGAAAATCGACCAGATCGTCTATCGCCTGATCCAGGCGGATGCCAGCCGCGAACTGGCCTTTACCTCGGGCGAACTGGACCTGATCTACGGCAAGCGCGAACAGCGATGGATCGACCGCTGGGACCGCGACGACAGCGCCACGGTGGACGTGTTCTGGCCCGCCGAATATCGCACCGTGCATCTGAATACCAAAATGGAGCCGCTGACCGACAAGCGTGTCCGTGAAGCGGTGGCGCGGGCGATCAATGTCGACGAGATCGTGGGTTTCGTCGGCGAGGATGTCGGCCCGAAGGGATGCTCGGTCGTGCCCTCGGGCTATCTGGGCGAGGATTGCAGCGCCTGGATCTACGACCATGATCCCGAGGCGGTGCAGACCTTGCTGGCTGAAGCGGGTTTCGAAAACGGCGTCACCATAAGATCGGTTGTTTCCGCCAACAACGCCCAGTTGCCGATCATGGAGGTCATCCAGGCGCAGCTTGCCCAATCGGGAATCACGCTGGACATGCAGGTGGTCGACCACCCGACCTATCACGAGATGACCCGCAACGACCTGAGCGGGGCGACCTTCTACGGCGCGGCGCGCTTTCCGGTCGCGGACACCTACCTGACGGAATTTTATCACTCGGACGCCATCGTCGGAAAGCCGACCGCGATCACCAACTTCTCGCATTGCGATGTCGCGGATGAGGCGATCGACGCGGCCAAGGTCGAGGCCGACCCCGAAAGGCAGCTTGAACAGTGGTCCGAGGCGCAGCGCCTGATCCACGAGGAAATCTGCGCCGTGCCGCTGTTCAACCTGCGGCAGGTCTGGCTGCGCAACAACAGGGTCGATTACGGATATGAACTGGAGGGCGAGTTGAACCTGGCCCCCCGGATCACCGAACTGACCGACCTGATCGAGGGATGATGCCATCGCGCGCGAACGCCTGGGCGGTCGCGCGCACGGTATCGACGAAGGCCGTGACAAGGCGGCGGTTGCGTCCGTGGCGCAGGCGGCAAAGCTGGAAGTCCAGCACGTTCGGGGGCGCGAAGGGGCGCATGACGACGCGCCCCTCGACCGTTTCGGCATAGACGGGGTGGACCAGCGCGATGCCCATTCCCGCTGCCACCAGTTCGCATACGTTCTGCGCGGTCGTCGCTTCGGTGACGACCCTGGGCATGCGGTTCTCGGCCTCGAAGGCGCGTTCCAGCCGCAGGCGCGTATAGCTGCTGTGCATGAAGGCGATCAGCGGCTCATCCACCATGTCGGCGACGCTGATCGACGGCCTCTCTGCAAGAGGGTGATCGAGGGGCAGCATGCAGGCCATCGGCATGGTCAGGATCGGCTCGGTCTGGATATGAGGGTCGTCGACCCGGCCCGTGACGACGCAGACATCCACCTTGCCCGAGCGCATCCAGTCGATGAGGAATTGCGAACTGCGCGCATGAAGCGAAATGAAGACATCGGGTTGCGCTTGCGCAAAGCTGCGGATGACGGTCGAGATGAAACGCCCCGACAGGGCGGGCAGGACGCCGATGGTCAGCCGGCCATGTTCTTCGCTGCGCAGGTTTTCGACCGCCATGGCGATCTGGTCCAGCCCGGAAAAGATGCGGTCGACCTCTTCATAGAAACGCTGGCCGCGCTCGGTCGGGATCAGCAGGCCGCGACGGCGTTCGAACAGGTTTATCCCCGTGTCTGCCTCGAGGTTCGACAAAAGCTTGCTGGCAGCGGGTTGGGACATGTGCAGCGTCTCGGCTGCGCGGCTGACCGTGCCGGTCTCGATCACGGCCTTGAAGACCTCGATCTGGCGCAATGTCGGCTGTCTGTAGCTGCGTGCCATGATCGCCCTATAACCTAGTGGAATACCGAAAGCGTATATCGCTCTTTGTTATGATAATTCCAATCGGTCTAACCTGACAACCAAGCAGAGGAGCAAGGATGTGGCAGAGTTCGATGCGATCGTCATCGGCGCGGGAACCGTGGGGGCCGCCATCGCCTATGGGCTGGGGCGCAAGGGCCAGCGGGTTCTTGTGCTGGACGGGGCTGATACCGATTTTCGCGCGGCTCGCGCCAATTTCGGGCTGGTCTGGACGCAGGGCAAGGGCAAGGGCATGCCCGCCTATCAGGACCTGACCCGGCGCAGCAGCGACATGTGGC
>NZ_CAMEFG010000038.1 GCF_945915435.1 uncultured Paracoccus sp. | reverse complement strand
CACGAGCGCGCCCATCCCTCACCCCACACCCCCCCCCCCCACACCCCCCCCCCCCCCCCCACAGGACCGAAGCCGGATCCGATTTCGACCTGCCCGGTGAAGCTCAGGTCCAGATAGTCGCGGGTGCCGTCGGTGATCCGCTCGGGGCTACGCGCGCCACGATCAGCATTTGCACCCGGTTGCCGCCGACATCGCGAATGGTGAAGCCGCCGGAGGTGTTGAACGGATCAGTCGCCGAGGTCTGGCGCTGGACCGTGACCCCCAGCGTATAGCGGACCAGTTTCTGCATGTCGTCCAGACCGCGCCGGTCGATCTCGTCCCCCTCGACCACCGAGACCGAGACCGCCACTTCGCGCGGGTCAGCCCGCTGACGGTCGGCGATCAGGGTAACGGTATCGAGGATGATGGGGCTTTGCCCGTCCTCGGGCAGGGTTTGCTGCCCATGTGCCGGGGCGCAGGCCAGCACAAGGGTCAGCGCCGTCGTCGCCCGAAATGCCTTGAATTGCCCATCGCTCCAGTCCTTTCCAGTAAGCTGTGGCTTGCTGGCCGAGGCTGGCATTGCGCAAAATTCCGCCCCCGTCGCCGGGTGAACATGATGGCCTGTGCCCCGTGGCATCTGTCGTCCGGGTGCCGTCAATTTCCGGTGCCATCAGTTCCGGCCAAGGAAAAAGGGCAGCCTTGCGACTACCCCCGGTCGGGTTGGCGGGGCCGGGAAGGCCCTGCCTCGGGCGGTGCGGCGGATCACTCTGCCGCGAAGGCGGTGGCGAACTTGCCGCACCAGTCGTTGTTCTTCACGACGGGCCAGAAGCCGCGGCTGTCGGCGTCCTTCTGGGTGACCGGCGGGTTGGCGCGGCACAGGCCTGCGTCGGAAAGCTGGCTGGCGGAATTGGCGGCATGATCTTCGTAGAACGCGCAGGCGTTGCAGGCGGCATGTGCCATGGCTGGCTCCTTTCGGGTGGCGGTTGCATGGATAGCTGGCTGGCGTGATGCTGGCTGGCGGTCTTGCAACCGATATACGCGCCGCCAATGGCCGGGTCAAGGGGAGATGCACAAAAAATCTCACATTATCAAATAGTTGACAAGTTTTCTAGGGTGTTTTCTCCCGACTGTTTTGCTAAGGATGGGCCTTTGGGGCCGCGGAGTGCGGTCACGAAGACATTGCCTGTCGATACGCAGACGGCTATGACCTGCCGGGACAGCCGAAAGCCATCACCTTCCCGCCCCGGCGGGGCGATCTTCAGCAACACTGGGTGGTGAGCGTTATCAGATGGGCACGGATCCGACCGCAATCGCCGCGCTTTATGCGGATGAGCGCCACCGGCTGCATCGGAGGTTTCAGCGGCGCGGTCTCTCGGGGCAGGCCGCATCCGATCTCGTGCAGGAAAGCTTTCTTCGCCTGCTGCGAAGGCCGACCGGGGAAATCCGCGATCTGCGTGCCTATCTCTATCGCGTGGCGGATTCGATCGAGGCGGATCTGTGGCGGCGCGATGCGCGCCTGCGTCGCTTGATCGCGCCGGGGATCCAGCCTGACGAGGATGTCGCCGATCCCGGCCCCACCGTCGAGGCGGGCCTGATCACGCGCGAGGAGCTGGCCGCACTTGGCCGCGCGCTCGACCACCTGCCGCCGCGTGCGCGCGAAGTGCTGGTCCTGCACAAGTTCGGGGGACTTACCTATGCCGAGATCGCCGCGCGGCTGGGGATCTCGCGCAATACCGTCATGGTTCATATGGTGAAGGCCCTGGGCGTCCTGCGCCGTCAACTTGTCGATCCGAGGCAGGGTTGCGACTAATTCCCTTTTCCCGCCCGTGCGTCTACATGCAGCGGGTCCCCCGTTGCGGCGGATATCTTGCAAAGCGGATCGTCGTGGATATGGCTTTTCCTTTTTCTGGCTTGGCCGGGTGGCCGGGTGGCCGTGGTGACGGGGCAGGACGACATGCATCCCTTGGATGAGGAGGCTGCCGGTTGGCTCGTTCTGCTGCACGACGACGCCGCCACCGACGAGGACCGGCGCCGCTTCCATATCTGGCTGGCGGCCGATCCCGCGCATCAACGTGCCTGGCAAGAGGTCGGGCGGCTTTGGGATGGGCTCGACCAGTTGGGTGAAACCCGCGCGGCGGGGGTGGTCGCGCTTGCCCCGTCCGCGCGGCGCGGGTTTTCCGGCTGGCGCATGCCGCTTGCCGCCGCTCTGGCGGTACTGTCCATCGGCCTTGGCTGGCAGATGCTGCCCACTGGCGTCCTGGCCGATTACCGTGCGGGTATCGGGGAACGCGAACTGGTGCAGCTTCAGGATGGCTCGACGGTCGAGCTTGGCACGGCCTCGGCGCTGGACGTGAACTTCTCGGACGGCAGGCGCGAGGTTCACCTGCTGGCGGGCGAGGCGTTCTTCACCGTCAGCCCCGATGCGGCCCGGCCCTTCGTGGTGCGCGCAGGCGGGGGCGAGGTGCTGGTGCGCGGCACGGCCTTCAACGTCAAGATCGGTGAGGAAACCCGCGTCGCGGTTGCCGAACATTCCGTCGAGGTAAGCGCCGGACCCATGCAGGGCGTCCCCGTGACCGAGGGCGAGGAGGTGCGCCTGACCACGCAAGGCGTTTCCGCCGCAGCCCTGGCGGATCTGGAAACGGTGCAGGCATGGCGCCACGACCGGCTGGTGTTCATCGACACGCCGCTGGACGAGGTGATCGCCGAACTTGGGCGCTACCGCCACGGTCATATTCGCCTGCTGGGCGGCGATCTGGGGCGGATGCGGGTAACGGCGGTCTTTGATGCCCGCGACCCGGATGCGGCGCTGGACACTATCGCAAGCGGTCTTGGCCTGCGGGTCTGGCGGGCCACGGGCCTGCTGGTCGGCCTGTCGAAAGGCTGAAGAAAAAAGCGTTTCCCGACTAATTACTTTTCCCGCTCCGGTCGTCTTCAGGTTCAGCGGGCCCGGAAAAGGGCCGGAACCTCGGGACGGAAGGGTGAATCGGGATGCGCGACGCAGCGGATATGAAAATGCAGGCAACAGTCCGGCGCGGGGTGGGAATCAGGGCGCTGCTGCTGGCCTGCTCGGCCCTGGTCGTGATGGGGCAGGCCGTGCCGGTGCTGGCGCAAGAGGCGGGACAGCGCGCCACCGCCACGCTGGACATTCCTGCGCAGCCGGTCGCCTCGGCGCTGGTAGCCTTTTCGCGCCAGACGGGGATCCAGGTCTTCGTGACCTCGGCCGATGCGGGCGATCACCGCTCGACCGCCATCAGCGGCCCGCTTGCACCTCCGGCGGCGCTGGCGCAGCTTCTGTCGGGGACCGGGCTGACCTACGATTTCACCAATGAAGGCACGGTGACCGTTTCCGCACCTGCCGAAGGCGCGCAATTGGCCGCCACGGACGGAATGATCGTGCTGAACACGATCTATATCCACGGCGCCGACGGCACCTGGGGTCCGGTCGAAGGCATCGTGGCCGAGCGCACCGGCACCGGCTCCAAGACCGATGCGGCGGTGATCGACATCCCGGCCTCTGTCTCGGTCGTCACCACGGATGAGATGAGGACACGCGGGGTCGAGGATCTGGACGGCGCGCTGAACTATACCTCGGGCGTGATGACCAACCTTTACGGCGCTGACGAACGTTACGACTTCTTCGCCATCCGAGGCTTCGACCAGACCACTTCGGGTGCCTATCGGGACGGGTTGCAGATGCGGGTCTACAATCTCGCCGGTGGCCGTGTCGAACCCTACGGGATGGAGCGGATCGAGGTGCTGAAAGGCTCGACCTCGACTCTTTATGGCGTGAACAATCCCGGCGGCATGGTGAACATGATCACCAAGCGCCCGTTGGACTACAAGTTCGGCGAGGTCTATGCGACGGCGGGCAAGGATCACCTGGAAGCCGGGGCCGATTTCGGCGGGCCGCTGGACGCTGCGGGGAACTGGACTTACCGTCTGACTACCAAGCGACAGGAATCGACACTGCCCAACGGCGTATCGAAGGACAATCGCTTTTATATCGCGCCCGCCTTGACCTGGAAGCCGACCGCCCGCACTTCCCTCACGCTTATGGCCGATTACAACGAGCGCGAGGGATCTAACCGCTACGGCATTCCGCTGGACTCCGGCATCGACCCCTGGACCTTCCTGGGCGAACCGGATTTCGAGGTGAATGATACGAAGGAATGGAACCTCGGCTATGCCTTCGAGCATGACTTCGGCAACGGGCTGGTGTTCCGCTCGCACGGGCGCTACAGCGATCTTGATCTGTTAAGCAAGAACGTCTACGCCGCCGGCAATCGCCATCCGAATGATGGCAGGCTGTCGTGGTATGTCGACGGCCACATGGTCCGCCGGTCGCTGGACGCCCATCTGCAATACGACGCAAGCTTCGGTCGCTTCGTCAGCCGCACCCTGTTCGGCCTCGACTATACCCGCGGCAATACCAACGAAGAGATCCGCAGCGGCGAGGCCGGTGGCGTCGGCGACATCTCGAACCCGATCTATTGCGGGACCGCCTGCATCACCCTGCGGCCGAACTACAAGCTGCTGGTCGACGAAGAGACATGGGGCGCCTATCTGCAAGAGGAACTGACCTTTGACGACCGCTGGATTCTGACGCTGGGCTTGCGTTACGATGAGATCAAGGCGAACTCGGTTCAGGACTACGGCTTCTTCCAGTTCGGCTCGCCAACTGACGAAACCGCGCTGACCAAGCGGGCGGGCCTGACCTACAGGATCAATTCCGGCCTGTCGGTTTATGGCACCTATTCCGAATCCTTCACCCCGGTCCTGCCGACCTATGCACGCATGTTCAGCGAAACCAAGCCGATGATGGGCGAGATGTTCGAGCTTGGCGCGAAATGGCAGCCCGCAGGCATGAACGCGCTGTTTTCGGCCGCTGCCTACGACCTGACCCAGACCAATGTGCCCTATTCGACGGGTAATTTCACCTGGGAACAGATCGGCAAGGTTCGCAGCCGGGGCGTCGAACTGGAAGGCAAGGCCGCACTGAACGAGCGCACCAACCTGACGCTGGCCTACAGCTATACCGATGCTGAAATCGTCCGGTCCGAGGGCGGCGGCTACGACGGCAACCGGCCGATGTCGATCCCGGAACATATGGCCTCGCTCTGGCTGGATCATACCTTGCCGGGCAATGCCGGAAGGGGCGATCTGACCCTTGGGGCGGGTGCGCGCCTTGTCGGCTCGCGCTATGCGGACCAGGCCAATAGCTTCAGGCTGGATTCGCATACCATATTCGACGCGGCCCTGCGCTATCAGGTCGCCGAAAGCACCGCCCTGTCGCTGAATGTCGAAAACCTTTTCGACAGGGAATATGTCAGCCATGCCGAGACCTGGAGCAACCCCGACACCGCCTTTTACGGCAACCCCCGCACCGTAAAGCTGACGCTGCGCCATACATGGTGACGCCGGACGAAGCGGCGGGCGAGGCCTTCCGGCTGGAAGGCGTCGGCCTGACCGTGGCGCGGGCTACGATCCTGCGCGATGTCACCCTGTCCTTTCCCCGGGCCAGGGTGACGGCGCTGGTCGGGCATAACGGTTCGGGCAAATCGACGCTGCTGCGGATCATGGCGCGGCAGGTCGCAGCCGGCACCGGGCGGGTGCTGTATGACGCGCACCCGGTGGCAGATTTCGTCGAACGGGCCTTTGCCCGCGAGGTTGCATGGTTGCCGCAGGATCCTGGCACCGGCGCCGACCTGACCGTGCGCGAGGTCGTCGCCTCGGGGCGCTATCCGTGGCACGGGCCGCTTGGCCGCTTTACCGACGCCGACCGGCAGAGGGTCGAGGACGCGCTGGCGGCCGTGCATCTGCAAGGTTTCGGCGAACGCCCGCTTGCCACCCTGTCGGGGGGTGAGCGGCAGCGGGCATGGCTGGGCATGCTGATCGCGCAGGACAGCAAATGCCTGCTGCTGGACGAACCGACCGCCGCGCTGGACATCGCCCATCAGGTCGAGGTCCTGTCCCTGATCCGCCGCCTGTCGCATGATCACGGGCTGGCGGTGGTCATCGTCATGCATGACATCAACATGGCCGCGCGCTTTTGCGACCTGATCCACGCGCTGAAGGCGGGCGAGGTGGCGGCAAGCGGCCCGCCCGCCCGCATCGTGACGCCCGAAGTGCTGCACCGGATCTATGGCATCGCGATGGATGTGCTGGTCCAGCCGGGCAGGGATGTGCCGATTGCCTGTGTCCGCTGACCCTCTCCGCCTGACCCGCCGGGGGCTTCTGGCGATGGCCCCGGCGGCGCTGCTGACGCCCGCGCTGGCCGCAGGGGCGCCGCGCGTCGTCAGCCTGGACTACGGGCTGGCCTCGACGCTGCTGGGGCTGGCCGTCACTCCGGTCGGGATCTCCGAACTCTCCGGCTGGAGGGATTGGGTGGTCGAACCCGCGATGCCGCCCAAGGTGGCGGAACTGGGCATCTCGACCGAGCCGAACCTGGAGATCCTGTCGGCGCTTGCCCCCGATCTGATCCTGGTCACGCCCTGGCTGGATGCACAGATCCCCCGACTGACGCAATTCGCCCCCGTTCTGCGGCTGGAGACCTTCATCTGGACCGGCCGCCCCATCCTCGACGCCTGCATCGCCGCGACGCAGACGCTGGCCGCCCGCATCGGCCGCGAGGCCGAGGCTCGCCACCTGCTGGCGGACATGGAGGCGCTGTTCGCCGATTGCCGCGCGCGCCTTGCGCGTCACGCCGGGCGCGCGGTGGTGCTGGCGCATTTCTGGGACGCGCGCCATGTCCGCATCAGCGCCGATCCCAGCCTGTTCAACGATGTGCTGCTGCGTATCGGGTTGCGCAACGCCTGGACCGAACCGACCGGGAACTGGGGCTTCCAGACCCTGCCGGTCGAGGCGCTTTCGCGCGTCACCGACCCCGGCGCGATGCTGCTGGTCTTCGACCCGCTGCCGCCCGGCACGTTTGAAACACTGGACCGCAGCCCGCTGTGGCGCGCGCTGCCGCTGGCGCAGCCGGAGCGTATCCGCCGGATGCCGCCGGTCCTGCTGCTGGGTATGGTGAACGAGGCAATGCGCTTCGCCCGGCTGGTGACAGAGGCGGTGGAGGCGGACGCATGACCTGGGGCATGACCCGCCGCCTTGGCCCGATCCTCGTGCTGGCACTTGGCATCGCGCTGCTGCTATGGCTGCTGGTCGCGGCGCCCCTGAGCGCACAGGCGGCGCCGGGCTATGATCCGGTGAAGATGCGGCTTTACCATTCCACGCTGCCGCGCCTTGCCACGGCGGTGATCGCGGGTTTCGCGCTGTCGCTGGCCGGGGCGCTGTTCCAGCAGGTGCTGCGCAATCCGCTGGCTTCGCCAACCACGCTGGGGATATCGGCGGGCGCGCATCTGGCGTTGGTGGTCGCGACGCTGTTCTTTCCCGCGCATCTGGGCCTTGGCCGCGACGCGGTGGCGCTGCTGGGCAGCGCGCTGGTCGCCGGGCTGATCATGGCGCTTGGCGCGAGGCGCGGGTTCTCGCCGCTGTCGCTGGTGCTGTCGGGGCTGGTGGTCAGCCTGTGGTGCGGGGCGCTGGCTGCGATCCTGGCCTATCTGAACGACCGCAGCATGGTCAGCCTGTTCATCTGGGGTGCCGGTTCGCTGTCGATGCAAAGCTGGCAGATCCCGCTGGCGCTTGGCTGGAAGGTCGGGCTGCTGGCGCTGTGCTGCCTGCCGCTGCTGAGACCGCTGTCGCTGATGGATCTGGGCGATGGCGCTGCCGCCTCGCTCGGGGTGCGGCTGACGCGCATCCGGCTGGCCGCGCTGGCCGTCGCGGTGGCGCTGTCGGCGCTGGTGACCAGTGCGGTCGGGGTGATCGGCTTCATCGGGCTTGTCGCCCCGGTTCTGGCGCGGCTGCTGGGCGCGCGAGGGTCACCGGTGTTCCTGCTGACCTCCGGCCTGATCGGGGCGGCGTTGCTGCTGGTCACCGACACGGCGATCCAGCTTGCCGCCGGTCAGTTCAGCGACCTGCTGCCGACGGGGGCGATCACGGCGGTCTTCGGCTCGCCCTTGCTGCTGGTGCTGCTGCCCCGGCTGAAGATCCGGCACCGGGTGATCGGCGGGGCGGTCGCGCCGCCGCAGCGAATGCCCCGGTTTGCGCTGGTGCTGGCCGCGTTGCCGTTGATGGTGGTTGTGGCGGTCCTGCTGGGCCGGGACGCGGGCGGGGCATGGGTCATGGGCACCGAAATGGCTGCCCTGCGCCTGCCGCGCGTGATGACCGCGCTGGCCGCAGGCGCGATGCTGGCCGTCGCGGGGGTGCTGCTGCAACGGCTGACCGGCAACGAGATGGCCAGCCCCGAGGTCCTGGGTATCAGCGCCGGCGCCACGCTTGGCCTTGCGGCAAGCCTGTTCGTGCTGGCCTCGCCCGGCCTGCCCGTGCAACTGGGCTTTGCCGGGGCGGGGGCCTGCGCGGTGCTGGCGGTGATCCTGCTGGCCACTCGCCGCACGGCGCTGGCGCCCGAGCGGGTGCTGCTGGCAGGCATCGCGCTTGGCGCGCTGGTCGATGCGCTGTCGGGGCTGCTGGCTGCGACGGGCGATCCGCGCGCGCTGGCGCTGCTGCGCTGGATGAGCGGCTCGACCTACAATGCCGCGCCGGGCAGCGCCATGTTGCTTTGCGCGGCCGCCGTGGCGCTAGCCCTGCCCGCACTGGCCGCGCGCCGGTGGCTGGACCTGCTGCCGCTTGGTCCCGCACTCGCCGGGGCGCTTGGCGTGCCGGTGGGCCGCGCGCGTCTGGGACTGTTCGCGCTGGCCGGTGCGCTCAGCGCGGTGGCGACGCTGGGGATCGGACCGCTCAGCTTCGTGGGGCTGATGGCGCCGCATCTGGCGCGCGAGGCCGGGCTGCGCCGCGCCTTGCCGCAAACGGTTGGGGCTGCGCTGATCGGGGCCGCGCTGATGGTCGGGGCCGATTGGCTGGGCCGGGTGCTGCTGTTCCCCTGGCAGATCCCCGCCGGGCTGGTGGCGGCACTGATGGGCGCGCCCTTCCTGATCTTCCTTCTCTTCAGACGAGGCCGGACATGACCGAAACGACATTCCGCAACCGCGCCGTGGTCGTGCTGGACGACGCCGGGCGCGTGCTGGACGAGTTGCTGGACCATATGAGCGAACACGCGACCGTGACGCGCACGGATGACGGCGCGCGGCTGGAAAGCCCCTTCGGCACGGTCGATATCCTGCGGCTGTCGGAAACGGTCCTGGTCGATGTCGTCGCGCCCTCGGTCGAAATCCTCGCCCTGATCCGCGCCTTCATCGCCGAGCATGTGTTCGAGTTCGCGGGCGAGGGCACCCGGATCGACTGGTCGGGCGACGGGCTGGGCGACAGCCTGCCGCCGCAGTTCCGCCTGCTTCGCGTGACCGATGCCTTCGATCTGACGCCTCGGATGCGGCGCGTGGTTTTCGCCTGCGACACGCGCGGGCTGGATGCGCCCGATGCGGGCTATCACATCCGCTTGCTGCTGCCACCCGAGGGGCGCGAACCGCGCTGGCCGGTCCAGCGGGCCGACGGGCGTCTGGACTGGCCGCAGGGCAAGGACGCGCTGGTCAGCCGCGTCTATACGATCCGCGAGGTGAATGCCGATGCCGGGACCATCGCGATAGATTTCGTGCTGCACGAGGGCGGGGCCTCGCCCGGCGCCGATTTCGCGCGCCGCGCGCAGGTGGGCAATGTCGTTGGGCTGATGGGGCCGGGCGGCGACGGTCGCCCCGAGGGCCGACGCCTTCTGCTGCTGGGCGACGAGGCCGCGCTGCCCGCCATCGCCCGCATGATCGCCGAAATGCCCGCCGCAACGGAAATCGACGCCTTTATCGAGGTGACCGATGCGGCAGAGGAGCAAGCCCTGACCGGCCCGGCCCGGCTGGCGCTGACATGGCTGCACCGTGGCGGGACCCCGGCGGAACGCTCGACCCTGCTGGACGAGACGCTGGCGGCGCGGCTGGCGGGCGGCGATCTGCCCGCCGATTTCGTCTGGGCGGGCTGCGAGAAGGCCGTCGCTGCGCGGCTTCGCAAGGCCCTGCTGTCGCACCACCCCAACCGGAAGAAGCCCCTTCGCGTCTATGCGTATTGGAGCAGGACCCCCTGAACCGGGCTATGGGGTGGACCAGCCCGCTTCACGGCTGGAAAGCCCGTGGCAAAAACCTGGTCCATGATCGTGCAGGCGGTCTTGCAGCGTGACGGGGATCGCGTCGCTCGGGATGGGCGTCAACACATCCTGGCACGTTCCGCCCTGCTCGGGGCCAAAGGTCGAATCACCAGCCGCGTTCCGCCGATCAACTGCGCATGATAGCGGGGTGCTGCACCCGCCCGTTCCCGCCACATTCGGCCATGACCCTTGCCGCGGCTGCCGCAGTTCGGAGATCTCAACGCGAAACCAGAGACGCCTCCGACGCAAGGCCACCGCTATTTCCCATCGTGGCATTCCAGGCTGTAGAGCATGCGATGCTGCTGCGAACTGCGGATATGCGCGCGCGCGGCCTTTTCCGCGGCCTCGCGGTCGCGGGCCAGCAGCGCCTCGACGATGGCGCGGTGTTCGGCGGCGGCGGCGCTTGCGCGGTCACCCTTGTCCAGCAGGCTGGGCAACAGCGACATGGTCAGCGCCAGTTGCGACAGGCTGCGCAGCAGATAGCGGTTATGCGCGGCCAGCATCATCAGCCGATGGAAGTTGCGGTTGATGTCCAGCAATGTCGGAATGTCGTCCAGCGAGGACATTTCCTTATTGCTCAGTTCCTCGAGCATCGACAGCTCGATGTCGCTGGCACCTTGCGCGGCAAGGCGCGCCGTGGCCCCTTCCAGAATTTCGCGCATGAAATACAGTTCGACCACTTGCTGATGGCTCAGGACCGTGACCACAAGGCCCCGCCGCGGCTCATTGGTCAGCAGCCCGTCGGCTTCCAGCCGCGAAATCGCATCGCGGACCGGCGTGCGCGAAACACCGAACCGCTTGGCAAGATCCACCTCGGTGACGCGGTCGCCGACGCGCAGGGCGCCTGCCGCGATCTCCTTGCGCACAAGTTCGTAGATATCCGATACCAGATCGCCAGAGGCCGAAACCGTGCGAAGCCGAGGGCGGGATACAGTTTCGGCCTTCTCACGGGGCATGCTGTTTCATTCTCGTGTTTGTGGAATGGCAGGTAATATGTTCTTTATAGGCGCAGGCTTGAGGCGATGGCAACAAGCCCGCGCTGCCGCCGACAGTTGTTCCTGCGTGATCCTGTTTCCACGGATTGCCGATGCGGCAGATGAGTCTGTCACGCGCGCAGCCGGTCGAAACCCATTCGCAACTCGGAAATCAGGTCGGCAGGATCTTCAAGCCCGACATGCAGGCGAACGGTCTGGCCGCCGGGATTCCATTCGGTCGCAGTGCGATAGACCGAGGGATTGCTGGGCACGATCAGGCTTTCGAAACCACCCCAACTGGACCCCATGCCAAATAGCGAGAACCCGTCGAACATCCGCGCCAGCGCGTCATGGTCGACCGGCTTCATCACGAAGCCGAACAGGCCCGACGCCCCGGTGAAATATTTCTTCCACATCCGATGGCCGGGGTCCTGGGGAAGGGCGGGATGCATGACGCGCAGCACTTCGGGTTGTTCCAGCAGCCAGTTCGCGACCTCGATCCCACTGGCATGGTGGTGGTTCATGCGAACGCCAAGGGTGCGCAACCCCCGCAGGGCCAGATAGGCATCGTCCGAACTGACGCAGATACCAAAACGCAGATAGGTTTCGCGCAGACGGTCGTAGACGGCGGCGCTGCACGCGATGGTGCCCAGCATCACGTCGGAATGCCCCGAAATATACTTGGTGCCCGCCTGCAAGGAAATATCCGCCCCTTGCGCGATCGGCTGGCAGAAGTAGCCTCCGCTCCAGGTGTTGTCGATCGCGGTCGCGATACCGTGGCGGCGGGCCGTTTCGGTGATCGCGGCGACGTCCTGGACCTCGAAGGTCTGCGAGCCGGGCGATTCCATCCAGATCAGCTTCGTTTCGGGACGAATCAGCGATTCGATTCCCGCGCCGATGGCCGGGTCGTAATAGGTCGTCTCGATTCCGAACTTGCGCAGCGTGAATTCGCAGAACTTGCGCGTCGGGCCATAGGAACTGTCGGTCACAAGGAAATGCGCCCCCGGCTCGGCATAGCTCATCAGGACGACGCTGATCGCGCTGACACCCGAGGGTGCGACAAGGGTGCGCTCCGATCCCTCGAGGGCGCAGATCGCATCTTCAAGCGCATGGGTCGTGGGTGTTCCACGACGCCCATAGCGCAGCTTGGCGCCCTCCTTCGCTTCCAGCGCAGCCAGATTCGGAAACAGGATCGTCGAGGCGCGGTATACGGGCGTATTGACCATGCCGAAATGTTCGGCAGGCGCGCGACCGCTGTGGGTTACGCGCGTGTCCAGACGGAGATTTTTATCCTTCATGGCAGAGCTTCCCTAGAGTTTTGTTCTCTGTTGAATACTTTCAAATGCACATGTATACAAGAGAACACGGAAGTTGATAGAGGCATGGGCACAAGACCCGCCCGGCCCTTCCAGCACAGAGAGGAGATTGGGTTGAACAAGATGAAAACTGCCGGTTTGTCCGCTGTCGCAGGTCTTGCGTTTGCCGTTGCAAGCGCCCCGGTGGCCAATGCCGATTCCGGCGATACGCTTGCCGCCGTCAAGGCGCGGGGCGAAATCCTTTGCGGCGTGCATCCGGCGCGTCACGGCTTTGCCGCGCCCGACAGCCGTGGTGCGTGGAGCGGGTTCGAGGTCGATTACTGCTTTGCGCTCTCGGCTGCGATCTTCGGCGATCCCTCGAAGGTGCGTTTCGTCGCGCTGTCCTCGCAACAGCGCTTTCCGGCGATCCAGTCGGGCGAAGTCGACGTGCTGCCCCGCAACGTCACCGCGACGCTCAGCCGCGACACGGCGCTGGGCCTGAACTTCACGCCACCGATCTTCTACACCGGCACGGGCTTTCTGGTGCGTGCCGAAGACGGAATCGAAGATATCGAGGACATGGACGGTGCCACCATCTGCATGGCCCCCGGTTCGACGACCGAGCGCAACGTGGCCCAGATCTTCGCCGCGCGCGGCATGAACTATACGCCGGTCGTGATCGAGAACAACAAGCAGTTGGTCGATGCCTATGTCACCGGCCGCTGCGATGCGCTGACCAAGGACAAGGCGGCACTTCCCGGTGTGCGCGCCTTCGATACGCAGGACCCGTCCGAACATGTCCTGCTGCCCGGCATCTTTTCCAAGGAACCGCTGGCAATGGCCGTCCGTCAGGGCGATGACCAATGGTACGACCTTGTGAAATGGGTGGTCTACGCCACCTTCAACGCCGAGGAACTGGGCGTCAGCCAGGCCAATGTCGATGAGATGATGTCCTCGGACGATCCCGACATCCAGACCCTGCTGGGCGTGATCGGCGACAATGGTGCCAAGCTGGGCGTGGGCAACGACTGGGCCTATAACATCGTCAAGCATGTGGGGAACTATGAAGACATCTACATGCGCCACTTCGGCCCCGACAGCCCGGTCGCGCTGGAACGCGACCTGAACAAGCTGTGGACCGAAGGCGGGGTGCTTTACGGCTTTCCGATGCACTAGGCCCGAACGGCCCCCTTCCATGCCGTCCGCGTCCGGTTTGCGCGACGTGGGCGGCCCAAGCCTCACGACGACCTTCGGGGACACTCCATGACTGATGCCACTCCGGCCAGAGGCGGAAAGCGTCCCGCCAAGGGACTGAAGGACATTCTCAACAGCGAAAGCTTCCGCTCGGCGATTTATCAGATCGCATTGGGCGCCGCCGTCGTCCTTCTTGGCCTGTATCTTTATCAGAACGTAGTCGAGAACCTGCAACGCCAGAACATCGCCACCGGCTTCGGCTTCCTGGGCGAGGTCTCGCAGTTCCAGATCGGCGAAAGGCTGATCGAATATTCGCCGCGCGACACCTATGGCCGTGCGTTGATCGTCGGCCTGCTGAACACGCTGACCGTTTCCGCCGCGGGCATCGTGGTCGCCACCGTCATCGGCTTTTCAGTCGGTATCGCGCGGGTTTCCAGCAACTGGCTGCTGCAACGCATCGCCTTGGGCTATGTCGAGATCGTGCGCAACATTCCCGTGATCCTTCAGGTGATCTTCTGGGCCGCCGTGATCCGCAACCTGCCTGCCCCCCGCAACGCGGTCGAACTGTTCGGGCTGGGCTTCATCAGCAATCGCGGGTTGGCCTTCGCGGTGCCCGTAGCCGATCCCGCGCATCTGTGGATGGGTCTGGCGCTTCTGGCCGGAATCGTGCTGACGGTGATCGGCACGCGCCTGGCGCGGCGGCACCGTGAGAAAACCGGCAGATACGTCGATATGCTATGGCCCGGCCTTGGCATGATCTTCGGCCTGCCTTTGCTGGTCTGGCTGCTGTCGGGCGCGCCTCATGTCATCGACTTTCCCGAGCGCCAGGGCTTCAGCTTCAGCGGGGGTGCCACGATCAGCCCCGAATTCGTGGCCCTGATGCTGGGGATTTCGCTGTATTCCTCGGGCTTCATCGCCGAGATCGTCCGCGCCGGCATCCAGGCGACGCCCAAGGGCCAGGTCGAGGCCGCCCGTTCGATCTCGCTCCGCCCGCGCTTCATCCTGCGTTACGTCGTTCTGCCGCAGGCGCTGCGCGTCATCGTGCCGCCACTGACCAGCCAATATGTCAGCCTTAGCAAGAACAGCTCGATCGCGGTCGTCGTCGGCTATCCCGATCTGGTCAATATCGGCAACACCGTGATGAACCAGACCGGACAGGCGGTCGAGGCCATCGCCGTGATGATGCTGGTCTACCTGATCATCAGCCTGGTCACTTCGACCCTGATGAACATCTACAACCGCCTCGTGGCGATCAAGGAGCGGTAAGTCATGGCTGCGACATCCCGAACCACGACCTACGATCCCGACGCCCGCATGGCGCCCGGTCCGTGGCTGAAACGCAATCTGTTCAACTCGGTCGGGCAAACCGCCCTGACCATCGTCACGGCCCTGATCCTGCTGCGCTGCCTATGGGCCTTGCTGGGCTGGGGGGTCTTCAACGCCGTCTGGTATACGACCGATCCCGACGTCTGCCGCGCGGCGACCGGGGCCTGCTGGGCGGTGATCGTCGAAAAGCACCGGCCCATGCTGTTCGGACTTTATCCGTATGACGAACATTGGCGGCTGGCGCTGATGATGGCGATCTATCTGGCCACCGTCGTGCTGTCGCTGTGGCCCCGTTGCTGGAACCTGCGCTTGCTGGTGCCGCTGTGGATCGTCGCGGCGCTGTCGATCGGCATCCTGATGTTCGGCGGCGTCTTTGGCCTGCGCTTCGTGCCGACCGCGGATTGGGGCGGGTTGCCGCTGACCATGCTGCTGTTCACGGGCACCGTCCTGATCGGCATGCCCGTCGCCGTCCTTCTGGCGCTTGGCCGCCGCGCACCGCTGCCGGTCGCCAGGGGCGTTTCGGTCGTCTTCATCGAGGCGTTGCGCGGCGTGCCGCTGATCACCATCCTGTTCGTGGCGGTGAACGTGTTCCCGCTGTTCCTGCCGGCGGGGATGGAGGTCAACCGGCTGCTGCGCATCACGGTGGGCATCGCGATCTTCTTCGCCTGCTATCAGGCCGAGGTCATTCGCGGCGGCTTGCAAGCCATCCCGCGCGGCCAATACGAGGCGGCAGCCTCGATCAACCTGGGCTATTGGCAGACCACGCGGCACATCATCCTGCCGCAGGCGCTGCGCATCTGCCTGCCCGCAATCACCAACCACATCATCGCCGCGATGAAGAACACGTCCTTCGTCATCATCATCGGGCTTTTCGACATCCTGACCGCAACCACGGCCGTCATGCAGGACCCGCTTTGGCGTTCGTTCTATGTCGAGGCCTATCTGTTCGTGGCGGGGGTCTATCTGTTCTTCGGTTATGCGCTGTCGGTTTACGCACGCCAGCTGGAAAAATGGATCGCCGAAGGGCGCATCTAGAACGGCACAGGGGGAAAACGAAATGTCACCAGCCACCGCCAACATTCCCGCCGCGACGGCGAACGCCGATATCGTCATCGCGATGCATAACATCTCGAAGTGGTATGGCCCGTTCAAGGCATTGGACAATGTCAGCCTCGACGTCAGAAAGGGCGAGCGCGTCGTCGTCTGCGGTCCTTCCGGCTCGGGCAAGTCGACGCTGATCCGCTGCATCAACCGGCTTGAGGTTCATCAGGAAGGCCAGATCTTCGTCAAGGGGCTGGAGATGACGGACAACGTCAAGAACATCGACGCGATCCGCCGCAACATCGGCATGGTGTTCCAGAACTTCAATCTTTTCCCGCATCTGACGGTGCTGGAAAACCTGACGCTTGGCCCGATGCTGACCCGGCAGATGAAAAAGGCCGATGCCGAGGAACTGGCCATGCATTTCCTGCGCAAGGTCCGCATCCCCGATCAGGCGCGGAAATATCCGCTGCAACTGTCGGGCGGACAGCAGCAGCGCGTCGCCATCGCCCGGTCGCTGTGCATGGAACCCGAGATCATGCTGTTCGACGAACCGACCAGCGCGCTCGACCCCGAGATGATCAAGGAAGTCCTGGATACGATGATCGAACTTGCCCAAAGCGGCATGACCATGATCGTCGTCACCCACGAAATGGGCTTTGCCCGCACCGTGGCCGACAACGTCGTCTTCATGGCAGACGGATCCAAGGTCGAAAGCGCCCCGCCCGAAGAGTTCTTCGGCAACCCCCGCGAGCCGCGCACCCGCGCCTTCCTGGACCAGATCCTGAAGCATTGACGCAAACCCGGCCCGAATCCGCTACGCCGCACCGGCTTTTCCAACAGGAGCTTTTCGTGACCTCCCTGACGCCTCGACTTTCTGCCAGCGCCGCCGGACTGACCTTCGAGGACCTGAGCGAGCCTGCCCGCGACTGGGCGATACGGGCCATCGCCGATACCGTCGCCTGCGGGGTGGC
Organism: uncultured Paracoccus sp.; assembly: GCF_945915435.1. GTDB lineage: Bacteria > Pseudomonadota > Alphaproteobacteria > Rhodobacterales > Rhodobacteraceae > Paracoccus. The sequence goes on along the minus strand of NZ_CAMEFG010000038.1, from coordinate 20,841 downwards.
CGGCGCGGGCGAAGAGGTGGTCCGCCTTGCCGCGCAGGTTCTGACGGCCAGTCCCGGACCCTCGGCCCTGTTGGGCCGTCCCGGCCGCCTGCATGAACTGGACGCCGCACAGATCAACGGCATTTCGGCCCATGCCCTGGATTTCGACGACTGCAATCTGGAAATGGACGGCCACCCTTCCGTTTCCATCGTGCCTGCCCTGCTGGCATTGGCCGGCCGGCTGGACAGCAACGGCGCCGACTTCCTGACCGCCTATGTCGCGGGCGTCGAGGCCGAAATCCGCCTCGCCCGCATCTCGAACCCCGCCCATGCCGGGCGGGGCTGGCATCCGACGGTGACCTTCGGCGTCATCGGCGCCGCGGTCGCTTGCGGTCGTTTGCTGGGGCTGGCGCCGGAACGCATGGCGGTCGCGATGGGCATCGCCGCATCCTGCGCGGCGGGGCTGCGCGCCAACTCCGGCACGATGACCAAGCCGCTGCATGCAGGGCAGGCCAATCGCAACGGCTTGCAGGCGGCGCTTCTGGCCCATGCCGGATTCACCGCCAATCCGGCGGCGCTGGAACACAAATTCGGCTTCATGGCCGCGTTCAACGGCACTGTTTCGCAGGATACGGATGCAGCACTGGACGGCTGGGGACAGGATTTCGCGCTGCTGTCGCCCGGCATCGCGATCAAGCAATATCCCTGCTGCGCCTTCATCCATTGCGCCATCGACGCGGCTGCGGAACTGCACCGGGCCGCGCAGGGCGCGACGATCGAAACCGTCGAAGTCGCGCTGCACCGCAAGCGCCTGAAGAACATCGACCGGCCCGATCCCGGGGACGGGCTGGACGCGAAATTCTCGACCCAATACCTGACGGCGCGTGCCCTGATCGCGGGCGGCATCGGCTTTGCGGATTTCGAGGACGCGCAGGTTTTCGACCCCCAGACCCGCGCCCTGGCGGCCAGGGTGCGGCTGGTCGCCCATGACGACGGCGACCTTTCGCTGGGCCGGGTCGGCATCGGCCTGTCCGATGGGCGGGTCTTGTCGGCCTCGGCCAGCGTCGCAATGGGCCGGGGGCCGTCCGATCCGATGACCCCGGACCAGTTCCGCGCGAAATTCGACGATTGCACCGGTCGCATCCTGTCTGCCGATGCCGCCGCCAGCCTTTTCGCCGCGCTGATGGACCTGCCGCGGCAAGCCTCGATGCGGCGGCTCGGCGGGCTGATGCAACCTGCCGCGACGCCCGAACCCCACAAGCAGAACGATGCCGCATCCGGTGCGGCCAAGGAAAGGTGATCTGATGTCCCTGTCACGCGAACTTGCGAAACGAGTCGTCGCGCTGGATCCGGCCGGCTTTGACCCCGATGCGGTGAAATGGGCGCGCAATGCCATCGCCGACATGATCGGCTGCACCTTGCTGGGCGCGCCGACCGACACGACCGAAGCCTCGCTGATGCCCGGCATCTACGGCCCCGGTCCCTGCCTCGTGCTGGGCCGCCAGGAACGGTTGGGCATGCTGGATGCGGCTTTCGTCAACGGCACGGCGGGCCATGCGCTGGACTATGACGACACCTCGAAATCGCTGTCGGGCCATCCGACCGTCATCATCATCCCCGGCCTTCTGGCGCTGGCCGAGGCAAGGGGCGCTTCCGGCAAGGATCTGACCGACGCCTATATCGTCGGGGTCGAGGCCGCGACGCGCTTTGCGCGCGGCGTCAACTTCCAGCACTACGAAAAGGGCTGGCACCCGACCGCGACGCTGGGGATCTTCGGTGCCGCCGTCGCCGCCTCGGTGCTGCTGAAATCGGACGAGGCGCAGATCGCCGACGCCATCTCGATCTCGGCCTCGCTGGCATCGGGGATCAAGGCGAATTTCGGCACCTCGACCAAGCCGCTGCATGCGGGGATCGCCGCGCGCAACGGGCTGTTCGCCGCGCTGATGGCGTCGAAGGGCGTCAACGGCTCACCCGTCGCGCTGGAACATCCGCAGGGCTTCCTCGAAGTCTTCAACGGCGCGGGCAATTACGACGCCGAGCGAATGCTGGTGGATTGGGCACAGCCGCTGGACCTGCTGGCGCCGGGCATCTCGATCAAGAAATATCCCTGTGTCTACAGCGTCCACGGGGCCATCGACGCAGCGATCGGGTTGCATGACGGCCCGCTTGCGAACAGCGCGGCGGTCGCGGACGTGCTGGTGCGGATGCATCCGCGCCGCCTGCTGCCGCATGTGCTGAACCCTGCAACCAGCGCCCTGAACGCCAAGTTCTCGTTGCCCTATGCGGTGTCGCGCGGGCTGGTGAACGGCGCGGTGCTGCTGGAGCATTTCGAGGACGCCGCCCTGCGCGATCCCGAAGTGACCCGCGTCATGGGCCTGATCCGCATGGAGCCGCATGACGACGACGCCAACGATTACGGCGCCGAGGTCGTGGTGACGCTGAAGGACGGCACCGTCCTGCGCCAGTCGGTCGCAGCCCCCCTTGGCCGCGGTCCCGAAACCCCGTTGCCGCAGGATATGCTCGAGGCGAAGTTCACCGATTGCGCCCGCCGCGCCTTGACCGACGACGGTGCGGCGCAGGTCTTCGGCCTGCTGATGCGGCTGGACGCATTGCCGCGCGCGACCGACCTGACCGACGCCATCCAGGCCGCCACGCGCTGACGCCCAAAGGAGCTTACGACATGAGTTTTGCACGCGAACTTTCCCGCCGGGCGCTGTCGATCCGCCTGGACTCGGTTCCCGCAGAGGCCGCCCATATCGGCCGCCGCGCCTTCGCCGATACGGTCGGCGTGGCGCTGGCCGGGGCCAAAGCGCCCTTTATGGACGCGCTTGAGACCGTTCTGGATACCGGCGCCGCACCGGGCCAGGTGACCCTGTGGGGGCGTGGCGGGCGGCGGGCCTCGGTCCTGCATGCCGCCCTGATCAATGGCACGGCGGCCCATGCGCTGGATTTCGACGACTGCTCGACCACGATGGGCGGCCATCCGTCCGCCCCTGTGGTGCCCGTGGTGCTGGGGCTGGCCGAGATGCTGGGCGCGACCGCCGGAAAGGCGCTCGAAGCCTGGATGACCGGGGTCGAGGTGGAAACCCGCCTTGCCCGCGGGCTGCTGCCGCATCACTATGAAAAGGGCTGGCATCCGACGGCGACCCTGGGCGTCTTCGGCGCAACCGCCGCCGCCGCGCGGATGTTCGACTTCGACGAGGAACGGATGACCACGGCGCTGGCGGTCGCGGTCTCGATGGCGTCCGGGCTGAAGTCGAATTTCGGCACCCCCATCAAGCCGCTGCATGTGGGACAGGCCGCGCATAACGCGATCATGGCCGCGCTGGTCACCCGCCGCGGGATGACGGCCAACCCCGAGGCGTTCGAACACAACTATGGTTTTTTCAACCTGTTCAACGGCGCGGGCACCTATGACGCCGACGCGATCCTGGACGGCTGGGACGGTCCGATGGAACTGCTGGACCCCGGCATCGCGATCAAGCAGCACCCCTGCTGCGGCTCGGCCCATTCGGCCATCGACGCGGCCTTGCGCATCGTGGCACGGGAGGGCGTGCTGCAAGCCGATGCGATCGAAGCCATCGAAACCAGCACCCACGCACGCCGCCTTGCCCATACCGACCGGCCCGATCCACGCACCGGACTGGACGCCAAGTTCAGCGTGCAGTTCCTGACCGCCAAGGCGCTGACGGCCGGGCGTATCCGATTGGCCGATTTCGACGATGCAACCTTCCTGACACCCGAACTGGCCGGTCTGCTGCCGCGCATCACTTCGACCGGACACCAAGGGGATGACGCCTACCTGGGCCGCGTCCGCGTGGTGATGAAGGACGGCCGGGAGTTTCAGGACAGCGCCTCGACCCGTTTCGGGCGCGGGCCGGCCAACCCGATGTCGGATGCCGAATTGCGCGACAAGTTCCTGGACTGCACGACACCCTTGCTGGGCGCGTCGCAGGCGGGCGCGGCCTGCGACGCCATCCTGTCGCTGGCCGATGGCGACCGGCTGGACGGGGTGCTTGCGATGGTTTCCGGCGGAAGGGGCTGACCATGCTGAAAATTCATGGACGCCCCAATTCCTCGAACTGCGCCAAGGTGTTCTGGCTGCTGGACCAGATCGGACAGGATTACGAACTGGTTCCTGCAGGCCGAGGCTTCGGTCCCACCGATACGCCCGAATTTCTGGCGATGAACCCCTGCGGCAAGGTGCCGGTTTTGCAGGATGGCGATACCGTGGTGCGCGAATCCAACGCGATGCTGCGCTATCTGGCGCGGCGCTTTCGGGCGAGCGGGTTATGGCCCGACGATCCGGCCCGGCGGGCAAGTGTCGATGGCTGGATGGATTGGGCCTCGATCTCGCTGGCACCGCCCCTGACGCGGCTGCGCAAGGCCCGTGCGGCAGGACGGACCGACGACGCGGATCTGCCCGCCGTGATCTCGGCCTTTGCGCTGCTGGACGGACAGGTCGCGGATGGTGGCTTCATCGCGGGACCGGATTTGTCGCTGGCCGACATCGCGGCCGCCCCTTCGGTCCGCCGCTGGTCGCTGCTGGCAGGCGATCTTCCGGCATTGCCGGACCTTGATGCCTATGCCCGGCGGCTGGCCGGGTTCGCGGGATATCTCAGGCACGTTCAAAACCTGAACTGAAACCGCCGCCCGCAGAAGTGGGCGGCACCATCGCAGCCATCCGTCATTCCGGGGCGCACTGCATCGCGCGACCCCGTGGAGAAATCATGTGATGTCGCAAAAAGCCAATCCCTTTTGTCAACACGTCCTGGATCACGGCCCCGGTGGCATCGTTCATCAGGGCGGTGCCAGGTGTATTGCGGATGTCAAGCTTCACGCCTTTGATCATGCGGCACATCTCGACGGCGATCGCCGTCGAGAGCGGGCGCTGTTTCAACATCGCGAAGCCTCGGTTAAGGGCAGTGCGGTGGCGCAGGGCCTCCGTGGTCGCGGAATCGGCCCGACCCCCGGTATCATCGGCAAAGCGGAAAAGCCGGTCGGTTGTCGGGACGATGGTCTCGATTTCGGAATTCGCCTGGGTTTCCAGAAGAAGGATGGAGTTGATCAGCCTGGTTGGGGATGATCTGCCATGAAACCCGCAGCTCTGCCAAAGCAGCCCGCGCCTCGGTACCGGCTTTCAAGACCGATTTGGTCTCGATATTCTGCGCCGGTGGCAGGGCAGGCAGGTCGTTGAACGGACGGCCTGGCCGGAAAGTCATGTCGATCACCTGCTCTCTGATCGACACGAAGAACTGACGTGTCGGCACGGCAGCGAACTCAACCGTCTTCGTGAAGTGACCGGGCGGGCAATCCTGCGCATTGCTGCTGGCCTTTTTGCCCGGAGGTGCGCCGACCCCGAGGTGGAAGCATTGGCGCAGGGCATCAACCCGGCCATGATTGCGACCCGTAGCATGACAAGGGTTCGGGCTATCGTGCTGGCGCTCACATTCCTGCGACCTCGGAATAGTAAGCGACCGGGCTGACCGCATTGCCGCGTGCTGAGAGTGCGGGATAGTGTCCACCATCGGCCTGACAAACGTCCGATCGGAGACCCCGCCGAAAAATCGAAGATTCAGCTTGCCAAAAAGGGGGCATCCACACACGCTTCCTCTGCCCCTTCCTGCCCGCCATCGAATGCCTCAAGATGTCTACGATCATGCGTCAGAGCAGGCGCAACGGACGGATACGATCCGCGATCGTTTCGAGTTCATCGACCGGCGGTTCGGAAATTCCAGATCGCTGCCGGCGGGGGCAAGGTTCAGAAGGTCAAGCCGAAATGCTCGCCCATGTCCGGCTTGTCGCCGGTGACCTTGGATTTGGCGACCTGGTAGAGGAAGGACAGGCTGCCGCCCGTGACCCAAACCTCGGCCTCGGCAAGATCAAGGCGCAGAAGCTGAACATCATCGTCCTGCTGCCCGTCCTCGAACCAGCTTGAGGCCACGGCATTCCACAGCTCGTCAAGCTTGGCGCGGTCGTCCGACAGGGCCAGCGTGCCGTGAATGCGGGCGAAAAGGCCCTTTCCCCCGTCACTGACCACATGCAGGGCATCCTTGGCACCACTGGCCAAAGCGCGGGCCAGATCCGTGTCCCTGGCGGTGATGAACCACAGCTTGCCGGCCTCGGCATCGGCGTAATGCGACATGGGCACAAGGCGCGCGTCCTCGGCCAAGCCCAGCATACCCGAGTTCACGCCATCGAGCCTGTTCCAGAATTTCTCGCGATGATCGGTCATATCCGCCTCCTGTTCATGCCGGTCAACGACAGGCGGCGGGGAATGTTCCCGAAGGCGTATGGATCATTGGCGCCGTTTCGGCCATCGCCGCCGCCTTGGCCAGATCCTCGGCCAGTTGCAGGCGGGCATGGCGCTGCCGGTCGGCATCGCGCAGGCGCAGGATATGGGCCGGGTGCCACGAGATGAGGACCGGGCCGCCATGCAGCCCCGTCTCGACCATGCCGCGGCGCTGGTGCATCGGGCGGTCGTCATCGGTCAGCGCGAAGGCCGCCGAGGCCCCGAGCGCCAGCGTGACGCGGGGCTGCACAAAAGCCAGTTCCAGCCCCAGCCACCAGCGGCAATGCCGGATCTCGCCCCGGTTCGGGTTCTGGTGCAACCGGCGCTTGCCGCGCGGGGTAAACTTGAAATGCTTGACCGCATTGGTCAGCCAGGCCCGCGCATCGTCCAGCCCGGCCTCCGCCATCACGTCGCGCAGCAATCGCCCGGCGGGACCGACAAAGGGACGACCCGCCAGATCTTCGTGATCGCCGGGTTGCTCGCCGACGATCATCACCGCGGCATCCGCAGGCCCCTCGCCCCAGACCGTCTGCGTCGCGGCTTCGCACAGGTCGCAGCGGCGGCACATCAGCGCCGCCTGCCGTGCCTGATCCAGCGTTCCGGGGGCCTCAATGGATTGCGGCATCGCCTCGCGATAGCGGGTCGAGACCGGCGCGGCGCCCGGACGCGGCTCGGATGCCCCTGCGTCGCGCATCCGCTGCACGCGCGCCTCGGCATCGGCCAGCATGGCGGGGATCAGGCGGGTTTCCGGCAGGTTCTTCCAGTATTTCTTCGGCATTTCCGACCGCATCGCGTCCAGCTTGATCCGGGCGGGGTTGAAAATATTGGCGAAGTAAGTGGCCCATAAGGCTTCCGAGGCATCCTCGGGCAGGTCGGGCTTCGCCCCGCCGGGGCCGAAGGTCAGCCGACCCGACTGAAAGCGCGCGGTCAGGCGCGGCGTCGCGATCAGCCAGTCCATGTCGGCAAAGCGGTTCACGAAGAACGCGCTACCCGGTTCCAGCGTGTTGTGTTCCGGCTCGAACCACGCAGCAAAGCTGCGGCGCGGGCCGCCGAGGGGCAATTCGCGAAAGCGGACGAAGGCGTGCATCTTGTGGATGTCGCGGCCCACCGCCTTGGCCATCAATTGCAAGCGGCGGCCCAAGGGGTCGGCGGGTGACAGCGGATCGCCCCGGTCCAGCCGCCACAGCGCCTGATAGAGCAGGGCAAAGCGGTCGGGTAACTTGTGCCAGACGACCGAGCGCGCCAGCGACAGGAAATGCTGTGAAACGCGGATTTCATGCGGGCCAGATGCCGTGGGCAAGGGCGTCGCCGCAAACAAACCGCCGCCGGTCCAGTCGATCCGCTCTGGCGCGATGCGATGGCTGATCGCGCGCCGCGCGGCATCGCGCCATGCCGCGAACGTGCCCTGGTCGGGCAGCGAAACCGCGTAGCTCATATCAGCGCAAGCTGCACCGGCGCGGGGGCAAAGCGCGCGCGCAAGCCAGCGCTGTCGGTCAACCTGCCCGGCGTCCAGCCCGGCGCGCAGATAAAGGGCTGCGCCTTTTTCACCAGCGCCCCCATGCGGGCCAGATCCTCGACCCGCAGGGCGTGGTGGCGGCGCGCGGTCAGGATGCGGTCCACCGTGCGCGTGCCGAAACCCGGCACCCGCAGCAGCATCTCGCGGCTGGCACGGTTCACGTCCAGCGGGAACAGCCCCCGGTTCTTCAGCGCCCAAGCCAGCTTGGGATCAAGCTCGAGGTCCAGATGGCCACCGGTCGCGCCCTGCCCGATCTCTGCTGCCGAGAAGCCGTAAAAGCGCAGCAGCCAATCCGCCTGATAAAGCCGGTGTTCGCGCAGCAGGGGTGGCTTGACCAGCGGCAGCGCGGACGAGGCGTCGGGGATCGGGCTGAAGGCCGAATAATAGACCCGCCGCAGCCCATAGCCGGAATAAAGCCGCGTCGCGCTGTTCAGGATAGCCATATCGTCGGCCTCGTCCGCGCCCACGATCATCTGCGTGCTTTGCCCCGCCGGCGCGAAGGGGCGCGGTTTGCGGCCGGTGAAGCTCTTTTCTTTCGCCGCCTCGGCTTCCAGCCGGAACTGCGCCATGACGCCGCGGATGGTCTCTGGCCGCTTTTCGGGGGCGAAGCGGCGCAGGCTGGCGTCCTGCGGCAGTTCAACATTGATCGACAACCGGTCGGCCCACAGCCCGGCCTCGCGCACCAGTTCGGGGGCGGCGTCGGGGATGGTCTTGAGGTGGATATAGCCCTTGAACAGGTGATCCTCGCGCAAGACCCTGGCAATCCGCACCATGTCAGCCATCGTCTGGTCGGGCGAGCGGATGATGCCCGAGGAGAGAAACAGCCCTTCGATATAGTTGCGCCGGTAGAATTCCAATGTCAGCGACACGACCTCTTCGACGGAAAACCGCGCGCGCTCGACATTCGAGGACACGCGGTTGATGCAATAGGCGCAGTCGAAGATGCAGAAATTCGTCATCAGGATCTTCAGCAGGGAAATGCAGCGCCCGTCCGGCGTATAGGCATGACAGATGCCGCTGCCGCCGGACGAGCCCAGCCCGCCCCCGCGTGCATCCCTGCGCACGCCGCCGCTGGACGCACAGGAGGCATCGTATTTCGCCGCGTCCGAAAGAATCGCAAGCTTGTCCTGAAGTGATCGTCCCGCCATCCGGAACGCATAGAATGTTCTCTATATGTTCGTCAAGCCTCGGATGCCTTTGCCGAGGCTTGACGCGACTGGCCGAAATGGTTGGCTTCGTCGGGATCTATCTGACCGGGTCGGGAATCTCGATGAGCGCATTGGGTGCGCCCGACGTATCACTTGTGTCGTTTGGAGAGGTTTTGAACGAGGTAAAGCGCATTGCTGATTGCGTGGATCTGCCGATCGTTGCCGACGCGGATACCGGCTATGGTGGGCCGCTGAACCCAATTCGAACATGCGGACGTCTCTGCGATCCAGATCGAGGATCAGGCATGGCCCAAAAAATGCGGTCACGAGGAGGATCGCCGCGTAGCCACCGCCGCCACCAACGCCTGCTTGTTCGGGCATGCAATCGCCCCAATCTGTCTCAGGGGCGCTAACGTCAGACAATCTGCAGGAGCCCTGCAAAACCGACCGCTGTTTCGACACCGGTAACGGCGTTACCCCGGCTCATCCATCGGACTGACATAGAGACCCGCCATCACCGTCTGGTAATGTTGGGTCACGTAGTCCGAGCAGTCGCAGGACATCGCCCGCAGCCGCGCCGGGTCACGCAGGATGAAGGTGCCGCGCCGGGTGGCGATCAGCCCGCTGTCGCGCAGGTCCTTGACGACGCGGGTGACGAAGGTGCGCCCGACCCCCAACATGGCGGCGAATTGCTCATGCGTCAGCGCCACCTCGTCGCTGCCGCTGCGGGCGGTCGAGGCCAGGAGCCATCGCGCCGCCCTTTGCCGGATCGTATGGGCAGACCCGCAGGCCGAGTTCTGAAAGATCTGCGCGATGAGGCAGTCGGAATAGCGCGCGAACCAATGCCGCAGGGCGACGGATTCCTCTTTCAGCCTTTCCAGCCGGGTGATGCGGATCGACAGGAACAGGCCGGGATCGCGCACCTCGGCATTGGCATAGGCCGGCACCTTGCCGTTCGAGACGATGCCGCCCACCGCGCCCTCATGACCGATGGTGCCGACGTCGATCGCACTGGCTCCGGGATCGACCCAGACCTGATAGCTGGCGCTGGCCGCACCGCAGGGGAACCAGGTTCGCACCACCTTGTCCCCCGCCTTCTGAAGCACGTCGCCCACCTTCAGGTGATGCTTGGTCAGATGGTCCGAGATCAGCTGCCAGTCCTTGCCGTTCAGGCGGCTCAGCAGCAGGTTGGCGGGCGGGGTTGGAAACTTGCTGGCCATGAGGCGATCCTTACCTGTTAGCGCCATTTCGGCAGAGGTGCAGGATTTGTGCAGTAGTGGACGGAACTCTGTCCCAAGATATGTCAATCGTGAACACAGCCGTCATCCGGGCGGCCCGCAAAGGACGATGCCCCCTCATGAACGATGCCAAGAAATTCCTTCCCGGGCCGGGCCAGCGCGAGTGACAAGGCCATGACCTGCGAATCCGCGAATTGCGAGGATGATCGGGTCTGCGCTGCCTTTGCGGTTCTGCCGCATGGCGCCCTGCTGATCTGTGATCCGGTGACATTCGAACTCCGCCGTTTCTCGCGCAATCTTGCCAAGCTAACGGGTTTTCCGGGCGATATGTTCCCCGGCCTCGCGGCAAGCGAAGTGCTGGGCCGCCAAGTGCTGCACGACCTGCGCAATGCCGCGGCACGCTCCGGCAGGGGGACCGCCAAGGGGATGCTGACCGGTCTGCGGCTGCCCTGGACACAGACCCGCTTCGACGCAACGATCCACCGTCAGGACGGTGCGGCGCTGATCGAGATCGAACCTGCGGCGGATGCCGAAGAAGGTGCGGCGAAGACGCTTGAACTGACCCGCCAACTGATCGGCCGGATGACCCCGGCAACCGACAGCCAGCGGCTGTGCGAGATGGGCGCACGGCTGGCGCAGGCCATGCTGGGCTTTGACCGGGTTACGGTCTGCCACCTTCGGCCCGACGGCACGAGCGGGATCGTGGCGGAATCGCTGATGGGAAAGTTGGCGGGTCTCAAAGGCAGCGATCTTCCGGGGGCCATTCTCTCGCCCGGCACTCATGCCGATCCGATCCGGCTGATCCCCGAAGTGGATTGCATACCTGTGCCGCTGGAACCGCCCTTGCAGCCCGGCGAGACGCCCGTGGACCTGTCCCATGCCTGCCTGCGCACCCTCTCGCCAAGGCATCGCGCCTGTCTGCGCGACATGGGGGTGGGGGCCATGATGACGATTCCGGTCAACGTCGAGGGCGCGCCCTGGGGGCTGATCCTATGCCACCACCCCCGGCCACTGCCGGTGCCGCCAGCATTGCGCGTCTCGGCGGAACTGCTGGGGCATTGCTTTTCACTGCAGCTCGCCCTGGCCGAGCGCGGCGAGGCCGAGCGGCGCCATGCGCTGGTCAATGCCGAGTTGAACCACCGGGTCAAGAACCTGCTGTCGCTGGTCAAGTCGATCGCGCTCCAGACCGGCAGCACCGCCGCCAGCGTCGAGGATTATGCCCGGCTGCTTGAAGGCCGCCTTCAGGCGCTTGCCGATGCGCATGACCGTTCCCTGGGCGAGGGCGAGGGGACGCTGTCCGAACTGATCGAGGCCGAGGCCCTTCCGCATCGCAGCGATGCGGCGCCGGATCGCATCGCCGTCGAGGGGCCGGCCCTGCGTCTGAGCGACCGCGCACATGGCATGTTTGCGCTGGCGATCCACGAGATGATGACCAATGCGGTGAAATACGGCGCGCTGTCCGTTCCCCAGGGCCGGCTGGCGATCCGTTGGCGCCATGATCCGGCCGCAGGGCTGGCGCTGCATTGGCGGGAAAGCGGCGGCCCTGCGGTAAGGCCGCCGCGGCGGATGGGTTTTGGCTCACGGCTGATCCGCAACGTGCTGGAATACGACCTGAAGGGCCGCGCCGAGATCGACTTCGCGCCAGAGGGGCTGGCCGCCTGTTTCCGGCTGCCCGCCCCGCATGCCGCGCCGGCGCCGCCGGCCCGGCAGCCGGGGCCGGTTCAGGCCGCCTCCGTCTCGTTGCGGGGCCTGTCGGTCCTCGTGGTCGAGGACCAGGGCCTGATCGCGATGGATATCGAGGCGGTGCTGCGCGGCATGGGTGCTGTCGAGATCCGCCTTGCGGCCTCGGGCACAGATGCGCTGACGTTGCTGGACCACTTCAGGCCGAACCTGGCGATTCTGGATTTCGATCTCGGCCCGGAAACCTCCGAGCCGGTGGCGGCGGCGCTGCTGAAGCTGGGCTGCCCCTTCATGTTCATGACCGGCTATGGCGATCACGCCATGCTGCCGCCCGAGCTTCGCCATATTCCCCTGGCACGCAAACCGGTCAGCCCGGCGGCAATCGCCCGGAATGCCGCAGCGGCGCGCACGGCCATGCGGCGATAGATATGCCTCGGCAAGGAACGAGCCAGGGGCTTGGGCCCTATGGGTCAGTGGCCTCTCCCGCGGCGTTCTTCGTTCGAGGGTTGCACCCGGTTGGCAGGTGCCAAGCCTCAAGAACGAGAGCGAGCGAATGCGGGGCAGCATATTCATCAAGCTGCATGTCCACAAGGCAACGATATCGGTTGCGGTTGCAAAGGGGAAACGTGGCGCAGCGATCATGCTTGCCTTGAAAAGCCAGAAACCCCGGAACAAAAAAGGCCGATGGCAGAGGCGTCGGTCGCGGACATCCGCCCTCGCCCGCGCGAATGCAATTCCGCCGAAGTGCAGCGCCCGCCATCACCGGAAAATCCGATGCGGATTCGGAAATCTTGCGCTAGCGTTGGCGGTGGAAGCGGCCTTTCAACCGTTCCCATCCCTTCCACAACCCGCGCCTGGCCGGAGATTCGAAGATCTCCTCGGGACCGTTCGGGTCGAGGATCTCGTTCTCGGCCAGCCATGCCTCCAGGTCCGAAAGTTCGGGGACCTCGTAAGGCAGAAGGCTGCGGCCTGCGCCCCGCAGCGCCTCTACCGTGGCGATCAGCGATCCGGTCTGCGCGATCTTCTCGCTTACCTCTGCCGGAGAAACGCCCAGATGCTCGGCCAGCAGGTCATCGCGCAGGGCGGCGATTTCTTTGGCCAGATGTTCGTTGCCCGGTTCGTCCACCGACAGGATCACGTCGCATTCCGTATCCAGCCGCATCGAGCGGTTGTTGAAGTTCGAGGACCCCACCCGCAGCACGCGGTCGTCCACCACCATCACCTTCGCATGAACATAGATCGGCGCCCGGTGCTGCGTCACCGGATGATAGATGCGCAGCCGGCCGTGGCGGTCGATCCGGCGCAAAGCCTCGACCAGCTTTGCGCGCGCCGTGTCCATTGCCAGGGGTTCCAACCAGCCATCCGCCGTTTGCGGGGCGACGATGACGATTTCGGGCGGATCCTCTCCGGCCAGCCGTTTCGCGATGGCATGGCCGATCCGACGCGAGGCGAAATACTGGTTCTCGGCATAGATCATCCGCCGGGCGCCTGCGATCATGTCGAGCCAGGCCGCCTCGATCTCGTGGGCGGGCGTCACACTCGTCATCCTGGGCAGGGTGCGCGCGATGGCGGGGCGTATGTCGGTGAATGTCGGCCTCAGTCCCGCAGGCCAGCAATCCTGGCAATCGTCGCAGGGCGTCAGTTCCTGCCCGGTCGCGGCTTTCCAGCGCGCCCGCGCCAGATCGCCAAGCGCGCCCGCAGCATCGCCATCCACGGCGCTGGTCGCATCGTGCCAGGGGTGCCCCGGTCTGCCATCGGGACCGATGCGGCGGGGATCATCGTCCAGATGCTTGCGCGTGTCCCAGCGCTGCATGGTGACATCGATACCGCCGCAAAAGGCGACGCTGTCGTCGATCACGACAATCTTCTGGTGATGCGAAGCGGCAGGCGGATGGGCTGCATCCAGTTTCAGCGTGATACGCGGGTGCGCCTTCCAGCGCAGGATGGTCCAGAGCGTATTGCCGCGCAGCATCGCCTTGAACGCGCCGGTATCCCAGCGCAACAGCCGGATTTCCAATGCAGGAGTGCGGTCGGCCAGCCAGATGATGAAATCGCCAAGCCTTTCCGGCCCGTCGTCCCCACCGGGACCAAGCGCGATGCGTGCGTCGAAATCCCAGCCGATCAGCATGATCGAACGGCGCGCCCGAAGCATCGCCTGCCGGAGGGCCACGAAATAATCGGCGCCATCCACAATGAGGGCGAAACGTCCGGCCTGCTCGATCCGCCAGCAGTTCCGCCCCGGTTGCAACAGTCGATCTTCCGTCATGCTCTTCCTGCAGCAGATTGTCCGGGAACCACATTCACCCATTTCCGGCGCCTCGGCCACCCGCACCAAAGCCCCTGCCGATCACGGGAACGGCTGCTGACGTGTCAGCTTGGGTCAAAACCGTTCTTCGGACAGGCCGTGTGGGGATGGCAACGATATAATACTCAGCCATGAAACGAGGACCAGTCCGCAGAACTTCGATCAATGCCGACAAGTGAGACGCTGCACAACACGAGAAACCTTTTGCAATCGCCGGAGTTGGCAAGGTTCAGCCTTGGCTGGGCGGTTTTCTGCCTTATGATCTTTCAGGATCACGACAGGACCACCCGTCGCGCAACTTTGGACAGACGTAGAAAAATACATGAAATCAGACAAATACCGTATGTCCGAACCGACGATCCTGCTGGGTATCGGGGTGATCATATGCACCACCCTTGCGGTGGATGTCCTTGTTCCACTGGGGCGCAACCTGTGGTTGACCTACTTCCTCGCCCTAGTGCTGAGCTTTGCGTCCCGGCGACCCTGGCTGCCCTTCGCCGTCTTCGGCACGATTCTTGCCACGCTGGTCCTGGGCTGGCTCATCGGTCCCGCCGGGGTCGAACGCAGCCTTGCCGCGCTCAACCGCAGCATCGCCGCGACGGTCATGCTGATCCTGTCCTTCGCGGGCAACCTGATGATCCGCAACCGCCTGCGCCTGACCGAACATGACTGGGAACAGCACAGCGAAGTGCGGCTGTCGCAGGAACTCCAGGACGACCTGAGCAGCGAGGAAATCGCCGCTCGCAGCCTTTCTGTCCTGGCCGGGGCGCTGGATGCGCGCGCCGCGGCCTTCTTCATCCGCGAAGGCGACGACCTGCGGCGGATCGCAGGTTGGGGGCTGGACGAGGGCGCGACGAACGACGCCGGGCGCGGCCATCTGCTGCGCGTGATCCGCGAAAGGCGCCCGATCCTGATCGAGGCGCCGCAGGACAGCGGCATCGGCTGGCGCTCGGGGTTGCTGGGGGGCAAGGCGATCTACAGCCTTATCATGCCCACCTGCGCCGGTCCCGACGTCAATGGCGTGATCGAGATCGGGCTGGACCGCCCGCCGCGCGAACGCGCCACGCATCTGCTGGAACAACTGGGCGAGCGGATCGGGATCCAGATCCGATCGGCGCTTTACCGCAGTGAATTGCAGGCGTTGCTCGAAGAAACCCGCCGCCAGTCCGAAGAACTGCACAGCCATGCCGAGGAACTGGCCGCCACCAACGAAGAGCTTGAGGAACAGACCCGCGCCTTGCAGGAAAGCGAAAGCCGCCTGCGAGAACAGCAGGCCGAACTGGAAGAGCAGAACGCCCAACTGGAAACCCAGACCGCCCAGCTTGAGGAACAGCGCGACGCGCTGGCCCGCTCGCGCCGTCAGATGGCGGACCAGGCCGAGGAACTGGCCCGCGAAAGCCGCTACAAATCCGAATTCGTCGCGAACATGTCGCATGAGTTGCGCACCCCGCTGAACGCCTTGCTGATCATGGCGCGCTTGCTGGCCGAGAATCGCAAGGGCAACCTCGGCGATGAACAGGTCCATTGGGCCGAGACCATCGAAAGTTCGGGCAAGGACCTGCTGGCGCTGATCAACGACATTCTGGATATCGCGCGCGTCGAGGCCGGCAAGATCGACATCGACCCGGCCCCGGTGGCCCCTTCCGCCATCGCCGCCAAGCTGAAACGGGGGTTCGAGCCGCAGGCGCGCGAACGGGGCCTGGCGCTGGAGATCGACGTCGCCCCCGATCTGCCCGAGGTGATCACCGATGCCGCGCGGGTCGAACAGATCTTGCGCAACTTCCTGTCCAACGCCTTGAAGTTCACCGAAAAGGGCAGCGTTTCCCTGCGGGTTTCGGCCAGCGGCGCAAGCGTCGCCTTCGAGGTGCGCGATACCGGCATCGGCATCGCGCCCGACCAGCACAAGGCCGTGTTCGAGGCGTTCCGGCAGGCCGATGGCACCATCTCGCGCAGATATGGCGGGACGGGGCTGGGGCTTTCCATCTCGCGCGATCTGGCCGCCCTTCTGGGGGGCGAGATCACCTTGCAAAGCCAGCCGGGCAAGGGCAGCACCTTCACCCTGCGCTTGCCGCCCGCCGCCCCCACGCAAAGGGCTGTCCCATCCGACAGGCCGCTTCCGCGCATGGCCAAGGCCGAGGACACGCCCCGAACCGCCGTCCCCGACGACCGCCTGCTGCTGATCGTCGAGGACGACCCCGCCTTTGCGCATATCCTGCACGATCTGGCGCTTGAGCTGGATTTCCGCCCCGTCGTGACCGGCACCGCCGACGACGCCATCAGGACCGCCAAAGAGCAAGGCCCGCGGGGGATCGTGCTGGATATCGGCTTGCCCGACCATTCCGGGCTGACCGTCCTGGACCGGCTGAAGCGCGATGCAGGAACGCGCCATATCCCCGTCCATGTCGTTTCGGCCGAGGATCACGCCAGCACGGCCCTGGCGCAAGGCGCGGTCAGCTATCTGCTCAAGCCCGTGGAACGAGAGGCGCTGGTGCAGGCCATCGAGAGCCTGGACCGCAAGCTGGACAAGCGGATGCGCCGCGTCCTGATCGTCGAGGACGACACCGTCCAGCTTGAAGGGCTGCGCGAATTGCTGGCCTCGGACGAGGTGGAAACGCAGGGCGCCGCCACCGCCGCCGAGGCCGTCGCCGCCTGCCGCCAGACCAGCTTCGACTGCATCGTGCTGGACATGACGCTGCCCGACGCCTCGGGGTTCGAGCTGCTGGAACAGCTCAGCGAGGACGACACCGCCTCCTTCCCGCCGGTCATCGTCTATACCGCCCGCGATCTCAGCGAGGCCGAAGAACAGCGCCTGCGCCGCTATTCGCGATCCATCATCATCAAGGGCGCGAAATCGCCCGAGCGCCTGATCGACGAGGTGACGCTGTTCCTCCATCAGGTCGTCTCGGAACTGCCGCCCCGCCAGCGCGAGATGCTGACGGCATCGCTGAACCGCGACGCCCATCTGGACGGGCGGCGGGTCCTGGTGGTCGAGGACGACATCCGCAACATCTACGCCCTCAGCGGCGTTCTGGAACCGCACGGCGTCGAGGTCCAGATCGCCCGCAACGGACGCGAGGCGCTGGAGGCGCTTGGCCGCGTGGCCGATGGCGCGGGGCCGAGGATCGACCTTGTCCTGATGGATGTGATGATGCCCGAGATGGACGGGCTGACGGCCACGCGCGAAATCCGCCGCATCCCGCGCTGGAAAAGCCTGCCGATCATCATGCTGACCGCCAAGGCCATGACCGACGATCACGCGCAATGCCTGGCGGCGGGCGCCAACGACTACCTGTCCAAGCCGCTCGACGTGGACAAGCTGCTGTCCCTGGCGCGGGTCTGGATGCCCAGATGAGCGCCGCCCCCGCCCCGCCCGAGCGGGCCGCCGAGATCGAACTGGACCTGCTGCTTGAGGCGCTGAAACGGCGCTATCATTATGACTTCCGGTCCTATTCCCGCGCATCCCTGCTGCGTCGGACCGAGGTGGCGCGTCATCGCATGGGCTGCGCCTCGCTGTCGGAACTGCAAGGCCGCCTGCTGCGCGAACCCGAGGTGCTGCATGCGCTGATCGATGCCCTGACGGTGCAGGTCAGCGATCTGTTCCGCGATCCGTCCCATTTCCGCGCGATCCGCGAAGAAGTGATCCCCTACCTGCGCACGTTCCCCTCGCTCAAGGTCTGGGTGGCGGGCTGCGCCAATGGCGAGGAACTTTATTCCCTGGCCATCCTTTTCGCCGAGGAAGGGCTGCTGGACCGCACCATCTTCTACGCCACCGAGATCAACCGCCGCGCATTGGCCAAGGCAGGCGCGGGTATCTATGATATTTCCCGCCTGCCCGGCTTTTCCCGCAACTATCAGCTTGCCGGGGGCCGGCGGTCGCTGTCGGATTACTACACCGCTGCCTATGGCGGGGCCGCCTTTCACCGCGAACTGCGCCAGCGCACGGTCTTTTCCGAACACGACCTTGCCACGGACCAGGTGTTTTCCGAAGTGCATCTGATCTCGTGCCGCAATGTGATGATCTATTTCGACCGAAGCCTTCAGGACCGGGTGCTGGATCTTTTCCGCGATTCGCTGGTTCATGGCGGCTTTCTGGGCCTTGGCGCCCATGAAACGCTGCGCTTTTCCGGCAGCAGCGCGGCCTTCACCCCCTTCGACGAAAGCCAGCGCATCTGGCGTAGAACGACCCGACCGGAGCCTTCCCATGCCTGACCGACCGATCCGCTTCCTTCTGGTGGACGACATCGCCGAGAACCTTACTGCGCTGGAGGCGCTTCTGCGCAGGGACGGGCTGGAAATCCACATGGCCCATTCGGCAGCCGAGGCGCTTGAGATGATGCTGGTCCAGGATTTCCAGCTTGCCTTCGTCGATGTGCAGATGCCGGGCATCAACGGCTATGAACTGGCCGAACTGATGCGCGGGACCGAACGCACCCGCGAGGTGCCGATCATCTTCGTCACCGCCGCCGAACGCAGCGAAACCCGCCGGTTCCGGGGCTATGAGGCGGGTGGGGTCGATTACATCTTCAAGCCCATCGACCCGGTGATCCTGAAATCCAAGGCCGAGGTCTTCTATCGCCTTGCCCGGCAGGCCAAGGATCTGCAATTGCAGCGCGACGAGTTGAGCCAGATCGCCCATGACCGCGACCTGGCGCTGGCCTCGCTGCGCGCCCATGCCGACAATTCGCCGCTGGCGCTGGTGGAATGCGACGCCGACCTGGTCGTGCGCCGCTGGTCGCAAGGGGCCGAGCGTATCTTCGGCATACCCGAAGCGCAGGTCCTGGGGCGCGGCCTCGATCATGCGACCAGTTTTTCGTCCGAGACGCTGGCGATGCTGCAAGGCTGGATCTCGTCCCCCGACGTGCTGGCCCGCCATACGGCCGAGATCGGCGCAGCGGGGGCGGAAGGCCGGATACATTGCGAACTCTACGGCTCGGTGCTGATGGACCCGGCGAATGGGCGCGCCTCGCTGTCCTTGCAGATCCTGGACGTGACCGAACGCCACCGGGCCGAGGCCACGCGGTCCCTGCTGCTGGGCGAATTGAACCACCGCATCAAGAACACGCTGGCCAACGTGCAGGCCATCGCCCGCCAGACGCTGCGCAGCGCCGACGACCTTGCGGATTTCGGCAGGCGCTTCTCGGGCCGCTTGCAGGCGCTGGCGCGGGCGCATTCGATCCTGTCCGGCGTCACCTGGTCCAGCGCCTCGCTGGATGAGTTGCTTGACGATCAGGTCCGCGCCGGCACCCTGGATGCCGAGCGCCTGCATCGCAATGGTCCCGCCATCGGGCTGACGCCCGAAAACACGCTGCACATGGCGCTGGTCCTGCACGAGCTGGGCACGAATGCCGCGAAATACGGCGCGCTGTCCCGTCCCGAGGGCGAGGTTCACCTGGAATGGCGCATCGACGGCGGCGAACTGGTCTTTGTCTGGCGCGAATCCGGCGGCCCTCATGTCGTCCCGCCCGTTGCGCAGGGCTTCGGCTCGACCCTGGTCGCGACCGGCATCGGCGACAATCGCGCCCTGGTCGAATGGCGGCCCGAGGGGGTCGTCTGGACGATCACCATCGCCAGCGGTTTCACCGAGGCTCCGCCCTGCGAACCCGTCCCCGAAGCGGCGCCGCTTCCCCTCGCCCCTTCCGCCGATGTCGTGGCAGGCAGCCGCATATTGGTGATCGAGGACGAGGCGCTGGTCGCGATGGATCTGCGCGCCGGGCTGGAAGAGGCCGGCGCCTCGGTCGTCAGGATCGCCCGCACGCTTTCGGATGCGATCGCGGCGGCCTCGGCCGAGGATATCGACCTTGCGTTGCTGGACGGCAATCTGGGGGGCGAGCCTGTCGATGAGGTCGCGGGTATCCTGAGCCACCGCACGATCCCCTTCTGCTTCGTCTCGGGCTATGGCCGGGAACACCTGCCGAGAAATTTCGCGGACACGCCCATCCTCGCCAAGCCTTTCGCCTCGGACACCTTGCTCAGCACCGTCCGCGATATCTTGTCGAAACAGGTGCAGCAAGGACTGAAGAGCCGGCTCTGAACAACGCAGGATGCGGCAGGCGTCGGAACTGAGACGACGGTTGTGCAAGGTCGCATACGCGGGTTGGCTACCGCATGACCGTGGTTTCGTCGGGGGTTGTCTCGGTCCAAGAATCGGGTGTCGGCGATGGCGGCCCATAACAGGCACGAGGGTTCTCCACCGCGTTCCGTCTCCTGCCCTGCGCATCGGCCTGATCGGGACGAACCTTCCTTCGTGGCGACGGGTGCAGCGGTGGGCGTTGTCCCCGCTCTGGCGATGGCCCAGATCGAGCCCGCCATCTCGCGGGCAATGGCCGTGCCCGTTCAGCTTCGCAGCCGCCGCCCGAGGAAGTTCAGCACCTGCCTTTCCTCGGGACCTAGGCTCGACTTTTTCAGATCGCCCCCGATCTTGCGACGCAGTTCCAGCTTCAACTCATCGGCCAGATAGGAAAGCTGCTTGCCGCCTTCCTCGGGGGGCATTGCCTTGGGAATGTTGACCTTGGGCGTATTCATGATGGAGTCTCCTTTGAATTTGGGGTTGTCCAGAAGGCGGATTCAGTAACCAAGCATCTGCGGCAGCCAGAGATAGGTCTGCGGCGAGGGCGCGCCCACCCTGCGCCTGCGCCACATCCACCAGACCGAGGCCGAGGCCAGCGCGGCAGCCACCGCCAAGC
>NZ_CAMEFG010000037.1 GCF_945915435.1 uncultured Paracoccus sp. | reverse complement strand
ACCGCATGTTCACCCGCAGCGGCGGACGTTGGGGCATCGGCCAGCTTCACCGCGTGCTGACCCGCCGCACCTACATCGGCGAACATCGGTTCAATCGCCGGTCCAAGAAAGGCGAGGTGAAGCCGGAGGAAGAAGTCGTCACCGTCGCGGTGCCGCCACTGATCGACCTTGAGATATTCGAGGCGGTGCAGAAGCGGTTGCAGGTCAATAATCCGAAGGTGACGCCGCCGCGCGTGGTCAGCGGCCCGAACCTGCTGACCGGCATTTGCTATTGCGGCAATTGTGGTGGAGCCATGACGCTCCGCACCGGCAAGAACGGCCGCTACCGCTATTATGCCTGCTCGATTCGGGCAAGGCAGGGCGAAACCGGCTGCAAGGGCCGCGCGATCCCCATGGACAAGCTCGACCGCATCGTGGTCAACCACATCGAGGAAAGGCTGCTGGACCCCGAGCGGATCGAAGACGTGCTCGCCTCGCTTCTGGATCGCCGGCAGGAGAGCGTCGAGCGGCGCGGCCAGCATATCGCCGAATTAAACCAGCGCGCGGCCGAGGCCGACATGCGCCTCAAGCGGCTCTATGACGCTATCGAGGCCGGTTCGCTCGACCCGGCCGAATCCGCCCTCGGCGAACGCATCGCGGGCCTTACGGCGATACGGGATCAGGCACGGGCCGACGCCGTAAGGACCGAAGCCATGCTGAAAAACTCGACCCATAAGAGCCTCACAGGGGCGGCCGTGCGGGAACTGGCGAGCGAGGCACGCACCGGGCTTCGGCTCGAAAAGGGCGGCTATCGGCGGGATCACGTCCGGGCTTTCGCCCAGCATGTCGAGGTCGCGGACGACGCGATCTATATCAACGGCAGCAAAAACACGCTGTTGAAGGCGCTGATCGCCGCAAAGGGAGGGAAATCGGCGGGAATCGGCGTTCCCGGTTTTATACCAAGGTGGCGGAGCGAGAGGGATTCGAACCCTCGAGACGGTTCCCCGCCTACACACTTTCCAGGCGTGCGCCTTCGACCACTCGGCCACCGCTCCGTTGCAGACCGTCTAGCGCGGTGCGGCGGCGGGTGCAAGACGGCAAGGAGGTCAGAGCTTGGAAATCCGCTTTTGCAGCTCGGCCAGTTGCTTGCGGATCTCGGCCATGTCCTCGCCCTTGGCGGGCGCCTCGCCGTCGGGGGCGCCGGTATCGTCCTCGGGGGCGGGGCCGCTGCTGCCGGCGCCTTCCCAGCCCTTGGTCATGGCCTTGATGAACAGTTCCTGCTGGCGCTTCATGGCCTCGAACGGGCTGATCGGGGTGGGAAAGGGGGCCGGGAACTTGAGGTTCTCAAGCAGTTGCGACTGGCTTTCGCGCAGGATCTGGAAGCTGGCGGCCAGGAATTGCGGCACCACCGATTGCGCCTGGCTGGTGTAGCTGCGCACCAGGTCGGTCAGCACATCCATCGGCAGGACGTTTTCGCCCCGGCTTTCGTGTTCGGCGATGATCTGCAACAGGTATTGCCGGGTCAGGTCGTCGCCGGACTTGAGATCGACGATCTTGACCTGCCGTCCCGCGCGGATGATCGCAGCGACGTCTTCAAGCGTGACGTAATCGCTGGTTTCGGTGTTGTAGAGCCGCCGGCTGGCATATCGCTTGATCAGCAGCGGCGAGGATTTGTCGGCCTCGGTCATAGGCTCTCCCAACGTGGCATTTCGGCCATGATGAGAAAACGCCGGACAAATTGCAAAGAAAATAAACCGCGCCCTGCCGCCTTGCAGCGGCCAGACATGGAAAAAGGGGCGCCGAAGCACCCCTTCTTGCAGAACATGTCCCGAAGGATCAGGCCTTCGGAGCGGCTTTCTTGACGGCAGCCTGCGTTTCGCGGGTCGCCTTTTCAGCCACTTTCTGAGCGTCGGCAGCCAGGTCCTTGCCAGCGGTCAGCATCAGGTCGACGGTGTCCATCTGGACCTGCTTGGCGACTTCGGCATAGGCGGCCATATGCTCGGCAGCGGCTTCGGCGGCAGCCGAGGCGAAATCGCTGACGGCCTTGGCGTATTCTGCCGGCTCTTCCTTGCTGGCGGTCAGTTCGCCGAAGCGTGCGATGGTGTCTTTCGTCCACTGGGCCGAGATCTCGGCCGAACGCTCGGCTGCTTGCAGCGAGATGCGGGTCAGGCGCTCGTTCAGGGCCGACTGGGTGCGGAAGGCTTCCTGGAAGGACGAGGTGTCGACCGGGAACTTGCCCATCATGTCCTGGAACGCCTTGGTGAAATCGGGGGTATTGGCCATTTTGCTTCTCCGTCTGTGGCGGTCGGTTCGACGACCGCGCGATGTGGTTTTTTCCTTCTGCTCACAGTTATAGTTTCTGCATCGCAGCATTTCAAGAATTATTTTTCTGCATCGCAGCATTTCTTGCCTGGCGGGCGATTCCCCGCCCCAGGGCGGCGGCTTCAGGCGCGCTGGTGAACATATTCGCCCGGTGCGGGACCCAGCCCCTCGCCCGGATCGCGCGCCGCGACCTGCCCGCCCGAGCGTTCGGCAAGCCAATCGGTCCAGCGTTGCCACCAACTGCCTTCGTGGAACTGCGCGCCTGCCTGCCAGTCTTCGGGACTGCCCCGGAATTCCCCGTCCGAGGTATAATGCCCGTATTTCTTCTTGCTGGGCGGGTTGATGATTCCCGCGATATGGCCCGATTGCGACAGGATGAACCGGCGTTCGGACGAACCCATCCGCGCAATGCCGCGCCAACTGTCCTTCCACGGTGCGATGTGGTCGGTTTCGCAGGCCACCGCGCAAAGGGGCACGGTGACATCCGACAGGCGCAGGGTCTCGCCATGCACGGTGAAGCCGTCCCGCGCAAAGGCATTCGCCTGGCAAAGCCCGCGCAGGTATTCGACCGCCATCCGGCCCGGCAGGTTGGTGCCGTCGCCGTTCCAGAACAGCAGGTCGAAGGCGGGCGGCGATTCGCCCAGCATGTAGTTGCGGATCGCCGGTCCCCAGACCAGGTCATTGGCACGCAGGAAGCTGAAGGTCCGCTGCATCAGCGCCGCCGAGAGGATGCCGTCCTGGCGCACGACTTCCTCGATGCCGGAAACGAAATCGTCCTGGAGATAGGCCGTGAATTCGCCCTGATCCTCGAAATCGGTCAGCGTGGTGAAGAAGGTGGCCGAGTTGGCGCGCGCATCGCCCCGCTTTTTCAGCAGGGCCAGCGTCAGGGCCAGCGTGGTGCCCGCGATGCAGTAGCCCACGGCGTTCAGCCGGTCCTGCCCGGTCAGTTCGCGCGCCCTGTCCGTCACGTCCAGATAGGCCGAGACGTAATCGTCCATCCCGATCCCGGCATGTCCGGCGTCGGGATTCTTCCATGCGACCACGAACAGCGTGAAGCCCTGATCGACGATCCACTTGATCAGGCTGTTTTTCGGCTTGAGGTCCATGATGTAGAACTTGTTGATCCAAGGCGGAAAGATCACCACCGGCAGGGCGTGGACCTTTTCGGTGGTGGGCTTGTATTGGATCAGCTCGTAAAGCGGGGTGCGGGCGACGACGGTGCCCGGAGTGGTGGCGATGTTCTCGCCCACGCGGAAGGCCTCGCGGTCGGCAAGCGAGACGACAAGCTGCCCGCCATGCGCCTCGACGTCGCGGACAAGGTTTTCGAGGCCACGCACCAGGCTTTCGCCCTCGGTCGCGATGGCGCGTTCCAGCGCGTCGGGGTTCGTCGCAAGGAAGTTCGTCGGCGCCATCATGTCGATGATCTGGCGGGTGAACCAGTCGATCCGCTGGCGCTGGATGTCGTCCTCGACCTGAAGGTCGTCGGCGGCCTGTTGCAGGGCCTTGGCGTTGATTTCGTACTGGCGTCGGACGAAGTTGAAGAACGGGTGCCGGTCCCACAGCGGATTGGCGAAGCGGCGGTCGGACGAAGGCGGCGCATCGCCGCTCTCGGGCGCGATCAGCGTGCCGCGCGTCAGCGCCGCCTGCGCCTGGGCGACATGGCGCAGGGTTTCGCCCCAATAGCTGACCTGCTGGCCGATGATGCGGGCGGGCTGTTCGGCCATCAGCCGAAGCCACGCGGCGGTCGTATCGGTGAAGAATTCGGGACCGGGCGCCTCGACCGCGGGGTTCTGCGTCCGGGGCTGGGACAGGACGCGCAGCAGGCGCTGGGTCAGGCCCTCGATCCGCTCGATATTGCCCAGAAGCTGTTCGGGGACCTTGCTTTGGGGACCGAAGGCGGCTTCCAGATAGGCGGCGGTGGTCGTGGTCATGGGGGCCGCTGGGGGGGCCGCTGCGGGGGGCGGCACGGGGGCCGAAGCCGTGTCCGGTGCGGCAGCCGGTTTCGGTTTCGCGGCCTGGACGGGCGGGGCCGACACGGGCTTGGCGGCAGGCTTCTTGCGCGGGGCCGTGCGCTTGTCGCTGCGATTCGCCTTGCGCCCGCCCGCCCGCGCCCGAGATGCCGCGATGCGGCCCGCGCTCTCGTCCTTGGGGACCGTTTTCGCGGTCCGAGGCGCGGATTCCACCTTTTTGTGACCCAAGGTCACTTCCGGGACCGTGGCATCCTTGCCACGCGCGGTTCCGGTCGTTTTCGCGGCGCTTTTGCGGTGCCCGCCACGCGCTGCGCCCTCGGACGGGGTTTTTTCAGCCTCTGCAACGACATCGGCCTTGCTGCGACGCCGTGCCGCAGGCTTGGCGGCGGTTTTTTTCACCCCTCCGCCCCTTGCCCGGCCACCGGCCGGAACTGTTGCCGTCTCGTCGCGATCAGGGGAATTTTCATTCCCCTCAGCCGGTTCGGGGGGCAAAGTCGTCTTGTCGCGCGAGCCTGTCATGGTTTAACTACCTCCCTAATCATACCTTCATTATGCCGAGCATTGACTACAGGTAAAGCCGCAGGACACCCAAGGCCGCGCATTCAGCCAGGAAAGTAACGATCATGATTTATGACAGCCTGAAGGGCACGATCGGAATGAAGGGCATCCTGAATTACGATGCGATGGAAACCGTGCGGAACTCGAACGAATGGATGGGCGCCAGCGCGCGGGCGCTTGCCTCATATCCGGCCTTTGCGATGATTCCGCATCCGTTCTTCAAGATGATGTCCGCCTGGGGCCGCGTGACCGAGCGCAGCTTTGCCCGCATGGTCATCAAGCCCGACTGGAACATTCCCGCCCTGATCGGCGAGGACGGGCAGGACCACATCATCTATATCGAAAAGGAACTGTCGCGTCCCTTCGGCGACCTGATCCGCTTCAGCGTCGCCCGCCGCGACCCGATGCCGCGCAAGGTCCTGGTCGTGGCGCCGATGTCGGGCCATTACGCGACGCTGGCGCGTTCGACCGTCGCGTCCCTGCTGCCCGATTGCGACGTCTATGTCACCGACTGGCACAATGCGCGCGACATTCCCGTCAGCGCGGGCAAGTTCGACATCGAGGACTATACGAAATACCTGGTCGATTTCATCCGCCACCTGGGACCCGACACCCATGTCATGGCGATCTGCCAGCCCGCGCCCCTGGCGCTGGCCGCCACCGCCATCCTGGCCGAGCAGGACCCCAAGGCGCAGCCGCGATCCCTTATCCTGATCGGCGGCCCGATCGACCCCGACGCCGCCGCGACCGAGGTGACCGATTTCGGCAACCGCCTGACCATGGGCCAGATCGAGCATCTGATGATCCAGGCCGTCGGCTTCAAGTATCGCGGCGCCGGGCGGCTGGTCTATCCGGGGCTTGCGCAGCTTGGTTCGTTCATCGCGATGAACGCCGACACCCATGCCCGCGCCTTCGTCAACAAGATCTTTGCCGAGGCCCGCGGCGAAGGGTCCGAGGACGACAAGCACAACAAGTTCTATGACGAATACCTGGCGGTGATGGACATGACCGCCGAGTTCTATCTTTCCACGGTCGAACGCATCTTCAAGGGGCTGGAGATCGCGCAGAACCGCTTTACCGTCGATGGCAAGCCGGTCGATATCGGCAAGATCACCGATGTCGCCGTGATGACGGTCGAAGGCGCCAACGACGACATCTCGGCCCCCGGCCAATGCGTCGCGGCGCTGGACCTGTGCAGCAACCTGCCCGCGGCCAAGAAGCAGCAGCATCTTGAGCCCGGCGCCGGTCACTACGGCATCTTCGCAGGCAAGAGCTGGCGCCTGAACATCCGCCCGCTGGTGCTGGACTTCATGGACGAACATTCACAGGGCGAAAAGCCGCAGCGCCGCCGCCGCAAGGGTCATAACGAACCCAGCCTGCGCGTCGTCAAGGACGATGTGACCGACAGTTCGCGCATCGCGGTCTGATCCGGCTTCGCCTTCTCCGACAACAAACCGACGCCCGCCCGGCATCCCCGGCGCGGGCGTCGTGCTGCCGGTCAGGCGGTCAGCACATCTTCGATGCTGGCACAGATCAGGTTCAGGCATTCCGGCGTCGAAAAGCGATGATCGGCGCCCTTGACCAGCACCAGCCGCATATCTTCGCCCTGCGCGTGATCCAGCAGCCGCATCGCCCATTCGACCGGCACGTCGGCATCCGCCGTGCCTTGCAGGAAGCGCGCCGGGAAGGGCAGCGGCAGGGGGCGGTCGAAGATCAGGTTCTGCCGCCCGTCCTCGATCAGGCGGCGGGTGATGACATAGGGTTCATCGCTGTAATCGCTTGGCAGTTCGACCCGGCCCGTGGCCAGCAGCGCCTGCCGCTGTTCGTCCGAAAAGCCTGCCCAAAAGCCGTTTTCCGTGAAATCCGGCGCGGCGGCGATGGTCACCAGCCCCGCGACGCGCTGCGGCATCCGCCGCGCCAGCAGCAGCGAGATCCAGCCCCCCATCGAGGAACCGACCAGCACCTGCGGCCCCGTCGTCAGTGCGGAAATCGCGGCCTCGGCGTCGGCCAGCCAGTCGCCGATGCAGCCCTCCAGGAATGCGCCCCCACTTTCGCCATGCCCCGAATAATCGAAGCGCAGGAAGGGCCGGCCCGCGCGCCGCGCCCAGTCTTGCAGCGCGACGGCCTTGGTCCCCTGCATGTCCGACCGGAACCCGCCCAGAAAGACCACGCCGACCCCCTGCCCCGCTGTCAGGTCATAGGCGATGCGGCTGCCTTGCGGCGTGTCTAGAAATTCGGTCATCGGATTCACCCCCAGTTAACCCGGCGGTGATAACCCGGATTGACAGGGCCGGTCAAAGCGTCCAGAGGGGGCGCATAACCCGCAACCGGGCGTTCCGTGGGCGCCAGACCGACGAGGAGCCGATAATGGCCGACCAGATTTCCCTGACATTTCCTGATGGCAATTCGCGCGACTATCCCGCCGGGATCACCGCTGGCGAAGTGGCCGCATCCATCGCACCCAGCCTGGCAAAGGCCGCGATTTCTGCGCAGTTTGACGGCCAGCATTTCGACCTGGCATGGCCCATTACCCGCTCGGGCGCGCTGCGCATCAACACGACGAAGGATGCCGCCCCCGCGCTGGAACTGATCCGCCACGACCTGGCCCATGTCATGGCCCGCGCGGTTCAGGAAATCTGGCCCGACGTGAAGGTCACCATCGGCCCGGTGCGCGATCACGGCTGGTTCTACGACTTCGACCGCGCCGAGCCCTTCACGCCCGAGGATCTGGGCCGGGTCGAGGCGAAGATGAAGCAGATCATCGCCGCCCGCGATCCCGTCCGCACCGAGGTCTGGGACCGCGCCCGCGCGCTGGCCTATTACGAAGAGCGGGGCGAACCCTTCAAGGTCGAACTGGTCAATCGCATCCCCGAAGATCAGGACCTGCGGATGTATTGGCACGGCGACTGGCAGGATCTTTGCCGCGGTCCGCATCTTCAGCATACCGGCCAGTTGCCTGCCGACGCCTTCAAGCTGACCCATGTCGCGGGCGCCTATTGGCTGGGCGATTCCAGCCGCCCGATGCTGCAACGCATCTACGGCGTGGCCTTCCGCAACCGCGACGAACTCAAGGCCCATATGACCATGCTGGAAGAGGCCGCGAAACGCGACCACCGCAAGCTGGGCCGCGAGATGGACCTGTTCCACATGCAGGAGGAAGCGCCCGGCCAGGTCTTTTGGCATCCGAACGGCTGGACGATCTACACCACGCTGCAAGACTACATGCGCCGCCAGCAACGACGCGGCGGCTATGTCGAGGTGAACACGCCGCAGGTGGTGAACCGCAAGCTGTGGGAAGCCTCGGGTCATTGGGAAAACTATCAGGAAAACATGTTCATCGTCGAAGTGGACGAGGATCATGCCCGCGAAAAATCCGTCAACGCGCTGAAACCCATGAACTGCCCCTGCCATGTGCAGGTCTTCAACGTCGGGCTGAAATCCTATCGTGACCTGCCCTTGCGCATGGCCGAATTCGGGTCGTGCAACCGCTATGAACCGTCGGGCGCGCTGCACGGGATCATGCGGGTGCGCGGCTTCACGCAGGACGATGCGCATATCTTCTGCACCGAGGACCAGATCGAGGCGGAAACGAAGAAGTTCATCGAATTCCTGGCCGCGATCTACGCCGACCTGGGCTTCACCGGCTGGAAGATCAAGCTGTCCACGCGCCCCGAAAAGCGCATCGGATCCGAAGAAAGCTGGGACCATGCCGAGGAATCGCTTGGCAATGCCTGCCGCGCGGCGGGCCACGACTTCGAATTGCAGGAAGGCGAAGGCGCATTCTACGGTCCCAAGCTGGAATTCGTGCTGACCGACGCCATCGGCCGCGACTGGCAATGCGGCACCTTGCAGGTGGACCCCAACCTGCCCGAACGGCTGGACGCCGAATATATCGGTCAGGACGGCGCGAAACACCGCCCGATCATGCTGCACCGCGCCGTCCTTGGCAGTTTCGAGCGTTTCATCGGCATCCTGATCGAAAGCCATGCGGGCAAGCTGCCGCTGTGGCTGGCGCCGCGACAGGTGGTCGTCGCCTCGATCGTCTCGGACGCGGACGACTACGTCCACGAGGTCGTGGCCGCCCTGCAAGCCGCCGGGATCCGGGCCGAGGCCGACGTGCGCAACGAAAAGATCAATTACAAGGTGCGCGAGCATTCGCTGGCCAAGGTGCCCGTCATCATGGCCGTCGGCATGAAAGAGGTCGAGGGGCGCAGCGTTTCCGTCCGTCGCCTCGACCGTCAGGGTAGCGAATCACTTGCCCTGGACGAGGCAATCGCGGCGATCCGGGCCGAGTCGATCCCCCCGGATCAGCGGTGATCCGCCAGAATCCGCCAACTCGAATGCGCCGCGACATCGGTTTCGGCGCATTCTACTTGTTTTTTTCGTCAGATTGCGCATCCTTTGCAGCGTGAGCGTGACTTTCTACCGCCTTTCCCTCTCGGGCAGCCAGGCTGGAATTCGGAAGGAGCTGCACGGCCCGGATGCAATTTCGCATTCGGGAAATATCTGAGGAGAGACGGTAATGGCTACCGGCACCGTAAAATGGTTCAACGCCACCAAAGGCTATGGTTTCATCGCGCCCGATGACGGCGGCAAGGATGTGTTCGTCCACATCTCGGCCGTCGAGCGCGCTGGCCTGACGGGCCTGAACGACAACCAGAAGATCAGCTACGAGTTGCAATCGGGCCGCGACGGACGTGCGTCGGCAAGCGACCTGCAACTGCTCTGACCGGACGGCACGCAGTCGCGACAAGGATCGAAGCGGCCCGGAAGCGGGCCGTTTTCTGTTGCGGGGGCCAGTAGCCGCCTTGCGATCCGCCACCTTGGACGGCAAAACCCGGCCAGATTCCGGAAGGAAGACCCATGCAGCCCATTCGCCTCGACATATTCGCCGACCCGGTCTGTCCGTGGTGCCTGATCGGCAAGGCCCAGCTTGACCGGGCGCTGGAAAGCCGCCCCGGCCATCCCTTCGCGATCGAATGGCACCCCTATCGGCTGGACCCCGGCCTGCCCGCCGAAGGCGTCGGCCATGTCGATTACATGAAGGGCAAGTTCGGCGGCGAAAAGGGCATTCTGGACGCCATGAAACCCGTGATGGAGGCGTCCGAGCGGCTTGGCCTGTGGATCAACCCCGCGCTGATCCAGCGGGTGCCCAACACGATGGACGCGCATCGGCTGATGCTTTGGGCCGGGGTCGAGGGCTGCCAGACCCCGGTCATGTCCGCCCTGATGCGCGCCCATTGGCGCGAGGGGCGCTATATCGGCGATCATCAGGTCCTGGCCGAAATCGGCGCGGATGCCGGCATGGACCGCGCCATGATCCTGCGCCTGCTGGCCAGCGACGCCGATCGCGACCAGGTTCTTCGTCGCGAGGTCCACGCAAGGCAGCGGGGCGTCACCGCCGTCCCGACCTTCATCGTCGCCGACGCGCATGCCATTTCCGGCGCGCAGCCGGTCGAACTGTGGCAGAACGTGATCGACGAACTGTCCCCCCGACCCTGAACCGATCCGCCCCCTTGCGGGTTGTGTCCCCGAAAGGAGGACCAGGAATGGCTCAGAAAAACCAGACGCGCGACATGGACGGCAAGGCCGAGAACACCCGCTTCGACGTCAAGGAAGAGGCGCAGAAGGCCAAGATGGACAACGCCCCGCAACCCCATAACCCCAACAAGGCCCCGCGCACCAACGAACCCAACGCGGGCGGGCAGAATCGCGAAACGGGCGATCGCAGCGGCTGATCCCGGCCCGCCGCCTTGCCAAACGCCTGCCGTTGCGCAATCGTCCCGTCAACGAAAGGGGGCGCATATGCAGGTCGATATCCTCAGGGCGGCGGGGCATCGTCGGATGCGCTGGAAGAACGGCAAGGGCGAAACCGTCGAGATCGCGATTCATCCCGAAGCCGCCGGCACCGACGATTTCACCTGGCGCATCAGCACCGCGACGGTGGCCGAGGATGGGCCGTTCTCGGTCTTTCCGGGCATCGACCGCAACCTGTCCATCCTGACGGGCAAGGGAATGGTGCTGGACGTCGCGGGCAGCGAAACCCGGCTGGACGCCTCCAGCCCGCCATATGCCTTTCCCGGCGACCAGCCGACCAAGGCGCGGCTGATCGACGGAAAGGTCACCGACCTGAACGTGATGACGCGGCGCGGCGCGGCCAGTGCGCAAGTCACCCGGCACACGCTGGACGGCCCGCTTGACCTGCCGCTTCAGACCGGGCGCGCACTGGTTCTGGTCGCGCATGGCCGTGCAAGCTGGGGGACCGAAACGCTTGGACCCGGCGACTGCCTGGATATCGCGGGCGGCACCGGGCTGCTGAAACTGTCGGGGCAGGCGGTTCTCTATCGCGTCCTGCTGGATCTGCCATGACCTTGCCCTTCCTGCCCGCCGCTGGCATCAAGCAGGCTTCCAGGGTGCGAAGCCTCGCGCCAAGTTCTTCGCGGGTGCGAGATGCATGATACGATCCTGTTGCTGGTCGCCGGTTTTCTCGGCGGCGTCCTGAATGCCGTGGCCGGTGGCGGGACCTTCCTGACCTTTCCCGCGCTGGTCGCGACGGGGGTGCCGGTGGTGGCGGCGAATGCGACCTCGACCATCGCCGCGCTGCCGGGCTATCTGGCCGCCGTCTTCGGCTTTCGCCGCGAGATGGCCCGATTCGACGGCCCGCTGGTGCTGCGCCTGACCCTGCTGACCCTGCTTGGCGGGGCGGTGGGCGCGGTCCTGCTGCTGGTCTCGTCTGACGATTTCTTTTCGCTGCTCGTCCCCTTCCTGCTGCTTGGCGCAACGCTGGCCTTTCTGCGTGGCAGCGCGTTGCGGGCATGGGCCATGCGTAACAGCCGGCTGGTCCTGCCCTTCGGCGCGGGCACGCTGCTGCCGGTTGCCGTCTATGGCGGTTATTTCAACGGCGGGCTGGGGATCATCCTGCTGGCGCTGTTTTCGCTGTGGGGCATGACCGACCTGCACCAGATGAACGGGCTGAAAAGCTGGCTCAGCTTCGCGCTGTCGATCATCGCGGCGGGGGTCTTTGCGGTGGGCGGACAGGTTGCCTGGCTGCCTTGCCTGATCGTCGCGGTGGGCACCATCCTGGGCGGCTATCTTGGCGCACCGATCGCGCGATATATCCCGATTGCGATGCTTCGCGCATTGATCGCGGCGGTAGGCTTTGGCATGACCGCCCTGTTCTTCTGGCGGATCGTCAACTGAAAGGAACCCGCATGTCCCAGATCACCCGCATCGGCACCGGCCCCCGCATGAGCCAGGCCGTCATTCACAACGGCACCGTCTATCTGGCCGGCCAGGTCGGCGAGCCGGGCACCTCGGTCGCCGAGCAGACCAAGGCGATCCTTGCCAAGATCGACGCGCTTCTGGCCGAGGCCGGCAGCGACAAGACCCGCATCCTGTCGGCGCAGGTCTGGCTGGCCGACATGGCTGATTTCGCGGAAATGAACGCGGTCTGGGATGCCTGGGTCGCGCCCGGCCACACACCCGCCCGCGCGGCAGGCGAATCGGCGCTGGCCACCCCCGATTACCGGGTCGAGATCATCGTCACCGCAGCCCTCTGACCGCCCCGATGACCGAGCGCGCGGCGCGCAGGCCCGGCGCCTCGCCCCCGCGCCCCAGCCGCTCCATCGTCAGGCGCATCGCATCAGTCTGCGCCTGACGTTTCGCCGGATCGGCAAGCAGCGCCGAAAGCGCGGCGGCCATCCCCTCGGGGCGGCACGCGCGGCCCAGGAATTCGGGCACGGCGCGGGTTTCGCTGATCAGGTTGACCAGCGTCACCGTGTCGATCTTCAGCATCATCCCGACCAGCCAGCGCGTCAGCGGCGCGGCGTCATAGCCGATCACCATCGGCACGTCGTTGGCGGCCAGCTCAAGGCTGACCGTCCCCGAAGCGGCCAGTGCCAGGTCGGCGGCGGCGAATGCCGCGCGCTTGTCGTCGCCCGTCCGGACCAGGACCGGCGGCCGCGGCCAGTCCCGCACCGCATCGCGCACCGCCTGATCCACCGCCGGAACGGTTGGAATCGCCACGGCGAGGCCGGGATGGTCGTGGCCCAGCAGGGCCAGCGCCTCGCCAAAGCGGGGCAGCAGGCGGGCAACCTCGCCCCGGCGCGAACCGGGCAGGCACAAAAGCAACGTCTGGTCGGGCGCGATGGCGTGGCGGGCGCGGAAATCCTGCGCCTCGGCCAGACTGGCCAGCGGCGCGCTGACGACGGGGTGACCGACGAAATCGCATGTCATTCCGGCGGCCTGCATCAAGGGCGGCTCGAAGGGCAGGATCGCAAGCACATGGTCGATCACCTGCGCCATCTTCGCGGCGCGTCCGGCACGCCATGCCCAGACCGAGGGCGCGACATAATGCACCGTGCGCAGATCGGGCCGCAGCGCGCGGGCCTGCCGGGCGACGCGCAGGCAGAAATCGGGGCTGTCGATGGTGATCAGCACATCGGGGTTCATCCCGGCCACCGCCGCCGCCGTCTGCGCGATGCGGGCCTTGAGCGCGCGGTATTTCGGCAGCACCTCCATGATGCCCATGACGGAAAGCTCTTCCATCGGGAAGCGGCTTTCCAGCCCATGCGCGGCCATCGCGGGGCCGCCGACGCCCTCGAAGGCGGCCTCGGGGTCAAGCTGGCGCAGACCCGCCATCAGCGCCCCGCCAAGGTGGTCGCCCGAAGGCTCGCCCGCAATCAGGAAATATCGCATCGCCCTACCTCGCGCCGGCCCGCGTCAGGGTCGCGCCCAGAGAAACAGCCCCGCCTCCTCGGCCTCGGCCACCATGCGCGCGCGGTCGAGCATGATGACGCCCCTCGCTTGCCAGGCGATCCCGGCCAGATCGGCGGCGGCGGCCTGCCGCACCGTGTCCGGCCCGACGGTCGGCAGGTCGATGCGGCGGTCCTGTCCGGGCTTCGGCGCCTTGTAGAGAACGCCCTTCGCCCCCTTGGGGTTCGGGCGCAACTCGCGGTGTTGGCCGACGAAGGCCAGCATCGCCTCGGTCCCCGGCAGGGATTCGACGGCCATGCACAGCCCCTGCGCCACAACCAGCCCCTGCCCGATGTCCAGCCGCCCCAATTCGGTCATCAGCCGCGCGGCCTCATCGGCATCGGCGCGGTCGTGGGCGGTCGGTTCGCCCGCCAGCACACCCTCGGCGGCGACAAGTTCGGGCAGGACCTGATCGACCGACATGACGCGCAGGCCGGATTCCTCGAAAACCGCCAGCACCTCGCGCAGCGCGGCATCGTCGCCGGTCTGCATCGCGGCGACAATGCGGGGGACCAGTTGCATGGTGCGGGGGTCGAACAGTTCCGGCTCCAGCCGGGGGCGGCGGATGGCACCGGCAAAGACGACCTGCTCGACGCCCTTATCGGCAAGCTGGTCCAGAAAGGGGACCAGCCGTTCCAGCCGGAAGGGTTCGGCGGCGACGTCCGGGGCCAACCCGTCCAGCGCATAGACCAGCGGCGCATCCAGCGCGCCGACGACGGCGGGGGCAAGCTGGCCCTCGCCCGCGATGACGGCGATCCTGCTCATGGGTGCGGCGCCAGGAAGCTGCGGTCCGAGGGGCCGAGGATGAAGTCCAGCACCTCGCGCACCATCGGCGTGGTCTCAGTCGCGCTCAGGTGGCGGGCGGTGTCGCGGAAACTGCCCTTGCCGAGCGCGCCCAGCATGTCGCGCAACGCGTGGATTTCGTGGCGCGAGGCCCCGCGCCGTTTCAGCCCGACCAGGTTCAGCCCGTCCAGATGGCCGCGCGGCCCCTGCACGAGGCCGAAGGGGATGACATCCGCCGTCACCATCGTGACCGCGCCGATCATCGCACCGCGCCCGATGCGCACGAATTGATGCACGCCCGACAGCCCGCCGACGATCACGTCGTCCTCAAGATGGCAATGGCCCGCGACCGAGGCATTGTTGACCAGGATCACCCGGTCGCCGATCCGGCAGTCATGGGCGACATGGCTGCCGGCCATGAACAGCCCCTCGTCGCCGACGCGGGTCAGCCCGCCGCCGCCTTCGGTGCCGGGGTTCATGGTGACATATTCGCGGATACGGTTGCGCGCGCCGATCTCAAGCCGTGTCGACTCGCCGCGGAATTTCAGGTCCTGCGGCACCTCGCCAAGCGAGGCGAAGGGAAAGACGGTGGTCTCTTCGCCGATGGTCGTCCGCCCCGTCACCACGACATGCGAGCGCAGCACGACCCCCCGGCCCAGTTCGACCTCGGGGCCGATGACGCAGAAGGGGCCGATCTCGCAGCCCGCGCCGATCTTGGCGGCGGGATCGACCACCGCCGAGGGGTGGATGATCGCCTCAGCCATTTTCGCCACGGGTCAGCATGGCCATCACCTCGGCCTCGGCGGCGAGAGTGCCGTTAACGATGGCGCGACCCTCGAATTTCCAGATCTTGCCGCCGCCGCGCAGGGTTTTCATGTGCAGTTCAAGCACATCGCCCGGCACGACCTTGGCGCGGAAACGGCATTTGTCGATGGACATGAAATAGGTGCCCATGCCCTTGCCCGCCAGATCCAGCGTCGCGCCGACCAGGACGGCGGCGGATTGGGCCATCGCCTCGATGATCAGCACGCCCGGCATGACGGGTTCCTGCGGGAAATGGCCCTCGAAATGCGGCTCGTTCGCGGTGACGTTCTTGACGCCCACGCAGGACTGGCCCGGCACGATGTCGCGCACGCGGTCGACCAGAAGGAAGGGATAGCGATGCGGCAGGATCCGCTTGATCTGGTTCAGATCCACCTCGGTCGGTGGGATGTAGGCGGTCTCATCAGCGGCCATGCGCAAATCCTTTCGCAAGTATTTCATCTGCCTAGCAACGGCCTTGTGCCTTGGCAAGTTTTCCAGCGTAGCCGTCAGCCCGCACCGCGCCGCCCCTCGCGCAGCCAACCCGCCAGCGCCAACCCGGCGACCAGCAGCAGCCATGCCCAGCCGGGCAGCAGCGGCGCATGCGAAAGGCCCACGATCGTGGCGGAATCGCGTGGCGTGACGGCGATCCAGTCGCCCGCGACATTGCTGCCGTGGGCGCGGCGCCCCTCGCGCACGGTGCGCAGGGTGGGGACGCCTTCCGACAGGGGCAGGACCGCGCCCTGCGTCGCCTCGGCCAGCGGTCCCAGCATTTCCCCCGAGGCCAGCGTGCGCTCGAACTCGCGCGGCGCCGCCGGGCCAAGCGCCAGGACGCGGGTGATCTGGCCATCGCCGATGCGATAGATACCCGGCCCCGGCGCGTCCCAGGTGGCGGTGAAACGCCCCGGCCCGGCCTGATCCAGCGTCAGTTCGGTTTCGTAATCGTCCGGCCCGGTGATGCGCAGGGGGGCGGGGCGGTCCTGCATGGTGCGCCGGGTGATCGTCACGCTCAGATCGCGGCGGACGTCGGCCAGCAGCGATTCTTCTTCCAGTTCAGGCTCTTTCATCGACCAATGCGCGATGCGGCGCAGCAATTCCTGCTGCGGCCCGCCGCCCTCGAAACCGCGATCCCACAGCCAGACCTGGTCCGAGGCCAGCAGCGCCACCCGCCCCTGCCCCACGCGGTCAAGGATCAGCAGCGGCTGGCCCTCGGCCCCCGACATCACCACCTGCGCGCCCGGATCGGGCAGCGCCTGCGCCATGCGCAGCCAACGGCCCCAATGCCGCGCCTCGCCGTCGGCTGGCGCGCCGGGCAGTTCCGAGGTGACAGGATGGCGCCGCCCCTCGTCCGTCAGTTGCGGCAGGAAGGCGTCCTGATACATCCGCCCCGTGGGCCGGGCGGGCAGGATGCGGCCAAGCGGCGAGAGGTTGAGGCTCTGGACCGAGGCCATCTCGGGTCCCGCCGCCACCAGCAGCGCACCGCCATCCTGAACGTAACGCACGATATTGTCGAAATATTCCGGCGGCAGGATACCGCGCACGGCATAGCGGTCGAAGATGATCAGGTCGAAATCCTGCACCCTTTCCATGAACAGCTCGCGCGTGGGAAAGGCGATCAGCGACATCTCATCGACCGGAACCATGTCCATATTCTCGGGCGAGCGCAGGATGGTGAAATGGATCAGATCGACATTCGTGTCCGATTTCAACAGGTTGCGCCAGGTTCTTTCGCCCGCGTGCGGCTCACCCGAGACCAGCAGGACGCGCAGCCGGTCGCGTACGCCCTGGATCTGCACCGCGGCCGAATTGTTGCGGTCGGTCAGTTCGGGCGGGTCGGCCTGCGGCGCGTCGAAACCGATCGAGACGACGTTCTGGCCCGCATGTTCGGGCACGAATTGCAACTCGACCGGCTGGCCGATGGGGACGCTGACGGTCTGGACCTGCTCGCCATCGACCGAGATCGCGAGATCCTCGGTCACCTGCGCGGCCCCGGCGGGGACCCGGCCCTGATCCTCGATTCGGACGCGGATGGTGACCGGCTGGCCGACCAGCGCGAAGGCCGGGGCCTCTTCGATGACCAGTCTGCGGTCCCAATCATCGGGCTGGCCGGTCAGCAGGACATGGACCGGCGCGGGCGCCGTCGCCGGTATCATCGCGGGGTCGTGGCCCTGCCCGTCGGTCAGGGCGATGACCCCGGCGATGCGGGCCTCGGGTTCGGCGGCAAGGGCACGGGTCAGGGCCTGACCCAGAAGCGTGCCCTCGCCCTCGTCGCCGATGGTGATGTGGCGCAGTTCTGTGTTCGGCAGGGCCTCGACCTGGCGGGTCAGGTTTTCGACGGCCTGATCGGTCTGCGCATCGCGGCCCGGCAGCGACTGGCTGGCGCTGCGATCCTCCAGCAGGATGACGATGTCGGACAGCGGCGTGCGCGCGCCCGATTGCAGGATCGGTCCCGACAGGGCCAGGGCCGCGGCAAGGATCGCCAGCCCGCGCCAGGCCCACCCCCTCAGCCCGCGCCAAAACGACCAGAGCGCGACCAGCACCGCCAGCAGGCCAAGCGCTCCGACAAAAGGCCAGGGCAGCAGCGGATCGAAGGCAAGCTGCGTCATGGCTGCATCTCTCCCCGGTCCATCGCGCCCTGTTCGCCAAGGCGTTCCAGCAGCGCACCGACATGAACCTGATCGGATTTGTAGTTGCCCGTCAGCACATAGATCACGAGGTTGACCCCAAAGCGATAGGACAGTTCGCGCTGGCGTTCGCCCTCGAACCCGTAGCCCACGGTGAACATCGGCAGGCCGCGGCTGTCCACGGCCCAGGCCTCGGCCCAGGCATTGCCGCCGATCACCACCGGCGACACCCCGTCGTTGAGGCTGCGGAAGGGCACGCCCGCGACCGCCTCGGCATCTGGGGGCGGTGCCTCGGCCCATAGCGCGCCGCCCTGATGGCGGCCGGGGAAGTCATCGAGCAGATAGAAGCTGCGGGTCAGGACGTGATCGGCGGGCACCGGGGCCAGCGGCGGAATGTCCAGCGGCGCGGCCAGCGCCTGCAACGAGACCGATCCATCCGGCCCGCCAAGCCCCGCGATATCGCCGTCGCGGGTGTCGAACAGGATCATCCCGCCCGAGCGCAGGAACTGGTTCAGCCGCAGATAGGCTTGCGGCGAGGGCGCGGGCTGGTCGGGCGTCACGGGCCAGTAGATGAAGCTGAGCAGCGAAACGTCGTCGTGATCCAGGTCGATGCCGATCGGCTCGCCGGGGCGGACGGTGGTGCGGTTGGCCAGTTCGCGCGACAGGCCGCGCAGCCCCGCCTCGGACGCCTGGTCAACGCGCGAATCGCCGGTCACGACATAGGCCAGCGCCAGGTCGCCAGCCGCGCGGACCAGCCGGGGATCGGGATCGGGCGCCTGCCCATGCGCCAGCGTGGCGGGCAGCAGCAGGATCGTCAGCAGCAGCAAGCGGATCATCGTCATCGGACCTCGGCCCTTCGCCCGCCGCGCGCGAGATGCGCGCTGCCAAGCGCATCCAGCGCAAGGATCAGCGCGGCAGCGGCAAGCAGCCATTTCATCAGCAAGACACCCGGCGCGGCCTGCGGTCCCTGCACCTGCGCGCCCGTCCAGTCCGGCAGGGCAAGCGTCCCCCCCGCATTCAGCGAGGCGCGCCGTTCCCCCGCAAGATAGACGCCCGGTGGCGCCTGCGGACCGGCACCGGCGGCGAAATCGGCGGCGGGCACGGGGTTCACCCCCTCGGCCGGAATGTCGCGTCCAAAGCCGTCCAG
Organism: uncultured Paracoccus sp.; assembly: GCF_945915435.1. Lineage (GTDB taxonomy): Bacteria > Pseudomonadota > Alphaproteobacteria > Rhodobacterales > Rhodobacteraceae > Paracoccus. The sequence continues at coordinate 19,989 of NZ_CAMEFG010000037.1, read as the reverse complement.
CACATATTCGGGCACCCAGATCACGTCCTCGGCAGTTTCGCGGTCGGCCACGGCCTCGGCATTGCGCGCGCTGTGGATCAGCCGATCCAGCATCCCCACGAAAAGGCCCGACAGCGGCAGGTTGGTCCATTCGGCATTGGCGGTGGTGTGGACCAGGACGATCTGGCCCTGGTCCATCGCCTCGCGCGTGGCCAAGGGCGTCTGGTCCGAAAGGCGGGCGATGATCGCGCCTTCGACCTCGGGCGAGGGCTGGGGCAGAAGCTGCGCCCGCACCGTGACGTCGGCGGGCGGGACCAGCCCGGCAAAGGGACCGTTGCCGTCGAAATCCGCGATCCCGCGCGGCTCGCCCCAACTGAGCGCACCGCCCACGTCGCGGCCCCCGATCCGCAGGCGCACGGGCAGCAGCGGATCGGCGTCCAGTTGCGCGGATGCGGCCATGCGCGGCCCGGCAAAGCGGATCAGCAGCCCGCCGTCGCGCACCCACTCCTCCAGCGCGCCGCTGTCGCCGACCAGTTGATCGACCATGACGATCACATCCGGCGTTGCCTGAAGCACGTCCGGCAACCCGCCCGAGATCAGGTCGTGGTGGGGTGAGATCGCCTCGCGCAGGTAATGCATGGGGGAAAGCAGTTCCTGCCCCTCGCCCGCACGGTCGTCGCCGACCAGCGCGACCTTGCGGCGGCGCACGCGATCGTCGGCCAGCACCACCGCCCCGGCCGAGGGGGTCGAGGCGATCTCGAACCGGGTGATGCGGTTGCGCAATTCGGACGGCAGGTCGATCGGAACGGGGCGCGTCGCGATACCGGCCTCGCCCACCGCATCCGACGGGGTCAGCCGGGCCAGTTCGCGCAGCACGCCCTGCGGATCGGGACCGACCGCGCGGATCACGGGATCGGGCACGGGTCCCGTCGCGCGATGGATCAGCGAGGGGCGCGGTCCGTCCACCAGTTCCAGCGACTGCACCGGGGCGGCGGGCGTGACGACCGAAACCGGGCCGCGCGCGCGCAACGCCGCAAGCCATTCGGCACGGGCTTCCCGGTCCAGCCCGTCGCTGAGCCACAGCGTGCGCAGCCCCGCCTCCGGCGCGGCGGCCAGCGATTCGTCGGGATCGGGCGGATAGATCGTGTCCCAAGGCGCGGGTTGCAGCGCGCGCAGGCGGCCTGTCAACTCGGACCCGGAAACGAAGGGCAGCGCCCCCTCTTCCCGCCCGTCGGCAACCAGCAGCGCGACGGGCTGGCCTGCGGCCCCTGCCCGCTCGACCTCGCCTGCCGCCCGGTTCAGGCGGGCGGGCCAGTCGGGCGCGGCGGCCCAGCCTGCGTCCAGAACGACCAGCAGGGGCCGGTCGTCGTCCTGCATCGGCGCGGGTTTCCAGACCGGCCCGGCGAAAGCCAGGATGGCGGCGGCAATCGCCAGGATGCGCAAGAGCAGCAGCCACCAGGGCGTGCGATGCGCCACGGCGTCCCGGTCGCGCAACCCCATCAGCAGGCGCGTGCCGGGAAAGCGCAGGACCTTCGGCGCGGGCGGCACGGCGCGCAGGATCACCCACAGCACCGGCAAGGCGGCCAGCAAGGCCAGCAGCCAGGGCGTCGCAAAGCCGAGGGGGCCAAGGATCAGCATCAGCCCTCCATCACCGAGGCGATCCACATCAGCGCCTGCGCGGGCGGGCTGGCGGTGTCGTGGGTGCCGAAATGCCAGCCGCTCTGGCGCGCGGCGCGCGACAGCAGCTCGCGCCGCTGGGCCAGGCGGGCAAGGTAATCCGCGCGGATACCGGCGGCGTCGCGGGTCTGGTGGCGCACGCCGCCGTCGGGGCTGCGAAACAGCACCGCGCCCTGAAAGGGAAACACCTCTTCGTCGGGGTCCAGCACCTGCAACATCGCGCCCCGCACGCCCAGCGAGGCCGCATGTTCCAGAAAGCCCAGCAAGGGCTGCGGATCGCCCAGGAAATCCGAGACCAGCAGCATCCGCTGCCCCGGCCGCAGCGCCGATTCGGGCGGCGCGTCGTCTTCGGGACGGGGATCGGCCCAGGACTGCGCCAGCCCGAAGGCGATGCGGTCGGCCTGCGCGCGGCCCGGACGGGGCAAGCCGCCCGCCAGCGCCACCTTTTCACCGCCGCGCAGCATGGCGATGGCGATGGCCAGCGACAGCAATTCGGCGCGGTTGCGCTTGGCCGGGCGCGAATCGGCGCCGCGATAGCCCATCCCCGCCCCGCACGACACCCAGATGACCGCCGATTGCGCGGTCTGCGCCTCGCGGTCGCGGACGAATTGCGCATCCGACCGGGCCGAGCGCCGCCAGTCGATGGTCCGCGCGCTGTCGCCCGCCGTCGCCGGGCGGTATTGCCAGAAGTCGTCGCCGGATCCCGCCCGGCGCAACCCGTGACCGCCCTGCAACAGCGCCACGCTGAGCCGCTCGGCCGAAAGCAGCAGCGCGGGCAGGCCCGCGGCGGCGGCCTCGGCATCCGCGCGCAGGGTCCGGCTGCGGTCGGCCCGCGCCTGATGGCTGTCGGTCCCCTGCGTCACGCGGCGGCCTGCATCCTGTCACCCAGCAGGCGCGAGATCAGCGCATCCACGCTTTCCCCCCTTGCCCGCGCGGCAAAGCTGAGCGCGATGCGGTGGCGCAGCACCGGCGCGGCCATCGCAGTCACGTCGTCCAGCGTCGGCGCGAAACGGCCTTGCAGGACGGCGCGGGCGCGGGTCACCATCATCAGCGCCTGCGCGGCGCGGGGACCGGGACCCCAGACCAGCGCCTCGGCCAGCCAGTCGGGCGCCTCGGGCGCCTCGGGCGCTTCGGGGCGGGCCGAGCGGACAAGGTCCAGCACGGCGTTCAGCACCGTCTCGCCCACCGGCATCCGCCGAATCAGCGCCTGCGCGGCAACCAGCCCCTGCGCGTCGAAAACCGCATGGGGGGCGCCCTGGTCGGTGCCGGTGGTCGCCAGCAGGATGGCGCGTTCGGTGTCGCGGTCGGGGTAGCCCACGTCGACTTGCAGAAGGAAGCGGTCAAGCTGCGCCTCGGGCAGCGGATAGGTGCCTTCCTGCTCGATCGGGTTCTGGGTCGCCAGGACGTGGAAGGGACGGCCAAGCGGGCGGTGCTGGCCGCTGATCGTCACCTCGCCTTCCTGCATGGCTTGCAACAGCGCCGACTGGGTGCGCGGGCTGGCGCGGTTGATTTCGTCCGCCATCAGAAGCTGGGTAAAGACCGGCCCTTCGATGAAGCGGAAGGCGCGGGTGCCGTCGGGTTTCACGTCCAGCACCTCGGACCCCAGGATGTCGGCCGGCATCAGGTCGGGGGTGAACTGGATGCGCGCATTGTCCAGCCCCAGCACCGTGGCCAGCGTATCGACCAGCATCGTCTTGCCCAGTCCCGGCTGGCCGACCAGCAGCGCATGACCGCCCGACAGAATCGCGGCCAGCACCTGCTCGACGACCGATTTCTGGCCGACGAAACGCTGCTCGACGCTTTCGCGAGCCTGCGACAAGCGCGCGGTGAGCTGTTCGATCTCGGCAACCAGTTTATCATCCACAGCCATGACAACGCCCTTTTTCTGTTCTAGGACAGCATAGAGACAGCCGAAGAGAGGCTCCACCGGGAATGGCCGAAAACTCTGAAAAAAGCGTGAACGATTTGCGAAATCTCGCGGCCTCCGCGCAAGAAATCGCGCAAGGGGGGCTGCCGCCGGTGCATCTGTGGGATCCGCCCTTCTGCGGCGACATGGATCTGGTGATCCGCGCGGACGGAAGCTGGATCCACGAGGAACGCCCCATCAACCGGCCTGAAATGGTGCGGCTTTTCGCCTCGATCCTCAAGCGCGAGGGGGACGCGCATTTCCTTGTCACCCCGGTCGAAAAGCTGCGCATCCGGGTCGAGGACGCGCCCTTTCTGGCCGTGGATGTCGACCACGAAGGCGATCGGCTGGTTTTTGCGACCAATCTCGGCGACCGCGTGGTGGCGGGGCCGGAAAACGCCGTGACCCTTGGCGGCACCGCCGACCTGCCGCGCCCCTATCTGCATGTCCGGCGCGGGTTGCAGGCGCTGATCGACCGCAAGACCTTCTACCGCCTTGCCGAAATGGCAAGGCCGGGGCCGGATGGGCGGCTTTCCGTCCGCTCGGGCGGTCACTGGATGGCGCTGGAGCCGTAAGATGGTGCGTTTCGCGGCCAGCCTGACCTATCTGTTCACCGAAATGCCGATGGCCCAGCGTTTCGCTGCCGCCCGGCGCGCGGGATTCGAGGGGGTCGAGATCCTCTTTCCCTACGACCTGCCGCCGGCCGACCTGCGCAGGCAGTTGCAGGACCACAAGCTGGACTGCGTGCTGATGAACACCCCCGCGCCCAACTGGTCGGGCGGCCCGCGCGGCTTTGCCGCCGTGCCGGGGGGCGAGCCGCGTTTCCGCGCCGATTTCGAGCGCGCCCTGCGCATCGCGGGGACATTGCGCGCGCGTCACCTCAACATCATGCCGGGCAAGGCCCAGGGCCCCGACGCCCGCCGCACCCTTGTCGGGAACCTTCGTTGGGCCGCCACCCGTGCGCCCCATGCCAGCCTGGTGATCGAGCCGACCAGCCCCGGCGACATGCCCGGCTGCTTTCTGGACAGTTTCCAACTGGCCGCCGAACTGATCGCCGAAATCGGTGCCCCGAACCTGGGGCTGCAATTCGACATCTACCACGCCCAGATGATCGAGGGCGACGCGGTCGAATGCTGGGCGCGTTTCGCCAGCCTGATCCGCCATGCCCAGATCGCGGGCCTGCCCGACCGGAGCGAGCCGCGCAATGGCCAGGTCGACTTCACCCGGTTTTTCCGCGAGGTCGAACGCAGCGGTTACAACGGCTGGATCAGCGCCGAATACATCCCCGCCACGACGACCGAGGCAGGGCTGCACTGGCTGACGGGCCGCTGACGGTTCCCGCCTCAGCCGTCCTTGCGTCCGAACAGCCGGTCGATCCAGCGCCCGGCGCGTCCCCTTGCCACCTGCCGCCGCTGTTGGGCCGAGCGCGCGGCGGGTTCCAGCATCCGCTCGCGGAACTGGTTCCACATCCGCAGGATCAGCGCCAGCAGCAGCCCGATCACCGCCAGCGAGACCGTCGCGCCCCAGTTGAAGGGCCGCACGTCCGGCCCCTCGACCGGACGGACCGAAATCGCATTGGGATAGATCGACAGCCACGGCACCCGCCACCCGTAAGAGGTCACGCTGACCCAGCGCGGCGCTTCGCGGGTCGAACGCAGGTCGGTCGCCCGCCCCTGCAAGTCCATGCTGGTGTATTTGAAGTAGGGCGGCCAGACCCAGCCGGTATCCTCGTTGCGGTAGACGTAGACCTTGCCGTTGGGCCGCACCGTGTCGATGAACAGCACGTCGCGGCGGTCGCTGGCGCTTTGCACCGTGCCGGTATCGGGCGCGGCGAAGAAGATCGCGTTCGCCCCTACCTCGGTCAGGCGGTTGTAGGTGTTGGTGATCCGCACCGTCTGTTTCGAGGGCAGCGCATAGTCCAGAAACAGAAAGACCGTAATGCCGAAGATCACCCCCAAGGCCGTCAGAAAATAGCGCATGATGCCCCCTCAGCGGTAATTCACGAAAAAAATGATGGTCATGATCACGGCCAGCGGCAGGACCAGCACCAGCCACGACAGGCGGCGGCGCAGGCGTGCGCCGTAGCCTTGCATGAAACGCCGCACGAAAGCAGCCCTTTCCTCGGACGGCCCGGCCTTTTCGGGATGGCGGCGGTCCCATTCCCGTTCCAGCGATTCGCGCCGCGTGCTGCGCAGATAGACCCACAGCAGCCCGTAAAAGACCGCCTCGATCGCCAGGATGAACAGCGCAAGCCGCAAAAGGCCGATCATGCGCACCCCCAGGGGTTCCGACGTATAGGTGATGCCCGCAATGGCCGATCCTTTCCTTTCGCACCGGCTTAACATGGTCTCGCGCGGGGGTCAGCAGCAAGTTGGGGGGCTGGACGCAGCGCGCGCGGGCTGGCACATCGCGGGGCAAAGACGCAATCCGAGGGGCGGTCCGGCCATGATGATCTTTCCCGACAGGCAGTTGATCGTGCTTGCCGTTCCCAAGACCGGGACGATGGGGCTGGCCCGGCTTCTGGGACCGCGCGCGGGGATCAACCTGAACGCGCCGCCGCAGGCCAAGCATATCGGGCTGGCACAGGTCCAGACGCGCATCCTGCCGCTGGCCGGACCGGCGGCACGGGACTGGCGCAGCTTTGCGCTGATCCGCCATCCGGTCGATTGGCTGGGCAGTTGGTATCGCTATCGCCTGCGCGACGGCTTCGCGGGCCGGCCCGACAGCACGCAGGGCGTCAGCTTTGCCGATTTTATCCGCGCCTGGCTGCGCCCCGGCGAACGTCCCGCCTATGCCGAGATCGGACGCCAGAGCTGGTTCATGCAGGACCGCGACGGCAAGTTCGGCGTGGACCACCTGTTCCGCTACGAAGCCGAGACCGAATATATGGCCTTCTTGTCGGACATCTTCGGGGAAAAGCTGGAAAGCCCGCGCTGGAACGTCTCGCCCCGGGCGCCGCTGGACCTGCCCCCGCGCCTGCGCGACCGGCTGGAGACCGCGCTGGAGGACGACATCGCCATGTGGCGATCCGCCCGCCACTAGCCCGCTTTGGAGAACGGGATTCCCAAGCCCCGGCTGGCGCGCTATGGTCGCGCCAACGAACAAGAACCCGAGCAGCACCATGTCACAGCGCCTGTCGATCGGCACCGTCGTCTTTTTCATCCTGATGATCGGGGCGGGGCTTTATTTCGCCTTCGCCGCCGTGCAGGGGCCTTCGGGCATCCTGCGCCGCGTGCAGTTGCAGGCCGAAACCCAGGATCTCATCGCAGAACGCGACCGCTTGCAGGCCGAGGTCGACCAGATGTCGAACCTGACCCGCCGCCTGTCGGACGAATTTCTGGACATCGACCTGCTGGATGAACGCGCCCGCGCCGTGCTTGGCCTGATGCGCGCCGACGAGGTCATCATCCGCTGAAGGTCGAATCTTGCGCGCCCGCCCGTATGGCGATTGCAGGTCCTTGCATCATCGGCTAGGGATAGTTTAACGCTGAACTATCCTGCACCGTATCGGAGGAGACCGCATGGCAAGGAAGCCCGCCGAGGCGAAAACGCCCCAAGCCACCCCCGCAAAGACAGCCCCCGCGCGCAGAACCGCTGCCCGGCCCAATGTCTCGCGCGATGAACTGCTGCAATATTACCGCGACATGCTGCTGATCCGGCGGTTCGAGGAAAAGGCGGGCCAGCTTTACGGCATGGGCCTGATCGGGGGGTTCTGCCACCTCTATATCGGGCAGGAGGCCGTCGTGGTCGGGCTGGAAGCCGCCTCGAAGGAAGGCGACAAGCGCGTGACCAGCTACCGCGACCACGGCCACATGCTGGCCTGCGGCATGGATGCCCGCGGCGTCATGGCCGAACTGACCGGGCGCGAGGGCGGCTATTCCAAGGGCAAGGGCGGCAGCATGCACATGTTCAGCCGCGAGAAGCATTTCTACGGCGGCCACGGCATCGTCGGCGCGCAGGTGCCGCTTGGCGCGGGCCTTGCCTTTGCCGACAAATATCTGGGCAATGACAACGTCACCTTCACTTATTTCGGCGACGGAGCCTCGAACCAGGGGCAGGTTTACGAGACCTACAACATGGCCGAGCTGTGGGAGCTTCCGGTGATCTTCGTCATCGAGAACAACCAATATGCCATGGGCACCTCGATGAAGCGCTCGACCAGGTCGACGACGCTCTATGGCCGCGGCGAGGCTTTCGGCATCCCCGGCGAGCAGGTGGACGGCATGGACGTGCTGGCCGTCAAGGCCGCGGGCGAAAAGGCCGTGGCCCATTGCCGCGCAGGCAAGGGGCCTTACATCCTTGAGGTGATGACCTACCGCTATCGCGGCCACTCGATGTCCGACCCCGCGAAATACCGCACCCGCGAAGAGGTGCAGAAGATGCGCGACGAACGCGACCCCATCGAGCATGTCCGCGAATTGCTGCTGCAAGGCAAGCACGCTTCCGAAGATGACCTGAAGGCCATCGACAAGGAAATCAAGGATATCGTCAACGATTCGGCCGAGTTCGCCAAGGAAAGCCCGGAACCCGCGCTGGATGAGCTGTGGACCGATATCTACGCCGACGAACTGCCCCAAGAAAACGCCTGAGGGAGGGACATAACATGGCAACCGAAATCCTCATGCCCGCCCTGTCGCCCACGATGGAGGAAGGCACCCTGGCCAAATGGCTGGTCAAGCAAGGCGATACCGTCAAATCCGGCGACATCCTGGCCGAGATCGAGACCGACAAGGCCACGATGGAATTCGAGGCGGTGGACGAAGGCATCCTGGGCAAGATCCTGATCGAGGAAGGCACCCAGGGCGTCAAGGTCAACACCCCCATCGCCGTCCTGGTCGAGGAAGGCGAAAACGCGGACGATATCTCTGTTCCGGCATCGGCCAAATCGGCCTCGGAACCCGAAAGCGAAAAGCCCGCCGAACAAAGCGAAGCCCCCGCCGCATCGGCGGTCGAGGCGGTCAGCACCCCCGAGCCGGACCTTTCGCCCGACTGGCCCGAAGGCACGGCGATGAAGACCATGACCGTGCGCGAGGCCCTGCGCGAAGCCATGTCCGAGGAAATGGAGCGCGACGAGACCGTCTTTCTCATGGGCGAAGAGGTCGGCGAATACCAGGGCGCTTACAAGATCAGCCAGGGCCTTCTGGACAAGTTCGGCCCGCGCCGCGTGGTCGATACCCCGATCACCGAACATGGCTTCGCCGGGATCGGCGTCGGCGCCTCGTGGGGCGGGCTGCGCCCGATCGTCGAGTTCATGACCTTCAACTTCGCCATGCAGGCGGTGGACCAGATCATCAACTCGGCCGCCAAGACGCTTTACATGTCTGGCGGCCAGATGGGATCGCCCATCGTCTTCCGCGGCCCGAACGGCGCGGCGGCGCGCGTCGCGGCGCAGCACAGCCAGGATTACGCGGCATGGTATGCCCAGATCCCCGGCCTGAAGGTCGTCATGCCCTATACCGCCGCCGATGCGAAGGGCCTGCTGAAGACCGCGATCCGCGACAACAACCCGGTGATCTTCCTTGAAAACGAGATCCTCTATGGCCGCTCGTTCGAGGTGCCGGACCTGCCGGATTTCACCATCCCCTTCGGCAAGGCCAAGGTTGCGCGGGCGGGCAAGGACGTCACCATCGTCAGCTTCGGCATCGGCATGGCCCACGCGCTGGAAGCCGCCGACAAGCTGGCCGGGGACGGGATCGAGGCCGAGGTCATCGACCTGCGCACCCTGCGCCCGATCGACTATGCCACCGTCATCGCCTCGGTCCGGAAGACCAACCGCTGCGTGACGGTCGAGGAAGGCTTCCCCGTCGCCTCGATCGGCAACCATCTTTCGGCCCATATCATGGAAAACGCCTTCGACTACCTGGATGCGCCCGTGATCAACTGCACCGGCAAGGACGTTCCCATGCCCTACGCCGCCAACCTTGAAAAACACGCGCTGATCACGGTTTCCGAGGTCGTCGAAGCCGTGAAAAAAGTCACCTATCGCTAAGGGAGCAGCAAGATGCCGACAGAAATCCTGATGCCCGCGCTGTCGCCCACGATGGAGGAAGGCACACTGGCCAAATGGCTGGTCAAGGAAGGCGATACCGTCAAATCCGGCGATATCCTGGCCGAGATCGAGACCGACAAGGCCACGATGGAATTCGAGGCCGTGGACGAGGGCACGGTGGGCAAGATCCTTGTCGCCGAAGGCTCGGCGGGGGTGAAGGTGAATACCCCCATCGCCGTCCTGCTGGAAGAAGGCGAAAGCGCCGACGACATCGGTGCGGACCCCGCGCCGAAGGCCGAAGCCGCGCCCGAACCCAAAGCCGCCGAGGCCCCTGCCCCGGCGGCGGCCCCTGCTGCTGCGGCGCCTGCCCCGGCTGCGCCGAAATCGGCGGATGGCGGGCGTATCTTCGCCTCGCCGCTGGCGCGCCGGATCGCGGCGGAAAAGGGGATCGACCTTGCTTCCGTGACCGGCAGCGGCCCGCGCGGGCGCATCGTCAAGGCGGATGTGGAAGGTGCCAAGCCCGGCGCCGCGAAGCCCGCTGCCTCTGACGCCCCGAAAGCCGCCCCGGCCCCCGCCGCCGCGCCCGCCGGTCCTTCGGCTGAAACCATCCTCAAGATGTATGCCGACCGCGAAACCACCGAGGTCGCGCTGGACGGCATGCGCCGCACCATCGCCGCACGCCTTGGCGAGGCGAAGCAGACCATCCCGCATTTCTACCTGCGCCGGTCCGCCAAGCTGGACGAGTTGATGAAGTTCCGCGCGACGCTGAACAAGCAACTCGAAACCCGCGGCGTCAAGCTGTCGGTCAACGACTTCGTCATCAAGGCCTGCGCGCTGGCGCTGCAACAGGTGCCCGATGCCAATGCCGTCTGGGCGGGCGACCGCATCCTGAAACTGAAGCCCTCGGATGTGGCCGTGGCCGTCGCGATCGAAGGCGGGCTGTTCACGCCGGTGTTGAAGGACGCGCATCTCAAGACCCTCTCGGCGCTCTCGGGCGAGATGAAGGACCTTGCGACCCGCGCCAAGACCAAGAAGCTTGCGCCCCACGAATACCAGGGCGGCAGCTTCGCGATCAGCAACCTGGGCATGTTCGGAATCGAGAATTTCGACGCCGTCATCAACCCGCCCCACGGCGCGATCCTTGCCGTCGGCGCCGGCATCCAGACGCCGGTCGTGGAAAACGGCGAGGTCGTCATCCGCAACGTCATGTCCATGACGCTGTCGGTCGATCACCGCGTGATAGACGGGGCGCTTGGCGCGCAACTGCTGCAAGCCATCGTCGAAAACCTGGAAAACCCGGTCGCGATGCTGGCCTGACGGCGCGTATCAATCCACAAGAAGGGGCCGCAAGGCCCCTTTTTCATGCCGCGAGGTCAGCCGCTTCGCGGGCTGTTGATCCCGATCCGGCGCGCGATCCATCCCCCTGCGCGGTCCTGCGCGCCGTGGACCAGCGAAAACAGCGAGGGCACGAACAGCATCGACAGCATCGTCGAAAGCAGCAGCCCGCCGATCACGGCGATGGCCATCGGGGAACTGAACTCGCTGCCCTCGCCCGTGCCGATGGCCGAGGGCACCATGCCCGCCGTCATGGCGATGGTCGTCATGATGATGGGGCGCGCGCGCTTGTGGACGGCATCCATGATCGCCTCGCGCTTATCCATGCCGGCGCGCATCGCCGTCAGCGCGAATTCGACCAGCATGATCGCGTTCTTGGTCACGATCCCCATCAGCATCAGGAAGCCGATCACCACCGACATCGAGATCGAGTTGTTCGTCAGCGCCAGCGCAAGGATCGCGCCACCGATGGCAAGGGGCAGCGACAGCACGATGCTGACCGGCGTGACGAAATTATGGAAAAGCAGCACCAGCACGACATAGACCAGCACGACGCCCATGATCATGGCGCCGGAAAACGCCTCGAAAACCTCGCCCATGATCTCGGCATCGGCGGCAGGCTTGATCTCGACCCCCGGCGGCAGGTCAAGCTGCTGCTGCAATTCCAGCACCTGTGCATTCACCGGCCCAAGCAACGCTCCGTTGGCAAGGTTGGCGGTGACGGTCGTGCTGAAGCGGCGGTCGTATCGCCCGATCTCGGACGCGCCCGCGCCATAGCTGATATCGGCGACCGCGACCAGCGGAACCGGGCCTTGCGCGCCGGGCAGGCGCAGGTTGCGGATCCGGTCCAGATCGGTCCGCGCCTCGCGGTTCAGGCGCACGACGATGGGCAGTTGCTCGTCGCCCGCGTTGAACTTGGCCAGGTTCGCCTCGGTATCGCCAAGCGTCGCGATGCGCAGCGTCGTTGCCAGGACCGAGGCTGGAACGCCAAGCTGCGCCGCCGCCTCGGGCCGGGGCGTGATCTGCAACTCGGGGCGCAGCAGGCTGGCCGATGAGCTGACGCCCTCCAGCGTCGAAAGCCCGCGCATGGCCTGGACAAGCTGGTTGGCGCCTGCGTTCACGCTGTCCTGGCTGTCGCCAAGGACGGTGATGCTGAAATCGTTCTGCCCCATCTCATTCTGGAAGTTGATGCGCAGGTCGGGAAAGACGGCCAGGTCGCGCTTCAACTGGTCCTCGATCTGGAAGCTGCTGCGGTCGCGGTGGCGCTTGTCGCCGTAATTGACCATGAAGCGCGTCTCGTTCACATCGCCGTCGCCGCCGATGACAAAGACCGAGGTGACCTCGTCCACCTCAAGGATGCGCCGGCTGAGGGCGCGCGACGTGCCCTCGACCTCCTCGATGGTCGAGCCGGGGGGCAGGTCGATCTTGATCTGGCTGCGGCCAACATCGCTTGCGGGGATGAACTCGGTCGGCAGAAGCGTCGCCGAAAAGATCGAGCCTGCAAAGACCATCACCCCGATCAGCAGCGTCAGCCCGCGATGGCGCATCGTCCAGGCCACCACCGGCAGGAAGCGGCGCAGGACCGGCCCGTCGCCCGAGGCCCCGCTGTGGCTGCCGTCGCGCAAGAGATAGGCCCCCATCATCGGCGTGATGGTGCGCGCGACCAGCAGCGAAAACAGCACCGAAACGGCGACGGTCAGGCCGAATTGCTTGAAATACTGCCCCGCGATGCCGCCCATGATCCCCACCGGGGCAAAGACCGCGACGATGGAAAAGCTGATCGCGATGACGGTCAGGCCGATCTCGCTGGCGGCTTCCTCGCTGGCCTCGTAGGCGGGCAGGCCCTGATGCATGTGCCGGTCGATGTTCTCGATTTCCACGATGGCGTCGTCGACGAGGATGCCGGTGACCAGCGTGATCGCCAGCAGGCTGATGCCGTTGAGCGTGAAACCCAGCAGTTCCATGACGAAAAACGTCGGGATGATCGAAAGCGGCAGCGCCACCGCCGCGATCAGCGTCGCGCGCCAGTTGCGCAGGAACAGAAAGACCACGATGACGGCCAGCGCGGCGCCTTCGTAAAGGGTCTTCATCGTCGTCTTGTAGCTGTCCTTCGTGTAGGTCGTGGCGTCGTCGATCAAGGCGATCTGCGTGCCGGGATAGCGCGCCGCGAGTTCGTGCAGGCGCGCCTTGGTGCCGTCGCCCGCGACCAGGTCCGACTTGCCGGTGGCGCGATAGACGCCGAAGGCCACCACCGGGTTGCCGTCCAGCAGGGCAAAGCCGCGTTCCTCGCTGCCGCCGTCCGTGACCTCGCCCAACTGGTCCAGCGCGACCTGCCGCCCCTCGGCGATCGAAATGGGCGTTGCCGCCAGCGCCTCGACCGTGAGGGCCGAGCCGAGCGTGCGGATCGAATATTCCGTCCCCGCCAGATCGCCGCGCCCGCCGCCAAGGTCGATGTTGCGGGCCTGCAACTGCTGCGAGACCTCGGCCGCCGTCAGCCCAAGCGATTCGATCACGCGCGGGTCCAGGTCGACGTTGATCTGCCGGTCCGCGCCCCCGATCCTGGTGACCGAGGCGACGCCTTCCACCGTCGAAAGCTCGCGCCCGATGACGTCGTCGACGAAGGTCGAAAGCTCTTCGATGGATTTCGAAGGGTCGCTGACGGCATAGGTCAGGATCGGCATGCCCTCGATGTCGATGCGCTGGACCAGCGGCTCCTCGATGGAATCGGGCAGTTCGGCGCGGACATTGGCCACCGCGTCCTTGACGTCGTTCACCGCCCGGTCGCTGTCGGTTTCCAGCTCGAATTCGACCTGCAACACCGCCGTGCTGTCCGTCGCGGTCGAGGTGATATGCCGCACCCCGGTGATGCTGGCGATGGAATCCTCGATCGGCTGGACGACCTGCCGGATCAGTTCCGACGGCGCCGTACCGGGTTGCGAGACGGTGACGCTGACGAAAGGCAGGTCGATATTGGGCATCGCCGTAACGGCAAGGCTGCGAAAGCTGAAGATACCCAGCAGCACCAGCACCACGAAAACCGCGATGGGCGTCACCGGGTTGCGGATCGACCAGGTGGACATGTTCATGGCGCGGCCTCGCCTTCGCCGGGGGCGATCACCTGCACGCGGTCGCCGGTGCGGAAGAAGGCGCCGGCGCGGGTCAGCACCGTCTCGCCCTCCGCCAGGCCCTCGGTGATCTGGCGGTGCCCGTCCCAGATCAGGCCCGCGCGGACCGGCCGGGTCTCGACCTGGCCGTCGCGCACGACCTGGACATAATCGCCCCCCTCGCCCGTCAGCACGGCAGAGGTGGGGACCGCGACCGCCTCGACCGATTGCGTCACGATCCAGCCCGAGGCGAACAGCCCCGGACGCAGCCGTTCGTCCGGGTCCAGCGCCACCCGCATCGTGCCAAGCCGGGTCGCGGGATCGACGGCGGCGGGCAGCAGGCGGATGCGGCCTTCCAGCCTGCCGATGCCCGAAACCTCCAGCGTGACCGGCGCGCCGATGCGCAACTCGGGGATGGCGCTTTCGATGACCTCGGCGGCCAGTTCGACCTCGCCATCCGCGATGACGCGGAACATGGGCAGGGTGGCGCTGCCCGACAATTCGCCCAGGTTGACGTTGCGCTCGATCACCACGCCACCTATGGGCGAGGTGATGCGCGCATAATCCAGGTTGAGCCGCGCGATCACCCGCGCCGCATCCGCCTGCGCCAGCGCAGCGCGCGCCACGCTCAGCCCGTCGCGGGCGGAATCGGCATTGGCCTGTGCGGTGGCCTGCGCCGCCACCGCCTGGTCCAGCGCGGCCTGCGCGGTGCTGCCGCTGGCGCGCAGGCGCCGCGTGCGTTCCAGCGTGGCCGAGGCCTCGGTCAGCGCGGCGGCGGCGCTGGCGATCTGGCTTTCGGCCTGCTTGATCCCGGCGCTCGCGCGTTCATGTTCGGCCTCGGCCTGCGCGAGTTGCGCGCGCAGGGTCTGGTCCTGCAAACGCGCAAGCACCTGCCCCGCCTCGACCCGGTCGCCGCTGTCGGCCAGCAGTTCGGTGACCGCATAGCCGTTGACCTTGGGATGGATGACCACCTCCTGCCGCGCGGCCAGCGACCCCGAGACGGGCACGCGGCGCTGCATTTCGCGGTTGGCCGCCTCGCTGACCTGGACGGCGGGCAGGACCTGCCCCGCCGCCTCTAGCGCGCGCGTGGCCACCGGCGGAACCAGCGTGGCGGCCAACAGGAACGCCGTCAGCAAGAGGGGCGATTTTACCGGCATCTTCGGCCTCGATCCGTTGGTTCCGGGCCGGATCATACCCGCGGGCACGCCGCTTAGAAATTGACCGTAACGCCGGGTAGCTGCAATTCGCCGATCAACTCGCGAAGCTCTTGCCGCGCGGCGATATTCGACATGCTCAGAGTTTCCGTTCCGACGTCGCGCAGGTCAAGCAGCGTCAGCCCACGCGGGAAAAGTTCGCGAAAGATCACCCGCTCGGAAAAGCCCGGTGCGACGCGGAAACCGATCCGGCTGGACAAGGTGCCAAGGGCCGAGCCGACCTTGCGCTTATTGTGCATCGCCTGCGTGCCCAGCCGGTTGCGCAGCACCAGCCAGTCGATCGGCCCCGCGCCCACCTGCGCGCGCATCTGCCGCGCCGACCAGACCATCTCGGCATAGATCGAGGGGCCGAGAACCTTGCCCTCGGGTGACATTCGCGCCAGCAGGTCGAAGTCGATGAAGCTGTCGTTCATCGGCGTGATCAGCGTATCGGCAAGGCTGTGGGCCATCTGCGACAGCTTGGTATGAGAGCCGGGGCAGTCCAGCAGGATGAAGTCGCAATCGGCCTCCAGCGCCTCGACCGCCGCCGAAAGGGGGTCGGGCAGGCCCGGATCCAGCGTGCCAAGGGTCGGCGTGGGCAGGTCCAGCCCCTCGCGCTGCAAGAAGGCCATGCGGTTTTCCAGATAGCGCCCGAAACTGCGCTGGCGCACGTCCAGGTCCAGCGCGCCGACCCGGTGGCCAAGCCGCGCAAGCGCGGTCGCCACATGCATCGAGGTCGTGGATTTGCCAGAACCGCCCTTTTCGTTTCCGACAACGATGATATGCGCCACGATCACCCCCGGCAGGCAGCTTTCCCAAACGCGCGGACCATAGGCCGGGGCCACGGCGAAGAAAACCCGTCGCGCTGCCGAAAGATGCGGAAAATCATCGCCCTGCCCCAACGAAAAACGCCGCCCCTTGGGGCGGCGTTTTCCTTTTCCGCTGGCAGGGCGATCAGAAGCCCAGGCCGGCGTATTTGTTCTTGAACTTGGACACGCGGCCGCCGGTGTCCATCAGCTTGGCCGAGCCGCCCGTCCATGCGGGGTGCGAGGTCGGGTCGATGTCCAGCGACATGGTATCGCCTTCCTTGCCCCAGGTGGTGCGGGTCTGGAAGGTGGTGCCGTCCGTCATCTTGACTTCGATCGTGTGGTATTCGGGATGGATGTCTTTTCTCATGACCGGACTCCTCAGGCCTTGGCTTCGGCCGCTTGGGCCTTGGGCTTGTAGTTCGTGACCTCGGCGATACGGGCCGACTTGCCGCGACGCTCGCGCAGGTAATACAGCTTGGCGCGGCGGACGCGGCCGCGGCGCACGACGGTGATCGAATCGACATTGGTCGAATACAGCGGGAAGACGCGCTCGACACCCTCGCCGAACGAGATCTTGCGCACGGTGAACGAGGCGCCGATGCCCCCGCCCTTGCGCGAGATCACGACGCCTTCATACATCTGCACACGGGTCCGCGTGCCTTCCGTCACCTTGTAGCCGACGCGCACGGTGTCGCCGGCCTTGAAATCGGGAATTTCCTTGCCGAGTTCGGCAATCTGCTCGGCTTCGAGCTGGGCGATCAGGTTCATCGCGTTAATCCTTTTCATGCTCGCGGCGGTCCCGCGATTGGTCTGATGCGCCCGAGAGCTGTCGGTCCTTTGCCGGGTCCATACGGGTTTGCTCGTATGCCCGCCACAGGTCGGGGCGGCGTTCCTTGGTCAGCCTTTCGGCCATGTCGCGACGCCAACCGGCAATAGCCGCGTGATTTCCCGACAGCAGAACCTCGGGTATCGCGCGGCCTTCCCAGTGGGCTGGCTTCGTATACTGGGGATGTTCGAGCAGGCCGCCATTGTCCGGGGAAAAGGATTCCTCGGCCAGAGAGTCCTGATTCCCCAGCACGCGCGGTATAAGCCGAACCGTCGCGTCGATCAAGACCTGAGCAGCAAGCTCTCCGCCGGTCAGGACGTAATCGCCGATGCTGATCTCCTCGACCCCATAGGCGTCCAGGACGCGCTGATCGACGCCCTCGAACCGCCCGCAGATCAGCGTGACGCCCGGTCCCTGCGCCAGTTGCCGCGCACGGGCCTGCGTCAGCGGACGTCCGCGCGGGGAAAGATAGATCACCGGCAGCGCCCTGCCCGCAGCCCCTGCCGCCGCCTCGTCCAGCGCGCGCGCCATGACATCGGCGCGAATCACCATGCCCGCACCACCGCCCGCGGGCGTGTCATCGACATTGCGGTGCCGTCCCTCGCCGAAGGGGCGCAGGTCGACGGTGCGCAGGTTCCACAGCCCTTGCGACAGCGCCCGCCCTGTCAGCGACAGGCCGAGGACACCGGGAAACGCCTCGGGGAACAGCGTCACGACCTGCGCGGTCCAGGCCCCCGCGACCTCGGGCGGCCCCATCAGGTCCGAGGGTTGCGACGACAGGCGCACCGCGATGCGGCCATGAGAGCGGGGCGCGGTCATTCCCCGCCCTCCTCCGGCGGATCGGCGACGACGCGGCCCGCGCCCAGATCGACGGTCGGAACGAATTGCCGGGTAAAGGGCAGCATGATCGGCTTGCGGCCCGCGATTTCCAGAATATCGCCCGCGCCGTGGTCATAGATCGCGCGCACCCGGCCAAGCACGGCGCCGCCGGTATCGACGACCTCCAGCCCGATCAGGTCGGCATGATAGAATTCGTCATCGGGCAACGAGGGCAGCGCATCGCGATCCGCCCATAGCGTCACGCCCTTGAGCGCCTCGGCCCCCTCGCGTGTCTCGACGCCCGACAACCTTGCGCCAAGCCCGCC
Source organism: uncultured Paracoccus sp. (assembly GCF_945915435.1). Lineage (GTDB taxonomy): Bacteria > Pseudomonadota > Alphaproteobacteria > Rhodobacterales > Rhodobacteraceae > Paracoccus. The sequence continues at coordinate 2,026 of NZ_CAMEFG010000037.1, read as the reverse complement.
GGTGACGGGCCGGGTCAGGCGGACGGAGAAACTCCGCCCGCCGTCTTCGGTGAAAAGCGGGCCGTAGGTGGCGATATCGGCAGGCTCGGCGCAGAAGCTTTTCAGCCGCACCTCGCCCCGGACGCCGAAAGCGCCCGCGACTGCACCCACGCAGACCCGCCCGGACATTATTCCGAAGCCGCTTCTTCTGCCGGTGCGTTTGCGGCAGCCTCACGCTCGGCGCGCTTGGCGGCGCGTTCCTGCGCGGCCTTGCCCGGCTCGCCCTTTTTCAGGTTCTTGCGCTCGGCCTTTTCGCGGATGCCCGCGGCTTCCAGGAAGCGCGCGATGCGGTCGGTCGGCTGCGCGCCCTGGCTCAGCCAGTATTGCACGCGTTCCATGTTCATCTTGACGCGCTCTTCGCTGTCCTTGGGCAGAAGCGGGTTGTAGGTGCCCAGCTTTTCCAGGAAGCGCCCGTCGCGCGGCATGCGCGAATCGGTTGCGACGATGGCGTAATGCGGGCGCTTCTTGCTGCCGCCACGGGCCAGACGGATTTTCATTGCCATTGGGTATGCTCCTTTCAAATGGCGGATCAGGCGAGGTTTTCGCCCGGTATCTGGTAGCTTTCGTGGTGCCGGATGACTTCGGCGATCACGAAGTTCAGGAATTTACGCGCGAATTCCGGGTCGAGGTCGGCCTCGCGCGCGAGGCGTTCCAACCGCTCGATCTGGCTTGCCTCGCGCGAGGGATCGGACGGTGGAAGATCGTGTTCGGCCTTCAGGCGGCCGACGGATTGGGTATGCTTGAACCTTTCGGCAAGCGTATAGACAAGGATCGCGTCCAGACGGTCGATGGATTCGCGATGCTCTTTCAGCAATCGGGCAGCGCGGTCGGCGGCGTCGCTCATGCGTCCTCCCTGGGGTGGCGGTAGACGACGATGGGCTCGGGTCCGGTCGAAAAGACGGGAATCGCGGCCCGCGGGTCGGGGCTTGCGCCAAGCCGTTCCGCCAGCGCGATCGAAGCCGCGTTGTCGGGCGCGATATAGCTGACGGCGGTAGACCAGCCCAGACGGTCAAAGGCGAACGCACGGGCGGCCAGCGCGGCCTCATGCGCAAAGCCCTTTCCCTCGGCCTCGGGACGCCAGAGGGTCCAGCCGATCTCCTGCTCGGGCCAGCCGTCGGGGAACCACGGGCCGACAGCGCCAAGTGTCAGGCCGGTGTCGCGTTCGACCAGCACGAACATGCCGTAGCCGCGCAAAACCCAATGGCCGATGAAATGGCCGAAGGCGCGCCAAGATTGCCCCGGCTGGGTCATCGGCCCGCCGACGAAACGGGCCCGGTCGCTGGCAAAGAAGTCGCGCCAGCCGGGCCAGTCATCGGCAACCGGCGCGCGCAGGGTCAGGCGCGCGGTTTCAAGAACCGGAGTGGCGGTCAGCGCAGCCATGCGTCAAACCCTGCAAATTGAATAATGTTTTCAGCGCAAGCCATTGCAAAAACTTACTTCTTCCCCTTGAACAGGCCCGACAGCCCGCCCGGCAGGCCCATCCCGCCAAGCTGGCCGCCCAGCCCCTTGGGGTCTTGCAGCATCTTCGTTGCCTCGGCCATCTTCGCGGGATCGGCATCGGCCATGTCAGGCAGCCCGCCGCCCTTGCCCTGCATCGCGCGCATCGCCTGCTTGAGCATGCCGCCCTTGCCCATCTTGCCAAGTTTCTTCATGGTATCAGCCATTTGCTTCTGCATTTTGAGAAGCTTGTTAAGATCCGACACCTCCAACCCGGCACCGGCGGCGATGCGTTTCTTGCGGCTGGCTTGCAGCACGTCCGGGTTGGCGCGTTCCTTTTTCGTCATGGAATCGATCAGCGCGATCTGGCGGCGGATGGCCTTGTCGTCGAAACCGGCATCTTCGGCCTGCTTGGCCATCTTGCCCATGCCCGGCATCATCGACATGATGGACTGCATCCCGCCCATCTTCATCATCTGCTCAAGCTGGTTCTTGAGGTCGTTCATGTTGAACAGACCCTTCTGGAAGCGCTTCATCATGCGCTCGGCCT
>NZ_CAMEFG010000036.1 GCF_945915435.1 uncultured Paracoccus sp. | reverse complement strand
TGTCGAGGGCACCATCATGATCGGCGCCACGAAGGAAGAGGCCGGCGAGGACGTCGCGGCCACCATCCGCGCCTCGGCCTGGCTGTCGCGCAAGACGGTCGAGATCGCGCCAGCCCTGTCGCGGGTGCAACTGGTCCGACACTGGTCGGGGCTGCGGATCATGACGCCCGACAGCTATCCCGTCTATGCCCAGTCCAGGGAATGTCCCGGCGTCTTCGTGGCAAGCTGCCATTCCGGCGTCACGCTTGCCGCCGTTCACGCCACGGAACTTGCCGGTCACATCGCGGCCGGCGCGCTTCCCGAAACCTGCCAACCTTTCCACCACAGGCGCTTCGATGTTCAGACAGCTTGCTGATTCCGGCAGTCCCTCATTCCTTGTGTATATCGACGGCAGCGAGACTGTTGCCCGTCCCGGCGATACGGTCGCCGCGGTGCTGCTGCGCACGGCGCCCGGCATCGCCCGGCACACGCCCGTCGGGGAAACGCCACGCGCGCCCTATTGCATGATGGGGGTATGTTTCGACTGCCTCGCGACGGTGGACGGCGAAACCTCGGTCCAGACCTGCCTGGTCGAGGCCCGTCCGGGCATGCGCATCCAGCGCCAGAAGGGCAAGGTAAGGATCACGCCATGACATCCGAACACGATATCCTGATCGTCGGTGCGGGACCGGCGGGCATGGCTGCGGCGATGCAGCTTGCGGGACTGGGCCTTTCGCCGCTGGTGATCGACGAACAGCCCATGCCCGGCGGCCAGATCTGGCGCGCCAGCGAGGGCGCGCGGCCCGATGCCGTGCGGCGGGCGCTGGGTCCCGATTATGCGCAGGGGGCCGGACGGGTCGCGGAGTTCCGCAACTCGGGCGTCGATTACCTGCCCGGCACGCGGATGTGGCACCTGGAACCGGGCTTTCAGGTCTTCATGTCGCGGGACGGCGCGGCTTTTTCGCGCAGTTGCCGCGCGGTGTTGCTGGCGACCGGGGCGCAGGAGCGGCCTGTGCCGCTGCCGGGCTGGACGCTGCCGGGGGTAATGACCGTGGGCGCGGCGCAGATCCTGCTGAAGACCTCGGCGCAAATCCCCGACCAGCCGGTGTGGATCGCGGGATCGGGTCCGCTGCCGCTGCTCTATATCCGGCAGTTGCTGGCCGTGGGCGGCAAGGTTGCGGGCTATCTGGACACGACGCCGCGAGGTGGGGCAGGACGGGCCTTGCCCCATGCCGCCGCTGCATGGCGCGGACGCGGCGATCTGCTGAAAGGTCTGAAGTGGCTGCGCGAACTGCGCCGGGCCGGGCTTCGCTGGTTGCGTGGCGTGGGCGATATCCGCGCCCTGGGCGAGGAACGGATAGAGGCGGTTTGCTATACCACGCCCGACGGGCAGCTACATCGCGAACCGGCCTCGGTCCTTTTGCTGCACGAGGGGGTGGTTCCGTCGATCCATGCGACGCTGGCGATGAATTGCGACCATCTCTGGTCCGACGCGCAGGGCTGTTTCGTCCCGCAGGTCGACGCTTGGGGCATGACCAGCGTCGAGGGGCTTTATCTGGCGGGCGACGGCGCGGGAATCGCGGGCGCGCCGGCTGCCGAGGCGCGTGGGCGCATCGCGGCCCTGGGCATCGCGCAATGGCTGGGCCACAGGTTGCCGGAAGGGGCCGAACCCGCTGCGCGTGCGGCGCTGGCCCGTGCCCTCGCCTCGCGCCCGGTGATCGACGCGCTTTACCCGCCGCCCGATGACGATATCGCCGACGAGGCCGTCGTCTGCCGCTGCGAAGAACTGACGGCGGGCGAAATCCGCGCGGCGGCCAGGCTGCATCGCGGCGGTCCCAATCAGGTCAAGGCCTATACCCGCTGCGGGATGGGACCGTGCCAGGGGCGCCAGTGCGGCTATAGCGTGAATCGCCTGCTGGCTGCCGAATATGGCAAAAGCCGGGCCGAAACCGGATTTTTCCGCATCCGCCCGCCGCTGAAGCCGGTGAGGCTGGGCGAACTCGCAGCCCTGCAAGAGGGCCGGGAGGCGCCATGACAAACCCGGATATCCTGATCGTGGGGGGCGGGCTGCATGGGTTGTCGGCCGCCTTGCATCTGGCCCGGTGCGGCGCTTCGGTGACGGTGCTGGAAGGCGAATTCGTCGGGCGGCATGCTTCGGGCGCCTCTGCTGCCGGGGTCCGCACGCTGGGCCGCAACCCGCTGGAGATGCCGCTTTCCACCATCTCGATGGACATGTGGCACGACATCGCCGAACTGGTCGGCGACGATTGCGGCTTTCACGCCCACGGCCAGCTTCGGGTCGCCGAAACCGACGCGCAGATCGCAGCCGAGACGCAGCGGATCGCGCGGCTGACGGCTGCGGGCTATGATAATGAGACGGTGATCGGACAGGACCAGTTGCGCGCGCTGGTGCCCGGCATCAATCCCAAGTTCATCGGTGCGGCCTATGCGGCGCGGGACGGCGCGGCGGACCCCCATCGCACGTTGGTGGCCTTTCGCGCGGCGGCCTTGCGCGCGGGTGTGACGATCCGTGAAGGCGCCCCGGTGACCGGCCTTTGCCGCCGCGGCGGGCTCTGGGCCGCCACCATGCCCGGCGGGACCGTCAGCGCCCCGCAGGCAATCAATGCCGCAGGGGCATGGGGTGCGCGCATTGCCGCGCTGACGGGGGAAAACATCCCGCTTTCGGCCAAGGCCTCGATGATGATGGTCACCGAGCGGCTGGCCCGGACCATCCGTCCGGTGGTCGGCATCATCGGCCGGTCGCTTTCGTTCAAGCAGTCCTCGCAAGGGACGCTGGTTCTGGGGGGCGGGATACAGGGGCGCTACGATCTGGACAGCGGGCGCACCTTCATGGATTTCCACGCGCTTGCAAGGGGCGCGATGGCGGCGACGGAACTGATGCCCTCGGTTTCAGGCGCCCGGATCACCCGCTGCTGGTCGGGGATCGAGGGAAAGACGCAGGACCTGCTGCCCGTCATCTGCCCGGCCCGCGCCGAGGGGCTGTTCCATGCCTTCGGCTTTTCGGGACACGGCTTCCAGCTTGTTCCCGCCGCCGGTGCGGCCATTGCCGAAATGGTGATTACCGGCATTGTTCCCCCGACCTTGCAACCTTTCGCCGCCGACCGTTTTTCACAAGAGGGAGCCGCCGCATGACCCAATATGTGATCCGACGCGTTCTGCTTGCCATTCCCACGTTGCTTTTGATGCTGACGGTGATCTTCGTCCTGGTGCGCCTTGTGCCGGGGGACGCAGCGATCACCATCCTGGGCGATCAGGCCAGCGCGGAATCCCTGGCACGGCTGCGCGCGCAGCTTGGTCTGGATCAGCCGATCCATGTCCAATACATCGACTTTCTGGCCAAGGCCGTGACGGGCGATTTCGGGCATTCGCTGGCCACCGGACGCAGCGTCCTGCACGAGGTCATGATCGTGCTGCCCTATACGCTTGAACTGACGGCGGCGGCGCTGCTGATCGGGGCGGCAATCGGCATCCCGCTGGGGACCTATGCGGCGCTGCACCGCAACCGCTGGCCCGATTATTTCAGCCGCGTCCTGTCGCTGGTCGGGCTGTCCTTTCCCGCCTTCGTGTCGGGCATCCTGATGCTGCTGGCCTTCGCGGTCAACCTGCGCTGGTTTCCCGTGATCGGCGGCAGCGGCAGCGGGCTGGGCGATCACCTGCGCAACCTTGCCCTGCCCGCCCTGAACCTGGGGCTGATCATGACGGCCTATATCACGCGGGTCACGCGCTCGTCGATGCTGGGCGTGCTGAGCGAGGATTACATCCGCACTGCCCGCGCCAAGGGCGTCCGGCCGGGGCAGTTGATCCGCCGCCATGCCCTGCGCAACGCGCTGATCCCGGTCGTGACCATCGTGGGGCTGTATTTCGGCACGCTGATCGGCAATTCGGTCCTGACCGAGATCGTCTTTTCCCGCCCCGGCCTGGGGCGGCTGATCCTGGGTGCGCTGAATGCGCGCGATTACACCTTGCTGCAAGGGCTGATGGTGGTCTTCGCGACCTTTGTCATCCTTGTGAACATGCTGACTGACATTGCCTATGGGCTGGTCGATCCGAGGGTGAAATACAACTGATGTCCACTGCAACCGAGATCCCCGCCCGCCGCAGCGCCCTTTGGCTGGCCTTTCGCCGCAACCGGCTGTCATGGGTCGGCCTGGCGCTGCTGACCATCATCGTCGGCGCGGCGGTCTTTGCGCCGCTGCTGGCCCCCTACGATCCGCTGGCCCAGCATATCGTCAACCGCCTGCAACCCCCCTCGGCCGAGTTCTGGCTGGGCACCGACACCTATGGCCGCGACGTGCTGTCTCGGCTGATCCACGGCGCGCGCGTGTCGCTGGTCGTGGGTTTCGTGGCGATCCTGATCGCGATGGTCGTCGGCTCGGCCATCGGCATCCTTTCGGGGTTCATCGGCGGGCTCTTCGACCGCGTGGTGATGAGCGTGCTGGACGTGATGCTGTCCTTTCCGACGCTGCTTCTGGGCCTGATGATCGCGGCGATGCTGGGCGCCAGCTTCGAAAACCTGATCATCGCCATCGCCATCACCGAGATGGCGCCCTTCGCCCGCGTCGCCCGTGCGCCCACCATCGCGCTGAAGCAGCGCGACTTCATCGAGGCGGGCCGCGCGATGGGCTTTTCCAACCCGCGCCTGATGGGGCTGCACATCTTCCCCAACATGGTGTCCGAGGTGGTCGTCATGGGTTCCATGTGGATGGCCAGCGCGATTCGCACCGAGGCGTCACTCAGCTTCATCGGGCTTGGCGTCCCGCCACCGACGCCGACCTGGGGCAGCATGATCCGCGAAGGGTTCGAGAACATCCTGGATTCCTGGTGGCTGGTGCTGTTTCCCAGCCTGGCCATCCTGATGACCGTGCTGGCGCTGAACATCCTGGGCGATGCGCTGCGCGATGCGATCGACCCGAAAACCCGCGTGCAATGACAGGAGCCTTGCGATGACGACTGCCGATGCCTCTCCCATTCTCGACGTGCAGGGCCTTCGGACCGAGTTCCGCAGCGACGACGCCTGGCAAGCCGCCGTCCATGACCTGTCGTTGCGGGTGCATGCCAACGAGACCCTGGCCGTCGTGGGCGAATCCGGCTCGGGCAAGTCGGTGACGGCGCTGTCGATCCTGCGGCTTCTGCCCCCCGGCGCAAGGATCGCGCGCGGGCGCGTCCTGTTCGAGGGCACCGACCTGACCAAGCTGGACGAAAGGGCGATGTCGGCCATCCGCGGCAACCGGATCGCCATGATCTTCCAGGAACCGATGACCTCGCTCAACCCCACGATGACCGTCGGCGCGCAGATCGGGGAATCGCTGGCCATCCATCGCGGGATGGGCGCGGCGCGCGCGCGGTCCGAGGCGCTCGCGCTTCTGGATCGTGTCCGCATTCCATCGGCCAGGCGGCGGCTGGATGAGTTTCCCCATCAGTTTTCAGGTGGGATGCGTCAGCGGGTCATGATCGCAATGGCGCTGGCGTGCCGGCCAAGGCTGTTGATCGCTGACGAACCGACGACGGCGCTGGACGTCACCATTCAGGCGCAGATCCTGCAACTGATCAAGGAATTGCAGGATGAGGAAAAAATGGGCGTCCTGTTCATCACCCATGACATGGGCGTTGTGGCCGAGATCGCCGACCGCGCTCTGGTGATGCGCAACGGCGAGGTCGTCGAGACCGGCGAATGCCACGCCATCTTCGCGCGGCCCCGGCATCCCTATACCCGCACGCTTTTGTTCGCGGTGCCGAAGCTGGGCGCGATGGGCGCGTCCGACCGGCCCATGCCCTTCCCGGAAATGGACGAAAACGGTCAGGCCGTCACCCCGCCGATGCGCGAGGCCGATACCGTCAAGCGCGACGGCGAGCCGCTGTTGCAGGTCCGCAACCTGACGACCCGCTTCGATATCAGGGGCGGCATCTTCCGGGGCATCCGCGGCCGCGTCCATGCGGTCGAAGATGTTTCGTTCGATCTGCGGGCGGGTGAGACGCTGGCCCTGGTCGGCGAAAGCGGTTGCGGCAAATCGACCACGGGCCGCTCGGTCCTGCACCTGCTCAGGCCCAACTCGGGCGAGGTTCTGGTCGAGGGGCGCGCCTTGTCCTCGCTGACACCCGCGCAGATGCAGCGGCAGCGCTGCCGGATGCAGATGATCTTTCAGGATCCGTTCGCCAGCCTCGATCCGCGCCAGACCGTCGGTGCCGCGATTGCCGAACCTTTGCTGGTGCATCGCCTTGCGGACCGCCGCGCGGCGCGGACGCGCGTGTCGCAACTGCTGGAACAGGTCGGCCTGCCGCCTTCGGTGGCGGATCGCTATCCGCATGAATTCTCGGGCGGCCAGCGGCAGCGCATCTGCATTGCCCGCGCATTGGGGATGGAGCCGCGCCTGATCGTGGCGGACGAATCGGTTTCGGCGCTGGACGTGTCGATCAAGGCCCAGATCGTGAACCTGATGCTGGACCTTCAGGCGCGGCTGGGGCTGGCCTATCTGTTCATCAGCCACGACATGGCGGTGGTCGAACGTGTCAGCCACCGCGTCGCGGTCATGTATCTGGGCGAAATCGTCGAGATCGGACCCCGCGCGCAGGTCTTCGGCAATCCCCGGCATCCTTATACGAGAAAGCTGCTCTCCGCGGTGCCGGTGCCCGATCCCTCGCGCCGCCGCGACCGGCGGGTGCTGCCGGATGCCGAGATCCCCAGCCCGATCCGCCCCGTCGATCATGTGCCGGTCCCACGTCGTTACCACGAGGTTGGCGCCGGTCATCTGGTGATGGACCACTAGCGGTCGCGACCCTGCCGGGCTGGCCGGGAACCCTGCCGGCGGTCATGGTGCCGAAGCGGAAGACGGGCCACGCCGCGGATATCTTCAGGCAGGACCCTGCGTCGGCAGGGGAATGGGTCGGGCGAGGGGTTGCAATGCCCGCGGCGCGGGTCCAAGTTCCCCCCGACAGGTCTGAACGCCTCAGCGTCCCGGCCCCATCATTTCCAAGGTTGTCTTCATGTCTGCCCCCACTGCATCCAGCCGGGACGTGTCCCGGCCCGAATTCATTGCCCTGATCGCCGGGCTGATGGCGCTCAATGCGCTGGCCATCGACGTCATGCTGCCCGCCTTGCCCTATATGGGCGCGGCATTGGGCGTCCTTAACGAAAACGACCGCCATTTCGTGCTGACCGCTTATATGCTGGGCTTCGGCATCGCCCAACTGGCCTTCGGCCCGCTTTCGGATCGATTCGGCAGGCGCGCGCCGCTGTTCGTGGGCCTGGTGATCTATGTCATCGCCGCCTTCACCGCCGTGTTCTCGCCCAATTTCGCGACGCTTCTGGTCCTGCGCTTCGTCCAGGGGGTCGGCGCCGCCGGAACCCGCGTCATCGCCACCTCGGTGGTGCGCGACCGCTTTCACGGGCGCGCCATGGCCGAGGTCATGTCGCTGGTCTTCATGGTCTTCATGATCATCCCGGTGATCGCCCCGGCCATCGGGCAGGTGATCCTGCTGACCGGCCCGTGGGAATATATTTTCCTGTTCATGGCGGTCGTGGGCATGGCGATCACGGTCTGGGCCTTCCTGCGCCTGCCCGAGACCCTTGCCCCCGAAAACCGCCGCCCGCTGCGCGCCGCCGTGATCCTGGACGGCTTCCGCATCGTCGTGACGAACCGCAACGCCATCATGTATGGCCTTGCCGGGACCTTCATCTTCGCGGCGCTGTTCGGCTTCATCAACACCTCGCAGCAGATCTATGTCGATATCTACGATCTGGGCGCGCTGTTTCCGCTGGCCTTCGCCTTTCAGGCCTCGCTGATGTCGGTGTCGTCCTATACCAACTCGCGCATGGTGCGCCGCATCGGCATGAGGCGGCTGAGCCACGGCGCCATGCTGACCTTCGTCGCGGTCAGCGCGTTGTGGCTGGTGCTGGCCCTGACCCTGCCCGCGATGCCGCTGTGGCTGTTCATGGGGCTGCTGTGCGTGATCATGTTCATGTTCGGCTGGTCGGCGTCGAACATGAATTCGCTGTCGCTTGAACCCCTGGGCGCGGTGGCGGGCACGGCCTCGTCGGTGTTCGGCTTCATCCAGACGGTGGGGGGCGCGCTGCTCGGCACGCTGGTGGGCAGCTTCTTCGACGGCACCGTCGTGCCCATCGCCGCGGGCTATGTCATCTTTGGCCTTCTGGCGCTTGGCTGCATCCTGATCGCCGAAAAGGGCAGGCTGTTCGGCGTGGGCGAGGAATATCGCACCGACGCATAGACCCGCCGCCCGCGCCGAACGCCGCTCTCGACGGGGCGGCGCGGGTGGTTTATCGTGCGGGGAAATTTCCTGATCGGTTCCAGCCGGATGCTCTCGTTAAGCGAATTTCTTACCCCCGACGGCCTTGCCCGATATGACGGCGAACGCCGCCTTGAGGAAGAGCGGCAGGCGATGGCCTTCCTGCGCCGCAGCTTTGCGCCTGCGACCGCGCTGCTGTCGGATGACGAGTTGCGCGACGTGGCGCGCTTCGGCATCGCGCATGCGCAGCAGCGCGGCGTGACCAGCCTGCGCGACCGGCAGCGATACCTTATTCCCGTGATGTTCTGGGGCAGCTATTTCGAACTGGACCCGCAATATCGCGACGCGCTGGCCCGCTGCTGGTGGATCGACCGGAACGGGCGGCGGACCGGCTCGACCCATCTTTCCGCCGTCATCGCCGAGATCGACCGGATCGAGCGGGCAACCGCCCCCGATCATGCGGATATGCGCCGTCCCGTCCAGGCGATGGCACGGCTTTACCGCGATCATGAGGGCGAGCTGGCGACCAGCTCCCTGATGCTGTCCCATATGGAAAGCTGCTGGCCCGCCCGCTTCGCGCTGATGGGCGGCGTGCATGGGGATTATCTTGACGCACTTGCCCCGGTGCTGCGCCGCTACGGCCTGAAATCGGCCGATGCGGTCGCCTATGCCTGCATCGCCATGCAGCTTGGCTTTCGCTTTGCCGACGATCCGCGTTTCCCCTGGGCGCGGGCGGCGCTGGCGCCCGATGACCGGACACCCGAAGAACGCAGGCTGGCCTTCGGGCAGGCCGTGCTGCGCTATTGGCAGTCCTTGCTGCCGCAGGAGGGCGAATGACCCCGAAAACGACCACCTCGCTGGCCGAAGGTTGCCGCAATTTCTGGTCCGGCCTGATGCGACAGGCCGATGCGGCGCCGTTGCCCCAACCCAGCGGCGGGACGGCTGGCGCCGAGGGCGGCGCGGCGGCGGACACGCAGGCCACGGCACCCGACCGGGACGTTTCCGCGCTGGAATGCCCTTGCGACGACAAATGGCTGGTCATCACCATCACCCGCCACACCAAGCACAATTTCGGCGGACGTTGGGATTGCACCGTCGGCGATTTGAAGATGGAGCTTTGGGACACGGAAAACGCAGGCTCGGGCACGCTGGTCTTTGAATGCCTGACCTCCGAGCGGGGCGGGCCGGGCGAGGCCGCCTTCAACTACAGTTCGAACGGGCCGAATTACGCTTATTACAACCAATACATGATCGTCGCCCGCGACAGCTATGGCCTGTCGCCGCACAGCACCGTGAATTACAAGACCTACGGCTACAGCACCGCCTATCTGAACAAGCCCCGCCCCGGCATCGCCATCTATGGCACCGGGTCGGGCAGCATGGACCGCCGGACCGGCGTGCTGATCCATCCGGGCACCTCGCATACCTGGTCGGTCGGCTGCATCGTCCTGCACCGCGACGGCAGCGTATCGCGCGGGGCCTACCGCTTCGATCAAAGCGTCAGCGTGAACGCCGTGCTGGAGTTCCTGGAGAAGGTCCATACCTTCGCGGGCAAGTCCAGGCTGCCGATCGGTGCAAGGATCCCGCGCGTCAAACTGCGCATTCGCGAGAATTTCGATGGATAACGCCCAAAATCGACGCCCGGCCGCGCTTCGGCGCGCTGACGGGCCGCCAGGATGGCGCAGGCGCAACTTCCTTGCCGGAGCCGCCGCCTTGATGGTGGTTCCGGGCTTTGTCAACGCTCAGGGGACACGGATGAACAGCATCTTTCGCACCGACGACCCGACCGAAACCCTGCATCGCTATGTCGCCCTGCTGCGCGCCCGGCCCGAACCCGCGCAGCACAACGCCGACATGGCCGCGCTGGCCGCGCGCGATCCGGTCGCCCTGTGGATCGCGGTGGACGCCGTGCTGCCCGAGGGGGCGAATGTCGATTCGGCGGCACGGGCAGAGCAGATCTCTGCGCTGGCCGGACGCCTGTGGGGAACGCTTTCGGACGGCGACCGCGACCATATCCGCGCCTTGTCCGAAGCCGCCGCACACAGCCGCGCGGATGGCTACGGGGCGGCGATGGCCCTTGCGGAAAGCTGGGATACATGGTTCGACGCCGACCGCTTCTTCGACCAGATCGAGGAAATCTCGCGCGCGCTGCCCCCGGTCCGGGCGGATGGCGATTTCGATGCCTGGGCTGCGTGGCGCGTGCCGGTGTCCTCGCTTTCCCTTGCGTTGGGATACGAGGGCCATATGCCCACCCCGCCCGAGGGCGAGGCGGATGCGGCAGCGGTGACGCCCTATCTGTTCGGCGCACCGAAGGGATTGGCGGAACGTCTGGCGCAGCGGTTCGAGACCTCGCCCATCACCGACAGCCTGCTGCTGGCCTGGCTTTATGTGCCCGGTTTCGAGACCTACCTGGCCTATGGCGACCTGCCCGAAAGCCTGCCCGGTCCGGTCGCCGAAGCCTCTCCGCGCCTTGCCGCGGCCTATCGCAACGTCAATGCCCAGCAGATGGCCGAATTCGCCGCCCGGGAAGAGGAAATGATGCAATAGCCGCGCCGGTCAGGGCGTGCGCGTGGTCAGCAGGTAGATGTCCATGATCCAGCCATGCCGCGCGCGCAGTTCCTTGCGAAGCGCCAGGATTTCGCCGCGCCGCTTGGCCAGCGGACCGTGGACCAGCATTTCTTGCGGCATACCCAGGTAGGCGCCCCAGAAGATATGCGCGGAAACCTTGCAGCCTTCCAGCGCATGGCCGTCGTCCAGCATGACGACGACGCTTTCGAACCCCTCGGGCCAGCCGCGCGCGGTCAGTTGGCGCGCGGGCATGATCGCCACGGGCGACGAGACATGGTTGAGCGGAATCCCATGCGCCGCCGCCAGCACCGACACCGCCGAGACGCCGGGCACCACGCGCAGGGCCATCTCCGGGTCCAGCCGCCGCGCGATGCGGATCGTGCTGTCGTAAAGCGCCGGGTCGCCCCAGACCAGCAGCGCGACGTGGCGGCAGTCGGGGAATGCGGCCATCGCCTCGGTCCAGGCCCGCGCGATCCGTCGGTGCCAGTCGTCAACCGCGTCCAGGTAGTCGCCGCCCCGTTCCCGCCGGGGCATGGCGAAGCTGGCGATCCGGGGCCTCTGCGCGCCCAGGTGGCGGGCAAGGATTTGTTCGCGGACCTGCGCAAGCTGCGGCTTTTCCGGCTTTTCGGGCAGCAGGATCAGGTCGGCCCCTTGCAGCGCGGCGATGCCTTGCAGGGTCATGTGATCGGGATTGCCGCAGCCGATGCCGACAAGGGTGATCTCACGCATCCTGACCCGCCGCGATCATGTGGAAAAAGCTGCCGGTGACCGCCCCGCGCCGCGATCCGGTCTGCGCCGCCTGCGCGCCGGTCGCGTCATGGACCTGCGCCAGCGGCGGGTCGGGTTGGGCGAGGATGGTGGAATAGTGAAACTCGTGCCCCAGCAATTCGCTGCCTGCCGGGATCGCGCCGATGGGACCGTCCAGCCGCGCGCGGCGATAGCCCAGGTTCAGGCGACGCCGCGCGAAAGAGGTTTCCAGCCCCAGCAGCCCGGCCATCCGATGGGTCGCGCCCTCGGCATCGGTCAGGCTGCGCCCCAGCACCATGTAGCCGCCGCATTCGCCGTGGACAGGGCGGGTGCGGGCAAAGTCGCGCAGCCCTTGCAGGAAGGTTCCGGCGGCGGCGATCCGGCCCGCGTGCAGTTCGGGATAACCGCCGGGCAGCCAGACCATGTCCGCCTCGGGCGGGGGCTGGTCGGCCAGCGGCGAGAAAAAGGAAAACTCGGCCCCCGCGTCCCGCCACAGGTGCAGAAGATGGGGATAGATGAAGGAAAACGCCTGATCCCGCGCGATCGCGATACGCTGCGCCGGGGGCGTCAGCCGGGGCAGCACGGCGGGTTCGGGTCGCCCCGCCGCCGCCGCGATCAGCGCATCCAGATCGACATGTTCGGCCAGCATTCGTGCGTAATCGGTGATTGCGGCCTCAAGCGAGGGATGCTCGACCGCCTGCACAAGGCCCAGGTGACGCTCGGCCAGCGCGAGGTCCTTGCGCCGGGGCAGGCAGCCGAAAACCGGCATGTCCAGATCGTCGAAGGCCGCGCGCAACAGCCGCTCGTGCCGGGGCGAGGCGACGCGGTTCAGGATGACGCCCGCGAAGGGCAGCGCCGGGTCCAGCCGCGCAAAGCCAAGCGCCACCGCCGCCGCCGATTGCGCCTGCCCCGAGGTGTCGATGACCAGCACGACTGGCCAGCCGGTTTCGACCGCGATGCTGGCGCTGGACCCGTTCGAGAAGGCCCCCGCCTGCTGCACCCCGTCGAAAAGCCCCATCGAGCCTTCGGCCAGCGCCAGGTCGGCGTCTTTCGCCAGCCCGACCAGCCCGGACAGCAGGCCGCGCCCCATCGCCCATCCATCCAGGTTGCTCGATTGCCGCCCCGAGGCCGCGAGGTGAAAGGCCGGGTCGATGTAATCCGGGCCGCATTTGAAGGGCTGCACCGACAGCCCCCGGTCGCGAAGGGCGCGCAGCAGCCCCAGCATCACCGTGGTCTTGCCCGTCCCCGAGGCGGGCGCGGCGATCAGCAGGCCCCGCGTCATTGCCCGCCCTCGGGGAAGCGCGGCGCGGGGCCGACGGGGCGGAAACGGCGGTCGTAATCGCCGGCGTAAAGGCGGCTTTCGCCGAAGCCTTGGTCCAGTTCGCCGGGCGGGGCCAATGTCCCGCCGATCAGGATCAGCGCCGTGCGCGAGGCGCCGCGTGCGGCCAGTTCGGCCAATTCGTCCAGCCTGCCGCGCTCGATCTGCTGATCGGGCCAGCTTGCGCGCCAGACCACGGCGACCGGGCAATCGGGACCGTAGAAGGGCAGCAGCCTGTCGCGCACCTGCTCCGCGACATGGATCGACAGATGGACCGCCAGCGTCGCGCGGCTTGCGGCGAAAGCCTCCAGCGTTTCCGTCGCAGGCATTGCGCTGGCCCGGCCCGAGGTCCGCGTCAGCACCAGCGATTGCGCCTGTCCGGGCAGCGTCAGTTCCGCCCCAAGGGCGGCGGCGGCGGCGGCGAAGGCGGGCACGCCGGGGGTGATGTCATAGGGGATCGCCAGCGCCCGCAGACGGCGAAGCTGCTCGCCCATCGCCGACCAGACCGACAGATCGCCCGAATGCAGCCGCGCCACGTCCTGCCCCGAAGCATGGGCCTCGGCGATCTCGGCCATGATCTGGTCCAGCGACAGCGGCGCGGTGTTGACGATGCGCGCCCCTTGGGGGCAATGGGTCAGCACCTCGGGTGGGATCAGCGATCCGGCATAAAGACAGACGGGGCTGGCGGCGATCAGGTCTCGCGCGCGCAGGGTCAGCAGATCGGGCGCGCCGGGTCCGGCGCCGATGAAATGCACGGTCATGGCTGCTCCTTGGAGGCAAAGGCGATGGTGGCGGCCCCGCCGGGCAGGACAAGGCGCGGGCCGTGCAGGGTGGCGCCGGGACCGGCGGCAACCAGCGCCGCCGCCTCGGCCAGCGATCCGGTGGCGAAAAGCGCGAGTTGGCGCGGCGATTGCGTCGGGGTGGCGATGCCCTGAATGGCCGCGCGGGGCAGGGCGGTGATGCTTAGCCCGCGTATCCCGGCGGCGTGGCGCAGGGCGGGCAGCGCGGCCTTGCCCTCCAGCGTGGCGATGCCCGCCAGCGGCGCCGGGGCAAGGTCCAGGGCCGCAAGGATGTCGCGCGCCGTGGCGGTTTCGCGCAGGCCGACCCCGGCGATCATGGCAGGCTCCATTGCACGACGGGGCGGGCGGGGACCCAAGCCTGTGCGCGGCCAAGGGGGCGGGCCTGCGCGATCTCGACCCGCAGCAATTGGCCGCCGTGGTGAGCGTGGAGGCTGGCCAGCAGATGCTCGGTTTCCAGCGTGACGGCGTTGACGGTCAGCCGGGCGTGGGGAGCGTGGCGGCGGATCTCATCAAACAGCGCGCGAGAAAAGCCGCCGCCCACAAAGACCGCATCGGGCGCGGGCAGGTCGGGAATGGCTGCGGCATGGTCGGAGGTGACGGCCCGCATCCGCCCTTGCAGCCCGAAATCCGCGATATTGGCGGCGATGGCGGCGCAGCGGTCGGCGCGGGCCTCGACCGCGACGGCGTGCCCGCCGAGGCGGCACCATTCCACCGCGACGGATCCCGACCCCGCGCCCAGATCCCACAGCATTTCCCCGGCCCGAGGCGCCAGCGCGGCCAGCGTGATCGCGCGCACCTGGGGCTTGGTGATCTGGCCGTCGTGGCGATAGCTGTCCGCCGGGCGGCCCGGCGCGGGGCTTGGCGCATCGGCCTGCGTGACATGGACCGCCAACGAAACCGGCGCGTCGTAGCTGGCGGCGGGATCGTAGGGGCGGATGCGTTCCGCCGGGCCGCCCAGATGCTCGCAGACTGTCAGCCGGGCAACGATGCCGCGTCCGGCCAGCCAGCGCGCCAGGTCGTGGATCGCCGCCCCGTCGCGCATCAGCGCGATCAGCCGCGCGTCCGTGGTCAGATCGCCCGCGACGGTTTCCGGCGGCGCGGCATGCAGGGCGCGGCAAAGGCAGCCCTCCAGCGGCCAGCCCAGCCGGTTCGCCGCCAGCGAGAAGGTCGAGGGTGCGGGCAGGCTGCGCCATTCGCCGGGGTCCAGATGCGCGGCAAGGCTGCTGCCCGCGCCGTGGTGGAACGGATCGCCCGAGGCCAGCACCACGACGCGCCGCCCCCGCGCCTCAAGCACCGGCGCGACCGAGAAGGGGCGCGGCCATTCGCGGCCCCGTTCGCCCGCGCCCGCCAGCATCAGGTGACGCGGCCCGCCGAAGATGATATCGGCATCCTTCAGGGCGGCGCGGGCGGCGGCACCCAGCCCGTCCGGCCCGTCCTCCTGCATACCGATGATGGTCAGCCACGGAGAGCCCATGTCACGCATCCTTTTGCTGGGCGGCACGAGTGAGGCGGGCGCGCTGGCCCATGCGCTGGCCGGGGCCGGGCGCGATGCGGTCTATTCCTATGCGGGCGCGGTGGCGCAGCCGCGTCCGCAACCTCTGCCCACGCGGATCGGCGGTTTCGGCGGTGCCGGGGGCATGGCGGCGTGGTGCCGCGACCACGGCATCGGGGCCATCGTGGACGCGACCCATCCCTTCGCCGCGCGGATCAGCGCCAATGCCCATGACGCCGCCGCGCGGCTTGGCCTGCCGCTGCTGGCGCTGGAGCGGCCCGCATGGCAGGCGCAGCCCGGCGACCGCTGGACCGAGGTGCCCGACATGGCCGCCGCCGCCCGCAGCCTGCAAGGCGACCGCGTCTTTCTGGCGATCGGGCGCAATGAACTGGCCGCCTTCTGCGGCTGCCCGCAGCATTTCCTGCTGCGCCTTGCCGATGCGCCTGCCGCCCCGCCCTTGCCCGGCGCGGATGTGATCGTGGCACGTGGTCCCTTCCGGCTGGCCGACGATCTGACCCTGATGCGCGCGCAGGGCATCGACTGCGTGGTCAGCAAGAATTCGGGCGGTGAGGGCGCCCATGCCAAGATCGAGGCGGCGCGCATCCTCGGCCTGCCGGTGGTCATGGTCGCGCGCCCCGTGCTGCCTGCCCGCCCCACGGCCCGGACGGTGGATCAGGCGATGGCGTGGCTGGACGTTCATGCGCCCGCCCATGATCGCGGCGTATAGGTCCAGCCGCCGACGCGCCGGGTCTGCGGATTGCCGATCAGCACGACGGTGCGCATGTCGGCCATGTCCTCGCGCGCCTCGGCCAGCGTCGTGACGGTGATCGCCTCCTCGGGGGTGGAAACCGCGCGGGCGAAGATCACGATCCGTTCCGGCTCGCATGTCTCGCGCAGGACGGCCAGCGCGCGGGCGAAGCCGTCGGGGCGGGCGGGGGATCGCGGGTTGTAGAACCCCATCGCGAAACCGCCAAGCGCCGCGTGGCGGATGCGATGCGCGATCACCCCGGCGGGCTTGAGGTTGTCCGACAGGTTGATGGCGCAGAAATCGTGCCCCAGCGGCGCGCCGCAACGCGCGGCGGCGGCCAGCATGGCGGTGATGCCGGGGATGACCTCGATCCGGGGGGGCTCGGCGGTGGGGACGCTTTCCAGCGCCTCGAAAACGGCGGCGGCCATGGCAAAGACCCCTGGATCGCCGGACGAGACCACCACGACCCGCGCGCCCCCCTGCGCCAGCGCGATGGCATGGCGGGCGCGGTCCAGTTCCTCGCGGTTGTCCGAGGGGTGCAGCCGCAGGCCGGGGCGCGCGGGGATGCGCGCGACATAGGGCTGATAGCCCAGGATATCGGTGGCCTGCGCCAGCGCGGCCTGCGCATCGGGGGCCATCAGGCCGGGCGCACCGGGACCAAGCCCGACGATGGACAGCCGCCCCGTCATTCGGCCGCCCCGGCCAGCGGGCGGCGGCCATTGCCGTGCAGGATGACGGTCGCGAAATAGGGGCAGTCGTCGCCCGCATCGCCAAGCCGCGCGATGCGCTGGCCGGGCATGGTGCCCTCGATGCACAGCCATGCGTCGGCGATGCGTCCTGCGCCGATGACGGCGGCGCGGATGCGCGACAGGTTGCGGCCCGTCTTCATGATGACGGCGGCGTCGCAGTCGCGCAGCCGGCGCGTCAGTTCGGCCTGTTCCAGCGTGCCGGGCAGGACCGTCAGCACGTCGTCGCCCCATGTGACCGGGCGGCCCGTCGCGGTCCAGCAGCCCGACATGCCGGTGATGCCGGGGATCACCTCGATCCGGGCGCGGGTTTGCAGGCGCAGGTGCAGATGCATGAAGGAGCCGTAGAAGAACGGGTCGCCCTCGCACAGCACGACGACATCCTCGGACCGGGCGAGTGTGGCGATGCGGTCGGCCCAATCGTCGTAGAACCGCGCCAGCAACCCGCGATATTCGTCCGAACCGAAGGGCAGTTCGGTCGTGACGGGATATTCCATCGCATGTTCGGTGGAGCCCTGGGGGATCAGCCCCTCGGCGATGGTGCGCGCGCGGCCCGCACGGCCCTTCTTGCGGAAAAAGGCGATGTGACGGGCATTGCCGATGGCACGGGCG
The DNA here is from genome assembly GCF_945915435.1 of uncultured Paracoccus sp. Taxonomy (GTDB): domain Bacteria; phylum Pseudomonadota; class Alphaproteobacteria; order Rhodobacterales; family Rhodobacteraceae; genus Paracoccus. Next base: position 23,436 of record NZ_CAMEFG010000036.1, on the reverse strand, counting down.
GCGCGCAGGCTGATGAGGTCGGGCGCCCCCGGACCCAGGCCCGCGCAGATCACGCGGCCCGCGAGGTGGTCCTGCCCGCTCATTCCTTGTCCGATCCAAGCGCGTTGACGGCGGCGACGGTGACGGCCGAGCCGCCGAGCCGCCCCTGCACGACCATCGCGGGGACGGGGGGCGCGGCGATCAGCGCCGCTTTCGATTCCGCCGCGCCGACAAAGCCCACGGGGCAGCCGATGATCGCCGCCGGGCGCGGGCAATCGGGGTCGGCCAGCATGTTCAGCAGGTGAAACAGCGCCGTCGGCGCATTGCCGATGGCGACCACCGCGCCCGCCAGGCGGGGCCGCCACAGCTCCAGCGCGGCGGCGGATCGGGTGTTGCTCATCGCGCGGGCCATCATCGGCACCTCCAGGTCGTGCAGGGTGCAGATCACTGCGTTGCCTGCGGGCAGCCGGGCCCGCGTGATCCCTTCCGACACCATGCGCGCGTCGCACAGGATGGGCGCGCCCGCCCGCAGGGCCGCGATGGCCGCGCCGGTGAAATCGGGGGTAAAGCGGATGTCGCGTTCCAGCCCGACCAGCCCGGCGGCGTGGATCATGCGCACGGCCACGCGCTCTTCTTCGGGGGTGAAGCGGGCGAGGTCGGCCTCGGCGCGGATGGTGGCAAAGGACTGGCGATAGATCGCCTGCCCGTCGGTTTCGTATTCGTGCGGCATGGTGCGTGCGGATTTCCTTGTCAGGTGGGTGCCCTTGCGGGCAAGGTCGAAGCCCTGCATCCCCGCCGTCAGCGTATATGTGGCGGGATGATCGGGGCGGGCGCAATGCTTGGGACAGCCCGAGACATGCAGGCTTGTCCCCGGCGGCAGCAGCGGCGCCAGCGCGCGGGCAAGGGGGCGGGTCGGCGCATGGGCCTGCGCGCAGCCCGGCGCGCCCACGCAGGCGGCCATGCGCAGCAGGCTGTCGTTTGGCTCGAGGATCAGGCCGGGTTCGGCCACGGCGCGGTCCAGCCCGACCATGCGCCAGGGTGTCAGCGTGACCGGGCCGGTTGCCGCGATCCGGTCCAGCAGGGCGGCGTCCAGCGCGCCGAAGGGCAGGGCGTGCAGGATCCGGGGACCGAAGGGACCGGGTGCGGGCTGCACCGCGGGGTTGGGCGTTTCGGTTTCGCCAAGCCGGGCCGTCCAGTCCCGCATCCGTCCCCGCCCGCCCTGGACCCCTTTGGCCACGAAGCGCGACAGCAGCGCGTCCAGCACCTGAGGCAGGGTCGTGCGGGTGACGGCCAGGCCGCGCTCGCGCCCCGCCAGGCGCAGGATCAGACCCGATGCGGCCCGTTCCACATGCAGGTCCGCCCCGGCCCTTGCCAGCAGCCGCACCGGGCCGCAATCGACGGCCAGCCCGAATTTGGCGGGCAATCCGGGATGGCGGGCCATCACCTGCGCCAGTTGCCGGGCCAGGCCGCCCTCGTCCAGCCAGGGCGCCAGCAGCACCGCCGCCAACGTGCCTTGCTGATGCAGGTCCAGCGCCGCGATCTCGGCCTGCGCCTGTGCCAGCCGATCGTCCGCCACCCCGCGCAGTTGCAGCGATCCGCGGCTGGTCAGTTCCAGCCGCCCGTTCCCCAGCCGGGCCGAGATATCCGCGATCGCCCGCGCCTGCCCGCTTTCAAGGTGCCCGCCAAGGGGTTTCAGCCGGAGCAGCCAGCCGTCGCCCGTGCGCATCGGGCGGTCGGGGGCGGGGCACCAGCCCTTGATGCTATAGGGCGGCATTCAGCTCTCCGATCCGGGTCAGCAGCGCATTGTGACGCGAGGGCCACAGCCCTTCATCCCGCGCCATGTTCAGCGCCTGCAACAGCGCACCAAGCGCCTGCGGGTTCTGCTCGCGCAGGAAGTCCAGCACCTCGTCGTCCAGCAGCGTGGCCTGCGCGATGCTGTCCAGCAGAGGCGGCGGCACCCGGCCCGTCAGCCGGGCGAAGGCGACCAGGTGGCGCGTGCCGGCGGCGATTTCCGCCGCGCCGCGCGGCCCGTGGCGCATCATGGCCAGGATCCAGTCGCGGGCGGCGGCGCGCGACCAGGTGATGCGCGCCAGTTCGGCGCCCAGTTCGCGCATGGTCACCCGCTCGGCGCGGGTATTGTCGAAGTGATAAAGCGGCGCGTCGCGGCCCATCTCGCGCAGGGCGGCGGCGATTCCGCCGATATGGGCGGCGTAATCCTCGGACATGAGCAGGTCGGTTTCGGGCAGGTCCTGCGTATGGACATGCGCCGAAAGCCCGCCCAGCCTGTCGCGCAGCGCCTGCCCGGCGGGCCGCGCGGGGTCGCTGCCGTCATGGGCGAAACCGCCGTTCGCCAGCCATGCGCCCGCGACCGCCTTGGGCGCGGTCTCGATGTCGATGCCGGTGCCATAGACGCCTTCAGGCGGGCCGAAGACGCGCGGTTCCGCGCTTAGATAAGGATTGTCTGCGGCGCTTTCCTCGCGCCGCGCCAGCATGTTGCAGCCAAGCGTGAACAACCGGATCAGCACCGGGAAGCTGTCGCGGAACAGCCCCGAGATCTTGAGGCTGACCCCCACGCGCGGGCGGCCCAGTTCGGCCAGCGGCACCACCTCGATCCCGTTCACGCGGCCCGTGCCGGGGTCGCGCAGCGCCCGCAGCCCGGCCAGCGCCAGCGCCATCGCCAGGTCCTCGCCCCCCGTGCGCATGGTGGCCGAACCCCACAGGTCCACCATCACCTCGCGCGGGTAATCGCCGTGGTCCTGCAAATAGCCGCGGATCAGCTCATCCGCCATCATCCGGCCCTTGGCCTCGGATTCCGGGGCGGGCAGGGCGCGGGGATCGACGGCGAAAAGGTTGCGCCCCGTGGGCAGCACGTCGCCCGCGCCACGCCACGGGCTGCCGGACGGGCCCGGTGCGACATGGCGCCCGGCCAGCGCGGCATCCAGCCCGGCCCATTCGCCGGGGGCCTCGCCCCAGACATGCAGCCCGTCGCTGTAGCGGCTTTCCTTCAACTCGCAGACGAAACGGTCGAGCGCGCTGAGCGCCTCGAAATCATCGCCCTGGATGCCGAGGCTGCCCATCAGGCCAAGCGCCCGCGCCTCGTCCGCGATCATGGCGGCAAGGCGGTCGCGCCGCGCCGGGTCGATGCCGTCGGCGGTCGAGTAGCGGTCCAGCATCTGTTCGAGGTTGACGAATTTCTCGGGCAGTTGCGCGGGGGCCAAGGGCGGCGGCATGTGTCCCGGTGTCACCGCGCCAAGGCGGCGGCGGGCCTGCGCGGCCTCGCCCGGATCGTTGACGATGAAGGGGTAGATGACGGGCAAGGGACCCGCCAGCGCCTCGGGCCAGCAGGCGGCGGATTGCGCTGCCGCCTTGCCGGGCAGCCATTCCAGCGTGCCATGCGCGCCGATATGGACGATTGCGCCGATGCGAGAGGCGCGCAGCCACAGATAAAAGGCGACATAGGCATGGCGCGGCGGCGCGGTCAGGTCGTGATAGCCGCTCTCTCGATCCTCGGCCCGGCCCCGTTCGGGTTGCAGCGCGACGATATGGGGACCGCAGCGCAGCGCGTGGAAGCGGATGCGCCCGGCGTCGATCTGCGGGTCGTTTTCGGGCGGCCCCCATGCGTCGTGCAGCGCCTCGTGCAGGGGGCGGGGCAGGGATTCCAGCGCGCGCAGGTAATCGGCCAGCGGCCAGTCCAGCCCCCCTTGCCTCAGCCCGCGCGCCAGATCGGGCGGCTCGTGGCCCAGATGGCGCAGCATCGCCTGCGCCGAGGCGGTCGCGTCCAGCCCGACGGCATGGGCGTCCAGCCACGGCTTGCCCGGATAGGTGGACAGCACCAACGCCAGCGGGGGGCGGTCGCGCAGGCGCAGCCATGCCGTCACCCGGTCCGCCAGCGCCGCGATCCGGTCGGGCAGGGGCTTGTGGCGCAACGGCGCGAACTCAAGCGCCGGGTCCGCCGCCCCCTGATCCTTGACCGAGACGATCTGCGCCGGGATGCGCCCGTCTACCTCGGGCAGCACGACATGCATCGCCAGATCGGCGGGCGAGAGGCCGCGCCCGTCCTGCCGCCACAGCCGTTCCGGCGCGGTCGAGACCACGGCCTGAAACACCGGCGGCCCGGATCGCAGCGGACAGTTGCCATCACCCGTCGAAAAGCCGGTGGTGTTGACCACGGCCAGCGGCGGGTTCGCGGCAAAGGCGTCGCGCAGGAAGGACTGCGCCTCGGGCGATTTCAGACTGGGCAGGAAGATGCCCCGCGCCTGTATCCCGCGCTGCGCGAAGGCTGCGATCAACGCGCGGATGGGGGCGATGTCGCCCGCCAGCATCCACGACCGATAGAAGGGGATCGCGATCCATTCGCCCGTGGGTGGCCCGTCCAGCCAGCCGACCTGCGGCAGCGGCGCGGGATCGGTCGCCGGCATCCCGGCCAGCAGGCGCAGCGCGGTCCCCGCCGCCTCGTGCCCGCCTTGCGCGCAAAGGCGGTTGAGCCGGTCCCACAGCGCGCCGTCCACGGTCGAGAGTTCGCGCAGCCGCTGGTCCTCGGTCCCGTCGCCGGGCAGCAGCGCCAGCCGGATGCCGCGCCTGCGCGCCAGGTCCTGCAACTGCATGACGCCGTGCTGCCAGTAATTCGCGCCGCCGATCAGCCGCACCAGCACGGCGCGCGCGCCTGAAAGCGTCGCATCGACATATTGATCGACCGAGACCGGATGCATCAGCCGCGCAATCTGCGCCAGCCGCAGCGAAGGCAACCCGCCATCCCGCCGCCACCCTTCCGCGAAAGCGGCCAGATCGCTGTCGGAAAGCGACAGCACCACCAGATCCGCGGGCGTCTGCCCCAGATCCTGCGGTGTCGCGGCCTCTTCCAGCCCGCCGCTTTCGCGAAAGAGGATATGCATCAGCCCGCCAGCGCCCGCCGGATCGCAGGCTCGTCGATGTCGTGGTGCTCGGCGATGACGACCAGACGCGAGGCGCGGGGGCCTTGCCAGGGCTGGTCGTATTGCTGGCGCACCCGCGCGCCCACGGCCTGCACCAGCAGGCGCATCGGCTTGCCCGCGACGGCGACATGGCCCTTGACGCGCAGGATGCGGTTCTCGCGCGCCAGCCGCTCGATCCGCGCGACCAGATCGGCGGGGTCGGCGATTTCGGGCAGGTCGATCACCACGCTGTCGAAATCGTCGTGTTCATGATCGTCGGCCCCGTCGTGATGCGAGGGGCGGGCGTCCAGGTCCGCCTCGGCTTCGGCCCCCAGCCCCAGGATGATGCGGGGATCGACGACGCCATCCGCGACCTCGATCACCGGCAGGTCGCGATGGGCGATGGCGGCCAGCTTGTCGCGCGCGGTGCGGCGGGTTTCGGCATCGGCCAGATCGGCCTTGGTCAGCAGGATGATGTCGGCGCAATTGACCTGATCCTCGAAGACCTCGGCCAGCGGGCTGTCGTGGTCCGCGCCTTCGCCCTGCGCCTGTCCTTCATCGAAATTGCCCGCCGCCAGCGCCTCGGCATCGGCCAGCGCGATCACGCCGTCCACGGTGATGCGCGAACGCACGGCGGGCCAGTCGAAGGCGCGCAGAAGCGGCTTGGGCAGGGCCAGCCCCGAAGTCTCGATCAGGATATGATCGGGCGGCTGGGGCAGGGCCAGCAATTGCTCCATCGCCGGGATGAAGTCGTCGGCGACCGTGCAGCAGATGCAGCCGTTCGCCAGTTCGAGGATATTGTTGTCGGGACAATCGGGATTGGCGCAGGATTTCAGGATCTCGCCATCCACCCCCGCCGTGCCGAATTCGTTGACCAGAACCGCCAGCCTGCGGCCGCCCGCATTGGCGATCAGATGCCGGATCAGCGTGGTCTTTCCGGCGCCGAGAAAGCCGGTAACGACGGTAACCGGAGTCTTGGAAAGCGTGCTCATATGTCTTCCTTTGCAGGCAGAGGGGGGATTCTTGCGATGGTGTTCTTGCGAAACAGCGCGGACCGTTCGCGCCACGGCACCACCCCGTCCGCGCTTGCGGCGAACTGCCGGGCCATGCCCAGCACTTCGTCCGCATCCTGCGGGGTCAGCCCGCCCTGCACATAGGTCCATGATCCGGGGCGCGACAGGGCGACGGCGCAGCCGCGCGCGCAGGCCGAGAGGCATGACACCGGCACCAGTCGGACGTTCTCGGGCAGGTTGCAGGCGCTGACGGCGGCCAGTAGGCGCTGGCCGGGAACGATGCCGTCGTCGGGCACGGGCTGGCCCATGCGGCAGGTCTGGCAAAGGTAGAGCGTGGTCTCCAAGTCGCGCCTTTCGGTTTGGAACGGGCGCGGTCGGCGGCAGGCGGCGCATCGGATGCGGCATCTGCACCCCACCACGGAACACCCCGTCCGTCATCGGTCATCTGGCAAGGCAGGTTTCCCGGCTTGCGGATCTCGGGGCCTTGGCCCCTTCGCTTTTGCGGCCTTCCCAGGGTGTCCCCCAGTGGCGTGCGAAGCTCTCCGGTCACGGTCGCGGGGGCGGCTGCGCTTGGTTGGCGCATTCCCTCTTAGCCTGCGTCGCCGCAGGAACCATTGCCTGTCCGTCATGCCGCCAAGCAGGACGCAAAGTCAAGTCGCCGCTTGCGCAAGGGTGCGGTGCGCGCTTAGCTGCGGGCGCAGGCGCGGCAGCGAAAGGGGGATGCAATGCAAAATGACAAGAATAGCAAACAGCATGCTGAAAAAATGCAGAAAATAAAGAATGCGCGTGACCGGATGAATGCCGACCGGCAGGACGAAAAAGGACTGATCGTCGTCCATACCGGGCCGGGCAAGGGCAAATCCTCGTCCGCCTTCGGGATGGTCATGCGTGCCATCGCCCATGAAATGCCTTGCGCGGTCGTGCAATTCATCAAGGGCGGGCGCGAAACCGGCGAGCGTCGCCTGCTGACCCGGCATTTCCCCGGCCTGTGCCAGTTTTACACGATGGGCGAAGGGTTTACATGGGAAACCCAAGACCGCGACCGCGACATCGCCGCCGCCCGCGCCGGTTGGGAAAAGGCGAAGGAGTTGATCCGCGATCCGAAGATCAGGCTGGTTCTGCTGGACGAAATCAACATCGCCCTGCGCTACGATTACCTGGATATCGCCGAGGTCTGTGCCTTTTTGCAGGGCGAGAAGCCCCCGATGACCCATGTGATCCTGACCGGGCGCAACGCCAAGCCGGAACTGATCGAGATGGCCGATCTGGTGACCGAGATGGGGCTGGTCAAGCATCCGTGGCGTGCGGGCATCAAGGCGCAGCCGGGTATCGAGTTCTGATGCCGGGCCTGATGATCCAGGGCACCGGCTCGAATGTGGGCAAGTCCCTGGTGGTCGCGGGCCTGTGCCGGGCGCTGCGCCTGCGCGGGCTGAGTGTCGCACCCTTCAAGCCGCAGAACATGTCCAACAATGCCGCCGTGACCGCTGACGGGGGTGAAATCGGGCGCGCACAGGCCCTGCAAGCCCGCGCCGCCGGGCTGGCGCCGCATAGCGACATGAACCCCGTGCTGCTCAAGCCCGAATCCGAGACGGGATCGCAGGTGATCGTTCAGGGCAGGCGGATCGGCACCTTCAAGGCGCGCGACTACTGGCGGCGCAAGGCCGGGTTGATGGATGCCGTCATGGACAGCTACCGCCGCCTGGAAGCCGCCCACGACCTGGTCGTGATCGAAGGCGCGGGCAGCGCGGCAGAGGTCAACCTGCGCGCCCATGACATCGCCAACATGGGCTTTGCCGAGGCGACGGGCGTGCCGGTGATCCTGCTGGGCGACATCGACCGCGGTGGCGTGATCGCGCAGATCGTGGGCACGAAGGCGGTGATCGAGCCTGCCGATGCCGCGCGCATTCATGGATTTATTATCAATCGCTTCCGAGGTGATCTTGATCTTTTTTCTGAAGGGCATGATCTGATCGAAACCCGCACCGGCTGGCCCGGCATGGGCATCCTGCCCGCGTTTGACCGTGCCCACCTGCTGCCGGCCGAGGACGCGCAGGACATCCGCTCCCGCAGCACCGGCGAAGGGATCACCGTGGCCTGGCTGGTGCTATCTCGGGTCGCGAATTTCGACGACCTCGATCCGCTGGCGGCGGAGCCGGGCGTCAGGCTGCTGCCGGTCCATCCCGGCCAGCCGATTCCGGCGAATGCCGATCTGGTGATCGTCCCCGGCACCAAGTCCACGCGGGGCGATCTGGCCTTCCTGCGCGCGCAGGGCTGGGACATCGACCTGCTGGCCCATCACCGGCGCGGCGGGCGCATCCTCGGGATCTGCGGCGGTTATCAGATGCTGGGCCTTGGCATCGCCGACCCTTGGGGGATCGAAGGTCCGCCCGGCCGGGTCGAGGGGCTGGGGCTGTTGCAGGTCGAAACGGTGATGGAAGGCGACAAGACGCTGCGGCAGGTCCGCGCCGCGCATGAGGCCTCGGCCAGCGCCATGACGGGTTATGAGATCCATATGGGCCGCACCGACGGTCCCGATTGCCGGCGTCCTTTCGCGCGGGTGGATGGCCGGGCCGAGGGCGCGATTTCCGCCGACGGGCTGGTGCAGGGCACCTATCTGCACGGGCTGTTCTGCGGCGACGGCTTTCGCCGCGCGTGGTTGGGGGCGATGGGCGCGGGGTCGGACCTGAACCACGGGGCGCAGGTCGAACAGGTTCTGGACGAACTGGCCGGGCTGATCGAGACCCACCTGGATCTGGACCGGATGCTGGCGCTGGCCTTCGGCCGCGAAAAACGCCCCCCATCTGCCGGTTAGGCAGTTGCGAAGGCCGCCCGGCCCGCTATCCTTGCCGCCATGCGCTATTCGCTGGACGAGATGGATACATTCCTGGCGGTGATGGAACTGGGGACGGTGACCGCCGCCGCTGCCCGGCTGAACCTGTCGAAATCGGTGGTCAGCAAGCGAATCTCGGACCTGGAAGCCAACCTGGGGGCCGCGCTGTTCTTGCGCAACGCGGGCCGTATCACGCCCACCGACACCGCTCTGCGCCTGGCCGAGGGCCTGCGTCCCGCCCTGGCCGGGCTGCGCGCCGCCGCCGAAGGCGCGATCGTGGAAGCACGCGGCAGCACGCAGCTGCGCGGCAGGCTGTCGATCTCGGTCCCGATGACATTGGGGCGCCTCTATCTTGGCCCGATCCTCGCGCGTTTTGCGCAGGCGCACCCGGAACTGGACCTGCTGATCGATTACGAGGATCGCGCCCGCGACCTGATCCACGACCGGCTGGACGCCGCCGTCCGCGTCGGACGCATGCGCGACACCGCCCTGATGTCGCGCAAGATCTGCGAGGATCGGCAGATCGCCTGCGCCAGCCCCGATTACATCGCCCGCCACGGCGCGCCGCGGGATCTGGCCGACCTGCGCAACCACCGCACCATCGGCTACAGCCATGTCGCGGATGGGCGCATGTGGCAGCCCGGCAATGGCGCCGACCGCGTCAACGTGCCCATCGCAAGCCGCATCACCGTGAACAATGGCGAGGCGATCCGCGATTTCGTCCTGGCGGGGCTTGGTCTTGGCACGATGCCGGGCTTCATCTGCCTGCCGGATATTCGTGCGGGCAGGCTGGTGCGCGTCCTGCCCGAGCTGGATCACCGGCCCTTGCCCATTGCCGTGGTCTGGCCGCCGGTCAACCCGATGCCGATGAAGCTGCGCGCGCTGATCGATTGCCTTCTGGCCGAACTGGGCGGCACCCCGCCGTGGGAGCGTTCCCGAGACGGCGATTCGGACCGATTCCCTTTCCAGCCAGAAAAGTAAACAAATGATTACACGCCAAGGCCAAATATCCGCTCTGGTTGTGGGAATGTCAGGAAAACACCGGGAAATTCCCGGCGCCGGATACAGCCCTGGGTAGATCCTTCGGGTGTAAAAGGGAACGGTTCGGTTCGTAAAGCCATTCGATATACGAAGGTTAATAGTCAGCCTTTCTTAGGTCAGCATTCTTGACCATTAATAAAGTTTAATTCATATTTTACAGATATTTAATTAGAGAAAATATGAAGAATCCATAGATCTTGGTTAATGTCTTTCGGCCCTCTGTGGTGGTGGAATCCATCGGGGCTATACTTGAAGGCGAACAACTGTCGAAAGAAACAAGTTCAAAAGAAAAATGGGATATGTTTTATAAGCCCTGTGAGGACGCGGCATGCGTATCCATAGGGGGCTTACCAAGTAACGTCTGTATCGATTGACCTGATACGGGCGTCCTCACACCGGGTTTTGCCTGCATTCGGCATGGCCTTGGGTTCATGGCAGGGGCGTGGTTTCCTGCGCATGTTTCGATTGGCCGTTGCCGATTGGAAAAGGGTCCCGGCGCATGTGGTGCCGGGACCCTTGCTTGTTTCGGATCGCCAGGCTGCGCTGCGGGCGTGGCCAGCGGCTGCGTTCAGCCGGCGAGGTAGCCAGCGATCGCGGCCTGGCTGCCCTGATCCCAGATCTTGCGCAGGGCTGTCGCAAAAGCCGCGCGCAGGGTGGGGTCCTGGCCAAGCCCGCCATAGACATCGGCCATTTCCAGCCATGCCTCGGGGCGTTCCCGTGCCTCGTGTGCGCGGGCGGTCAGGGCGGGCCAGTTGGGGTCGTTGGGCGCGATTTCCGTGCCGTCCTCGGCCTGGCCATGGCAATAGCGGCACCACAGCGCCGACAGCAGGATCAGCCCATCCGCCGGTTGCCCCGCCGCCAGCCGGTCGCGCAGCGTCGGCACGATGAATTTCGGCTGCCGGTTCGACCCGTCCAGGCACAGCCGCCGGATCGTGTCGCGCACCTGCGCGTTGGCAAAGCGGGCACTTAGCAGGCGCAGGTAATCCTGCGGCGGTTGGCCGGGGATGGCGGGAAGGGTGGGCATGATCTCGCGCTGTTCGACCGCTTGCAGGAAGGCAGCGATCTGCGGGTCGGCCATCGCCTCATGCGCGAATTCGATGCCTCGCAGCCCGGCGGGATAGGCGATGATCGCATGGCCGCCGTTGAGCATGCGGATCTTCATCGCCTCGAACAGGGCGACGTCGGGGGTGAAGGTGACGCCGACCTCTTCCAGCGCGGGGCGGCCCTGGGGGAAGTCGTCCTCGACCACCCATTGCCGGAACGGTTCGCATGTGACGGGGGCGGCATCGTCGATGCCGAGGGCCGCGGCCATCGCGATCTCGGCCGGGCCGGTCGCGGGGGTGATGCGGTCCACCATCGAGTTGGGGAAGGCCACCGCCTCGCGCACCCATTCGGCCAGCGTGGGCTCGATCAGCGCGGCCAGCCCCGCCACCGCGTCGCGGGTGACATGGCCGTTATGGGGCAGGTTGTCGCAGGACATGACGGTGAAGGGCGCCAGCCCCGCCGCGCGCCGGTTGCGCAGCGCCGCCAGGATCGCGCCAAAGACCGTGCGCGGGCTGCCGGGCTGCGCGGCGTCGGCGCGGATATCGGGATGATCGGGCGAAAAGGTGCCGGTGCGGGGATCGGTGAAATAGCCGCCCTCGGTCACGGTCAGGGACACGATGCGGATATCGGGCTGCGACATCCGTTCGATCAGCGCGGCATGGCCCGGCGTCACGGGCAGGAAATCGACCATTGCGCCGGTGACGCGGGGACCCTGGTTCAACTCGGGCTGGCCAAGTTCGATCACCGTGGTCAGCCAGTCCTGCGCGGCAAGGCGGTCGCGCATCGCGCTGTCCTCGGGGCGGACGCCTGCGCCGATGATCGCCCAGTCATGGCCCCGGCCCAGGTTGAACAGGTCGTCCAGATAGACCGCCATATGGGCGCGGTGGAAATTGCCGCAGCCGATATGGACGATGCCGGGGCGCAGGTCGGCGCGCGCGTAACGCGGTGCGGCGACGGCGGCGGGCAGGCCGGGCAGGGTGGTAAGCGAGAGTTTCATCAGCTCATCCAGTTCCCGCCATCGACGTTATAGGTCTGCGCGACGATATATTCGGCATCGTCCGAGGCAAGGAATACCGCCATGCCGGTCAGATCCTCGGCGGTGCCCATGCGGCCGAAGGGGACGGCCTCGCCGACAAGGCGCTTCTTCTCGCCCAGAGGGCGGTTTTCGTGACGGGCGAAATGGGCGTCGACTTCGTCCCAATGCGCGCCCTCGACCACGCCGGGGGCGATGGCGTTGACGTTGATGCGATGCGCGATCAGGTTCAGCCCCGCCGATTGGGTAAGCGAGATCACGGCGGCCTTGCTGGCGCAATAGACGCCGACCAGCGCCTCGCCCCGGCGGCCCGCCTGGCTGGCCATGTTGATGATGCGCCCGCCCTTGCCGCGCGCGATCATGTGGCGCGCGACGGCCTGCATCATGAACAGCGTGCCCGAAACATTGATCGCGAAAACCCGGTCGTAATCGGTGCGCTTGATGTCCACGATCGGGTCCATCGTGAAGATGCCCGCATTGTTGATCAGGATGTCGATGCCGCCCAGAATCTCGGCGGATTGCGTCACGCAGGCGTCGATGCTGGCCTGGTCGGTCACGTCCAGCCGCACGGCATGGGCCTTGGGGCCGATGCTTTCGGCGGCGGCCTGCGCCGCTTCCAGGTTGATGTCGGCGATCACGACGCTTGCGCCTTCCGCGACATAGCGGCGCGCGAAGGCGGTTCCGATGCCGCGCGCGGCGCCGGTGACGAGGGCGGTCTTGCCTGTAAGTCTCATTTCAGCGTGGAGCCTTGTTGATCGAAACGATGAAGGTGGTCGGGGTTGAAGGTCAGGGTCACGCGGTCGCCCGAATGGACCGGGAATTCGCCATGCACGCGGACATTGACCTGACCATGTTCGGTGCGGGTGTGCAGATAGGTGTCCGAACCGAGATGTTCGGACAGCAGAACCTCGCCCTGCCAGCCTTCGCCCCCTGCGGGCTGTGCGGTCAGGTGTTCGGGACGGATGCCGATGGTATGGGCGCCGAAACGCGCGGCCTCGGGTCCGGTCACGAAATTCATGCGCGGGCTGCCGATGAAACCCGCCACGAACAGGTTGACCGGGTTGCGGTAAAGCTCCAGCGGACTGCCGACCTGCTCGACCCGCCCGGCGTTCAGCACGACGATCTTGTCGGCCATGGTCATCGCCTCGACCTGATCGTGGGTGACGTAGATCATCGTCGTGCGCAACTGCTTGTGCAGTTCCGAGATTTCCAGCCGCATGTTCACGCGCAGCGCCGCGTCGAGGTTGGACAGCGGCTCGTCGAACAGGAAGGCCGCAGGCTCGCGCACGATGGCCCGCCCGATGGCCACGCGCTGGCGCTGGCCGCCCGAAAGCTGGCCGGGGCGGCGGTCGAGATAGTCGGTCAGGTTCAGACTGCGTGCCGCTGCCTCGACCTTGCGGTCGATCTCGGCCTGCGGGGTGCCCGCCATCTTCAGCGGAAAGGCGATATTCTTGCGCACCGACATATGCGGATAAAGCGCATAGCTTTGAAACACCATCGCCAGCCCGCGCCGGGCGGGCGGCAGGCTGGACGCATCCTTGCCGTCGATCCTGATTTCGCCGCCGGTGATGTCCTCAAGCCCTGCGATCAGGCGCAGCAGCGTCGATTTCCCGCAGCCCGAGGGGCCGACGAAGACGACGAATTCGCCGTCTCCGATCGACAGGTCCAGGGGCGGGATGACCTCGGTTGTCCCGAAGGTCTTCTGCACGCCGCGAAGTTCGATCTGTCCCATTGTCGTCTCCTATTTCACGGCGCCGAAGGTCAGGCCACGGACCAGTTGCTTCTGGCTGAACCAGCCCAGAACCAGGATCGGCGCGATGGCCAGCGTCGAGGCGGCGGACAGTTTCGCATAGAATAGCCCTTCGGGGCTGGAATAGCTGGCGATGAAGGCGGTCAGCGGCGCGGCCTTCGATGTGGTCAGGTTCAGCGTCCAGAACGCTTCGTTCCACGCAAGGATGATGTTGAGCAGCATGGTCGAGGCGATCCCTGGCACCGCCATCGGCGCCAGCACATGGACAATCTCGCGCCACAGGCTGGCGCCGTCCATCCGCGCGGCCTCCAGGATCTCGCCCGGAATTTCGCGGAAATAGGTGAACAGCATCCAGATCACGATGGGCAGGTTGATCAGCGTCAGCACGATCATCAGGCCAAGGCGCGTATCCAGCAGGCCGAAATCGCGAAAGATCAGGTAGATGGGCACCAGCACGCCCACGGCGGGCATCATCTTGGTGGACAGCATCCACATCAGCAGGTCCTTGGTCCGCCGCCCCGGCTGGAAGGCCATCGCCCATGCGGCGGGGATCGCGATAACCAGCGCCAGCAGCGTCGAGCCAAGCGACAGGATCACCGAGTTCATGAAATGCAGCCCGTAGTTCGAGCGGCTCTGCACCGTCGCATAATTGTCCAGCGTCGGCGTGAACAGGAATTTCGGCGGGATTGCGACGGCATCGGCCTCGGTCTTGAACGAGGTCAGCACGGTCCACAGGATCGGGAAGAAGATCAGCAGCCCCACGGCCCAGGCCAGTGCCGTGAAGCCGATCTTGCGGCGGGTCGAGACGGCGCGGGCCATGTCAGTTTCCCCCTTGGTTACGGTCAGGCATCTATGTTCTTTCCGATCATGCGCAGCAGGAAGATCGCCACGATATTGGCAAGGATTACCGCGAAGATGCCGCCCGCCGATCCCAGCCCCACGTCGAATTGCAAGAGCGACTGCGCATAGACGAGGAAGGGCAGGTTGGTCGTCGCCGTGCCCGGACCGCCGTTGGTGGTGACCAGGATCTCGGCGAAGATGGACAGCAGGAAGATCGTCTCGATCAGGATGACGACGGTGATGGCGCGCGCCAGATGCGGCAGCACGATATGGCGGAACCGCGCAAGCGGGCGGGCACCGTCCATTTCGGCGGCCTCAAGCTGTTCGCTGTCCAGCGACTGCATCGCGGTCAGCAGGATCAGCGTCGCGAAGGGCAACCATTCCCAGCTTACGATCACGATGATGGAAAACAGCGGCATCTGCCCGAAGAAGTCGATGGGTTGCATCCCGAAGGTCCGCGCCAGCCAGCCGAAAAGGCCGTTCACGGGGTTCATCATCATGTTCTTCCACACCAGCGCGGAAACGGTGGGCATGACGAAGAAGGGCGCGATGACAAGGATGCGCACGATCCCCTGTCCGAAGATCGGTTGATCCAGCAGGATCGCCAGTAGGATGCCGCCGCCGACCGTGATTGCCAGCACCCCCAGAACCAGCGTCAGCGTGTTGGCGATGGCGGGCCAGAAGGCGGGATCGCTGAAGAAATAGCGATAGTTTTCCAGCCCCGCGAAACTTTCGGTGCCCGGCATCAGCAGGTTGTAGCGCAGCAGCGAAAACCAGATCGTCATGCCAAGCGGCACGATCATCCACAGCAAGAGCAGGATGACCGAAGGCGAAACCATCAATCGCGCCGTGGCGCGTGAAGCTTTGGTGGCCATGTAAGGCTCCTTGCCGTGCCGGGGGCCGTGGCGAGGGTTCCGCCACGGCCGGGTTCTTGTTTGGGCCCGTTCCTACTTGGGATAACCCGCGCGGGTCATTTCACGCTTGGCCAGTTGCTGGGCGCTGGCAATCGCCTGATCAAGGCTGGCCGAACCCGCGACCGCTGCGGAAAACTGCTGGCCGACCGCCGTGCCGATGGCCTGGAACTCGGGGATCGAGATCCATTGCCCGCCGGTATAGGGCACTTCCTGGACCGAGGGGTTCTGCGTGTCGGCCGCCGTCATCGCCTCAAGCGTCATGGCGGCGAAGGGCGCGTCCTCCAGGTATTCCGGGTTTTCGTAAAGCGATGTGCGCGTGCCCGGCGGGACGTTGGCGATGCCTTCCTTCTCGGCCACCAGCGCCAGGTATTCCTTGGACGTGGCCCATTCCACGAAGGTCTTTGCCGCCTCGGCCTTGGTCGAGGACGCCGGGATGGCAAGGTTCCACGACCACAGCCAGTTGCCGGTGTTGTCCACGCCGTCCTTGTGCGGGAACTTGGCGAAACCGACGTGATCGGCAACGGACGAATCATCGGGGTTGGTCACGAAGGACGCGGCCACCGTGGCGTCGATCCACATGCCGCATTTGCCCGACTGGAACAGCGCCAGCGATTCGTTGAAGCCGTTCGACGACGCGCCCGGCGGGCCGTAGTTCGACATCAGGTCCAGGTAGAGCGTCAGCGTCTCGACCCATTCGGGGCTGTCGTATTGCGGCACCCATTCCGTGTCGAAGCTGCGCCCGCCCATCGAATGCGACATGGCGGTCAGAAAGGCCATGTTTTCGCCCCAGCCGGCCTTGCCGCGCAGGCAGATGCCATAGATTTCCGCGTCCTTGTCGGTCATCTTCTCGGCGGCGTCGGCGATTTCGGCCCAGGTGGGGGCTTCGCTGATGGTGACGCCCGCGGCCTCGGCCAGGTCGGTGCGATACATCACCATCGCGGCCTCGCCGTAGAAGGGGGCGGCGTAAAGCGTGCCGTCCACGGTCAGCGTATCGGCGACGGCGGGCAAGAGGTCGGCGGCGTCGTAATCCTCGCCCATGTCGTCCAGACCCAGCAGCCAGCCCTGCGCGCCCCAGATCGGCACCTCGTAATTGCCGATGGTCAGCACGTCATACTGGCCGCCGCCCGTGGCGATGTCGGTCGTGACGCGCTGGCGCAGGACGTTTTCCTCCAGCGTGACCCATTCGACGGTGATGTCGGGATGGGCCTGGTTGAACTCGGCCATCAGGCCCTGCATGCGGATCATGTCGCCGTTGTTGACGGTGGCGACCGTGATCGTCTCGGCGGAAACCGACCCTGCAAGGGCGGCAAGCGCGCCAGCCAGAGCAAGCCCGCAAGTGCTGCGATTCATGTGATTACCTCCTCCACATTGGCGCGGGATGAGCATTTGCCCAATGCGTAAGCAAAGGATCATGATTTTTGATTGCCGAGTCAATGCCATTTTGCCCGGCGGGCGTTCCGGTTCAGTCCAGCAGGGCGCTTGCCGTCCGTTCGTCAGTGACGACGGCGTTCAGCAGCCCGCCGGTCAGCGCGGCGCGCAGCGGCACCAGTTTGGCCGGCCCGGCGGCGATGCCGACGATCAGCCGCCCGTCGCCGGCCATGATGCGCTGGCCCGCGACCCGGTCGTGAAAGGGGCTTTCCATATATTGCCCGGCGGCGTCGTAGATATGGCCCGCGATCTCGCCCGCGGCGCCGTGCCGGGCGACGCGCGCGCGTTCCTGCGGCGTGATGAAGCCGTCGACGACCAGCGGCGCGTCCTCGCTCATCTGGCCGACGCCGACAAAGACGGCATGGGCGCTGGCGACCTTGGCCAGCACGCTTTTCACCGGCGGCAGGGCATGGAAGGCGCGCCGTTCCTGCCCCGAGGCGGTGACGACCGGCACCGGCATCGGATAGGGGCGCATCCCGCGTTTTTCGGCGATTCGCATCACCACGTCGTAAAGCGTCGCCGCCCCGTCCGAGCCGATATTGCCCACGATCGAGGCGATCTCGTGCTGGGGCGAGGGCGCGGCAAAGACCGCGTCCGCCATCGCCCGGATCGCGCGGCCCGTGCCGACGGCGACGATCTGCGGCTCGGTTCGGTCCAGCACGGTTTCCAGCAGCGCCGCCGCATGGCCCGCGATGGCGCCATTGGGCGAACCGCCCGCGCCGGGGTCGGGGGCGACGCGGCATTCGCGCAGCCCGTAGCGGGCGATCAGGCGGTTTTCCAGCTCGATCAGCGCGGCGATGGGGTGGTCCAGCCGGACGCGCACCAGCCCCTCGGCCAGCGCCCTTGCGACCATCCGCTGCGCACGCTGGCGCGAGACGGACAGTTCCTTGGCGATCTGGTCCTGCGTCTTGCCGCCGACATAGTAAAGCCAGCCCGCCCGCGCGGCCAGGTCCAGCGAGCTTTCGTCATTTCGCGCCATCGTCACCCCCCTTGGCATGCAGCGGCAGCAGGTCTTGCGCCATGACCTGCGAAAAGCAATCGACGACCGCATCGGGCCGCGTCAACCGGCAGTAATCGACCTGCTGGCCGCGCATATGGCCGCCGCCCTTGAAATGCCAGCTTGTCATTCCGGCGGCGCGGGCGGCCTGCAAGCCGGGCAGGCTGTCCTCGATCACCACGCAGCGGGCGGGCGGAACGCCAAGCCGTTCGGCGGCCAGCAGGAACAGGTCGGGGGCGGGCTTGGAACGGGCAACCATCTCGGTCGTGAAAAGGCGCGGCTTGACCAGCGGCCACAAGCCCGCCGCGCCAAGCGTCGCCTGCACCCGCGCGCGCGTGGACGAGGTCACGACCGCCCAAGGCAGCGCCAGCCGCCGCAGCAACAAGGGCAGGCCCGGCATCGTCCGGGGCGAGTCGGCAAAGGCGCGGACGACGGCAAGGCGATAGTCCTCCTCGGCGCTGTCGGGCAGGGGGCGGGCAAAGACCTCGCGCGCGTGGCGGGTCACGGTGTCGAAGCTGCGGCCCATGAAATGGCGCATGACATAGCCGCGGTCGGCCGCGATCCCATGCCGCGCCAGTTCCAAGATCAGGCAGTCGATCGACGAAACCTCGCTGTCGATCAGCACGCCGTCGCAGTCGAAAAGGACCGCCCCGATCCGTCCAGCCTGATGCCGCATGCCGCCCCCTTGGTCGCAGAACCCGGATCATGGAACCGGTGCGCGGGCTTTGCAACCGCGCCGCTCAGACCGCCTTGCGTCCTTCCAGCACGGCCTTCAGCACCAGCGCGACCAGCGCGATCAGCGTCAGGATCGAGGCGGCGGCAAAGGCGCCCACGGCATTGAGGTCGTTGAACAGCAACTCAACCTGCAAGGGCAGGGTGTTGGTCTGGCCCCGGATGTTGCCCGACACGACCGACACGCCCCCGAATTCGCCGACAGCGCGGGCCGTGCAAAGCACCGCGCCGTAAAGCAGCGCCCATTTGATGCCGGGCAGCGTCACGCGGGTAAAGATCTGCCAGCCGCTTGCGCCAAGGGTGACGGCGGCCTGTTCCTGCTCGGTTCCCTGCGCCTGCATCAGGGGCAGCACCTCGCGCGCGACGAAGGGGGCGGTGACGAACATGGTCACCATCACGATGCCGGGCAGGGCGAACATCATCTGCACGTCATGGGCTTGCAGCCACGGACCCAGCAACCCCTGCCGCCCGTAAAGCAGCAGATAGCAGATCCCCGCGATGATGGGCGAGATGGAAAACGGGATCTCGATGATCGTGACCAGCAGCCCGCGCCCCGGAAAGCGATGCTTGGCGACGGCCCATGCGGCGGCGATGCCGAACAGGATGTTTACCGGCACCACGATCAGCGCGGTGATGCTGGTCAGCCAGATCGCATGCAGCGTGTCGGGGGCCATGATGTTGCGGACATAGGCGCCCCAGCCCGCCGAAAAGGCGCGTGCGAAGATGTAGATCAGCGGCGCCACGACCAGAAGGCCGGTCAGCAGGACGGCCAACCCGATCAGGATGCGCGGGCCCGTTCGGCTCTGGCCCGGGGCGAAGCTGGTCGCGGCGTGGGACATGCTCATTTCACCTCGCGGTAACGTGCGGCCCAGATTTGCAGCAGGTTCGAGACCAGCAGCAGCACCAGCGCAAAGACCAGCAGCACCAGCGCGATGGCGGCGGCGCCGATATAGTCGTATTCCTCAAGCCGGATATAGGCGAGAAGCGAGGCGATCTCGGTCTTCATCGGCAGGTTCCCGGCGATGAAGACGACCGCGCCGAACTCACCCAGCGAACGGGCGAATGCGACGGTCGATCCGGCAAGGAAGGCGGGCAGGATCGCGGGAAAGACGACGCGGGCAAAGATCGTCCAGGGCCGCGCGCCAAGCGTCATCGCGGCCTGTTCCAGCGTGGTGTCCAGGTCCTCCAGCACCGGCTGGACGGTGCGCACGACGAAGGGGATCGAGGTGAAGGTCATCGCCAGCACGATGCCCCAGATCGTGTAGACGACCTGGATCCCCGCCGCGTCCAGATATTGCCCGAACCAGCCGTTGGCCGAAAACAGCGCGGTCAGCGACAGGCCCGCGACGGCGGTGGGCAGGGCGAAGGGCACGTCCATCAGCGCATCCAGGATGCGCTTGCCGGGAAATTCGTAGCGCACCAGCACCCATGCCATCAGCACCCCGTAGACCGCATTGAAGACGGTGGCGATGGCGGCGGCGGTCAGGGTGATCCTGAACGCTGCCAGCGTGCGCGGCGATGTCACGATCTGCCAGAATCGTTCGGGACCGATCTCGGCCCCCTTCAGGATCAGCGCAAGGACCGGGATCAGCACCACCAGCACGAGGTAAAGCAGCGTGGTGCCGAGGCTCAGCGTGAACCCCGGCAGCACGCGCCGCGCGCGTATGGGTGCGGCGGCACCGATCATTGGTTGACGAAGACGCTGTCGAGGATGCCGCCCTCGGCCAGATGATCCTGGGTCACCTGATCCCAACCGCCGAAGACCTCGTCCACCGTTACCAGGCGCACCTCGGGCTGGTCGTCGGCATGGGCGGCGGTCACGGCTTCATCCGACACGCGATAATGGTTCTGCGCCATGATCTCTTGCGCCTCGGGGGTATAGAGCCAGTCGAGATAGGCGGTCGAAACCTCGGTCGAGCCGTTGCGCTCGGCATTGGCGTCCACGACCGCGACCGGGAAGGCCGCGAACAGCGACAGCGAGGGCGTGACCCGCTCGAACCCCTGCGCCTCGTATTGGGCGGCGATGGCGCCGGTCTCGGCCTCGAAGGTCACCAGCACGTCGCCGATGTTGCGCTCGGCGAAGGTCTGGGTCGCGGCGCGCCCGCCGGTGTCGAAGACGGGGACGTTCGACAGGATCTGGCGCACGAACTCCTGCGCCTGTTCCTGGTCGCCGCCGTTCTGGTCAAGCGCATAGGCATAGGCGGCCAGGTAGGTATAGCGCGCGTTGCCGCTGGTCTTGGGGTTGGGAAAGACCGGCTGGACGTCCTCGCGCGCAAGGTCGTCCCAATCGGTGATGTCCTTGGGGTTGCCTTGCCGCACCAGGAAGGCGGGCAGCGAATAGAAGGGGGACGCGCCGTTCGGGAAAGCCTCGCGCCAGCCCTCCTGGACCAGCCCGCCCTCGACCAGCACGTCGATATCGGTTTCCTGGTTGAAGGTCACGACATCGGCGGGCAGCCCCTCAAGGATCGCGCGGGCTTGACGCGAGGACCCGCCGTGGCTCTGGTCGATGGTTACGTCGCGCCCGCTCTCGGCCTGCCAGCTTTCGACGAAATGGGGGTTCAGCGCCTCGAACAGTTCGCGCCCGATATCGTAGCTGACGTTCAGGATCTTGTCCTGCGCCAGGGCGGGCGAGGCGCCAAGCGCCAGGGCCAGAAAGGCGGTGCGGAGGGTTTTCGGTTTCATCGGATGTTCTCCTTGGCGGGGGCTTGTGCAGCCGGGGCGGGGGTGGTGGCCGGCCGTGGGCCGGGAAAGACCGATCCCGCCTCGGGGCGCAGATGGGTGCGGGTGCCGGGAGTCAGCCCGGCGGCTTCGGGGGCGCGACGGGGCAGGACGGTCTCGACGCGGTTGCCTGCCCCGTCCTTCAGCGCGATGCGCAGGGTCGCGCCGGTGCTGGCGACGGTCTCGATGGTCCAGCAACCCTGGGTGTCGGCGATCGGTGTGATGTCGTCGGGGCGCAGGAACAGCGTCGCGGGGCCGTCGGGCAGCACCCGCCGTTCCAGCCGCGTGGCGTCGATGCCTGCGGCCTCGATCCGTCCGGCGCGCATGGTGACGGGAATTTCGACCGTCGCGCCCATGAAATTGGCGACGAAGGGCGTCGCAGGGCGGTCGTGGATCTGGTCGGCGCTGCCGATCTGCTCGATCTGGCCCTGGCCCATGATGACGACGCGGTCGGCCAGCTCGAACGCCTCTTCCTGGTCGTGGGTCACGAAGATCGAGGTCGAGCCGGTCGCGCCATGCACCTCGCGCAGCCAGTTGCGCAGGTCGCGGCGGATGGCGGCGTCCAGCGCGCCGAAGGGTTCGTCCAGCAGCAGCACCGTCGGCTCGATCGCCAACGCCCGGCCAAGCGCGACCCGCTGGCGCTGTCCGCCCGAAAGCTGGGCGGGATAACGGTCGCCCAGATGGGCGATCTGCAACAGGTGCAGCAATTCGTCGACGCGGGCGGCGATGACGCCGCGCCCCGGCCGCTGGCTGCGCGGGCGCACGGTCAGGCCGAAGGCGATGTTGTCGCGCACCTTCATATGCGGAAACAGCGCGTAATGCTGAAAGACAAAGCCGATGCGGCGGTCCTGCGCGGGCAGGTTCAGCCAGTTGACGCCGTCCACGTCCAACCCGCCCATGTCGGGCCAGTCCAGCCCGGCGATGATCTTGAGCAGGGTCGTCTTGCCCGAACCCGACGGGCCGAGGAGGGCGACCAGTTCGCCTTTTTCGACGGTCAGGTCGATGCCCCGCAGGACCTCGGTGGGACCGAACCGCTTTCTCATGCCTGTGATCGTGATGGTCATCGCGCGCTCCTTCAGGTTGATTGATTAAGGTGGGGGTGCGGCGCAATCAAGGAACGCAAGCGGCGTAAACGGCGAGGTTGAAGGAATAATATTCCTGTATTTGGTGGAATGCCGCTAAAACAAGGATCATTATCCTGACCAGCCCGCAAATATCATGCCGGAAAACAGCCCTGAACCGGGCAGGAAATTCTTTTTTGCCAAGGTGGCGGGCCGGTGACGCGGATGTTTCCGCGCAGCGGCGATCCTGCCCGGACCTTGGGAATGGGACCCGCCCGCGCGCATATGCCGGCCCCTCCGGCACATGGGTCGGCTGTTGCTGGGTGGGCCCTGTATATTGGGCTTTACCGGGGGACGGCTTGATGTCTTGACGCCCCCATGTCCGCGATCTGCCCGTCCGATTTTTATCCGCGCGCGCATGCATTGCGGCTTACCCTTGGCGCCGTCGTGCCGCCCGGCCCGACCATGTTTTATCCGCGGGGGCGTGGATCGCGGCGGGTGGATGGCGCGACATGTGAGCGGCCTTGCCCCAATGTCTGCGATGCGCACGTGCATGCCTCATCCGTGCGCGCATGCATTGCCGTGGGATATTGGCGCGAGGTGGCGAAATCCGGCAGGCGCCCATCGCCTTGCATGCCACGGGTGGACGGCGGGTGCCGGTCGGGCGGACCTGCGACTTGATGGTCTTGTCCGCCGCCGGCGCATGTGCCGGTGGAGGCGACCGGGAATGCCGGCCTTATGGTTCTACGCCTTCCATACGCGCAAGTGGGGCAACCCACACGCGAATCAACAGGCGCGCGCGATGTTTGGCGCCGCCCATATGCCCGAGCGAAGGTATGCCTGCTGCATGATCGGGCAGGCTGCTGAAAAGCGCCAGCGCGACGGACCGGCTTGGGCCGCGAGCCTGGAAACCCGTTCCAGAACACCCGGAAACGCCCCGTTTTCTGACCCATCGTCAGCGGATCAAGGATTTCCCCCGCGACCTTCTCAAGATTGCTTTTCCACAGCCTGCCAAGCGCATTACGTTCAGCACCGTCCGCGCGTGATTGAGGGTAGCCGCGACCAAGGCATGCGACCAATCTGCTCGCTGCCGCTGCCGCTGCCGCTGCCGCTGCCGCTGCCGCTGCCGCTGCCGCTGCCGCTGCC
>NZ_CAMEFG010000035.1 GCF_945915435.1 uncultured Paracoccus sp. | reverse complement strand
GGTCGCCAGCCATTCCGGCGTCCATGCGATTTCGGCCAGTTCGCGCAACCTGACCGACCGGCAGTTGCGCATGATCGCGGAAACGGGCGGGCTGGTCGGGCTGAACTTCGCCTCGGGCTTCCTGCGTCCCGATGGGCGGCGCCTGCCCGTCGAGGGTTTCGACATCATCCTGCGCCACCTCGACCATCTGCTTGGAATTCTGGGCGAGCATGGCGTGGCCCTCGGCTCGGATTTCGACGGCGCGCTGATGCCGCAAGAGATCGAGGACGCCGCATCCCTGCCCAGGCTGATCCAGGCGATGCTGGCCCACGGCTACGACCGCAAACTGGTCGAAAGGATCGCCTGCGGCAACTGGATCGGGGTGCTGCGCCGCACCTGGGGCGGCTGAAGCCGCTCATTCCGCCAGCCTCCGCAAGGGGTGGGCGGGCGCGTCCTCCAACGGCACCGGCTGGGCCAGCGGCAACTCCTCCTCGGGCTGGCCGTGGATCATCGCCCGGCCCCGCCCGTTCGCCTTGGCCGCATAAAGCGCGGCATCGGCATCGGCCAGCATGCGCATGGGTTCGGGACGCTTGTAATATTGCGATTCGGCGATGCCGATGCTGGCGGAAACACGGGCCAGCCCATCGCTCACCCGGATCGGCTGGCCGATGCGCGCGATGATGCGCCGCGCCAGCCGCAGCAGGTCCGTGCCGCACCCGGTGAGCGGCAGGACCAGGACGAATTCGTCCCCGCCAAGCCGGGCAACGGTATCGCTGGCCCGCGTTTCCTGCCGCAAGACAAGGGCCACATGCTGCAAGACCCTGTCACCGGCCCCATGTCCCCAACGGTCGTTGACCTGCTTGAAATAGTCCAGATCGAGGGTCATCACCGCAAAGGGCTGGCCGGCAGCCTTGCGGCCAGCCTGGCGCAGCGCAAGCTCCAGCCCCCGGCGGTTTGCCGACCCCGTCAGCGGGTCGATGCTGGCCTGCCGTTCGGCGCGACGGCGCGCGGATTCAAGCTGGCCGCTGAACAGCGCAAGCTCTCGCTGCACGGCGGCGTTGGCTTCGTGCAGGAAAAGCAGCTCCATCGTCAGTTCCGAAGGTGCGAAATCGGCATCCGTCAGGCCGAAGTCGCGCACCGCAGAAACCAGTCCAACGCCGAAACCAAGGTTCAGCAGGGCCGAGCCGGATTCGGACAGAACCCCGTGCCCGCGCAGCACCGTCGCCGGAAAGGCGCGCAGACGCAGCAGCAACCTGTTGCGCCCATCCAGGTGGGGGATCAGTTCCGCATGACCCCGCGCCAGAGCGCGGGGCCGGTCGATGGCAAAGACATCGTCGAAATGGCGGCTGCCGCCGATCACGCGCCGCAGCGTGGGACCGGCCCGCAGGATCCTGCCATCGGGACCAAGCTGCAGCGACATCGGCAACAGCCGCGCGATCAGGGACGCATCGAAGCCCATCCGCCTGCTTACGCCCCCTGCACGGCGGCGGTGCCGGAATGGATGGCGAAGGGGCGGCTTTGCGCATATTGCCCGTCCAGAACCGACAGGCGGACGCCGTCGCCGCCAGCCTCGATCAATGCCAGCACGCCGTAATCGTCGGCCATCCCACGCAGCGCGCCCGCGATCATCCAGGGCAGGCCCGCCTGCCATTCGCGGCCCTGGATCAGGTAGCTGTCCGCGCCCAGCAAGGTCACCGTCACCGCCGGAATCGCGATATCGGGCAGGACCATCCGCGCGCGGCCCGGCAATTCCTCGAGCGACAGGACGAACTCGCCGAAATCGCCGCCGCTGAAACGCAGCAAACGGCGAATCGCCTCGCACCGGATCAGGCTGGCGCCCGTATCCTCAAGGATCTCGCACCCTGATTTGCCGAGGATGTCCGAAGCGGCATGCAACAGCGCATCCGTCACCGCGCCGCTGTAACGGTGCAGGCCGTTGAAACCGTCGGGATTGCAGCCCGCCGCCTGCGCGATTCGCTGCCAGACCCCTTGCCCATAGCCCTCGCGCAGAAAATGTTCGATCGAGCGGTTGACCAGACCGTGCATGTTTTCCCGTTCTCCGCCATCAGATTGCAGTCATGTCCAGTTTCCACTGTTCCGGTTCCGTTTTCATCCATTACCTGCAAAGCCGGTTAACGGGCGGAAAGGACGATGGCTGGTCCTGCTCCACCGCCGCAGGCCGGAAAGCTGGGCGGTCGTGACCATGCGCGGGCCTTGCGCGGTCAGCCAGATCGCCACGGCCCCCTCGCGCCGCAAGGCTTGAAGATCGAGGACGAGGCAGGCCTCTTCGGTCCAGGGCGCATCGGTGACGATGATGGTCCGGGGCAGGCATTCGCGCCGCAGGGCCTGCTGGTCGAATTTCCCCGTGGCGTGAACCAGGCGCAGGCCGGTGCCGCCGCGGGCGATCTGCGCCTGGCGCAGATTGCGCGGGCCATGCCATGCCTCGCGCCCGGCGGAAACCGCCTGCGGGACCGAATCGCCGTCATCCGCCAGCCAGTTGCCGATGGCGAAGGCCCCGCCCGCCGGTTTTGAAACCGCGCGTCCCTGCGCCGTCATCACCCCCACGGCATTGCCCTCGGCCGAGATCAGGACATCGGGCCGCCGATCCGTCAGCCATGCCGCCAGCGCCAGCACCAGTAGCGCCCCGCCCGCCGCGAATACCGGCGCGGGCGCGGGCCAGCCACGGATACGCACCAGCCTGCGCCGCGAAAGCGCGGCCAGCATCATGCCCGCGCCGATCAGCGGCACCACCTGGGGCGGCGGCAGGGGCACCAGCAGGTCGGCGCCGCGCAAGCCCGCGATCCATTCCGAGACCAGGATCATCCAGCGCGCGCCCATGCCCATGATCCACAGGGCCAGCCCCTCCAGCCCGAACGGGGCCAGGAGCAGCGCGATCACGCCCATGTTCATCACCGCCGCCCCCATCACCGGCACGACCAGCATGTTCGCCAGCAGCCCGTATTGCGAGATGCGTCCGAAATGCGCCGCCGCGATGGGTCCGGTCGCAAGCCCGGCAAAAACCGAGGTCAGCAACAGCAGCAGCACCGCATGGCTCCACTTCGGCAAATGGCGCGCGGCGGCCTGCCAGGGCGAGGCCATCAGCACCAGCACGACCGTGGCAGCAAAGCTCATCTGGAAACTGGGCGAGACCAGCGCCTCGGGCGTCAGCACCAGCACGATCAGCCCGGCGATGGCCACCGTGCGCAGCGAGATCGCCCGGCGGTCGAACAGGATCGCGGCCAGCATGACGGCGACCATGATATAGGCCCGCTCGGTCGCGACACCGCCGCCGGACAGCCACAGATAGCCCGTCGCCGCGACCAGCGCCGCGGCTGCCGCCAGCTTGTGCAGCGGCAGCGCGGCGGTCCGGCCCAGCAGGGCCAGCGCCAGCCCCTGCGCCGCCACGCCCAGGAACCGCGTCGTTCCATAGACGAAGGCCGCCAGCATCGTCATGTGCAGCCCCGAGATCGAGATGATATGATAGAGGCTGGAGATCCGCATCACCTCATTCGTGGCCTCGGCGATGCCCGAGCGGTCGCCGGTCATCAGCGCCGCCGAAACCGCGCCGGCCTGCCCCCCGATTCGCTGCTGTATGGCCTGCGACAGGTCCATCCGCAGCCGGTGCAGCGCCATGACGCCGCCTTGCTGCGGATCGGCTGCGCGCAGGATCGGGGTGCGGGTATAGCCCACGGCCCCCAGCCCCTCGAACCAGGCCATGCGGCGGAAATCGAATCCTTGCGGGTCCGCCGGGCCGGGCGGCGGTCCCAGGTGCCCGGTCAGCATCACATGTTCGCCCGGCGCTGGCGGGTCGGTGGCGTTCATCAGCGACAGCCGCACCTTTTTCGGCACCCGGTCGGGGGCCATGTTGCGCAGCACCACCCGGTCCAGCGTCACCCGGATACGATCGCGCGCGGATCGGTCGATGCCGGCCACCCGCCCCTCGATCGGGCCGTAATAGCGAAACTCCAGCACCGGGGCGGCGACCAGGTGCGAGCGCGCGCCCACGACCAGCACCCCCGCCGCGACCAGCCCGGCCGACACGGCAGCCAGGAACAACCGTTCCTGCAAAACCGGGCCAAGGGGCAGGCGCCGCAGCAACAGGCAGGCCAGGATCGTCGCCACCACCACCGTTCCGGCGATCAGGTAGGTCCCGAGTCCGGGTTCATGGCGCAGCCCGAACCACCAGCCGATTCCGACCGACAGCCAGAACGGCACCCAGACGACGAATCCCGCCCGCGTGACCGCCGAGGCACGCGGCACCGCCCGGCCCGGCGCTGGGTTGATGGTAGCGGATGTCATCGCCGATCCTTGTCCTTCGCCCGCCGCTTCAGTATTTCTGATGCGAGTTTGCCACGCGGCGCTTACCAAAAGGTTAACCGCCGTCGTCTGAAATCTTCGTCACAAGCAAGGCCGCCATGTCCGCTGAAACGCCCGTCGTCACCCGGTTCGCCCCTTCCCCCACTGGTTATCTGCATATCGGCGGCGCAAGGACCGCGCTGTTCAACTGGCTTTATGCGCGCGGCCGCGGTGGGAAGTTCCTGCTGCGGATCGAGGACACCGACCGCGCCCGCTCCACCCCGCAGGCGACCGAGGCGATTCTGAAGGGCCTGGAATGGCTGGGCCTCGACTGGGACGGGGAACCCGTCAGCCAGTTCGCCGGGCACGAACGCCACGCCGAGGTCGCGCGCGAGATGTTGGCGAGTGGCGCGGCCTACAAATGCTTTTCGACCCCCGAGGAGATCGCCGAATGGCGCGAGGCGCATCCGCGCCAGCCCTTTGCCAGCCCCTGGCGCGACGCCGATCCCGCGACCCATCCCGACGCGCCCCATGCCATCCGCCTGCGCGCACCCCGCGAAGGCCGGACGGTGGTGCGCGACGCGGTGCAGGGCGACGTGACCGTCGGCAACGACCAGTTGGACGACATGGTGCTGCTGCGCTCGGACGGGACGCCCACCTATATGCATGCGGTGGTGGTGGACGATCACGACATGGGCGTGACCCATGTCATCCGGGGCGACGACCACCTGACCAATGCCGCGCGCCAGATCCAGATCTATCAGGCGATGGGCTGGGATATCCCGGTCTTTGCCCATATCCCGCTGATCCACGGGGCCGACGGCAAGAAGCTGTCCAAGCGCCACGGCGCGGTCGGCCTGCACGAATATGCCGCGATGGGCTATCCCGCCTGTGCCATGCGCAACTACCTGGCCCGGCTGGGGTGGAGCCACGGCGACGACGAACTGTTCGACGATGCGCAGGCCCGCGAATGGTTCGACCTTGCGGGGATCGGCAAGGCCCCCGCGCGGCTGGATTTCAAGAAGCTGGAACATGTCAGCGGCTATCACCTTTCGCGCATGTCCGAGGACCGGCTGCTGGACGAAATCGCGGGCTTCCTGCGCGAAACCGGCCAGCCTGCGCTGTCCGATCTGCAAATCTCGCGAATGCGGCCCGTCCTGACCCAGCTTGCGCAAAAGGCCCGCAACCTGCCGCAACTGCTGGAACAGGCGCATTTCGCGCTGATCGAGCGCCCCGTGCAGCCCGATGAAAAGGCGCAGAAGGCGCTGGATCCGGTATCCCACGGCATACTGAAGGAATTGACTGCCGAATTGCGCGGTGCTACTTGGCGCAGGGACGAATTGGAGGCGATCGCCAAGAAGGTTGCTGAAGCGCATGATCTGGGGCTTGGCAAGATCGCCGCGCCGCTCAGATCCTGCCTGGCAGGCCGGACATCGACCCCCAGCGTATTCGACATGATGATTGCTCTTGGCCGGGATGAGGTGCTGGCCCGGTTGCACGACCAACTGGGCTGAGGCCCGGCCCAATATGCCGGCCAAGGCCGGCCACAGGTGAAAGGAACCCGGAAATGGCAGAAGCGAAAACCGCAAAGGTGACGGTCAAGGGCAAGGAATACGACCTGCCCCTGCTGTCGCCCACGGTCGGGCCGGATGCGATCGACATCCGCAAGCTGTATGGCGAGGCGGATGTCTTTACCTTCGACCCCGGCTTCACTTCGACCGCATCCTGCGAATCGACGATCACCTATATCGACGGCGACAAGGGCGAGCTGTGGTATCGCGGCTACCCGATCGAGCAGTTGGCGGCGAATTCCAACTATCTGGAAACCTGCTATCTGCTGCTTTACGGCGAATTGCCCAGCCGTGAACAGATGGCCGATTTCCACAAGCGCGTGACCCGTCACACGATGGTCCACGAACAGATGCACAACTTCTTCCGCGGCTTCCGCCGCGACGCGCATCCGATGGCGACGATGGTGGGCGTGGTCGGCGCGATGTCGGCCTTCTACCACGACAGCGTGGACATCAACGACCCCTGGCAGCGCGAGGTCGCCTCGATCCGCATGATCGCCAAGCTGCCGACGATCGCCGCGATGGCCTACAAGTATTCGATGGGCCAGCCCTTCGTCTATCCGCGCAACGACCTTGATTA
Organism: uncultured Paracoccus sp.; assembly: GCF_945915435.1. Classification (GTDB taxonomy): domain Bacteria; phylum Pseudomonadota; class Alphaproteobacteria; order Rhodobacterales; family Rhodobacteraceae; genus Paracoccus. The sequence continues at coordinate 34,645 of NZ_CAMEFG010000035.1, read as the reverse complement.
TGCGTCGAACTTCCTGCGCATGTGCTTTGCCGTCCCGACCGAGGATTACGTCGTCTCGCCGGTTCTGTCCAAGGCGATGGACCGCATCATGATGCTGCATGCCGATCATGAGCAGAACGCCTCGACCTCGACCGTGCGCCTGGCGGGTTCCTCGGGGGCCAATCCCTTCGCCTGCGTCGCGGCGGGCATCGCCTGCCTGTGGGGTCCGGCGCATGGCGGCGCGAACCAGGCCTGCCTGGAGATGCTGCGCGAAATCGGCACCGTGGACCGCATCCCCGAATTCATCAAGCGCGCCAAGGACAAGGACGATTCCTTCCGCCTGATGGGCTTCGGGCACCGCGTCTACAAGAACTTCGACCCGCGCGCCAAGGTGATGAAGGAATCCGCCGACGAGGTCCTGGCCCTGCTGGGCGTCGATGACAACGAGACCCTGCAAGTCGCCAAGGAGCTTGAGCGCATCGCGCTCGAGGACGAGTATTTCGTCGAGAAGAAGCTTTACCCCAACGTCGATTTCTATTCGGGCATCATCCTTGAGGCGATGGGCTTCCCGACCTCGATGTTCACGCCGATCTTCGCGATCTCGCGCACGGTGGGCTGGGTCGCGCAGTGGAAGGAAATGCTGGCCGATCCGCAGAACAAGATCGGCCGTCCGCGCCAGCTTTACGTCGGGGCGCTGCGCCGCGACTATCTTGCGATCAGCAAGCGCTGATCCCCTGACCCGCGAAAAAAGGCCCCGCCATCCGCGCGGGGCCTTTTTGTCGCGCACGTGCCGGCGGGGCTTGCGTCGCCACCAAAGCAGTGCCAAACCCCCGCCATGACACAGAACGATCCCGCATCCCGAAAGGTGGCGCTGGTCACGGGCGCCTCGCGCGGCCTTGGCGCGGCGCTTGCCGAAGATCTCGCCTCGCGCGGATGGCATGTGCTGGCCGTGGCCCGCACCACCGGCGCGCTCGAGGAACTGGACGACCGCATCCGCAAGGCGGGCGGCTCGGCCACGCTGGCGCCGATGGACGTGACCAACCCCGAGGCGATGATCCAGATGGTCAAGGCCGTGCTTGGCCGCTGGGGCGGCATCGACCTCTGGGCGCATACGGCCATCCACGCGGCCCCGCTGTCGCCCGCGCCCCATATCGATCCCAAGGATTTCGCCAAGGCGGTCGATCTGAACGTCACCGCCACCCACGGGCTGATCGCGCTGATCGAGCCGCTGCTGCGCGGGCGGCGCGGCGCGGCGCTGTTTTTCGACGATCCCCGCGCGGGCCAGAAGTTCATGGGCAATTACGGCGCCACCAAGGCCGCGCAGATCGCGCTGGCGCGCAGTTGGCAGGCGGAAAGCGAACAGGTCGGCCCCGCCGTCCATATCGCCAGCCCCGCACCCATGCCGACGGCGATCCGCGCCCGCTTCTTCCCCGGCGAGAATCGCGACACCCTGACCCCCTGCCGCGACGAGGCCGCCCGCATCCTGTCCGGGATCCTGGGTCCGGTGGGCCATCCGTCGCAGGAATGAACCAAAGCCCGCCCCGCCCGCTTGCCAAGCAGCGTCGCGGTGACTAGATAGACCCGTCGAAGAAAGAAAGGCGCTCGTCGTGGAAAACATCGTGCTGACCGTGCACCTGCTCTTGGCCCTTGCGCTGATTGCGCTGGTCCTGTTGCAGCGGTCCGAAGGCGGGGGCCTTGGTATCGGCGGAGGCGGTGGCGGCGGCGTCATGACCGGGCGCCAGGCCGCGAACGCGCTGACCCGCGTCACCTGGATCCTGGCGGTGGCCTTCCTTGCCACCTCGGTGACGCTGACGATCATCGCGGCGCGCGACGTGTCCAGCGGCTCGGTGCTGGACCAGCTTGACCTGGGCAATCCGACGATGCCCGCGCCTTCCTCGGGGATGCCGGACATGCCCGCATATGTGCCCCCGCCCCCGGCGGCGGGCCAGCCGATCACGCCGCCCTCGGCCTCTGCCCCCGCGGATGAGGCGGCGCAAGCCGCACCCGCCGAGGCGGCACCCGAGCAAGCCGCACCCGTCACCCCGCCCGCAGCGGCTGCGCCCCGGGACGAACCGGCCGATCCGGCGCCCGCGCAGCCCGCAGGCAACTGACCACGAAAATCGGGGGCGCAACTTGCGCCCCTTGGCTTGAATTGCGGTCCGTTGCGGCGAGCGGAAGAATCGGTTATAGCCATTCTCCCGTGATGCCGGTCCGGCTGGGCCGCGCTTGAACTGTTCTAAGGATCACGGGACCCCAATGGCGCGTTACATCTTCATCACCGGCGGCGTGGTTTCCTCACTCGGCAAGGGGCTGGCCTCGGCGGCGCTTGGCGCGCTCTTGCAGGCACGCGGCTACAGCGTCCGGCTGCGCAAGCTGGACCCCTATCTGAACGTCGATCCGGGCACCATGTCGCCCTTTGAACATGGCGAGGTCTTCGTGACCGACGACGGCGCGGAAACCGATCTGGACCTGGGCCATTACGAGCGTTTCACCGGCGTCTCGGCGCGCAAGACCGATTCGATTTCCGCGGGCCGCATCTATTCCAACGTGCTGGATAACGAACGCCGGGGCGCCTACCTGGGCAAGACGATCCAGGTCATTCCCCATGTGACGAACGAGATCAAATCCTTCCTGGAAATCGGCAGCGACGAGGTCGATTTCATGCTGTGCGAGATCGGCGGCACCGTCGGCGACATCGAGGGCCTGCCCTTCTTCGAGGCGATCCGCCAGTTCACCCACGAACGCCCGCGCGGCGAATGCATCCTGATGCACCTGACGCTGCTGCCCTACCTTGCCGCCAGCGGAGAGTTGAAGACCAAGCCCACGCAGCACAGCGTCAAGGAGTTGCAATCCATCGGCCTTGCGCCCGATGTGCTGGTCTGCCGCAGCGAACAGCCGATCCCGGAAAAGGAACGCGCCAAGATCGCGCTGTTCTGCAACGTCCGCCCCGACGCCGTGATTCCCGCCTACGACCTGAAATCCATCTACGAGGCGCCCCTGGCCTATCACCGCGCGGGGCTGGACCGCGCGGTGCTGGATGCCTTCCAGATCAGCCCTGCCCCGCGCCCCGACCTGACCCGGTGGGAGGACGTGATGGACCGGCTGAACAATGCCGAGGGCAAGGTCCAGATCGCCGTCGTCGGCAAATATACCCAGCTCGAGGACGCCTATAAATCCATCGCCGAGGCCCTGACCCACGGCGGCATGGCCAACCGCACCCGCGTCCGCGCCGAATGGATCGACAGCGAAAGGCTGGAACGCGAGGGCACGCATCTGCTGGACGGCTTCAACGGCATCATCGTCCCCGGCGGTTTCGGCGAACGCGGGACCGAAGGCATGATCGCCGCCGCCAGATATGCCCGCGAAAAGAAGGTGCCCTACTTGGGCATCTGCCTTGGCATGCAGATGGCCGTGATCGAGGCCGCGCGCAACCTTGCCGGCCTGCCCGATGCGGGTTCCGAGGAATTCGACCACGAGGCCGGCAAGCAGCGCTTCACCCCGATCGTCTATCACCTCAAGGAATGGGTGCAGGGCAATTACATGGTCAACCGCTCGATCGACGACGACAAGGGCGGGACGATGCGACTTGGCGCCTATACGGCGGTGCTGGCGCCGGACAGCCGCATCTCGCAGATCTACGACGGCGCGACCGAGATCGAGGACCGCCACCGCCACCGCTACGAGGTCGACGCCAGCTATCGCGCGCAGCTTGAGGCGGCGGGGCTGAAATTCTCGGGCATGTCGCCGGACGGGAAACTGCCCGAGGTGGTCGAGCATGCAGACCATCCGTGGTTCATCGGCGTCCAGGCCCACCCGGAACTGAAATCCAAGCCTTTTGAGCCTGCGCCGCTTTTCGCCGATTTCATCCGCGCGGCCAAGGAAATCGAGCGGCTGGTCTGACCGCCCGCCCGCGACGGCTTGCAAAACGGCCCGTAAAAAGCGCATCCTGCATCATGGCTTTCTGGCGCAGGAAAAACGCGGTGCTGGCCGCGCTGGTCTGTCTTGCCCCGCCCGCGCTGGCGGACGCGCCGCTGTTCGCCATCGACCGGACGCAACTGCCCTTCGACCTGGGTCCCGGCGCGCCCGGCAATTCGCCCGCGCGGGTGACGAACCTGCCCTCGGCCGCCGCCAATTCGCAGGCCAATCCGGCGAACTCATCCGCGACCCGAGCCAATTCGCCGCGCAACCCGGCCAATGAAAAGCGGGTGATCTTCGACGCCGGGGGGCAGGTGCTGGGCTATTACGTTCCCAATGCGGGCGGAACGCTCAACCTGTTCGACCGGGGCGGGGGCCGCGTCGCCTATCGCCCGCGCGGCACCCAAAGCCTGTTTGGCAACGACGGCCGATGGTGCGGCACAGTGGTCGCCACGCAGGACGGCGGCATGGCCTTTGGCGTCACCCCCGAATGCGAGCGCGCGTTCCGCCGCTGATCGCAAGACTGTCACAATCGACCGCTAGAAAGCGGGCAGGTTTTCGCAGGATACGCATGATGAACGACGACGGTTTCAACCCCTGGCTTGACCGGGAACTGGACGACACGCTGGACGAAAACATCGAGATCGAGCTGGAGGACGCCGCCCTTTCGCTGGAAATCGCGCGGATCTATCGCGACACCCACCCCGACATGCTGTCCCGGCGCGTCTATTTCCACGAATTGCTGCGCCTTCAGTCCGAACTGATCAAGTTGCAGGACTGGGTCAGCCACCACAAGGAAAAGGTCGTCGTGATCTTCGAGGGCCGCGACAGCGCGGGCAAGGGCGGCGCGATCAAGCGGATCACGCAGCGGCTCAACCCGCGCATCGCCCGCGTGGTGGCCCTGCCCGCGCCCTCGGACCGCGAAAAGACGCAATGGTATTTCCAGCGTTACGTCCCGCATCTGCCCTCGGGCGGCGAAATCGTGCTGTTCGACCGAAGCTGGTATAACCGCGCCGGGGTCGAGCGCGTGATGGGCTTCGCCACCGAGGATGAGGTGCAGCAGTTCTTCGACGACGTGCCCGAATTCGAGCGGATGCTGGTGCGTTCCGGCATCCGGCTGGTGAAATACTGGTTCTCGATCACGGACGAGGAACAGCAGATGCGCTTTCTGATGCGCATTCACGACCCGCTGAAGCAATGGAAGCTGTCGCCGATGGACCTGCAATCGCGCATCCGGTGGGAAGATTACACCAAGGCGAAAGAGGAAATGTTCGAGCGCACCAACATCCCCGAAGCGCCCTGGTATATCGTCCCCGGCAACGACAAGAAGCGGGCGCGGCTGAACTGCATCGCCCATCTTCTGAGCATGATGCCCTACGCCCCCGTGCCCCATGACGAGGTCCAGTTGCCCGACCGCGTCTTCAATCCCGATTACGAACGCGAGGTGCTGCCGCGCGACCTTTACGTTCCGCAAAACTATTGATCGGGCTTGCCGCTTCGCCACGGCTCTGACATCCTCTTCGGGGTTGCATCGCCAATGCGAGAGAGAACATGCCCAAGGCCTATTGGATCGCCCATGTCGATATCGACGATACCGCCGCATATGACGCCTATCGCCAGGCCAATGCCGCGGCGTTCGCGAAATACGGCGCGCGTTTCCTGGTTCGCGGCGGCCCGCAGGAACAGGTCGAGGGCCATCTGCGCGCCCGCTCGGTCGTGATCGAATTCGCCGACCTGGACACGGCCCGCGCCTGCTATGACAGCCCCGAATATCGCGCCGCGCGCGAATTGCGCGAAAATTGCAGCAAGGCCGACGTGATCATCGTGCAGGGATACGAAATATAACCGCACCCCATGCATTTATCGCTTGTCCTGTAAGGTTTTACTTCTAATCTGCTCGCATGTTCAGAAACCTGCTCACTCGCCTTTTCGGCGAAGAACCTCAGCCGACGCGGTTGTCCCCGCAGGACTCCGAATTGGCCATTGCCGCCTTGCTGGTGCGGGTTGCCCGCGCCGACGACCGCTATGGCCGGGATGAACAGAGCCGTATCGACCAGATCCTGGCCCGGCGCCGGGGGCTGGACATGACCGAGGTGATCGAACATCGCGCCGCCGCCGAGATGATCGAGACCGAGGCCCCCGACACCGTGCGCTTCACCCGCATGATCAAGGATCGCGTCGCGCTGGAGGACCGGCTTGGCGTCATCTCGGCACTGTGGGAGGTTGCCTATGCCGACGGCCGCCGCAGCGCCGAAGAGGAAAGCATCATCCGCCTTGTCTCGGGCCTTCTGGGCATCAGCGACAGCGAATCGGGAATTGCGCGGCAGCAGGTGCTTGAGCAATTGGGAAAGCCCGGCAAGTGACGCTGCGCGAATTTCGATGAAACCGTTGCAATTCAGCGGCGAATATCGCCTCATGGCGGCATGAGCCTATCCGTCGACCCAAGCACGCCCGCCAATGGAATCACCCCCGCGCCGCAACAGGCGCAGAGCGGCGTTCCGGTCATCCAGATCCGCGACCTGCACAAGTCCTATGGCGAGCAAGAGGTGCTGAAGGGCGTCGACCTGGTCGCGCCGCGCGGCCATGTGATCGGGCTGATCGGATCGTCGGGATCGGGCAAGTCCACCCTGCTGCGCTGCTGCAACCTGCTTGAGGACAGCCAGTCCGGCGAGGTGATCTTTGAAGGCGAACCCGTCGCCTGGACCCGCAGCGGCGCGGGCCGCCAGCCCGCCGACCGCAAGCAGTTGCGCCGGTTGCGCACCAACCTTGCGATGGTGTTCCAGCAATTCAACCTGTGGTCGCACATGACCATCCTGCAAAACGTGATGGAGGCCCCCGTCACCGTCCTGGGCCATCCCCCCGCCGAGGTCGAGACCCGCGCCCGCGCCCTGCTGGCCAAGGTCGGCATCGGCGACAAGGCCGACGCCTGGCCCGCGCAGCTTTCGGGCGGCCAGCAGCAGCGCGCCGCCATTGCCCGCGCGCTGTGCATGCAGCCCAAGGCCCTTCTGCTGGACGAACCGACCAGCGCGCTGGACCCCGAATTGCAGCAAGAGGTCGTGCGCGTCATCAAGGACCTTGCCGCCGAACATCGCACCATGCTGCTGGTGACCCACGACATGCGCCTTGCCGCCGATGTCTGCGATCACGTCGTTTTCCTGCATCAGGGCCGCATCGCGGAAGAAGGCCCGCCCGCCCGGATCTTTGGCGCACCGCAGACCGAGCGGTTGCAGCAGTTTCTCAGCGCCACGATGGCGCCCCGCCCCGACATGTCCAACGCAAGTGAGTAGAAAAATGAAAAAACCGATCTTCGCCGCCGCCATCCTTGCCGTGTCCGCCGGGATGGGCATGGGTCAGACCGTCCGCATGGGGACCGAGGGCGCCTATCCTCCGTATAACTTCATCGACGCCAATGGCGACGTGGCGGGGTTCGAGCGCGAACTGGGTGACGAGCTGTGCAACCGCGCCGAACTGGACTGCACCTGGGCCAAGAACGACTGGGATTCGATCATTCCGAACCTCGTCTCGGGCAATTACGACACGATCATGGCCGCGATGAGCATCAACGACGAACGCAAGCAAGTCATCGCCTTCACGCAGAACTACCTGCCGCCCGCGCCCTCGTCCTATGTGGCGATCGACGAAGGCGCCGACCTGGAAGGCGGCGTCGTCGCGGTGCAGACCGGCACGGTCCAGGCGTCCTACGTCGCCGAGACCCCGGCCACCATGATCGAGTTTCCCAATATCGACCAGGTCTTCGCCGCGATCCGCAACGGCGAGGCGGACGCGGGCTTTGGCGACCACGAGGTCGTCCGCCCCTATGTCGAGGACAGCAACGACCTGATCTTCGTCGGCGAGCAGGTCTTTCTGGACGAGGGAATCGGTGTCGGCCTGCGCCAATCCGACAACGATCTGCGCGAAAAGCTGGACACCGCCATCACCGAGATGAAAGAGGACGGCAGCCTGAACGATCTGATCCGCAAGCATTTCGGCGAGGACGCACAGGTTCACGAATGAAATGAGCCGGACACCGCCGCGGGCAGGCACCCGCGGCGGCTGACGGGGCGGGCGCATGTTTTCCTATTGTAGCGATCCATCAGTGCTGGAAGGGTTTACCTGGTTGTCATGCTATCTGACGACCGGCACCCACATGCTGTTCTACGCCAGCTTCGGCACGGTGCTGCTGGTGCTGGCGATCACCGCCCCCGTCGCGCTGCTTTTCGGCTTTGGCGGCGCGATGGCCGCGCGTTCGCGGATCGCGCCGCTGCGCTGGCTTGGCAAGGTCTATACCTCGATGGTGCGCGGGGTGCCCGACATCATCTTCTTCCTGTTCGTCCCGATCGCACTGGACCAGGGGCTGGAATGGCTGCGCAGCCGGTTCTACTGCGACCCCTCGGTTCCCGTCCGGCAGGGCAACGATTTCGTCGTCTGCGCGGCGGCCAAGCTGCCCTTGTCCTCCAGCCCGTCGTGGGTGCATGACATCTACGGCATCGCGCTGGCGATCATCGCCTTTTCCGTCGTCTTCGGCGCCTTCGCGGCCAATGTGCTTTACGGCGCGATGGGCGCGGTGCCGCGCGCGCAGATCGAAACCGCCGAGGCCTACGGCTTCACCTCGCGCCAGATCAACCGGCGCATCCTGCTGCCGCAGATGTGGACCTATGCGCTGCCGGGCCTGTCGAACCTGTGGATGATCCTGATCAAGGCCACGCCGCTGCTGTTCATCCTGGGGGTCGAGGATATCGTCTATTGGGCGCGTGAACTGGGCGGCGCCAAGACCCGCGCCTTCGACTATCCCCACCCCGACTGGCGGCTTTACTATTTCCTGGGCGTGCTGGTGTTCTACCTGCTGATGACATGGGTGTCCGAGCGCCTGCTGGACCGCGTCCGGGCGCGGCTGTCGCACGGTCAGGCCACCCTTGCGGGCGAAGCGATGCGGAAGGCCGCCGCATGAACCAGTGCCTTCAGACCATCGCGGATTACGGGCTGCGCGCGTTCGGCTACGGCGAAAGGCTGCTGCCGCGATCCGATTTCACCCTGTGCCAGCAATTCACGCTGATCGGCTCGGGCCTGTTGTGGAACATCTATTTCGCCGTGCTGGCGCTGGCCGCAGGCTTCGTGCTGGCCAATGCGCTGGCGCTGTGCAAGGCCAGCGCCCATCCGCTGCTGCGCAAACCGGCGGAATGGTTCATCTTCGTCTTTCGCGGCAGCCCGCTGTTCATCCAGTTCTTTCTTGCCTACGAGGCGCTTGTGCTGCTGCCCCGCGCGGGCATCGAGATCTTCGGCCTGACCGTCCAGACCGGCTGGGTCACCCGCGCATGGGCCGGTGCGACGCTGGTCCTGATCCTGAACACCGCCGCCTATTCGGCCGAGATCTTCCACGGCGCGCTGCGCAACCTGCCCAGGGGCGAGATCGAGGCGGCCGACGCCTACGGATTTTCCGGCTGGCAGCGGTTTCGCAAGATCGTCTGGCCGACGATGCTGCGGCTGGCCTGGCCGTCTTATACCAACGAGGCGATCTTTCTGTTCCACGCGACGACGCTGGTGTTCTTCTCGGGCTTTCCGGCCTTCCAGCAAAAGGGCGACGCGCTTTATTACGCGCGCTATTTCGCGGAACAGACCTTCAACCCCTTCGTGGCCTATCCCATCGTCGCAGGCTATTTCGTGGCCCTGACGCTGCTGCTGATCTGGGTCTTCGGGTTGATCAACCGGCGGCTGAACCGCCATCTTCCGGGCGCCGCGCGAAAGCTGCGCTACCGGCCCAACCTGATCAGGTGACCCATGCAATGGCTGCAAGAACACCCCGAGGTCAAGACGATCCGCGTCGCCGCCGCCGATCTGAACGGCGTGGCGCGGGGCAAGCGCATCCCCGCCCGCTTTGCCCACAAGATCACGACCGAGGGCACGCGCTTTCCCTATTCCGTCCTGAACATGGACATCTGGGGCGAGGATATCGAGGACAGCCCGCTGGTCTTTCAGGCCGGCGACCCCGACGGGCTGCTGCTGCCCACCGACCGAGGCTTCATGCCCATGCCCTGGCTGGACGCGCCGACGGGGCTGCTGCCCTTGTGGATGTTTCATCCCGATGGTCGGCCCTATGACGGCGATCCGCGTCAGGCGCTGGCGCGCGTGGTCGAACGCTACCGCGCAGCGGGCCTGACCCCCGTCGTCGCGACCGAGCTGGAGTTCTTCCTGATCGACGATTCGGGCGGGCAGTTGCGGGTTCCGCCCAGCCCTCGTTCGGGCAAGCGCCGCACCGGGGCCGAGACGCTGTCCCTGCGGGCGCTGGACGCCTTCGACCGCTTCTTCACCTCGCTTTACGATGCTTGCGAAGCGATGGACATCCCCGCCGACACCGCCATATCCGAGGCCGCACCGGGCCAGTTCGAAATCAACATGATGCACCAGGACGACCCGCTGAAGGCCGCCGACGACGCCTGGCTGTTCAAGATGCTGGTCAAGGGCCTGGCGCGGCAATACGGCTTTGCCGGTTCCTTCATGGCCAAGCCCTACGAGGAATGGAGCGGCTCGGGCATGCATGTCCATTTCTCGGTCCTGGACGGCGCGGGGCGCAACATCTTCGACGACGGCACGGATCGCGGCTCGGACATGCTGCGCCACGCCGTTGCGGGTTGCCTGGCGGCCATGCCCGGCTCGACGCTGCTGTTCGCGCCCCATGAAAACAGCTATGACCGGCTGGTGCCAAACGCCCATGCGCCCACCGGGATCGGCTGGGCCTATGAGAACCGCACCTCGGCCATCCGCATCCCGTCCTCGGGTCCCGCCGCGCGGCGGATCGAGCATCGGGTGGCGGGCGGCGACGTGAACCCCTACCTGACCGTCGCCGCCATCCTCGGCGCCGCGCTGAACGGGATCGAGGATCGCGCGCCCTGCCCCGCCCCCCTTTCGGGCAACGCCTACGACCAGGGGCTGGCGCAACTGCCGGGCACATGGTCGCAGGCCATCGCGGCATTCGCAGGTTGCGACCAGGTCCGCCGCATCTTCCCCGCCCACCTGATCGAGAACCTGCTGATGACCAAGCGGCAGGAGTTGCATTACATGGCCGAACTGACCGATGATGAAACGGTCGAGCTTTACCTGGACACCGTCTGATCCCCCGACCGCACCGGAATGGCGCGCGGCACGACCGGGTGCCCGTCGCGCAGGGCGGTAAAGACCCGATCCAGCGCAGCGCCGAAAGACAGGGTCTCATCCAGAAACGGTCGGCTTTCCGCATGGCATGCAGCGACATGCCGGGCCAGCCGGTCGCGGTCCTGCGCCAGTTCCCGGATGGCGCGGACATAGCCCTGGGTATCGCCGGCGGGCACCACCGTCACCGAATCGGCCAGATAGTTCACCGCCGGGCAGATGTCGGAAACGATGGCGGGCCGTCCCGACAGGATCGTCTCGACCACCACCTGGTTGAAACCTTCGATGAAATCGCGCCGCGTCGGCACGATACCCAATTGGCAGCGCCCGATCACCGCCCTCAGCCGGTCACGGTCGCACCAGCCGTAAAGGCGGAACATCCCCTCCAGCCCATGCGCCGCGATCTGCTGGCGCAGGGCATCCTCGGCGCTGCCGGTGCCGCAGATATGGAACCGGCAATCGCCGCCCCCCATCCGCAACCGGCGCGCGATCTCGACCAGGTCCAGCACGCCCTTGTTCGCCTCGATCCTGCCGACGAAGGCGATATCCAGCGGCTGCGCGTCGATCACGGGGGCGGACATGCCGTCGTAATGTTCGGCACGGTAGAGCGGCAGGAACTCGACCACCGGGCAATGATCCGGCCCGGCAAGCTGGCGCAACTGCCGCGTCACCACGTCCGAACAGCTCAGGACCGCCGCCAGATCCCGCCGGTATCGCGGCGCCATCGCGCGCAGGCGCAGCCGCCCCAGCAGGCCGGGCGCGCGATCCTCGCGCCAGAGGCGGGTATGCAGCGCCTGCACGACCGTCACGCCCCGCCGTATGAGGGGCATGTAATGGGCGGGGCTGGAATCCTCGGTCAGCACGACCAGATTCGCGCCGAACCGGGTCGCATCGCGGATATTCTGCTGCGCCCGGCGCAGCAGCCCGCGGTGATAGGCCAGCCCGCGCCTGCCCTGCGCCGGATCGGGCCTGCGGACGATCGACAGGCCATGCGCCTGCCGTTCCTGCCCCGCCCCGTGATACGAGGTGATCAGCGCCTGCGCCCCGTGACGCCGGCAGGCGTCCATGAACTGGCGCGAATAGGCCACATGCGAGGTCGAGGCGTCGGGCAGGCCGTTCCTCCAGTCCTCGAAAACGCCGAAGGCATTTCCGGGACCGGCTGTATAAAAGACCTTCAGCATCCGCTTTCCCCAGCCAATCATGCCGATCCGCCGGACCGACGCGCCGAACTTGCCGCCGATCCACCATGAAATACCAGATAGCTATCCCGATTTCGTTAAGAATTAATCCACCTGTTGGGAATAAGATCACGAAAACGTCGCTCTGCTTTCGGGGATGGGGATTGTATGGGCTGACACCAATCCATTTCTTGCGCCCCAAGGGCGGCCAGTAGTTGAGGAAGGCATGAAAGCAGGCAATGACAGGCGCGGTTACGGCTGGGTCGCGCGCGCGTTTCACTGGGCCGTCGCCGCACTGATTCTGGCGGCGCTTGGCCTGGGGCTTTATGCGACCAGCCTGCCCTACGACACCGCGGAAGAGGCCGCCCGGTCCTTCCAGGTCTTTTCCGTCCACAAGACCGTCGGGATCACGGTGCTGTTGCTGGCCGGGTTGCGGATCCTGTGGGCCTTGGGCCAGCCTCGGCCCGGCCACCTGCACCCCGACCGGCTGGCCGAGACGCTGCTGGCCACGCTGGTCCATTGGGCGCTTTACATCGGCATGGTGGTGATGCCGCTGTCGGGCTGGCTGCTGCATGCCTCGGCGCCGGGGGCGTTTTCGCGCATCCTGTGGCCCTTTGGCCAGCGCCTGCCCGGCGTGCCCGAGGATCTGGCGCTCAGCGAAAAATTCACGGCCTTTCATGTCACCGGCTGGTTGGTGCTGGCCGTGCTGATCGCGCTGCATGTCGCGGGGGCGCTGAAACATGCGCTGATCGACCGCGACGCAACCCTGGCGCGGATGGCGGGCAAGGCGGAAAACCTGCCCCAGCCCCCCGCCGATCCGCATCGCTGGACGGGCTGGCTGGCGGCGGCCGGCGGGGTGCTGGTCTGGGCCTTTGTCGCCGGTTTCGCATGGCTGGCGCCGACGCCGCCCGCAGCCGATTCTACCCCCCAGGCGATGACGCAGGCCGCCCCAGGCGCGAACGGCTGGACGGTGACGGAAGGCACGCTGAACATCGCGGTGCTGCAAGGGACCAGCACGGTTTCGGGCGGCTTTGGCGATTGGCAGGCGGCCATCGACTACGACCCCGATACCGGGCAGGGCCGGGTCGAGGTGACGATCCAGATCGCTTCGCTGACCCTTGGCGCGGTCAGCGACAGCGCCAAGGGACCCGAGTTCCTGAATGCCGCCGCCTTCCCGCAGGCGCATCTGACCGCCGCGATCACCCCGCCGCAGGCCGAGGGTGAACCGCATCTGGCCGAAGGCGAGTTGACCATCGCGGGCCAGACCGTCCCGGCCCGGATGCCGTTCCAACTGACCATCCAGAACGATCAGGCGCAGGCGCAAGGCGGGCTGACGCTGGACCGGCGCGACTTCGGCGTGGGCGAAACCTACGGCGACGAATCGACCGTAGGCTTTCCGGTCGAGGTCACGTTCGAACTGACCGCCACCCGGAATTGATACGAAAAAGGGCCGCGTCACCCGCGGCCCCTTGAAAACCTGCGAAGCGAAACCGGCTTAGCCGACCAGTTCCAGCCCCGAGAAGAAGAAGGCGATCTCTTGCGCAGCCGTTTCCGGCGCGTCCGAGCCGTGGACCGAATTCTCGCCGACCGACAGCGCGAATTCCTTGCGGATGGTGCCGGGGGCCGCGTCTGCAGGGTTGGTCGCGCCCATCACTTCGCGGTTTTTCGCGATGGCGCCTTCGCCCTCGAGAACCTGCACGACGACGGGTTCGGATGCCATGAACTCGACCAGTTCACCGTAAAAGGGGCGGTCCTTGTGGACTTCGTAGAACTTGCCGGCCTGCTCGGCGGACAGCTTGATGCGCTTTTGCGCGACGATGCGCAGGCCGGCATCCTCGAACTTGGCGTTGATCTTGCCGGTCAGGTTGCGCTTGGTGGCGTCGGGTTTGATGATCGAAAGCGTGCGTTCGATGGCCATGATACAGTCCTTTTGCGTGTTCCGGGCCTGATGGCGCGGATATGGGCGCCCGGTTATCATGCGCCCGGCACATTGAAAAGCGGGCAAGAGCGGCGCGGGTGCCGGAAAATCGCCCTTGCGCCCCATTGACGCCCGCCCTGCCATGCGCCAAGCGGGGCGGATGCTGCGTATCGACGACATATCCTATTCCATCGCGGGCAGGCCGCTGTTCGAACATGCCTCGGCGGTGATCCCGACCGGGCACAAGGTCGGCCTTGTCGGGCCGAACGGCGCGGGCAAGACGACCCTGTTCCGCCTGATCCGGGGCGAGCTTGCGCTGGACGGCGGCGAGATCTCGACCCCCGCCCGCGCACGCATCGGCGGCGTCGCGCAAGAGGCGCCGGGCACAGCCACCAGCGTGCTGGAGACCGTGCTGGCCGCCGACACCGAACGCGCCCGCCTGCTGGCCCAGTCCCAGACCGAGACCGACCCGACGCGCATCGCCGAGATCCAGACGCGGCTGGCCGACATCGACGCCTGGTCGGCCGAGGCGCGCGCCGCCACCATCCTGCGCGGCCTTGGCTTTTCGACGCAGGACCAGGCCCGCCCGACCAGCGATTATTCCGGCGGCTGGCGGATGCGCGTCGCGCTGGCGGGCGTGCTGTTTTCGCAGCCCGACCTGCTGCTGCTGGACGAGCCGACCAACTATCTGGACCTCGAAGGCGCGCTCTGGCTGGAAAGCTACCTGGCGCGCTATCCGCATACGGTCATCGTCATCAGCCACGACCGCGACCTGCTGAACCGCGCGGTCGGCCATATCCTGCACCTGGAAGACCGCAAGCTGGTGCTGTATTCCGGCGGCTACGACACATTCGCGCGCACCCGCGCCGAAAAGCGCGCCCTGCAAGCGGCCGAGGCCAAGAAACAGGACGCCCGCCGCGCCCATCTGCAAAGCTTCGTGGACCGCTTCCGCGCCAAGGCGTCCAAGGCCCGGCAGGCGCAGGCCCGCGTCAAGATGCTGGAGCGGATGGAGCCGATCACCGCCCCCGAGGAAGCCAAGCTGCACCGCTTCACCTTCCCGCAGCCCGAACAGCTTTCGCCGCCGATCGTGCTGCTGGACGGCGTCAGCACCGGCTATGACGGGCGCGCGGTGCTGCGCCGGCTGAACCTGCGCATCGACCAGGACGACCGCATCGCCCTGCTGGGCCGCAACGGGCAAGGGAAATCGACGCTGTCCAAGCTGCTGTCCGGCAGGCTGCCCCCGCTGGAAGGGCGCATCACCCAATCGCCCAAGCTGCGCATCGGCTATTTCGCGCAGCACCAGGTCGATGAGCTGGAGCTGGACGAAACCCCGCTGGACCACGTCCGCCGCCTGCGCCCGGAAGAGGCCCCGGCCAAGCTGCGCGCGCGGCTGGCGGGCTTCGGGCTGATGGCGGATCAGGCGGAAACGCAGGTGCGCGCGCTGTCGGGCGGGCAAAAGGCGCGGCTGTCCTTGCTGCTGGCCACCATCGACGCGCCGCATCTGCTGATCCTGGACGAGCCGACCAACCACCTGGACATCGAATCGCGCGAGGCGCTGACCGAGGCGCTGAACGATTACACCGGCGCGGTGGTGCTGGTCAGTCACGACATGCATTTGCTGAACCTGGTCGCGGACCGGCTGTGGCTGGTCGCGGACGGCGAGGTGCGCCCCTATCAGGACGACCTGGATGCCTATCGCCGGTTGCTGCTGTCGGGCGACGATACCCGACCCGAACCGGCGCGCTCACGGAGACCGGCGGAAACCAAGCCCGCCCGCCCCCCGCGCGAGCAGGTCCTGGAACTGCGCGCCAAGGCCCGCAAGGCCGAGGAACGGGTCGAGAAGCTGACCGCCATGCTGGCCAAGCTGGACGCGATCCTGGCCGATCCGACCACCTATGACGACGCCTTTGAGGCCGAGAAATGGGGCCGCAAGCATGCCGAGGCCAGCGAGGCCATGATCCGCGCGGAAGCACTGTGGCTGGAAGCACTCGAATCGCTGGAAAATGCGCTGAGGGGCTGAAAAATCCTTGCGTCGGGACCCGCGGCGGGGCATCCCGCTGCTGTTCCCGCCAGTGATCCGCCAGCGGCCCCCGATTCCCGATCAAGGATATTAAGGATATTCGCGATGCGCCATCTTGTTGCCCTGCTGATGATGTCGACGCCTCTGGCGGCGCAGGGTCTGGACGGCTATGTGCTGTCGGCCGACATCGGCATCGGCGCGGAATACGGCCCCGCCTATCCCGGCGCCTCTGACAGCGAGGCCTCGCCCTGGTTCATCCTGCGCAATGGCCAGTTGACCCGCCCCGGCGCGGCGGGCCCGACGACGGACGGGTTTTCGGTACTGCCCTCTTTCGGCTATGTCAGCGGACGCGATCAGGACGACCACGAATCGCTGGCCGGCACCGATGACATCGACGCGGCGGGCGAGGTCGGCCTGCGCCTGTCCTACGACCTTGGCCAGACGAAAAGCTATGTCGCGCTGCGCAAGGGATTTGGCGGGCACAGCGGCGTGACCGGCGAATTCGGCGCGAAATACCGTTTCGACCCCTCGGACCGGCTGACGCTGTGGACCGGGGCCGAAGCGCGCTTTGCCGACAGCGACTTCACCCGCACCTATTTCGGCATCTCGGACACCGAGGCACCCAACACCGCCTATTCCGCCTATACGCCCGGCGGCGGGATCTATGCCGCCTCGCTTGGGGTCGAGGCGCGCTATGCCGTCTCGCCCAGCATCGCCCTGCTGGGAGGGGTGGAATACACCCGCCTGCTGGGCGACGCCTCGGATTCTCCGCTGGTCCAGTCCAGGGGCGAACCCAGCGTCAAGCTGGGCGTGGTGCGGCGTTTCGACTTCCGTTTCTGACCGCGCCCGGCTCTGGACCCCGGCGGGCGGGCTGCTTATATCTTTGCACGAACTGAAATTTACGGGGACCCGGCCCATGACCTCTGAACCGCTGCCCGAGGGCGCCCCGCTGATCGCGCCTTCGACCACCGAACACCCGCTCTACGATGCGGTGGTCGAGGCGTGCCGAAGCGTCTATGACCCTGAAATCCCGGTGAATATCTACGATCTGGGGCTGATCTACACGATCGAGATCGGCGACGACAACGCCGTCCGCGTCGTCATGACCCTGACCGCGCCCGGCTGCCCCGTCGCGGGCGAGATGCCCGGCTGGGTCGCCGATGCGATCGAGCCGCTGCCGGGCGTCAAGCAGGTGGATGTCGAGATGACCTTCGTGCCCCAATGGGGGATGGAGATGATGTCCGACGAGGCGCGGCTGGAACTGGGCTTCATCTGACGGCAGGGCCTGCGGCGTCACATCAGCACACGGTGCCGGCCCCCCGACACCACATGCACCGCCCCTTGCCGCACCGCCATCCGGCCGATGGCGCCCATCGGCAGGCCCATCGCGATCAGCCGCAGCATCCTTAGCGTGATCCCGTGGGTGACGATCACCGCCGGGCCGCCCAACCCGTCCAGAAAGGCGCGGGTGCGCCGGGCAAGCGCCGCGAAATCCTCACCCCCCGGCGTGCGGTCATACCAACCCAGGCGGTCGGGTGGGAAAAGGTCGGGGAATTTCAGGCGCATATCCTCGATCCGGTGGCCGGTAAACCGGCCCACGTCGATTTCGGCCAGACGCTCATCATAGGTCGGAGGGATACCTTCGAAGACGATCCGGGCGGTGTCGCGGGCGCGGCCAAGCGGGCTGGCGTATAGCGCCAGGTCGGGACGCGCGGCCAACAGGTCGCCCACGATCCGCGCCTGCCGCCGGGCCTGCGCGATTCCCAGCGCGGTCAGGGGCGAATCGCGCCTGCCCTGCATACGGCCCTGCACATTCCATTCGGTCTGGCCGTGGCGCAGCAGGAACAGATCAAACATTACATGCCTTCGCAGAAAACTGGCCCAAGCGTAATATTATGCCCGCAACCCGGCAAAGGTCATCGGGTCAAGGCTGGATTGCGCAAAGGTCGGCCCCTGCGTCAGCAGGCTGACGGCATCATGGGAATGCAGCGATTCCTGATGGCTGGCCACGACGCGGAAATCGCCGATGCGCGGTTCGGCCAGCAGCCGGTCGGCGAAGGTGCGCACCGCATCCTCGACAAAGATCGGGTTCGCAGCGTTCAGTTCCGCGAAGGCCTGCTCGTCCTCGCGCTTGACCATGACCTGGGTTTCGGTCGGCACGGCGGCGCGGCACAGGTCCACCATATCCTCGAACCACAGCCGTTCCTCGCCCCCCATCACGACCGAGATCCGCGCGATGGAGCGCTGCGAATGCGGTGTCGCAAGTTGGCCACGCTCATTGCGGGCATGTTCGGACAATTCCAGCGAACAGGGGCAGGTGGACGAATAGACATAGTCGAAATGCATGATCCGCAGCCGCTGCCCGGCGGTGTCGATCAGTTCCATCGCGATATCGTAATATTGCCAGCCCGACAGGCCCGAGCGCAGCGATTCGACCCGCATCGGATAGCTGAACCGCATCTGGATGCGTGCGTCGAAACTGTCCAGGTCGGTCTTGTAGTCGTCCACCGCCCCCGCCAGCACATCCATCGAACAGGACTTGTCGGCGTGGTTGTAGAAGGACCGCATGATCCGGCTCATGTTGATGCCCTTGCGGTCGGCTTCCAGGCTGACGGTGCCGGTGACGCTGGTTTCCAGCACCAGTTCGCCCCCCTCGCGGGTCTGGTAGCGGATCGGCAGGCGAAAGTCGGATATGCCGACATGCTGGATCGGCCGGTTCGCGCCCACGATCAGGCTGGCCGGGCCGTTCTGCAAGTCGGGCAGCGTGGCGCGATAGGCGTCGTCTACCCGGAAATCCTGCGGATATTCGCGGCTGTAGACGGGAAGCACCGTGTTGACGGGCCGGGCATGGGTCATGGCACTCTCTTTTCCTTGCCGGACGACGGGTCGGGGTCCAATATGGTGAGGGGCGGCGGCAAAGGGAAGCCCCCGGCCGTTTTCCTGCCTAGCCTTCGATCGCCTGCAACAGGTCGGCGGTCAGGTCGCCGTGATCTTCCAGCCCGACCGACAGGCGCAAAAGACCCGGCGTGATGCCCAATCCGGCGCGCACCTCGTCGGACAGGCGCTGGTGCGTGGTGGTCGCGGGATGGGTGGCGATCGACTTGGCGTCGCCCAGATTGTTCGAGATCTTGAAGATCCGCATCCGGTTCATCGCCCGGAAGGCGGCATCCTTGCTGCCGGTGTCGATGGCGATCATCGTGCCGCCCGACCCCATCTGGCGCATGGCCAGATCATGCTGGGGATGGTCGGCAAGGCCGGGATAGATGACCCGCGCCAGCCCCGGATGCCCTTGCAGGGCCTGCGCGATACGAGCGGCGGCATCGGCCTGCGCGCGCACGCGCAGGTCCAGCGTGGACAGGCCGCCCAGCATCAGCCATGCGTTGAAGGGGCTGATCGCGCCGCCGGTATGTTTCAGGTAAGGCTCGGCCACCTCGCGGACGAACTGGCGCGTCCCGCAGATCAGCCCGCCCAGGCAGCGGCCCGAGCCGTCGATGTGCTTGGTCGCGGAATAGACCACGACATCGGCGCCCTGGCTTGCCGCGCGCGAAAAGACGGGGGTGGCAAAGACGTTGTCCACGACCACCATCGCGCCGGCGGCATGGGCGATTTCGGCCACACCGGCAATATCGACCACCTCCAGCGTCGGGTTCGAGACGGTCTCGAAGAACACCGCCCTGGTGCCGGGCCGCACCGCCGCGCGCCACTGGTCCAGGTCGGCGCCATCGACATAGGTGACCTCGACCCCGAAGCGGGTCAGGATATCCAGCACATAGAGGCAGGACCCGAACAGCGCGCGCGCCGAAACGACATGATCGCCCGGCTTGACCATGCTCATCAGCGCACCGTTGACGGCGGCCATGCCGCTGGCGGTGGCAAAGGCGTCCTCGGTCCCTTCCAGGTCGGCGACGCGATCCTCGAACATGCGGCTGGTGGGGTTGCCGTAGCGGGCATAGATGAATTCGTCCGGTCCCGAGGCGATGAAACGCTGCTCGGCCTGTTCGGCGGAATCGTAGGCGAAGCCCTGGGTCATGAACAGCGCCTCGGCCATCTCGCCGTATTGGCTGCGGCGGGTGCCGTGGTGGACGGCGCGGGTGCGCGGATGCAGGGGTTGCTGGCCTTCGGGGCGTTTTTCGTCGCTGGACATGGCGGTTATCCTGATGATCTGGCGCTTGCGCCGGGTTACTCCTGCGCCGGGCCGGGCGCAAGGGCGCGGGTCCCGTCAGGCATCGCGACCGTTTTCGGGGCCGTCCTTGGGGCGGATGGCGTAACGCTCGAACAGGCGGGCGTTCAGCATGAAGAAGGCGAACATGATGATGATGATGCCGAAGGTCTTGAAATAGACCCACGCCGTTTGCGACATCATATGGCGCACGAATTCATTGGCCCCGGCCATCGCGACGAACAGCAGCGTCAGGCGGATGGTCAGGATGCGCCATCCCTCGGGCGTCATGGGAAAGGCATCGGAAAAGACGAAGCTCAGCCAGTTCTTGCGCAGCGCCAGCCCAAGGCCAAGCACGGCGGCAAAGAACAGGTAGAGGATCGTCGGCTTCATCTCGAAAAAGCGGGGATCGTTGAGCCATGCGGTCAGCCCGCCGAAGACGACGACCAGCACCAGCGTCATCACCTGCATCGCCGACAGCCTGCCCGACAGCCGCCACAAGACCAGCGTCGCCGCCACCTGCACCGGAACGAAGACGATCGTGGCGATGATGAAGCCCTGGTAGTCGATGCCCCACAGGTTCACCACCCGCTCGCGCATCAGCAGGAAGACGGCGAAGAACAGCAGCGCGGGGCCAAGCTCCAACGCGGATTTCAGCCAGGGTGCGACGGTGCGGGTGTCGGTCATGTTTTCCTCGGGATCCTCGGGGTTGTGGCGTTGTCCCGCATCCGGCGGCGGATCGCAAGCCGCCCTGCCTCAGTCCAGCTTGATCGCCGCGAAGATCGGCCCCGAAGGCTGGTCCTTGCGGCCAAGCTGCTGGGCCAGGATCGCGTGGCGGGTATCGTCGGGATAGGTTTCGTCCGCGGTCGCCGCAGCGGTGACGTTCAGCCGCAGCGGCGCACGCCCGTCCCAGGTGGCGATCTGGTCCATCGACAGCACGACATTGCGGTAAACCAGGTTGCGGTCGCTGTTTTCGCCCGCGCGGATATGGATGCTGCGCTCGGGCGCATAGCGCACCAGCAGGATGGCGATATCGTGGCGCGGGCGGATGCGCGGGGTCAGTTCGATCTGATAGGCATCGCCCGAGCCGGTGGCGGTGACGGAAACCGCGACCGGGCGGGCCATGTGATCATCGATCAGCGCCATCAGGTCGGCGGGGCGGACCCGCAGCAGCGTCTCGGACCCGCCGACCAGCATCTGGGGGGTGTAGATCGAACGCTCGCCCGCCGCGCGGGCATAGTCCTTTTGCCTGCGCGTGAACTCGGGCCGGGCGAATTCGTCGGCCCAACCCAGATAATCCCAGTAATCGACATGCCACGACAGCGCCAGGATGTCCGGGCGGTTCGACAGTTCGGCCAGCAGGCCGTCTGCGGGCGGACAGGACGAACAGCCCTGCGAGGTGAAAAGCTCGACCACCACGGGCGGGTGGACCATCGGACCCGAGGCCAGGGGCAGCGCGTCCATCGCAGGCTCGGCGGCAGGGGGGCTGCCGAAGAATTCGGCGCCGCCTTGCGGCTGCGCGCTTTCCCCAAGGGCCGAGGCCGCGACCCCGGCCACCCCGGCGGGCGCCTCGATCAGCCCGACATCTCCATCGGGACCGGGGGTATCGGGACCGGGATCAGCGGGACCACCGGAATCGGGACCACCGGGATCAGCCGGGGCGTCAAGCGCCCCTTGCGTCGCCCCGGCAGGTTCGTCCTGCGCCTGCTGCGCCGAAACCGGCCCGCCCAATGCCGTCAGCGCCAGCACGCCGCTGAGCAGCAGCGCGCCAAGCCAGCGCCCGGTTTCGCGGGAATGATTCATTCTGGAAACGGAATCCATATGCTCCTGTCCGGGGGAAAGGCCATCTTTCGCTGCCTCCAACTAATGAGTTCGGGGCCGAAATTCCAAATCAAGGCTTTGTTAGCATGGCGCAATCGCCACATGAGCGTGACACGACGGCAACAAATCGCCCGGCGGGTATCGTCTGCATACCATAGCATACATTATTTTCCGGCCTGACCCTTGCACCATTCGACGAAAAGGCGCAAATGGCTGTCAGATTGCGAACAGCCACCTTTGCCACATCAGGGGAGCCGAGCCATGCCCATCGAGACCGGACAAGACACTTCCAACACCCGCCGCAGCCTGAAGGTCGGCGACAAGAGCTATGCCTATTACTCGATCCCGGCCGCCACGGAGGCGGGACTGGGCGATTTCTCGAACCTGCCCGCCTCGCTGAAGGTCGTGCTGGAAAACATGCTGCGTTTCGAGGACGGCGGCAAGACCGTCGGCACCGACGACATCAAGGCATTCGCCGAATGGGCCACGATGGGCGGCAAGAACCCGCGCGAGATCGCCTATCGCCCGGCCCGCGTGCTGATGCAGGACTTCACCGGCGTTCCCGCCGTGGTGGACCTTGCCGCGATGCGCGACGGCATCAAGGCGCTTGGCGGCGACGCGCAAAAGATCAACCCGCTGAACCCGGTCGATCTGGTCATCGACCACTCGGTCATGATCGACGAATTCGGCAACCCCCGCGCCTTCCAACGCAACGTCGAACTGGAATACGAGCGCAACCTGGAACGCTATACCTTCCTGAAATGGGGCCAGAATGCGTTCAACAACTTCCGCGTGGTGCCGCCGGGGACCGGCATCTGCCACCAGGTGAACCTTGAATACCTGGCCCAGACCGTCTGGACCGACACCGACCAGTCGGGCGAGGAAGTCGCCTATCCCGACACGCTGGTCGGCACCGACAGCCACACCACGATGGTCAACGGGCTTGCGGTCCTTGGCTGGGGCGTCGGCGGGATCGAGGCCGAGGCCGCGATGCTGGGCCAGCCCGTGTCCATGCTGATCCCCGAGGTCATCGGCTTCAAGCTGACAGGCCGGATGATGGAAGGCACCACGGCCACCGACCTGGTGCTGAAGGTCGTCCAGATGCTGCGCCAGAAGGGCGTCGTCGGCAAGTTCGTCGAATTCTACGGCGAGGGGCTGGATCACCTGCCGCTGGCCGACCGCGCCACCATCGCCAACATGGCCCCCGAATACGGCGCCACCTGCGGCTTCTTCCCCATCGACAACGAAACCCTGCGCTACCTGCGCAACACCGGCCGGGACGAGGATCGCATCGCGCTGGTCGAAGCCTACGCCAAGGAAAACGGCTTCTGGCGCGGTGCGGATTATGCGCCGGTCTATACCGACACGCTGCATCTGGACATGGGTGAGATCGTCCCGGCGATCTCGGGTCCCAAGCGCCCGCAGGACTATGTGCCGCTGACCGATTCCGCGCGCAGCTTCTACAAGGTCGTGGCCGATTACCGTGGCATCGACGTCTCGCTCGACGCGCTGGAAATGGGCGCGGAAGGCGGTGCGGTCGTCGCCCCCGCCAAGGACGTGCGCAAGACGGCCGAGGTCGAGGGCAAGGATTACACCATCCGCGACGGTTCGGTCGTGATCGCGGCAATCACGTCCTGCACCAACACCTCGAACCCCTATGTGATGATCGGCGCCGGCCTGGTCGCCCGCAAGGCGCGCGCGCTGGGCCTGACCAGCAAGCCTTGGGTCAAGACCTCGCTGGCGCCCGGTTCGCAGGTCGTCGGCGAATACCTGGAGGCCGCCGGCCTGCAAGAGGACCTGGACGCGCTGGGCTTCAACCTGGTCGGCTATGGCTGCACCACCTGCATCGGCAACTCGGGTCCCCTGGGCGATGCGGCGATCTCCAAGGCCATTGCCGACAACGACCTGGTCGCGACCGCCGTTCTGTCGGGCAACCGCAACTTCGAGGGCCGCATCAGCCCGGACGTGCGCGCGAACTACCTGGCCTCGCCGCCGCTGGTGGTGGCCTATGCCATCGCGGGCGACGTCAACGTCAACCTGACCCGCGACCCCATCGGGCAGGACAAGGACGGCAACGACGTCTATCTGAAGGATATCTGGCCGACCAACCAGGAGGTTGCCGACCTGGTTCACCAGACCGTCACCCGCGAAGCCTTCCAGAAGAAATACGCCGACGTCTTCAAGGGCGACGAGAAATGGCAGGGCGTCGAGGTCACCGACAGCGAGACCTACGACTGGCCGCCGACCTCGACCTATATCCAGAACCCGCCCTATTTCCAGGGCATGTCCAAAGACGCGGGCGAGATCAGCGACATCAGGGGCGCCCGCGTGCTGGCGATCTTGGGCGACATGATCACCACCGACCACATCAGCCCCGCCGGCTCGTTCAAGCCGACCACCCCCGCCGGCCAATACCTGACCGAACGTCAGGTCGCGCCGCGCGATTTCAACAGCTACGGCTCGCGCCGCGGCAACCATGAAATCATGATGCGCGGCACCTTCGCCAATATCCGCATCCGCAACGAGATGCTGGACGGCGTCGAGGGCGGCTATTCCAAGGGCCCGGACGGTCAGCAAACCTCGATCTTCGACGCCTCGATGGAATATCAGGCGCAGGGCACGCCGCTGGTGATCTTCGGGGGCGTGGAATACGGCGCAGGCTCGTCGCGCGACTGGGCCGCCAAGGGCACCAGCCTTCTGGGCGTCAAGGCCGTGATCGCGGAAAGCTTCGAGCGCATCCACCGCTCGAACCTCGTCGGCATGGGCGTCGTCCCGTTCGAGTTCACGGGCGGCGACAACCGCAAATCGCTGGGCCTGAAAGGCGACGAAACCGTCACGATCGAGGGCCTGGAAGGCGACTTCAAACCCCTGTCGCTGGTCCCCTGCACCATCCGCTATGCCGATGGCAGCGAAAAGACGATCCAGCTCAAGGCCCGCGTCGATACCGAGGTCGAGATCGACTATCTCAAGAACGGCGGCGTGCTGCATTACGTCCTGCGCAACCTGGCGAAAAGCTGACCGCGAGGGAATGCGAGCGACAAGGCCCCGGCAGATAGCCGGGGCCTTTTTCATTCCGCGGCACCCTCATCCGCAGGGGGCGGCAAGGGCGATGACCAGACCACATCGTCCTGCCCCGCCCCGGAAGGCAGCATCGTTCCGGGCGGGAAATCCTCGGGCTGCGGAACATATGGCTCGGGCACGGACAGGGGCTGGTCAGCGATGGACGCCTCCTCGGCACCGTCAGCGCAATACCACAGCGCGCCGCCCGTCGCCGCCGCGCCAACCAGGACCGCCCCCGCCACGACCGGGGAACTGGCCAGCCCCGAGGCAACCGCCCCCGCCCCCTCGATCTTCGCGGCCATGTCGCCGGTCGCCACGCTCAGCAGCGCAGCGCCGGGCCGCTGCGTCACCGCCTCGACCCCCGCCATCGCCATCGCCTGCCCGCCCTGCAAGCTCGCAGCCTTGGCGGCATTGACCCGCTCGCAAAAGCCTTTGGCGCAAACCGCATTGCCACGCCGCTGCCCCACCTGTGCGCCGACATAGGTGTCGTTCTTGCGGTCCCACAGCAGGCAATAATTGCCGTCATCCTCCATCCCGTTGCGCCGCAAGATCTCGCGCAGGGTCACATAGCCGGGACAACTCACCTTGCCGAAGCGCGAAAAGCGATGCTCGACCCTGCCGACATTGGCGAAATAGGCCTCGTCGCGGACATAGTTCACCTCGGTCCGAACCCCCTGCAACGAGGTCTCGCAGCTATGCAACCGCTCATCCGCAACCGCAGCCCCGGCGGTCAGCGCAAAAGCAGCGGCCAGATATCCGATCCCGATACGCATGCCGTCCCTTTCCAAAACGCCCTGGCGACAATGACACCGCAAGACCCGCCGGTTGCAAGCCCGATTGCCATCTTGTGATCGCAGGGGGAAAACCACCCGCCTTTCTTCATCACCCAAATACCCAAAAAACGCCCCTCAAACGCGAAAGGCCGCCCCCGAAGGGACGGCCCTGAAACCTGCGATCCGGGAAAGGATCAGTTCTTCGCGTAATATTCGACGACCAGGTTCGGCTCCATCACGACGGCATAGGGCACGTCGCCCAGGGCCGGGGTGCGCACGAAGGTCGCGGTCATCTTGTTGTGATCGGCTTCGATATAATCGGGCACGTCACGCTCGGCCAGACCGACGGCTTCCAGCACGATGGCCAGTTGACGCGAACGCTCGCGGATCGAGATCACGTCGCCTTCCTTGACACGATAGGACGCGATGTTGACGCGCTGGCCGTTCACCTCGACATGGCCGTGGTTCACGAACTGGCGCGCGGCGAAAATGGTCGGCACGAACTTGGCGCGATAGACGACGGCGTCCAGACGGCGCTCCAGCAGGCCGATCAGGTTCTCGCCGGTGTCGCCCTTGACGCGCTCGGCCTCGCCATAGATGCGGCGGAACTGCTTTTCGGTCAGGTCGCCGTAATAGCCCTTCAGCTTCTGCTTGGCGCGCAGCTGGGTGCCGAAGTCCGACAGCTTGCCCTTGCGGCGCTGGCCGTGCTGGCCGGGGCCGTATTCGCGGCGGTTGACCGGGGATTTCGCGCGACCCCAGATGTTTTCGCCCATCCGGCGGTCGATCTTGTATTTGGCAGCGGTGCGTTTGGTCACCTCTGATCTCCTTCACAAAAATACCCGAAGCGGCAGGGCCGGGAATGGCAGCGTTCCCCGGAACCGCTCGGGCGGCAGAAGGGCGTTGTCCTCTGGCGATAAGCCCGACAGGAATCCCCTTGCGGGGGCCACCAACACCAATGAAGCCGCGCTTATATCCCCGTCGCGGCCCGTGTCAAGCCATTGACGCCGCGCGCGCGCCCACGCAAGCCTGTCCCGAACAGCCGGAGCCATTGATGCCAGAACGCCCCTTTCACGACGCGACGCCGCGCATCGCCGTCGCGACCTCCTACACGCCCGAATGGCTGGCCTTGCGGGCCGAACTGGACCGGCGGGGCATCGCGGTCGAAACCCGCCGCATGAACGGCATCGACTTCGCCACCACGACCATCGGGGCCACGCATGTCGTGATCTACCTTTCGGGCATGTCGATGGTCAACGGGGCGATGGCGGCGCAGCTTCTCTTGGACCGCTACAATGTCACGGCCATCGTGCTGACCGGCATCGCGGGCAGCGCCGATCCCGCGCTGAACGTGGGCGACGTGATCCTGCCCGCGCGTTGGGGGCAATATCTCGAATCCGCCTTCGCCCGCGAAACCGCGCAGGGCTTCGCGCCGCCGCCCTTCCTGGACGATCTGCGCGCGGATGCCCCGAATTTCGGCATGGCCTTCCCCCTGACGGTCGAGACCGCCTCGGACCCTGACGGGCGCGGGCGCCGCTTCTGGTTCGATACCGCGCCCCGCCTGACCCAAGCCGCGCACCGGATCGAGGCCATGTCCCTGGAAACCGGCACCGAGGCGGGCCACCAACTGTCCCACCAGCCGCGCGTCATCGTGGGCGGCAACGGGCTTTCCGGCCCCGCCTTCGTCGACAACGCCGCGCTGCGGATCTGGGCGCACGGGGCTTTCGGCGCGCAGGTGCTGGACATGGAAAGCGCCGCCGTCGCCCATGTCGCCCATGCCAACGGGGTCGATTTCATCGCCGCGCGCTCGGTTTCCGACCTTGCGGGGGGCGGGGCGGATGCCAATGAGATGGCAACCTTCATGGGTCTGGCCGCGACCAACTCGGTCCGCGTGGTGATGGCGCTTCTGGCCGCGATCGAGGCGGGGACTTGAGCCGCCGCCCGCCCCACCCTATCTTGTGCGGGAAGGAAAGGCGGCACAGATGTTTTCGATCCCCGGCAAATCCCCGGTCACCATCACCCCGGCGGCCGAGCGTCAGATCGCCCGGCTCATGGCCGGAAAATCCGCGCATGGCCTGCGCATCGGCCTGAAGAAGGGCGGCTGCGCGGGCATGGAATACACGATGGAACTGGCCCAGTCCCCCGACCCCGCCGACGAGGTGGTCGAACAGGGCGAGGCCCGCGTGATGATCGCGCCGACCGCGCAGATGTTCCTCTTCGGGACGGAAATCGACTATGAGACCGGCCTTCTCGAATCCGGCTTCAGGTTCCGCAACCCCAATGTCACCGAGGCCTGCGGCTGCGGCGAATCGGTCCGGTTCGAACCGCTGGAGGGGGCGCGCACCGCGCCCTGAGACCACCGTTAGCGCCATCTGCATTGAACCCGCGCCGCGCTTTGCCTAATCGGGTCGCGACACAGGCGAAAGGACGACAGATGGCACCGCGCAAACTGGCCGCAGGCAACTGGAAGATGAACGGCACGCTGGCCTCGCTGGCCGAGGTGGACCGGCTGCTGGCCGACCATCCGCAACCGGGTTGCGACCTGCTGATCTGCCCCCCCGCGACGCTGATCCACGCGATGGCGGCCAAGGGCATCGCCACCGGCGGGCAGGATTGCCACGCCAATGCCTCGGGCGCGCATACCGGCGACATCGCGGCGGCGCAGCTTCGCGATGCGGGGGCAAGCCATGTCATCCTCGGCCATTCCGAACGCCGCACCGACCACGGCGAGACCGACGATCAGGTCCGCGCCAAGGCCATCGCCGCCCATGAGGCCGGGCTGGTGGCCGTGATCTGCCTGGGCGAGACCGAGGCGCAGCGCGACGCGGACCAGACGCTGGACGTGATCGCGGGCCAACTGGCCGCATCCGTCCCCGATTGCGCCACCGCGGCGAATACCGTGGTCGCCTATGAACCCGTCTGGGCCATCGGCACGGGCCGCACCCCCACCAACGACCAGATCGCCGAGGTCCACGCCCTGATGCGCGACCGGCTGGCCGCGCGCTTTGCGGACGGCGCGGATGTCTCGCTGCTCTATGGCGGCTCGGTCAAGCCGGGCAACGCGGCCGAGATCTTCGCGATCCCCCATGTGGACGGCGCGCTGGTCGGGGGCGCCAGCCTCAAGGCCGGTGATTTCGGCCCCATCGTCGCGGCGCTGGCCGCGTCCGGCGGCTGATTCTTTTCCAAAACCGGCGATCCGGCCCATTTCGGAATGCTGTTCCTGCGCCTTGCCTGAATCAGGAACAGCGTTTCGGCATGGGCCATGATACCCCCCTTGCCAAGAACGGGTATCCGCGCATAGCTCTGCGCCAGGAAACAGGGTTTAGCGATGACCGAGGCAGAGGACCGGGACCAGCCGGCCATTTCATTCCAGAACGTGACGCGCGCATTCCCGCAAAAGGGCGGCGCGGGCGACGTTCTGGCGCTGGACGACATCTCGCTGGAGGTGCCCGCGGGCACGATCACCGGCATCATCGGGCGCTCGGGCGCGGGGAAATCCACGCTGCTGCGGCTGGTGAACGGGCTGGAGCGTCCCAGCCGGGGCAAGGTGCTGGTCGCCGGGCAGGACGTCGGCACGGCCACGGGCGCCGCGCTGCGCGACATCCGGCGCAAGGTCGGCATGATCTTCCAGCATTTCAACCTGCTGTCCTCGCGCACGGTGGCGGGCAATATCGGACTGCCGCTGGAAATCGCAGGGACCCCGCGCGCCGAAATCGCGCCGCGCGTGGACGATCTGATCCGCCTCGTCGGACTTGACGCGCAGCGCGACCGTTATCCGGCGGAACTCTCGGGCGGGCAAAAGCAGCGCGTCGGCATCGCCCGCGCCCTTGCCACCCGCCCCCGCGTGCTGCTGTCGGACGAGGCGACCTCGGCGCTGGACCCCGACACCACGCGGCAGGTGCTGGCGCTTTTGCGCGACATCAACCGGGAACTGGGCCTGACCATCCTGCTGATCACCCACGAGATGGCCGTTGTCCGCGACGTCTGCGACCATGTCGCGGTGATCGAGGGCGGCCGCATCGTCGAATCCGGTCCGACCTACGGCGTCTTTTCGCGCCCCGATCACCCGACGACGCGGTCCTTTCTCAAGGGCGTCACCGATGTCGCCCTGCCGGGATTCGTCGCCAGCCGGATGCAGCCGCAGCCGCAGGGACCGGATGCGCAGGCGATCATGCAGATCACCTTCACCGGCCAGAACGCCACCACGCCGATGCTGTCGCGCATGACCGTCGAATGCGGGATCGAGACGAACATCCTTGCCGGCGCCATCGAGGAAATCGGCCCCAACCCCTTCGGCAGCCTGATCGTCAGCCTGCCCCACCAGCGCCTGCAAGAGGCGCGCGGTTTCCTGGCCGAATACGGCATGATCACCGAGGAGCTTGGCTATGTCGGCTAACATGATCCAGCTTCTGTGGGTCTCGACGCTGCAAACGCTGTATATGGTCGGCGTGGCGGCGCTGGTCGGCACGCTGATCGGCGGCCCGCTGGGGATCTTCCTGGCCACCTCGCGCCGGGGCGAGTTGCTGTCGGCACCCAACACCAACCGGGTGCTGGGGCTGGTGGTGAACATCGCGCGCTCGGTTCCGTTCATCATCCTGGTCGTGTCGATCATCCCCTTCACGCGCTGGCTGGTCGGCACCTCGATCGGCACCACGGCGGCCATCGTGCCCCTGACGATCGCCGCCGCCCCCTTCATCGCGCGGCTAGTCGAAACCTCGATCCGCGAAGTCGACAGCGGGCTGATCGAGGCCGCCCGCGCCATGGGCGCCACCCCCTTCCAGATCGTGCGCAAGGTGCTGGTCCCCGAGGCGATGCCCGGCATCGTCCTTGGCCTGACGCTGGCCGTGGTCAGCCTGATCGGCTATTCGGCGATGGTGGGCGCGGTCGGCGGCAAGGGCCTGGGCGACCTGGGCATCCGCTACGGCTACCAGCGTTTCATGCCCGACGTCATGCTGATCGTGGTCGTCATCATGGTCGTCCTCGTCCAGTTCGTGCAATCGCTCGGCGAATGGATCGCCGCGCGCTTCGACAAACGCGCGCCCCGCAACCGGGGCCGCTGATCCCGCTTCATCATCAGGAGAGTGCAGATGAGAAAACTCCGCTTCGCCACGCTGACCGCAGCCCTCGCGCTAGGCGCGGGCATGGTCTCGGCCCATGACATCAAGGTCGGCGTCTCGGTCGGCGAACATGCCGAGATCATGGAGAAGGTCGCCGAAACCGCCCGCGACCGCGGTCTGAACATCGAGATCATCGAGTTCACCGACTACGTCATCCCCAACCAAGCGCTGAACGACGGCGACCTGGACGCCAACAGCTTCCAGCACCAGCCCTATCTGGACAACCAGATCGCCGATCGCGGCTTCGATCTGGTCACGGTCGCCAAGACCATCACCACGCCGATGGGGATCTATTCCGACAAGCTGGAATCGCTCGACGACCTGCCCGAAGGCGCCCGTGTCGCGATCCCCAACGACCCGACGAACGGCGGCCGCGCCCTTCTGCTCCTGCAAGCCAAGGGCCTGCTGACGCTGGGCGAGGACGTCGGCCTGACCCCCAATCCGCTGGACATCGCGGGCAACCCCAAGGGGCTGGACTTCCTCGAACTCGACGCCGCCCAACTGCCCCGCACGCTGGCCGATGCCGATATCGCGATCATCAACACCAACTACGCGCTGGACGCCGGGCTGAACCCGCAAGAGGATTCCATCGCGATGGAGGACGCCGACAGCCCCTATGCCAATATCATCGTCGTGCGCCAGCAGGACCAGGACGCCGAATGGGTGCCCGACCTGATCGAGGCCTACCACGACCCGGCCATCAAGGCCTTCATCGAGGAACGCTATCAGGGCGCGGTCATCCCCGCCTTCTGATCCCGCAATCGGCGCGGCGCCCGACGCTCCGGGCGCCGCGCCCGCTTTCTTCATCACCCAAATACCCCAGCCCAGCTTGCCGCTGGCGCAACGGCGCGCTAAAGCCCCACCAACCAAGGAGGCTTTCGATGATCCCGCGCTATTCCCGCCCCGAAATGACCGCCATCTGGTCGCCCGAGACCAAGTTCCGCATCTGGTATGAGATCGAGGCCCATGCCTGCGACGCCCAGGCCGATCTGGGCGTGATCCCGCGCGAAAACGCCGCGGCCGTCTGGCGCGCCAGGGACGTTGAATTCGACGTGGCCCGCATCGACGAGATCGAGGCCGTGACCAAGCACGACGTCATCGCCTTCCTGACCCATCTGGCCGAACATATCGGCAATGACGAAGCCCGCTTCGTCCACCAGGGCATGACCAGTTCCGACGTTCTGGACACGACGCTGAACGTCCAGCTCGTCCGCGCCGCCGACATCCTGCTGGCCGATATGGACAAACTGCTGGAGGCGCTGAAGAAACGCGCCTTTGAACACAAGGACACGGTCCGCATCGGCCGCAGCCACGGCATCCACGCCGAGCCCACCACGATGGGCCTGACCTTCGCGCGTTTCTACGCGGAAATGGCGCGCGGCAAGGCGCGGCTGCAAGCGGCCCGCGTCGAGGTCGCGACCGGCGCGATTTCCGGCGCGGTCGGCACCTTCGCCAATATCGACCCGGCGGTCGAGGAACACGTCTGCGCGAAAATGGGCCTGACGCCCGAGCCGATCAGCACCCAGGTGATCCCGCGCGACCGCCACGCGATGTTCTTCGCCACGCTTGGCGTGATCGCCAGTTCCATCGAGAATATCGCCATCGAGATCCGCCACATGCAGCGCACCGAAGTGCTTGAGGCCGAAGAATATTTCAGCCCCGGACAGAAGGGCAGCAGCGCCATGCCGCACAAGCGCAACCCGGTGCTGACCGAAAACCTGACCGGCCTTGCCCGCCTTGTGCGCATGGCCGTCGTGCCCGCGATGGAAAACGTGGCGCTGTGGCACGAACGCGACATCTCGCATTCCTCGGTCGAGCGCGGCATCGCCCCGGACGCCACCATCACGCTGGATTTCGCGCTGAACCGGCTGGCGGGCGTCGTCGAAAAGCTGGTCGTCTATCCCGAAAACATGCTGGCGAACATGAACAAGTTCAAGGGTTTGGTCATGTCCCAGCGGGTGCTTCTGGCCCTGACGCAGGCCGGCGTCTCGCGCGAGGATGCTTACCGCCTGGTGCAGCGCAACGCCATGAAGGTCTGGGAACAGGGCGCCGATTTCAAGACCGAATTGCTGGCCGACCCCGAGGTGACGGCGGCGCTGTCGCCCGCCGAGATCGAGGAAAAATTCGACCTCGGCTATCACACCAGGCACGTCGATACGATCTTCGCCCGCGTCTTCGATCAGCCGCGCTAACCGCCTGTTAGGTTTTTTCTGCCATCCTGCCCCTGCGACACGATTCGGGGGCAGGAA
Source organism: uncultured Paracoccus sp. (assembly GCF_945915435.1). GTDB lineage: Bacteria > Pseudomonadota > Alphaproteobacteria > Rhodobacterales > Rhodobacteraceae > Paracoccus. Next base: position 1,316 of record NZ_CAMEFG010000035.1, on the reverse strand, counting down.
TGATCGGCAGTGACGGCTTTGCATCCAAGGTGCTGACATCGCGGCAAAAAGCCGCGATCGTCGTGGGTTACCTGCTGGCCGAAGGGTCCGACCTGGACCTCAGCCGCCTGCCCCAGACCGCGCAAGCCGCGCTGGCGCAGGAAATCGCGATCATGGGCATCGTGGACCGCGAAACCCGCGATTGCGTCATCATGGAATTCTGCGACCAACTGGAATCCGTAGGCCTGTCCTTTCCCGATTCCATCGACGGGGCGCTGGCGCTGCTGGAAGGGCACCTGTCAGATGCCACCACCAGCCGCCTGCGGCGCATGGCGGCGCTGTCGGGGATCAGCGATCCGTGGGAACGCATCGCCTCGCTGCCCGCGGAATCGCTGGCCGAGCTTGTCCGGGTCGAGGCGGTCGAGATCGCGGCGGTCATGTTCTCGAACCTGCCCGTTCCCCGCGCGGCCGAGGTGTTCAAGCTGATCGACCCCGAACTTGCCCGGCAGATCGCCTATGCGATGTCGCTGACAGGCGGGATCGACGCGGCCGCGCTGCGTCGGATCGGGCTGGCGCTGGTCCAGGCCGCCGACACACTGCCCCAACCCGCATCACGGGGCGGCCCGGTCGAAAAGGTGGGGGCGATCCTGAACGTTTCGCAATCCGCGACGCGCGACAGCGTGCTGGCGGGCCTTGCCGACGACGATGCGGATTTCGCCGAAAGCGTGCGCCGGACGATCTTCACATGGGCCAACATCCCCGCCCGCATCGACCCGCGCGACGTGCCCCGCTTCGTGCGCGAGGTCGAGGGCACGGCACTGACCCGCGCGCTGGCCGGTGCCAGGGGCGATGACCTGCCCACCGTCGATTTCATCCTTGGCGCGCTGTCCACACGCATGGCCGACACCCTGCGCGAGGAGATCGAGACCCTTGGCAAGGTCCCTGCCAGCGATGCCGAGGCCGCCATGTCCGAGGTCGTCGCCACCATCCGCCGCCTGGAGGGCGAGGGCGAGATCATCCTGATCCCCGTCGGCGCCGATCAGGACACGGATGAAGAACCCGCGCCATGACCCCCTTGCGAGCAGCCCTTCCCTTGCCTAGCAAGGCCCGTGCCGCCACGCCGCAGGCAACGGGTCCGCGCGCTGACGCGGCAAAACGGGTGCGAAAGGGACAGCATGACGAACCGGATCGCGATCTTTCTTGGCCTGCTCATCGCCCTGATCCTGGCCGCCGACCTGCTTTTCCTGGGCGGCAATATCCCGATCTTCCTGGCGCGGGAGTTCGTGGGTTTCGTCGAATACCTCAGCTTCTGGCGCTAACATGCGATTCGCAGCGGC
>NZ_CAMEFG010000034.1 GCF_945915435.1 uncultured Paracoccus sp. | reverse complement strand
TGACCCGCACCAAGCTGATCGGCGTGCGCGACCCGCTTGGCGTGCGCCCGCTGGTCATTGGCCGGGTGGGCGACGACGGCTTCGTGCTGTCCTCGGAAACCTGCGCGCTGGACATCATCGGCGCCGAACTGGTGCGCGAGGTCGAACCGGGCGAGATGGTCGTGATCTCGAAGGGCCATATCGAAAGCTCGCGCCCCTTCGGCCCGTCCAAGGGGCGGTTCTGCATCTTCGAGCATGTCTATTTCTCGCGCCCCGATTCGATCATCGGCGGACGCTCGGTCTATGAGACGCGCCGCCAGATCGGCGTGGAACTGGCCCGCGAAGCGCCGGTCGAGGCCGATCTGGTCTGCGCCGTTCCCGACAGCGGCACCCCGGCGGCCATCGGCTATGCCCATGAAAGCGGCATCCCCTTTGGCATGGGTATCATCCGCAACCAATATGTCGGCCGCACCTTCATCGAACCGACCGAGCAGATCCGCAACATGGGCGTGCGCCTCAAGCTGAACGTCAACCGCGCGCTGGTGCGCGGCAAGCGGGTCGTCCTGGTGGACGACAGCGTGGTGCGCGGCACCACCAGCCGCAAGATCAAGGACATGATCCTTGCCGCCGGCGCGAGCGAGGTCCATTTCCGCATCGCCTCCCCCCCCACCGCATGGCCCTGCTTCTACGGCGTCGATACGCCCGAGCGCGGCAAGCTGCTGGCCGCCAACATGTCGCCCGAGGAAATGCGCGAATGGATCGGCGTGGACAGCCTGGCCTTCGTCTCGCTGGACGGCCTTTATCGCGCGGCGGGCGAGGCCGGGGGGCGCAACAATTCCTGCCCGCAATATTGCGATGCCTGTTTCTCGGGCGATTACCCGGTCGCGCCCTTCGACCAGCTTCAGCAGGGTTTCGTGATGAAATCCGGGTCCGAGACGGACGCGGCGAATCACGCGGCAGAATAGCGCCGCAGGCCGGGCCCGCGTCATTTCGATGCGGGCGGATCCAGCACGGGCAGCGCCACGGTAAAGCGGCTGCCCTTTCCCTTTTCGCTTTCGATGCGCAGCCGTCCGCGATGGCGGTTGACGATATGCTTGGCAATGGCCAGCCCCAGCCCCGTCCCCCCGCGCTCGCGCGAGCGGTGGCCGTCCACGCGATAGAAACGCTCGGTCAGGCGGGGCAGATGCTGCGCCTCGATCCCCTCGCCCCGGTCGGCCACGGTGATCGCCCACGCGGGGCCGCGCAGGACCGGCTCATGCGCGATGCTTTCGATGGTCAGGGTTACCACGCCGCCCGAGCCGCCGTATTTCACCGCATTCTCGATCAGGTTGTGAAAGACCTGCACAAGCTGGTCGGAATCGCCCGCAACCAGAACGCCCTGGGGCGGCGTCTCGAATGCGATCCTGACGCCCGCCGCATCCGCGCCCTGGGACAGGGTTGCGACGACATTGCGCAAAAGCGCGGCCAGATCGACGCTTTCGGCGGGGCGGCTGCGCTCTTCGGCCTCGACCCGGCTCAGCGACAGCAGGTCGCCGATCAGGCGGTTCATGCGCCCCGCCTCGCGCTGCATGATGTCCAGAAAGCGTTCGCGGGCGGAAGGGTCGTCGCGCGCCGCGCCGCGCAGGGTTTCGATGAAACCGGCCAGCGCGGTCAGGGGCGTGCGCAATTCGTGGCTGACGTTGGCCACGAAATCGCGGCGCATCGCGTCGGCCTGTTCGATGCCGCTGCGGTCCTCGAAGGCGATGGCCGCGCCCTGCCCGCCGTTCAGCGGCAAGGGGGTGACCGTCGCCGCGACCGACAGCATCCGCCCCTGCGCGTTGATCCGCGCCTGTTGCCTATCGCGGCTGTGGGCGCGGCCTTCCAGGATATTCTCGACCGCCTCATTGATGGCGGGGTGGCGCAGGACGGTGACGAAGGGCCGCCCGAGGATGCCGTCCCCGAACAGCGCGCGCGCCGGATCGTTGGCCAGCACGACCCTGGCCGCGCCATCGACGACCAGCATCGCCAGCGGCACGGCCTCGATCAGCTTCAGCGGATCGGGCAGCGTCATCAGGCGGTGCCGCCGTCCCCGACGGCGCGCAGGCCGTTGCGGAAACGCGCCGCGTTCTCGCGGTAATGGCGGGCCGATTCCAGCAGGCCGGCCCGCGCCGCATCGTCAAGCTGGCGGATGACCTTGCCCGGCGCGCCCATGACCAGCGCACCGGCGGGGATCTCCTTGCCCTCGGTGATCAGGGCGCCCGCGCCGATCAGCGCGCCGGGGCCGATCCTTGCGCCGTTCAGCACGATCGCCCCCATGCCGATCAGCGCCCCGTCCCCGATCGTGCAGCCATGCAGCATGGCGCGGTGGCCGATAGTGCAATCCGCGCCGATCACCAGCGGATAGCCGGGGTCGGTATGCATGATGCAATGTTCCTGCACGTTCGAGCCGCGCCCGATGCGGATTTCTTCGTTGTCGCCGCGCAGCGCGCAGCCCCACCAGATGCTGGCCTCGTCCTCGACCACGATGCGGCCCATCAGTTGGGCGTCGGGGGCGATCCACGTGCTGGCCGCGATGGAGGGGCGGATGCCGTCAAGTTCCCAGATCATCGTCATTCCTTTTCCTGCATCAGGTTGCGCACGAATTCGCCAAGCCCGGTCTGGCGTTCGCGCCGCTGGCGTTCGGCGGTCAGGATAGCACGCAGCGCCTGCTCGGTCGCGTCCAGATCGTCATTGACCAGCACATAGTCGTATTCCGCCCAATGGCTGATTTCCGCCCGGCTTTTTTCCATCCGGCCCCGGATCACCTCGGGGGTATCCTGCCCGCGCGAGATCAGGCGGCGTTCCAGTTCGGCCAGGCTGGGCGGCAGGATGAAGATCGAGACGACATGCCCGCCAAGCACCGACGCGCGGATCTGCTGGCCGCCCTGCCAGTCCACGTCGAAGATCGTGTCGCGCCCCGCCAGCATCGCCTGTTCGACCGGGTCGCGGGGCGTTCCGTAACGGTTGCCGAAGACCTCGGCATGTTCCAGCATCTGGCCGTTTTCCACCATCTCGCGGAACTGATCGGGCGAGCGGAAATAATAGTGCTGTCCCTCGACCTCGCCCGGACGGGGCGGCCGCGTGGTGGCCGAGACCGAGAATTTCAGCACCGGGTCCCACTCCATCAGCCGCCGCGCCAGGGTGGACTTCCCCGCCCCCGAGGGCGAGGAAAGGATGATCAATAGCCCGCTGCGTTGCATGATCCGCATGTCCCTTTTTCTTCCTTTGGTCTTGCCCGTTTCAATGCGCGGGCCGCGCCACGGGGTCAAGGGCGGCTCCGCGCCGGGATTTTAACCATTCGTGAAGATTCTGATCGGCTTTCGGCGCGAAACAACCTATCCAAGTGCAGTTATCCGCGACAGTATAGAGTTCACGAGTATCGGTATGTGCGGCGATGATGGGCAAGGCTCTGGTCAAAAAGGCCGGAAGGGCAAGGGCGATTCCCCGCCTGGCAGGGGTGGGGATCTGATACGGATGGGCGATTTCGATCCAGTCCGGCCCGGTCGCATCCTGCTGGAATTGCGCAGCTATTGGGACAGCCTGCGCCACGGACGCGCCATCCCCCTGCGCGCCGATGTCGAACCGCGCGGCATCAGGGGGGCGCTGGATTATGCCTTCATCCTCGAGCGAATCGCCCCCGCCGCGGGCCGCTTTCGCCTTGCCGGGCGGCACCTGATCGACCTGATGGGGATGGAGGTGCGGGGGATGCCGCTGTGTTCGCTGCTGAACCCGCCCTTTCGGGGGCGGCTGTCCGATGTTCTGGAAAGCGTCTTTCACGCGCCCCAGATCGCGGAATTGCAACTGCATTCCCCCGCCGGTTTCGCCCGGCCGGAACTGAACGCACGGATGCTGTTGCTGCCGCTGCGTTCGGACCTTGGCGATGTCACCCGCGTGCTTGGCTGCATCGCCGCCGAAGGCGAGATCGGCCGCCCCCCGCGCCGCTTCGATATCCGCGCGGACAAGGTTCTGCCGGTGATCGCCGGGGGCGAAGTGGTCGAGCCGTCGCCTTCGACCGCCGGTTTTGCCGAACCACCCGCCGCATGGGTGCCGCGCGATCCGTCAGGCACGGCCAGGACCCCCGACCCGGTGCCCGAAACGCCCGAGGAACGGCGCGCGCGCTTTCGCATCGTCGCCGACAACAGCCGAAAAAGGGACAGGACGCCCGACCCGGACAAATGAAGCCCGGACAAGGGAACGCCGCCGCAGGCACAGGCCCGCGACGGCGCGGCAAAGGTCGGACAGGCGGGTCAGACCGCCTTGTCCAGCGCCCCGTTCAGGCGGCGGCCACGCAGTTCCTCGGCCACCAGGAAAGCCAGTTCCAGCGACTGACTGGCGTTCAGCCGCGGGTCGCAGGCGGTATGATAGCGGTCGGACAGATCCTCGTCCTTGACCGCGCGGACGCCGCCGGTGCATTCGGTCACATCCTGCCCGGTCATCTCGAAATGCACGCCGCCGGGGATGGTGCCCTCGGCCTTGTGGATGGCGAAGAACTCGCGCACCTCGCGCAGGATCGAATCGAAGGGCCGCGTCTTGTAGCCGGTCGAGGACTTGATGACATTGCCGTGCATCGGGTCGCAGGACCAGACGACATTCGCCCCTTCCTCGGCCACGGCGCGGATCAGGCGCGGCAGGTGGTCGCCGACCTTGCCCGCGCCGAAACGCGCGATCAGCGTCAGGCGGCCCGGCTCGTTCGCGGGGTTCAGCTTTTCCATCAGGACCTTGAGATCCTCGGCGGTGGTCGAGGGGCCGCATTTCAACCCGATGGGGTTCTGGACGCCCCGGCAGAACTCGACATGCGCGCCGTCGGGCTGGCGGGTGCGGTCGCCGATCCAGATCATGTGACCCGAACCCGCCACGGGCAGGCCGGTGGTCGAATCGGTGCGCGCCAGCGCCTCTTCATATTCCAGCAGCAAGGCCTCGTGGCTGGTGTAGAACTCGACATGGGCAAGCTGATGGGCGGTCTCGCCGGTCACGCCCGCCGCCGACATGAAGGCCATCGCGTCGCTGATGCGGTCGGCGATGTCGCGGTAACGCGCAGCTTCCGGCCCGCCGGTGAAATCGCTGATCCAGCTTTGCACCCGGTGGATATCCGCATAACCCCCGGTCGAGAAGGCCCGCAGCAGGTTCAGCGTCGCCGCCGCCTGGGTGTAGGCGGCCAGCATGCGCTGCGGATCGGGCACGCGCGATTGGGACGTGAAGTCGAAGCCGTTGATGATGTCGCCGCGATAGCTGGGCAGTTCCACGCCGCCGATGGTTTCGGTCGGGGCGCTGCGCGGCTTGGCGAATTGCCCCGCCATGCGGCCCACCTTGACCACGGGCAATTGCGCACCCCAGGTCAGCACGACCGCCATTTGCAGCATCACCTTGAAGGTGTCGCGGATATTGTCGGCCGAGAATTCGGAAAAGCTTTCCGCGCAATCCCCGCCTTGCAGCAGGAAGGCGCGGCCTTGCGCGACATCGGCCAGGTGGGCACGCAGGCGGCGCGCCTCGCCGGCGAAGATGAGCAGCGGATATTTGGCAAGCTGCGCCTCGACCGCCTGAACGGCGGCGGCGTCGGGATAATCGGGCATCTGGATGCGCGGCCGGTCGCGCCAGCCACGCTTGTCCCATGCCGGGGATGCGGCTGCATCGCGGATCGTCGTCTGGGCCATGTTCAAATCCTCACCACTCTGTCGCAATCCATATAAAGATTGCGCGAAGAAAGGGAAAGGCTTGCGCGCAGGCCCGTTTTGCCGCTCGGGCCGGCAATTTCGGCGGACGGTGTGACGCCACGGCGCAAGGCCCGCCAATTCTCTTTTCTTTTACGAATTGCGCTTATAGCCTTCGGAACAGAAACAATGAACAGATGGGGGAGATATACGGATGAAGAAGTTCCTTCTGGCCTCGGTTGCCGGTGCAACCCTGGCCGCGGGCGCCGCTTCGGGCGAAGAGGTGAAGCTGGGCATCGCCTTCGGTTTCACCGGACCGCTGGAATCGATGTCGCCCGACATGGCGACCAGCGCCGAAATGGCGATGACCGAGGTGACGGACAGCGGGCTGCTGCTGGACGGCTCGACCGTGACGCCGGTTCGTGTCGATACGACCTGCGCCGATGCCGCCGCCGCCGTCACCGCGGTCGAGCGGATCGTGACCGCCGATCAGGTCCAAGGGATCGTGGGCGGCATGTGTTCGGGCGAAACCATCGCCACGCTGGAACGCGTCGGCGTGCCCAACGGCATCGTGATGATCTCGCCCTCGGCCACTTCGCCCGCGCTGACGGATATCGAGGACAACGGGCTGTTCTTCCGCACCTCGCCCTCGGACGCGCGGCAGGGTGAGGTGATGGCCGAACTGACGCTGGAACGCGGCATCGACACGGTGGCCGTCAGCTATACCAACAACGATTACGGCAAGGGGCTGGCCGACAGCTTCGCCGCCGCCTTCACCGCGCAGGGCGGCACGGTGACGATGAACGCCGCCCATGACGACGGCAAGGGCGACTACTCCGCCGAGGTCGCGGCCCTTGCCAGCGCCGGTGGCGATGCGCTGGTGCTGGTCGGTTACGTCGATCAGGGCGGCGCGGGCATCCTGCGCGGATCGCTGGATTCGGGCGCCTTTTCGACCTTCGTCTTTCCCGACGGCATGATCAGCCAGACGCTGGTCGAGAATTTCGGTCCCGACCTGGAAACCTCGTTCGGGCAAAGCCCTTCATCCGAGGGCGAGGGCCGCGACAGGTTCAACGAACTGGCCGAGGCGGCGGGTTTCGATGGCGGTTCGCAATTCGCGGGCGAATCCTATGACGCCACGGCGCTGATCCTGCTGGCGATGGCTTCGGCAGGCTCGTCCGACCCGTCGGTCTACAAGGATCATGTCGTCGAGGTCGCCAACGGACCGGGCGAGCCGATCCTGCCGGGCGAACTGGCCAAGGGGCTGGAACTGCTCGTCAATGGCGAAGCCATCGACTACGTCGGCGCCACCGGGGTCGAACTGATCGGACCGGGCGAAACCGCGGGCACCTTCCGCGTGCTGGAGTTCACCGGCGGCACCATGAACACCATCGGCTATCGCTGATCCACCGTCGGACGGGGCCGCGACCGGCCCCGTCTCAATACCAATAAACCCCCGCGCAAACCGCCGCGGGGGATGGGGAGACACATGATCCAGGTCCACGATCTGCACAAGCATTTCGGCGGCTTTCGCGCGGTGGACGGCGCCAGCCTGACGATTCAGAACGGCTCGATCACCGGGCTGATCGGCCCGAACGGCGCAGGAAAGTCAACGCTTTTCAACGTGATAGCCGGTGTTCTTGAACCGACCTCGGGCCGCGTCACGATGGACGGACAGGACATCACCGGCCTGCCCCCGCACGAGTTGTTCCACCGTGGCCTGCTGCGCACCTTCCAGCTTGCGCAGGAATTCGCATCCATGACCGTGCGCGAGAACCTGATGATGGTCCCCACGGGACAGGCGGGGGAAACGCTGTGGAACACATGGTTCCGCCGCGGCACGATCCGCCGGCAGGAAAGCGAAATCCGCAAGAAGGCCGACGAAGTTCTTGAGTTCCTGACGATTTCCCATGTTGCCGACGAAAAGGCGGGCAACCTGTCGGGCGGCCAGAAAAAGCTGCTGGAACTGGGCCGCACGATGATGGTCGATGCCAGGATCGTCTTTCTGGACGAGGTCGGCGCGGGCGTGAACCGCAGCCTTCTGGCCACCATCGGCGAGGCGATCGTGCGCCTGAACAAGGAACGCGGCTATACCTTCTGCGTGATCGAGCATGACATGGATTTCATCGCCCGCCTCTGCGACCCCGTCATCGTCATGGCCGAGGGCAAGGTGCTGGCGCAAGGCTCTGCCGACCAGATCATGCAGAACGAGGCCGTGATCGAGGCCTATCTGGGCACCGGGCTGAAGAACAAAGCCGCAGGGGGTGGGACATGAACCAACCCTATCTTTCCGCCACCGGGATGCGTGGCGGCTACGGCAAGGCCGATATCCTCAACGATTGCACGATCACCGTCGAAAAGGGCCAGATCGCCGTCATCGTCGGCCCGAACGGCGCCGGGAAATCGACCGCGATGAAGGCGGTCTTCGGCATGCTGCCCCTGCGCGAGGGCCGCGTGACGCTGGCGGGCGAGGATATCACCGCGCTCAGCCCCCAGGACCGGGTCGGCAAGGGCATGGGCTTCGTGCCCCAGACCAACAACATCTTCCCCTCGATGACCGTGCAGGAAAACCTGGAAATGGGCGCCTTCACCCGCCAGGACGATTTCCGCGAGACGTTGCAGCAGGTCTACGACCTGTTCCCCGCCGTCGCCATGAAGCGCCGCCAGCGCGCGGGCGAATTGTCGGGCGGGCAGCGCCAGCAGGTCGCCGTCGGGCGCGCGCTGATGACGCGCCCCAGCCTGCTGATGCTGGACGAACCGACCGCAGGCGTCAGCCCCATCGTCATGGACGAGCTGTTCGACCGCATCATCGAAATCGCCCGCACCGGCATTTCCATCCTCATGGTCGAGCAGAACGCCCGCCAGGCGCTGGAGATCGCCGACATCGGCTATGTGCTGGTGCAGGGCGCCAACCGCTTCACCGACTCGGGCGCCGCGCTTCTGGCCGACCCCGAGGTTCGCCGCACGTTCCTGGGGGGTTAGGACGGATGGATATTCTCAACGCCCTTGTGACGCTTCTGAATTTCGTCGTCATTCCCGCGGCGGCCTATGGTGCGCAGCTTGCGCTTGGCGCGCTTGGGGTGACGCTGATCTATGGAATCCTGCGGTTTTCCAACTTCGCGCATGGCGACACAATGGCCTTCGGCACCGCGATCTGCATCCTGCTGGTCTGGGCATTGCAGGCGGCGGGAATCGGAATCGCACCGCTGCCCACCGCGCTGCTGGCCCTGCCCGCGGCCATCGCGCTGACCGCGCTCTTGATGGTCGCGACCGACCGCGCCGTCTATCGCTTCTACCGGCGCCAGCGGTCGGCGCCGATCATCATGGTCATGGCCTCGGTCGGCGTGATGTTCATGATGAACGGGTTGACCCGCCTGCTGATCGGCGTGAACGAGATCCGCTTCGACGACGGCGCCCGTTTCGTCGTCAGCGTGGCCGAGTTCCGCGCCTGGACCGGCCTGTCCGAGGGGCTGGCCCTGCGCCAAAGCCAGGTGATCACGCTGGTCGTGACCGCCCTGGCCTGCTGGGCGCTGTTCTGGTTTTTGAACCGCACCCGGTCGGGCAAGGCCATGCGGGCCTATTCCGACAACGAGGACCTGGCGCTGCTGTCGGGCATCGACCCCGACCGCGTCGTGCGCATCACCTGGATCATCGCCGCCGCACTGGTGACGACGGCGGGGGTGCTTTACGGCCTGGACAAGAGCTTCCGCGCCTTCAACTATTTCCAGATCCTGCTGCCGATCTTCGCCGCCGCCATCGTGGGCGGGCTTGGCAATCCGCTTGGCGCGGTGGCGGGTGGCTTCATCGTCGCCTTTTCCGAGGTCGCGGTGACCTATCCCTGGCGCAAGATCGCGGGCTATCTGCTGCCCGACTGGCAACCCGCCGGGCTGCTGCAACTGCTGTCGACGGAATACAAGTTCGCCGTCAGCTTCGTCATCCTGATCGTCGTCCTGCTGTTCCGGCCCACGGGCCTGTTCCGCGGCAAATCGTTCTAGAAGGGGGCCAAAATGTCGGGCAACAGACAACAGGATGCCTCGTCCATCTGGCGCGCGCCCTTGCTGTTCGCCGTTCTGGCCGCGCTTTTCGTACTGGAGGGAACGGTCCGCAACAGCATGTTTTCGGGCAGTTGGAACTCATCCCTCGCGATCCTGAACATGGGGCTGATCTCGGCGGTGATGGCGCTTGGGGTCAACATGCAATGGGGCTATGGCGGGTTGTTCAATGCGGGCGTCGTGGGCTTCATCGCCATCGGCGGGCTGGCGCCGGTGCTGATCTCGACCCAGCCCGTCCCCGGCGCGTGGGAGGCGGGCACCCCCCGCCTGATCCTTGCCCTGCTGGCCGCGGCGGGCACGCTGGCCCTTGCCAGCATCGCGTGGAAACGGCTGACGCGCCCCTGGAACGCGCTGGCGCTGGTCGCCGTCCTGATCCTGGGATTCGTCCTTTATCGCAACATCTTCGACCCCGCCGTGGCGGCGATCGAGGCGAATAATTCCGCCGCCGCCGGCAATATCGGCGGGCTTGGCCTGCCGGTGCTGCTGTCATGGCCGGTCGGCGCGATCTTTGCCGCCGCTGCCGCGTGGTGCGTGGGCAAGGTCGCGCTTGGGCTGCGCTCGGACTACCTGGCCATCGCGACGCTGGGAATCGGCGAGATCATCGTCGCCGTCGCCCGCAACGAGGAATGGCTGGCGCGCGGCGTCAAGAACGTCACCGGCATCCCCCGCCCCGTCCCCTATGAGATCAACCTGCAACAGGACCCCGATTTCGTCGCCCGCGCCGCCGAATGGGGGCTGAGCGCGGCGAATGCCTCGGGGATCTGGGTCAAGCTGTGCTATGCGGGGCTGTTCGCGCTGGTGCTGCTGGCGCTGATCGGCCTGTCGCAACTGGCGCTGAAATCGCCCTGGGGCAGGATGATGCGCGCGATCCGCGACAACGAAACCGCCGCCGCCGCGATGGGCAAGGACGTCACGCGCCGCCACTTGCAGATCTTCATCATCGGCTCGGCCGTGATCGGGCTTGCGGGGGCGATGATGATCACGCTGGACGGGCTGATGGCGCCTGCGGGCTATGCGCCGCTGCGCTACACCTTCCTGATCTGGGTGATGGTCATCGTCGGCGGATCGGGCAACAACTGGGGCGCGGTTCTGGGGGCGATCCTGATCTGGTTTTTGTGGATCAAGGCCGAGGCGTGGGGTCCGGCGCTGATGGGCCTGGTCACCGCCTTTCTGCCTGCGGGCGGGCTGCGCAGCCACCTGATCGAAAGCGCGCCGCATATGCGTTTTCTGGCAATGGGCGTCGTGCTGCTGCTGGTCCTGCGCTTCGCCCCGCGCGGGTTGGTGCCCGAACGCTAATCGGCGTCCAGCATCACCGGCAGCGGCTGGTTCAGGACGAAGCGGCGCAGCACTTCGGGGTAAAGGCGATGTTCCTGCACCAGCACCCGCGCGGCCAGCGTGTCGGCGGTGTCGCCCGGCAGAACGTCCACGCGCGCCTGCCCCAGAATCGGCCCGCCGTCCAGTTCCGGCGTGACCAGGTGGACGGTCGCGCCCGCCTGGTCGTCACCCGCTTCGATCGCGCGCCGGTGGGTGTTCAGGCCGGGATATCTCGGCAGTAGCGAGGGATGGATGTTCAGCATCCGCCCCTGAAAACGGGCCACGAAATCCGGCGTCAGGATGCGCATGAAACCGGCCAGGCAGACGACATCCGGCGCGGTCATCTGCAACTGGTGCAGCAGTTCGGCCTCAAAGCCCGCGCGGTCGCCCTTGTATTTGCGATGATCGACGGCGAATGTCGCCAGCCCCAGCGAGGCCGCCTTGCCCAGCCCCCCGGCCGCCGGATCGTTCGAGCCGACCGCCACGGGCCGCGCCCACCCCTGGGCCTGCATCTCCTGCACCAGCCGGACCATGTTCGACCCGCCGCCGGAAATCAGGATCGCGACACGTTTCACCGCAGCTTTCCGCTGTAGCGGACGCCCTGCCCCTGGGTCACATGGCCAAGGCGGCAGACGGTCTCGCCCGCATCCGTCAGCAGGGCCTGCAAGCCATCCGCGCGCGCGGGATCGACGGCCAGCACCATCCCGATGCCCGAGTTGAAGGTTTTAAGCATCTCGGGTTCGGGAATCCCGCCCGCCTCGGCCAGCCATGCAAAGACCGGGGGCAAGGCGAAGGCATCCAGATCGACCTCGGCGCCCAGGCCTTGCGGCAGGACACGCGGCAGGTTCTCGGTCAGCCCGCCGCCGGTGATATGGGCGGCAGCATGGACCCCGCCCGCGCGAACCGCCTTCAGCACCGGCAGGACGTAAAGCCGCGTCGGCACCAGCAGTTGCTGGCCAAGCGTGCCCGCCGCGAAGGGCGCCGCATCGTTCCAGCCCAGCCCCGCCTTTTCGGCCACCCGGCGCACCAGCGAAAAGCCGTTGGAATGCACCCCGTCCGAGGCCAGCCCCAAGAGCACGTCCCCCCCCGCCACGTCCCTGGGCAGAGCGGTCCCCCGCTCCAACGCGCCGACGGCAAAGCCTGCAAGATCGAAATCGCCGCCGTGATACATGCCCGGCATCTCGGCCGTCTCGCCGCCGATCAGCGCGCAGCCGGCGCGGTGGCAGCCTTCGGCGATACCGGCGACGACACGGGCGGCCTCATCGACCAGAAGCTTGCCGGTCGCGAAATAGTCAAGGAAGAACAAAGGCTCGGCGCCCTGGCAAACCAGATCGTTCACGCACATCGCCACCAGGTCGATGCCGACGCCGTCCAGCTTACCCGTGTCGATGGCGATGCGCAGCTTGGTGCCCACCCCATCCGTCGCCGCGACCAGCACCGGGTCGGCATAGCCCGCGGCCCGCGGATCGAACAGCGCACCGAAACCGCCCAGCCCCTCCATCACGCCGGGGCGCGTGGTGCGGGCGGCGGCGGGCTTGATCCTTTCGACCAACGCATTCCCGGCATCGATATCGACACCCGCATCGGCATAGGAAAGCCCGGTTTTACGCTCGGTCATGGGAAACCCTTTCTCTGGCCCGCTTTCGCCCTGTTTCGAGGCCCCCACCCGATAGCGCAACCCCTGCCGACAGGCAATCCGCCAAGGGCATCGCGCGCATGCGGCCCGTATCTGCGGCAAGTCCGCTTGACCTGATGCCCCGGCACGATTACTCAATAAGCTGTCCACGGGGGCCTGTAGCTCAATGGTCAGAGCAGGGCGCTCATAACGCCTTGGTTGGGGGTTCGAGTCCCTCCGGGCCTACCAAACCCTTTGGATTTATATTTATTATCAATTAGATATAAGGAAAGTATCCCGCACCATAAGAGGGCTTGGGGCACTAGCCGTCATCGTCCTTGGGTCCAGTTGAGAGAACTCCATGTCAGATGCGACCCGCTGATGATCACGTTGACCGCCTTGCGCCGTCCGCACGCTGTGCAGCGCGACAGGCAAAACACGGCCGGCCTGCGTATTGGCTGGCGCACTAGGCCGTGAATGAGACCATAGCGCGGGCTGCCACGCCCGGTGCGTAACCCGGTCACCCATACGCAGATCAGATGCACAACAAGCTGTTGAAAATATTTAATAACACCCCATATAAAAAGAGCGCGATGCAAATCGCGCCATTTTCCTTGCTGCGAGAAGAACCCCATGCGCCGGTCCCCTCCCCCATCCGAAAGGAAATGCACCGAACAGGCGCATGTTCGGCCCCGGCTTCGCTAGTCCACGCCGTCTGACGTGATGGAGCCGGGGGTTTCCTCCTGTTCCCTTACTGCCAGAAGGTTTTGCCATGTATCGTGCCTGGTTGCCCGGTGTCTGCCCCTCTTGCGGCGAAAACGTGCCGCGTGCTGCCGCCCACCGCTGCCCGCTTTGCCTCTTCCCGTTTCGCGGGGTCTTCTTCGCTCCAAACCGACCCTCCCCTCCAAGGCCGCCGCAGAAAGGAGCAGCTGATGACGAAAGCTGACTTTCCCGCGCCACCCCTGCGGCTGATTGCGGTGATCGCGCTGCTCGTCCTGTTCGCCGTCTTTGGCCAGCCGCTGGTAAAGCTGATACCAGAGCAGCCGAACCTGTGGGGGCCACTACAGAACACTGCCATATCCTTGGCTCTGTTTCTGAGTGCCCATCTCCTGCATGGGCTGGCCGCCGCCCGGCTTGCCACCCGTAGGCAGGCGAAACCTCCGGTGCCCAAGGTCGCTCTTGATCTGTTGCGGGTCGTGCTTTTCACGATCGCCGCGCTGATTAGCCTGTCGCTTTTCTTCCGCCAAGACCTGTCGGGAATCCTGACCGGATCAGGGCTTCTGCTGGCGGTGCTGGGTTTCGCCATCCGCAACGTGGTGGCTGATATGTTCTCGGGGCTGGCACTGGGTCTTGAGGCCCCTTTCCGCATCGGCGACTGGGTTAATATAGAGGGACTAGCACAGGGCCGGATCAGGGAAATTGGTTGGCGCACGACGCAGCTTGTCACGCGCGACAGCACCTATGTCATATTGCCCAACAGCCAGATCTCACGCCAGAGGATTACCAATTACAGCGCCCCACGCCAGGAATACCGCGATCATGTTGAACTGACGTTGCCCGCCGATCTGGAAGTGGCAAAAGCCAAGACCGTGATCCAAGGCGCGGTTTTGAACGCGGAGCACATCCTGAAGGGAAAAAGGTTCGAGGTTCAGGTCTTTGAATACGGCCCCGGAGGGATAACCTATCGCGTAAAATACTGGGTGCCGCGGTATGATCGAGAAGCTACCTGCCGCAACGAACTTTTCAGCCTGATCGATGCGCAACTGCGCCGGGATAAGGTGCGCATCCTGCCCCGCCCGGTGTGCAACTGCGGGTCAGGAAACGGACATATGGCGGGAGACACCCGCTGTCCTCCGCCATAGGTTTCCAGCACCCGGATGACGGTGGCAACAAGGATATGCCAGCAGATGAGTGCCTATTCGGTTTCTAAGCGCCTCGGGATCAGTCGGGGCATCACGGTCACCGGCTGGCTGTCTGGAAAACCGGTGGCCTATGAGCCTGCGCTGCGGCTGGCTATGGCCGCTGTGGACGCAGGGCTGGATGGCAGTTGATCACGTCACAGACCATTTGGAAACAATGCTAAAAATTGAAACGAGGGATCCTTGCATCCGGCGATGTCTTCACATGAGTGCGTGCCAATATGGCGTAAGCCTGTGCTGCAACGAAAAAGCCCCGCCAAGCGCGAGCTGGGCGGGGCGAGAGAGCCATCAGGGAGTCGTGTAGCCCAACGCAAAAAACACAGGGAAGTTCCTTTCTGACCAAGGATTAAAGGCGGAAGCTCAGACCATTCCAGACCCGTCCCTCATCACGGTGACGACCACCGCGAACGGCGCCGATAACCGCTGCCGCTCCCGCGACAAGTGCGCCGGCTGTCAGCAGGAAAGCAGTTAGAATAGCACCTTTTCTAGCGGTTTCCGCCGCCTCGATCGCCGTTTCCTCGGCCTCGGTCGCCAAGCGCTCGGACTCGGCACGGGCGTCGGCTGCGATCTGTTCAGCCTCCGCGCGGGCCTCCTGGACTGCGGCGACTGCTCGTTCGACGCGAGCATCTACCTCCGCCTCGCTCTCACCAGTGCGACGCGCGACTGCGGCGATCAGGAAGGACCTGTCCTCGTCAGAGATTTCACCCGTCCTCAGAACATTGCCCAGAACCATGCCGGTCTGACGCGCCAATTCCTCGTCATTCATCGACGGCGCGGTTGGTGTCGTGACACCATCAGATTGCTGGACACCATCCACCGCAGGACGCATCAGGGTACTGTTAAGATAGTCCATCAGACCCTCGTCCACATCGTCCGGTACGGCCGCACCCGCAGCTTGTGCGACACCCTGCACCGCGCCGCCAACCACCGATCCGGCCCCCTGCGCAATACCGCCTACGGCTGATCCCGTTGCGGTAACGGCAGTTCCGAGAGCCGACCCCGCTCCGCTGATGGCACCTGCCGCCATCCACGTCGTGAGAAGGATGCCAAGGCCCCAGACGACCAAGCCGTTCAAGCCGTCTCGGGTCGCCACCTCCTCTGCAACGGCATCGTCAACCCTGCGCCTCATCCGACCGGCCACATACCCGCCGGCGAGATAGCTCAGGACCAACGAGACGACTACCCAGACTGCGCTGATGCCAACCCAGAGATTGAACGATCCTTCGCCTGGCTCAACCGATACCGTGGACAGCCCCAGTGCAGCGCCAAACGCCGTACACAGCACGCCGATTGCTGCTGCCACGACTGCACCACCAAAGATTGCAGCCCAGTCTATGTAAGCCCCGGGCAGATCACGCCGCGGTGCGGATGCAGCAATTGTTGCTTCGTTGTGTTCCATGCTGATACTCCCTATCGCAGCCCCAAAAGTGACAGAATGGCAAGTACGACCACGACAAGGCCGACCAGGTAAATGATGCTGTGCACAGCGCGCTCCTCTAGATGCCTTCCGAGGCAGTTGCATGTTTCCCGCGCATACCCCGCAATATGAGTGTACACGCTGAGAGAAACCGCTGAGCGTAAGTCCGGTTCCCATGACGCCCGTCGGGCCGTCGCCGCCTACTCCCATCGCCCGATCGGCAGCGGCAGGAATGAACAGATACCGATATTTGACGGGGGAGAACCGTGAGCAAACGCGGAGACCCCAGAACAAGTATTGTTGATTATTTTTATAAGATATGCAAAGACGCCTCTGCGCGCCTCTTCCATGTGGAAGGATTGGCAACAGACATACGGAGAGAAAATTGGCCCAGCGTTTCGTACAGTCCATCCTGTCGGCTTCTGCCATCGCTATCGCAGCCGCCACCGGGGCGGTCGCAGATACCACATGGACACCCGCCTCTACTGAGTTTCCTGGCAGCATGCGCGCGGGATCGCGTGAAGTGCCGATCAGACCGGGCGATGAGACTTCGATCTCCATGCAACAGTTGCCGGCAGGCACGACCGTGACCGTCTTGCACGGCGCCGAACCGGTTACTGAAGAACCATTGACGGCGGGGGAGGACGGCCAGATCACCGTCGAGATCAAAGTTCCCAGCGACGCGGAGGTTGGGCTTCATCCATTGACGGTCCTGACCCAGAACCCGGCAAGCGTTTCTCAGGTCGTGCTGAAGCTATCGGACGTGGTCGAGCCTATGAATGCCGAAGCTTACAATCTCGAAAGCGCGGAGGTGGGCGAGCGCGCCTATCAAAGCGCGCCGTCGGCTAATGGCAAGCTGTTCGTCGCATCGGCAAGGGGGCCTAACGATGGCAGTCGCCTCCTGCGCCTGAACGCGGAAACTCTTGAAGTGGAAGCAGAGGCCGAATTGGCAAAAGACGATGCCGGCGAGGATATTGCCGTTTTCGGATTGGCGGTCGATAATTCCAATAACCAGGTCTGGACAACCAATACCCGGTCCGAAACCGTCACCGTCTATGATGCCAATGACCTTTCGGTCGTCAAGGTATTCCCCCAGGGTTCGGTTTATCATCCGCGGAGCGTCGTAATCGATGAAGATCGCGGACGCGCTTATGTCAGTGCGGCGCGCACCGGGTTCGTAGAGATCTACGACACCGCCAACCTCGAACATATCGGACATTACCAGTTCTCTCCGGAAAAAGGCTCCGAAAGCTTCTCAACTGTCGATCTGGCGCTGGATACAGAAAACGGGCGACTCTATTCTGTCAGCCAGACGACGCCCTGGGTGGGCTGGGTAGATCTTGAAAGCGATGAGGTTTCAACAGTAAAAATCCCGCAGGCTCAAGGCGCGACGGGGGTGGCGGTCGACCCTGAAACTCAGCGGGTCTTTATTTCGTCGCAGGATACGAACAACGTTGTCGTATTGGACAAAGACGGCGAGGTCATTGCCGACACCTATATCGGAGCGGGCGGCGTGTCGGCAGCTTGGAACCCGGCCAGCGGACACGCCTTTGCGGTTAGCCGCGCAGGCGGGACGGTTGCCGTTCTGGACATAGATGGGAATCTTATCGCAAATATTCCGGCCGGGCAGACGCCCAACCATGTCTCAGTTGGTGCTGAAGGCGAAGTCTACCTGATCTCGATGTATGGAAACCCTGAGACGGATTCCCAGACCGGCTCGGTAACCAAAATAACTACCGCCGAATAGACAGGACAGCTTACAGCAGAGCCATATTCTGGCTCTGCTATCCACCGATCCCACGGCGTAGGGGCCTAATCCCCCGCCCCTGCGTTTTCCAGCGCCCGTGACAGGGCGTCGGCTTCCTCGACAGCCTCGACCGCCTGGCATCGATTCCAGACAACGCGGGATTTACCCAGGGCACGCTCGATCAGCACCGCACCTTGGGCGAGAAGGAATGCCTTCGGTCGTCTGAAGGACTGGCGCGGTATTGCTACCCGCTACGAGAGATGCGGCGACAACTTCCTCAACGCAATCATCCTCGCCGCGATCATCATCTTCTGGATCTAAAATTTATAGGGATCGACCCTAGGTAATCGTGCCCATTTGCAACCTATACAAGTATAGTATACATCGACCTTGTAATGAGTGCCTTTGGTTGAAAATGCCCCGTCCGGTTCCCCCGATGGGGCGTCTTAGTTTCAGCCCCGCCAGTGCTTCCAGAGGTCGATGGATCGATACTGATGCTCAACTAAAAGTCGAAGTGCATCAGGGATATTCGACCGCGTCTAGCACCTCTCGGGCAATGGCAGCGGCGCTTTCCGACAGGTCGGGCATAGTTTCCTTCAAGAAGGAGATGATTTTGCGCCGCTCCCCTTCGTTCTGCGCAGCATATTCCGCCACCAGAAATAGTATCGTACGCTTGCGGGTCCGCAACTCGGCTTCGAGGGCCGCGATTTTTTGATTTTCATTCATGGCAATCATCCTTCATCGAAGGAGTAGATTGCCGCGAGACTAAGCGTCAAGCCCCGCCTTTCAGCGGGGCTTTGCAGAGGGTGCGGCCAGCACATCAACCCCTCATGTTCGAAATTCAGCCAAAGCACCTCGACGCATTCGTGCGCACCATCGGCCAGCGCCCGGCGCTCTACGCGCCGCCAGTCCGACAGGGCGTCGTCGTAGAGCGGATGGGCATATCCCGAGAGGATCACCCGGCCGCGCAGGGTCCGCAGAAACGCCAGCAGGTCCGCGTGATCCGCCTCGGTCATCTCGTGGGCATAATCGCGGCCGGGATCGCGCGTGGCCGCGACATAGGGCGGATCGACGTAATGCAGGGCGTCGGGGGAGTCGTGAGCCTCCATGACAGATATGGCGTCACGGTTTTGGATCACGACGCCTGCCAGGCGGTCGATGATCGCCGCAAGAGCATCGGCATAGTTGCGCCAATCTCGCGCCGGTGTGGTGCCGGATCGGTTGCTGTTAGACCTGAACCCGGTCTTGCGCTGATGCCCGTTCGATCCGAAGCCCATGAAGCTGCGGATAATCAGGCGGCGGGTGCGCTCGACTGGATCAAAGACTGGGTCATAGGCCGCGCGAAACTCATTTTCAGCGAACGGCGTCAACCGGATCATGTCAGCGAGAGATGCTGCCTGGTCAGATCGCAGAACCCGAAACAGGTTAATGACCTCATCATCCAGATCGTCGTAGACCTCGGCATAGCTGCGGGGTTTGCGCATCAGCACCGATGCGGCACCGCCGAACGGCTCGACATAGACCCGGTGCGCCGGCATAGGCCCGACATACCTCCTGACAGATCAGGGAAAGCCGTTTGCGTCATCAAACTCGTTTGACAACAGGTTCCGCGCCGTGGACCATGATGAATTGGCCGCGCACGCCATGTCTCTCCTGTCTGGAATGGAGTGGTGAGCGTGGGACACCCATAACGCAACTCATTGATTCCGTTATAGTCGAAATAGTGAAATCGCGGGACACCCGCCTGTTGAAATCCAATCGAAAATCGCGGAAATTTTTGACCCTCCGGGCCTACCACACCCTTTGGATTTTCGCTTGATATGCATATGCAAAACGCGACCCGCCGGGGATCGCGTTGGCTGCTTGCTCAGGGGCTGACTTCCGCGCATCTGTAGACTGCGGATTCCGTGCCGTTGGGCAGCCTGAACTCGGGGAATGCCTCCATGAACAGCCGGGCTTCTACCAGGGACCGGCAGTAGAGTGCATGGCCTTCGACGCGGCACGAGGTCGTCCAGCCGTATAGTCGGGCGTTTGCCCGCCCCAGGTTCTCGGCAATCCAGACCTGGGGATCGCGGTTCGGCCCGAGCAGAGCCTGCACCTCACCCGGCAGCCCGCGCAGGATAACCCGCACGGGAAAGGCGGTTTCGTCCACGTTGTGCTGTGGTGTCAGGCTTCTGGACATGCAGAATCAGAACGTCAGGTTCGCCGGAACAGCAGCCGATTGAAGATAGGCGTCGTCCCGCGGGTGATCCCCCTCCAGATCCTGCGCGCAAGCATAGAGCGTGTCCATAAGCTCCATATGCGTCACGATGCGGCTTTTCTTCCGGCTTGGACGACGGACCGTTTCGACGGGCTTCGGAAAGGACGAACGGGCGTATTGATCGACTGGCAACATGGTAACCTCACAAACTGGCTAAACATCAGCCTGTGCTAGCACGCAGGGGCAACAACCAGAAGTTGCCGAATTGGTCAGGTGGCGCAGCCATCCCTTGGCACCCGACATCCGGGAAGCGGCTGATACTGTGCCGTTCAGTTCTATCTTCCTGAAAATACAGCAATCTCTGTGGCTTACCAGAACGGACAACGCCACCCATACCCATATACAATCGTATAGGTTGTAAAATCCATGAACTTGCGGATGTTAAGAAATTGTTAACGAGTTAATAGGATATCGAGATGAACAAGCGCATCCCTCTGGGTTTGGCCGCAGCTACCCTCCTTGCCTCTTCCGCCCTTGCAGGGGGCTATGTCGCCCCGGTCATCCAACCGCAGGTAAGCCCGATCGTGGAGGCCGACCGTCCGTCGTTCAACTGGACCGGTCCCTATGCTGGCCTTTTCATCGGCAGCACCAAGTTCGATCTGAAAGCGACCGGTGAAATCCACCACGACGCCATCACGATCGAACACGAAGAGGTCACCGAAGAGCGGGTCGTCGAGATCATCGAGCACGACGAGATTACCGAGGAACGGGTTGTCGGAATCATCGAACACGGCCCGGTCGTCGAGAAAATCCCTGCCGTGACCAGAGAACATCCCGAGGTGAGAGAGACGGTCCAGACAGGTTCTGAAACGGTTCAGGTCGGAACTGAAACAGTAAAGGTCAGGGAAGACGTATATCGGGATGAGAATGGCGAAAAGCACCGGGATGAAAATCATCCGACCGGCTGGCGTCATGTTCCCATTTACGAGGAAGTTCCCCTCTACGAAGAACGGCCCATCTACGAAGAACGCGTGGTCCGGGAAGCATGGACCGAAATCGTCGAACCCGAACGGGAAGTCATCGTAGAAGAGGCGTGGACCGAAACCGTCACCGAAACCGTGGTGATCGAAGAAGCCTGGGTCGAGGAAGTCGTCGAGCGCGTTGTCGTCGAAGAAGCATGGACCGAGGTGGTCAGGGAAGCCTGGACCGAACAGCTCACTGAAAATTTCAGTGAAGATGGCAATGCCTACGGTCTCTTTGCGGGCTATCGTCACCAATGGCAGAACAACTTTGTCGGCGGTATCGAAGCCTTTTACGGCAGGAACAGCGCCAACGAGTTCAGCATTTCCGGCATCGAAGGCCCGGTGAAGTTCGGCAAGGACATCTACGGTGCCGAACTTCAGGCGGGCTACGCAATCAACCGCGCCCTGCCCTATGCCGCCGTGGGCTATGCCAATGTGCTGGACGAGGGCGCGCTGACCCTCTCGCTGGGGCTGGATTACGCCGTGACGGACCGCGTGATCGTCGGCGCCAAATACACCCATTTCGACATTGGCGACATCAAGAGCATCGACAATCTTCGCAAGTTCGAGGCCGATGGCAACATGGTCAGCCTGCGCGCCGGGCTGAAGTTCTGACCCGCTGCCCGGCGGGGCCATCGCACCGCCGGGAGCCTGCACGCCTGCGCCCAGGGGCGGCTTCGTTTTCGTATCGGGTGGAACAAGGGCGGCTTCTGCTGCATTCTGTCGATACGAAGGACGGGGGATGGGATGACAACGCAACGCGACGGCCTGGTCTCGATCAGGCGAGGGCTGGCGAACCGATGCCCGAATTGCGGCGAGGGGACGCTTTTTCGCGGCTACCTGGCGATCCGGCCGGAATGCGAGGTCTGCCACGCGCCGCTGGCCCGCTATCCGGCCGCCGACGGGCCTGCCTTCTTCACCATGACGATCATGCTTTTGCTGCTGATTCCGCTTCTGGGGTTCACATGGGCGCTGTTTCGGCCCTCGCCCCTTGTGCTGTTGGCAAGCACCACAATCATCGTGACGCTGCTGACGCTGGTGGTCCTGCGGCTGGTGAAGGGCGCTTTCGTCGGTTATCTCTGGGCCAAGAACGAACAGGACCGGGGGGCGTGACCCCCGCCGGGCGGGCCGTTCCGGCTTGCAAGCCCGGTCCGCTTCGGGAATAAGGAAGCAGCAAGATCAGGTGAGTCGAGCCATGCGAGTGCGCATTTATCAGCCTTCACGAAACGCGATGCAGTCGGGAACCGCGCGGACGCGCGAATGGGTGCTGGTCTTTCCGCAGGCGGATGCGCGCGAAATCGACCCGCTGATGGGCTGGACCAGCAGCGACGATACGCAAAGCCAGGTCCGCCTGCGCTTCGCGACCCGCGAAGAGGCCGAGGATTACGCCAGGGAACACGGTCTCGACTATGAGGTGATCGCCTCTCACAAGCGCCAGCCCAATATCCGCCCCCGCGGATATGGCGAGAATTTCGCCACCGACCGGCGTGCACCCTGGACGCATTGACCGCACATCGGGCAAGGAAAACGCCTGCAACCACGCCCGGATGGGGGCAAGCTGTGACGGCCCCTTGGTCTCGCGGCCCCCGCGCTCGGTTTGCGGCCTGATGGCGCAATCCGGCATCACCAAGGAATATCTGCCATGACCCCCGCCTATCTTGTCACCCATTCCGGCGGTTTTCATGCGGATGAGGTCTTTTCGACCGTGATCCTGACGCGGCTTTTCCCGCAGGCGCAGGTGATCCGCAGCCGGGCCGCCGCGTGGATCACGCCTGGTCCCGACCGCATCGTCTACGACGTGGGCGGCGGTTACGACGCCGAGGCGAGGATCTTCGATCACCACCAACGCGGCGCGCCCTTGCGCGACGATGGGCAGCCCTTCAGTTCCTTCGGGCTGGTCTGGCGGCATTTCGGGCGGGACTACCTGGCGTTGTCCGGCGTTCCCGCCGATCGGATCGCCGAAATTCACGCCGCACTTGACGCCAAATTCGTGCTGCCGATCGACCTGCTGGACAATGGCGCGGTCGATCCGGGCAGCGCCGGCCCGCTGTCGTCGCTGCTGCTGCCCGAACTGATCGAGAGCCTGAAGCCGGTTTTCGACGACCTCGACCCGGAATCCGAGGCGCGATCCTTCCAGACCGCCCTGGCCGTCGCCCGAACCGTCCTTGAAGCGCGCATCAGCCGCGCCGCCGCAAGGCTGCGCGCCGAAACCATCGTCCTCGAGGCCATCGCAAGGGCGGGCGACAGCCGCATACTGGAGCTGCCGATGGGCATGCCCTTCCGCCCCGCCGTCGAAAAGGCGGGGGCGGATCACCTGTGGTTCGTCGTCAACCCGCGCGGCAGCGACTGGGTGATCGGGGGCATCCGCAAATCCGCGGATGGTTTTGAACAGCGCGCCGACCTGCCCGCCCCGTGGGCCGGGCTAAGCGGCGCGGCGCTGGAGGACGCATCCGGCGTCAAGGGCGCGCTTTTCTGCCACAATGGCCGCTTCATCGCCGCCGCCGCCAGCCGGGACGCCGCGCTGGAAATGGCCGCCATCGCCGTGCAGGAAGCGGCGGCGCAAGGCGCGCGTTAATTTTGCCACAATAGACGAGTTTTTTACTCAACAACCGTGCGCGCCGCCCGTCCGGGTGCTTGAAGGCGCCAACAGCTCGCCACTCACGCCAGCCATCCGACTTCATCTTTCAGCAGGAGAATCAGGATGGCGATCTCGCATTCGCGCCTGGCGTCGGGAACGGCGCTGTCTCTCGTCATGTCATGTGCGCTCTTGGCCGGTCCCGGCTGGTCGCAAGCCGTCACCGAGGACGACCAACCCATCGCAACCGAAGCCAGCGACGTGATCGTCCTGGACACCGTCGTCATCACCGCCGAGGAGCAGGCCAAGCAGGCGCTTGGCACCTCGTCGATCTCGGCCGAGGATCTCGAGAAACAACCTGTCGTCAACGACATTTCCGAAGTCGTCCGCCGGATGCCGGGGGTGAACCTGACGGGCAATGCCGCGTCGGGGCAATATGGCAACAACCGCCAGATCGACATTCGCGGCATGGGGCCGGAAAACACGCTGATCCTGATCGACGGCAAGCCGGTGCTGTCGCGCAACTCGGCCAAGATGGGGCGCGCGGGCGAACGCGACACGCGCGGCGATTCGAACTGGGTCGCCCCTGAATTGATCGAACGCATCGACGTGCTGCGCGGGCCCGCTGCCGCGCGTTACGGTTCGGGCGCATCGGGCGGGGTGGTCAATATCATCACCAAGCGGCCCGATACCTTCACCGGCTCGGTCGGATTGTCCTATCACAAGCCCGAAAGCTCGCTGGAGGGCGACAATATCCGCAGCAACTTCCTGCTGGCAGGTCCGGCGGGCGAACACCTGACCTTCCGCCTGACCGGCAACTTCAACAAGCAGAACGGTGATTCACCTGAACTGAACGACGACGCCACCGACAGCGAAACCGCCCCCGCCGGGCGCGAGGGCGTGACCAACAAGGACATCGGCTCGCTTCTGACGTGGAACCTCGCCGAGGGGCATGAGGTCGATTTCGAACTGAACTTCTCGCGTCAGGCAAACGTCTATACCGGCGAACGCGGCACCGGCGGCTCGGGCGAGCCGGGCAGCGTGACCGACGATCTGGCGCAGGAACGTGCCACGACCAGCCGCATCTACCGCCGCACGCTGGGGCTGACGCATCGGGGCGAATATGATTTCGGGGAATCGGTTTCCTATCTGCAATGGGAAAACACCCGCAACGCCTCGATCTGCCGCGGCACCGCCGGGGCGGGCGAAGGATCGCCCACCTTCTGCGAGGACAGCGACGGCGACGGCACCAACGACAGCTATCGCTTCGACACGGTGACGCTGGACAACATCATCGGCAAAAGCGAGTGGATCCTGCCGATGGCCATTGCCGGGCGCAACCAGACCATGACGCTTGGCGCCGAAATCCGCCACGAACGGATGAGCGATCCGACAACCAACCTGCTTCCCTCGCCCGAGGGCGATCCGACCGATGCGCCCAGCAAGACGGACCAGACCAACCTGGGCCTTTATGCCGAAAGCAATATCGAGTGGAGCGAGCAGCTTACCCTGACCCCCGCCCTGCGCCTGGACTGGGCCGACACCTATGGCTTCAACGCCAGTCCCAGCCTGAACGCGACCTATGCCTTCAACGACGAATGGCAGATGAAGATGGGCGTCGCACGGGCCTTCAAATCGCCCAACCTGTTCCAGTTGAACCCGAATTACCGCTATACCTCGCGCGGGAACGGCTGCATGCGTGTGGACGACGAAGACACCCGCCCGCCCTATGGCGGCAGCGCGGGCGAAAACACCTGCTATATCTACGGCAACCCGGACCTGAAGCCCGAAACCAGCATCAATGCCGAAATCGGCCTGGCCTATGACGGGCTGAACGGCATCGCGGGGTCCTTCACCTTCTTCCACAACGACTACAAGAACCGCATCGCGGCGGGCGACACGCTGATCGGCTACGATCCCATCGACGGGCGGCGCATCTTCATCTGGGACAATACGCCCAAGGCCGTCGTGCAAGGGCTGGAGGGCAACTTCTCGACCCCCCTGGGCGAGAATTTCGCGCTGAACGTCAATGCGACCTATATGCTGAAATCCGAAAACAAGGAAACCGGCCAGCCCCTCAGCCTGGTGCCGAAGCACACGATCAACGCCTCGGTCGACTGGTTCGCGACGCCCGACCTGACCTTCACGCTGGCCGCGACCAACTACGGGCGGATCAAGCCGCGCACGGTCAACACCTCGACCGGCGAGCCTTACGACCGCATCGTCGAGCGGCCCGGCTATACGCTGTTCAACCTCAGCAGCCGCTGGCAGATCAACGACAACGCCGTGCTGTCGGCGGGCGTGAGCAACCTGTTCGACAAGGAAATCTACCGCACGCAAACCAGTTGGGACCCGGACACGGGCGCAAGCATCAGCGACGCCAATACCTTCAACGAGCCGGGGCGCGCGTTCTACCTGTCGCTGCAACAAAGCTTCTGACGAATCAGGGGATGCCGCCTTTTGCAGGCGGCATCCTGACCTGGCCGGACGCATGGGGTGGTCCGGCCTCTCTTGACTCCGGCGGGCGGAAGCTGGACGATTATGTCCAGACAATCAACCGAAGACATCGGCACCGCCGGGGGAAGAACACCACCATCATGACAGTCAGGATTACTGCCAGTCTCGTGCTGCGGCGGGGCAAGATCTGGCCCGGTTTCGGGGCGCCGGTCGTGGAATCGCTGGCGATCAGCGGCAATCGCGTGCTGGCGCTTGGCGATGACGACCACATCGCGGCGCTGATCGGGCCGCAGACGAAGGTGGTCGATCTGGGCGGGCGCTTCGCCTGTGCGGGGCTGAACGACGCGCATCTGCATCTGGTCTCGACCGGGCTTCTGCGCGGGCAGGTCGATGCCACGGTCGAAGCCGCGCCCACCCGCGACGCGCTGATCCGCGCGCTGCGGACCCGCGCCGAACAGACGCCCAGGGGCGAATGGGTGCGCGCGCGGGGCTTTGACCAGACGCGCTATCCCGACGGGTTGATGCCGACCGCCGACGAACTGGACGCCGCCCTGCCCGACCATCCGGTTTCCGTCACGCGGGCCTGCGGGCATGTGACCGTCGCGAACTCGGCCGCGCTGAAGCTGGCGGGGATCGGTCCCGACACGCCCGACCCCGACGGCGGCGTGATCGGGCGAGAGGGTGGACGGCTGACCGGCATGCTGGCCGAGAATGCGCAGAACCTGGTCTATGACGTCCAGCCAACGCCCTCGCTTGACGAACTCATCGACGCGATCGAGGCGGGCGGGCAGCACCTGGCGCAGTTCGGCATCACCTCTTGCATGGATGCGGCGACCGGGCAGATCGACGGCATGGCCGAGATCCGGGCCTACCACCTCGCCCTTCGCGACGGACGCCTGCCGGTGCGGGTCTGGGCGACGCTGCTGGGCGATCCGGGTTCCTCCATCGTCGAGCCTTGCCATGAGGCCGGCCTTGTCACCGGGGTGGGCAACGACATGTTCCGCATCGGCGGCGTCAAGATCTTCACCGACGGCTCGGCCGGCGGGCGGACGGCGTGGATGAAGCAGCCTTACGCGGGCCAGCCCGGCAATACCGGCGTGCAGATGCTGTCGGACGAGCGGCTGTTCGAACTGGTCGACCGCTATGCCGGCATGGGCTACACGATGGTCTGCCACGGGATCGGCGATGCCGCCATCGACCAGTTGGTGCGCGCCTATGAACGGGTGCGCGCGGCCAATCCCGGCGACACCCGCCGCCACCGGATCGAACATTGCGGCTATGTCGATGACAGCGTGAACCAGCGGATGCTGAAAGCGGGGATTCTGCCCGCGCCGCAACAGGCCTTCATTCACGACTTCGGCGATGCCTATATCGCGGTGCTGGGCGAGGCGCGCGGCTTGCGGTCCTACCCCATCGGGACATGGGACCGGCTGGGGATGAAGCCCTCGACCGGCAGCGATTCCCCGGTCTGCTCGCCCAACCCCTTCCCCGACCTGCACGCGATGCTGACGCGGCAGACGCACAAGGGCACGGTCATGGACGCGAGCGAGATCCTGTCGCCCGAGGCCGCCCTGCGCGCCTATACCGAACACGGCGCATATTCGCAGGGGGCCGAGCATATCAAGGGACGGCTGGAACCGGGGATGCTGGCGGATGTCGCGGTCTTTTCAAACGACTTGCTTACGGCGGACCCGTCGGTCATCCTGCACGACACGCGCTGCGAGATGACGGTCCTGGACGGGCGCATCGTCCACGACAGGATCGGCGCCGGGGCCTGAACGTCCACGCGGCCACGAACAAGAAGGCGCGGGCAAGGGCTTGCGCAGACAGCAGGGAGAGACGAAGCATGCTGACCAGACTTGGCCTGACGGCGGCGCTTGCGATGGGGGCGGCGACTGCCGCGCTGGCGCAGGACGCGACCCCGCGCGCGGGCGGCACATTGGTATTCACCGCGCCCTACGGGTCGTCGGTCGGATCGCTGGACATTACCGCGACGCCGCACACGCAGGATGAAATCTTCTCGCGCGCGGTCAACCGCTCGCTTTATTCCTGGAACCCGGAAACCGGCCAGCCCGAGCTTGCGCTGGCGGAATCGGTCGAGGTGTCCGACGATGGCCGGACCTATACCTACAAGCTGCGCGAGGCGACATTCCACAACGGCGACACGCTGGACGCCGACGACGTGATCTGGAGCTATAGCCGCCTTGCCGACCCCGCCAAGGGCCTGACCGGGGTCGAGAAGATCCTTGGCATCGAAGGCGTGGCCGCCGTGCAGGCGGGCGAGGCCGACGAGATTTCCGGCCTGAAGAAGATCGACGACATGACGGTCGAGATCACGATGACCGACCTTGCCGATCCCGGCTGGGCGCTGATGTCGAACTTCGCGCCGATCTACAGCAAGGACTATCCCGAGGATCAGCTTGCCTCGCGCCCCAACGGGCTGGGACCTTTCAAGCTGGTGCGCTACACCCCCGGATCCAAAGCGGAATACGAGCGGTTTGACGATTATTACGAAGACGGCAAGCCCTATCTGGACCGGCTGGAGATCATGATGATGGGCGAGGCCGCCGCCCGCGACGTGGCATTCCGCAACGGCGAGATCGACGTGAACGTGCTGGGTCCGGTGCAATACGAAGCTTACGGCCAGGACCCCGCCTTGCAGGACAACATCCTTGAGGTGGCCGAGGTCTACACCCGCAACATGGGCCTGAACCCGAATTTCGAGCCTTTCCAGGACAAGCGCGTCCGGCAGGCGATCAACCACGCGATCAACTCGGAAATCATCATCGACCGGCTGCTGAAGGACAAGGCGTATCGCGCCGTGTCCTGGCTGCCCGTGTCCTCGCCCGCCTTCGACGAGGGGGCCGAGCCTTACGCCTACGACCCCGAGCGCGCCGCCGAACTGCTGGCCGAGGCAGGCTATGAGGACGGGTTCAGCTTTGCCGTGACGGCGACCTCGAACGAAAGCTGGGGCGTGCCGATCATCGAGGCGATCATCCCGATGCTGGCGCGCGTGAACGTCACCGTGACCACCGATCCGGTCGATTCGCCGGTGCTGTCGGACAAGATCATCTCTGACGATTACCAGGCCTATATCTGGTCGAACACCTCGGGTCCCGATCCGCTGGACGAGCTGAAATGCTTTCATTCCAGCACACCGCAGAACGCCTGCAACTACGTCAAGTTCTCGAACCCCGAATTCGACGCGCTGCTGGACCAGGCCGCGAACGAGACCGACGCCGAGGCGCAGAACGACCTTCTGCGGCAGGCCAACAACCTGCTGCAAGACGAGGCGCCGGTCTGGTTCTTCAACTACAACAAGGCGGTGATGGCCTATCAGCCCTGGGTCCACGGCCTCCAGCCCAATGCGATGGAACTGGCGATCCAGGATTACGCCGACCTGTGGATCGACGAAAACGCGCCCGCCGCGCGCCAGTGACGCCCGGCCGGGCGGGGCCACTGACCCCTGCCCGGCCTGCTTTGAAACGAAAGGGCGGGTCTGACGATGCTGCATTTCATCCTGCGCCGGATGCTGCAAATGATCCCGACGATGCTGGCGGTCGTGCTGATCGTCTTCGTGATCTTCAGCGTGGTTCCCGGCAGCTTCATCTCGGGCCTGATGTCCGAGGGGCGCAATGCCACCAACATCCAGGCGATGCAGCACCTGAACGCGCAATTCGGGCTGGACCAGCCGGTTCCCGTGCGGCTGTGGAATTATGTCACCGGGCTGCTGCAAGGTGACCTGGGCATTTCCTACCGCACGCGCGAACCCGTCTGGAACGTGATCGAGCCGCGGCTCTGGCCCTCGATCAAGCTGGCGCTGATGGCGATGGGGCTGGCGGCGGTGGTGGGAATTCCGCTGGGCTTCATGGCCGCCCTGCGCCCCGGCAGCATCTTCGACAGCGCCACGATGGTCGTCGCGGTTTCCGGTCTGTCGCTGCCCGAATTCTGGTTCGGCCTGCTGCTGATGTATGTCTTTGCCCTGCAACTGGGCTGGCTGCCCAGCTTCGGCTATCAGCCCGGCAGCTTGCAGCACATCATCCTGCCCGCCATCGCGCTTGGCGTGTCGCCGATGGCGCTGCTGGCGCGGACGACGCGGGCCGGGGTGCTGGACGTGATGAACGCCGATTTCGT
The DNA here is from genome assembly GCF_945915435.1 of uncultured Paracoccus sp. Classification (GTDB taxonomy): domain Bacteria; phylum Pseudomonadota; class Alphaproteobacteria; order Rhodobacterales; family Rhodobacteraceae; genus Paracoccus. The sequence goes on along the minus strand of NZ_CAMEFG010000034.1, from coordinate 11,595 downwards.
GCGCACCGGCCGCGCCAAGGGCCTGTCCGAGCCGCGTCTGGTCAAGGCCCATGTCGCGCGCAACGTGCTGGTGCTGATCCTGACCACGATGGGCTTGCAGATCGGCGCGATGATGGGACAGGCCATCGTGATCGAAAAGCTGTTCTCATGGCCCGGCATCGGCTCGCTTCTGGTCGACAGCGTGGCGACGCGCGACATCCCGGTGGTTCAGGGCGCGGTGCTGGTGATCGTCGTCTGGTTCCTTGTCATCAACATGCTGGTCGATATCGCCTATGCGGTGATCGACCCGCGCATCAAGGTCGGCTGAACCATGCGGCTTCGCTTCAACTTCACCCTTGGCCTCGTGCTGGTCCTGACGGCGGTGGTCTGCGCGCTTGGGGCGCCGTGGCTGGCGCCCTTCGACCCGATCCTGGACGCCGACCTGATGAGTTCGGAACTGCCGCCCGGCGGAGGGCACCTGATGGGCACCGACGGGCAGGGCCGGGACGTGTGGTCGCGGGTGCTTTACGGCGCGCAGGTCTCGCTTGCCGTCGGGGTGATCTCGCAGGTCATCAATTCCTGCATCGGGACGGCGCTTGGCGTCTCGGCGGGCTATTTCGGCGGCTGGTGGGACGATCTGGTCAACGGGCTGACCAACGTGATGCTGGCGATCCCCTCGCTGGTCTTTGCGCTGGCGATCATGGCGGTGCTTGGGCCGGGGCTGCCCAGCCTCTTGATCGCGCTTGGCCTGACCAACTGGTCATGGACCTGCCGGATCGCGCGCTCGTCCACGCTGTCGCTGAAGAACCAGGGCTTCGTGCAGGCGGCCAGGACGGCGGGCTTCGGCGATCTGAACATCATGCGCACGCAGATCCTGCCCAACATTCTGGGGCCGGTGCTGGTGATCGGCACGCTTGGCATCGGCAGCGCCATCCTGGCCGAGGCCGCGCTGTCCTTCCTTGGCATCGGCATCCGCCCGCCGCAACCAAGCTGGGGCAACATGCTGTCGGATGCGCGCGAATTGATCCGCACCGCCCCCTGGGCCGCGATCTTTCCCGGCCTTGCCATCTTTGCGACCGTGCTTGGCTTCAACCTGCTGGGCGACGGGCTGCGCGACATGCTGGACCCCCATATGCGCACGAGGAAGGCATGAGCGATCACCTGCCCGACCCGATCCTTTCGGTCCGCGACCTGCGCATCTGCGCCGCCCGGCAGCACCAGATCCTGCACGGCGTTTCCTTCGACATCCTGCCGGGCGAGACCTACGGCCTTGTCGGCGAATCCGGCAGCGGCAAGAGCGTGACCGGCCTTGCGGTCCTGGGGCTGCTCAAGCGCCCGCTGGCGGTGAACGGCGGCGCGCTGTATTTCAAGGACCGCGAGCTGCTGAAACTGTCCGCCCGCGAACGCCGCCGCCTGCGCGGCGACCGCATGGCGATGGTGTTCCAGGAACCGATGACGGCGCTCAACCCGCTGGCCACCATCGGTCGCCAGATCGCCGAGATGTTCGTGATCCACCGCGGCATGGGCTGGACGCAGGCCCGCGCAAAGGCCGTCGAGGCGCTGGAGAACGTCCGCGTCCCCGCACCCGAGGAACGCGCCCGCGCCTATCCCCACCAGCTTTCCGGCGGCATGCGCCAGCGCGTGATGATCGCGATGGCGCTGGCCTGCCGCCCCGACCTGCTGATCGCGGACGAACCCACCACCGCGCTGGACGTGACCGTTCAGGCGGGCGTGCTGGAACTGATCGCCGATCTGTGCCGGGCCGAGGGCACGGCGGTCCTGCTGGTCAGCCACGACCTTGGCGTGATCGCCAACATGTGCCAGCGCGTCGGCGTCATGGATCGCGGGCGGCTGGTCGAGGAACAGGACACCCGTGCCCTGTTCGAAAACCCGCTGCACCCCTATACCCGTGGCCTGCTGGCCGCGCGCCCGCGCCTTGGCTCGCGCATCGCCGGCCAGCGCGGGCGGCTGACCGAACTGGATCAGGTCGTCACCGCCAGCGACCGGGGCCGCGATGCGCCCACGCTGGTCACCCCGCGCGGCCCAAGGGAAGAGGTGACGGCATGAGCGCACCGCTTCTGGAAATCCGCGACCTCTCGGTCCACTTCACCCTGCCCCGCCAGACGCCCTTCGGCCCCAAACGCATCCTGCGCGCCGTCCAGGGCGTGAACCTGACGCTGAACGAGGGTGAGTGCCTGTCCATCGTCGGCGAATCCGGCTGCGGGAAATCGACCACCGCGCTGACCGTGATGGGATTGCAGGAACCGACCTCGGGGCAGGTTCTCTACCGGGGCAAGCCGCTGGCCGGGCCGGGGGCGCCGGGGCGCAAGGAACGCGCGCGGATCGCGCAGATGGTATTCCAGGACCCCTATGCCTCGCTGAACCCGCGCCAGACGATCGGAAGCACGCTGGCCGCGCAACTGGCGCTGCACGGGATCGCGCGCGGGTCCGAGGCCCGCGACCGCGTCGCCGACATGCTGACCCGCGTCGGCCTGCAACCCGACCACGCCGGGCGTTTCCCGCACGAGTTTTCCGGCGGCCAGCGCCAGCGCATCGGCATTGCCCGCGCGCTGATGCTGGACCCGCAGATCCTTGTGCTGGACGAACCCGTCTCGGCGCTGGACGTGTCCATCCAGGCGCAGATCATCAACCTGCTGATGGACCTTCAGGAAAGCATGGGCCTGTCCTACATCATGATTTCACACGATCTTTCCGTGGTGGAACATGTCAGCGACCGGGTGGCGGTGATGTATTTCGGCCGCGTGGTCGAGGAAGGCGGCTGGCAATCCGTTTTCCAGCGCCCGACCCATCCCTATACGCGCCGCCTGATCGGCTCGGTCCCCGATGCCGAAGCGATCCTGACCGGCGCGCGCAGGGTCCCCGACCCCGCGCCGATACCCGAAGGGCGGCGGTTTTCGCCCGATATCTCGGCCCGGCCCGATCCTTCGGATATGCCCGAGCCAAGCAGCCTGACCGAAATCGGACCCGGTCACCGCGTCCGCCTTGCCGACTGATCCGACATGTCCTTTACCGTCCTGACCGCCGAATTCATGCACGAAAGCAACACGTTTTCGCGCTATCGCACCGACCTGCCGCAGTTCGAGATAGACACGCTGCATTACGGCGAGGACGCCATCCGCGCCCGAAGCGACGCCAATACCGAGCTTGCGGGTTTTCTGGACGTGGCGCGGCCCGCGGGCTGGCGCGTGATTCATGCGGTCTCGGCCCATGCGGTGCCCGGCGGACAGGTGACGCGCGGGGCCTATGACCATATCGCCGGGCGGATCGTCGCCGCCGCGCAGGCGAACCGCGACCGGATCGACGGGGTGTTGCTGGGCCTGCACGGCTCGATGGTGCCCGAGTTCTGCGAGGATGGCGAGGGCCACCTGCTGGCCCTGCTGCGCGCCCGGCTTGGCCCCGATATTCCCATCGCGATCACGCTGGACCTGCATGCGATGGTGTCGGGCGCGATGGTTCGCGATGCGCAGATCGTCGTTTCCTACAAGACCTATCCGCATGTGGACATGCGCGAGGTGGGCGCGCAGGCCGCCCGCATCCTTGGCCGCGCGATGGCGGGCGAGATCGCCCCCCGCACCCTGCGCACCCATGTGCCGATGCTGGACGAGGCGAACGCGGGCCGCAGCGACATCCCCGCGACGCGGGCGCTCTACGACCGCGCGCGGCAGGCCGAGGCGCAGGGGCTGCTGGCCGTATCGGTCAACGCGGGCTTTACCGGGGCGGATGTGTCCTGCGTCGGCCCGACCGTGCTTGCGAGTTACGACAGCCGCGACCCGGCGGCGCGGGCGATGGCGCAGGCCGTGACCCGCGAAATCGCCGCGCAGATATGGGAGGGGCGGCTGAAGAAGCTGGACCCTTTCCTGAACGTGGATCAGGCCGCCGCCGAGGCGCTGGCGTGGCGCGGTCCGCGCCCGCTGGTCATCGCGGATTACGCCGACAACCCCGGCGCGGGGGCCTATGGCGATTCGACCGCGCTGCTGAAAGGCTTGCTGGACGCGGGCGTCACCGGCGCCGTGCTGGCCCCGATGGTCGATGCCGGGGCGGCGGCCCTGCTGCATCGCCACCGCGAGGGCGACACCGTGACCCTTGCCCTTGGCGGCAAGGGCGACCCGAATTTCGGCGGCGGCCCGCTGAAGGTGACCGGGGTGATCCGCAAGCTGTCGGACGGGACCTATACCGGCGACGGGCCGATCCTTGGCGGGCTGGCGCACAGCTTTGGCCCGACCGCCGTGCTGGATGTCCGGGGCATCGAGGTGCTGGTCACCAGCGAGGCCGAACAGATGCGTGACCTGCAACAACTCCGCGCCTTCGGGATCGAGCCGACTGCGCGCCGCGTGCTGGCGGTCAAGTCGATGCAGCATTTCCGCGCCGCGTTCGAGCCGGTGGCGGGCAAGGTCGTCCTGTGCGATTCGGGTGCGCTGGCGACGCCGCGGGCCGAGCGGCGGCCCTATCGCCGCGTGCCCCGCCCGCTGTGGCCACTGGACCGCGACTTCCAGCCGCCCGCCTTCGATTCGCCCACCCGCACCTGACCGGCGGGCAATCGGGCGGCGGTCGTGCCCGATCCGCCAGCAGTCGCGGGCGGGCGTAGAATGCCTGCACAACGCCGGGCGGCAGCGTCGCATGGGTATTTGCATGATGAAGAAAGGGGGGCGTTTTCGCCCCGTCGCGCGCGCGATCAGGTCGCTGGCGTCGCGGCGGCGGAATCGGCATCCGCTTCGTTCGCATCCTCGATCAGCCGGCGGTGGCGGCGGGATTCGGCCAGGACATCCTCGATCCGTTCCAGCCCGCGCGCCTTCAGCGCGGCGACCAGGCGCAGGTAGGCCTGGGCCGTGGCGATGGTGTCGCCCATCGCCGTGTGGCGGTCCTCGGGCGGGATCACGATGTCCAGCCTTTCGGCCAGCGCATCCAGCGAATGGGGTGCGGATCCGCCCCAGACCATTGCCGACAGCAGCACCGTATCCAGCACACGATTGTCGAAATGCGCCCCCGTCTCGGGCGCGGCGCGGCGCAGGAAACCCATGTCGAAGGGCGCATTATGGGCGACCAGAACGGCGTCCTCGGCAAAATGGCGAAAGGCGGTCAGCGCGGCGGTCATGTCGGGGGCGCCCGCGACCATCGCATCGGTGATGCCATGCACCGCCGTCGAGCCGGGCGGGATCGGGCGGCCCGGATCGACCAGCGTGTCGAAACGCTCGCCGGTCAGGCGGCCCCGCGCGATGCGGACGCCGGCGATCTGCACGATCCGGTCGGTGGCGGGGTCCAGCCCGGTGGTTTCGGTGTCGAAGACCACGCAGGTCAGGTCCGCCACCCGCGACGAGGCCGCGCCGCGCCGCGACAGCGCGAAATCATAGGTCAGCCCGGTGCCCCCGGGACCGCCGGTCGCGACGGGCAGCGGCAGGACCAGGCGGGCCTGTTCCCCCTGCGCCTCGGGCCAGATGCCGGTGGCATGGGTGGCAAGGATCTCGTGCCCGGTCAGTTCGGGCTGCGTCGAATCGGGCGGCTCGGCAAGCCAGTCCTCCAGCCGGTCCATCGGCACGGGCGGGCCGGGCCAGACCAGCAGCAGGCGGGCCTCGGTCCCGTCGGGTTCGACGGCAAACCGGGGGGTGATGCCGCCTTCGCGCAGGCGCCGGTCCAGGTGGCGCAGCAACCCGTTCAGCCCGGCGGCATCGGCCAGCAGCGCAAGCGCGGGCTGGCCGGGCGCAAGCTCCAGCCCGGCGGCCAGTTCGTTCAGCCCGGCGCGTCCCGGCGAGGCATCGCCGCTGACCGCCTCGGTCAGGCCGCGCAGGGCATTGGCCAGCCCCTGCCCCTCGGCCCGGATCGCCTGCGCGAGGGCGGGCGGGATCGGCCCGTCCAGCGCGTCCAGCATCGGCACGAGGGTCGAGGCATGGCGACGCAGCGCCTCGATCCGGGCGTGGGGCGCGGGACGCTGCGCGGGGCGGTCGCGCAGGATCAGCAGCATGCCGCCGTCGATGCCGCGCATCCGCCCCCACAGCCGTTGGCCGCCCGAGGTCAGGCAGGTCATATCGGTTGCCGCCGCCCCCGCCGCCAAGCGCGCGGCGGCGGCCTCGATCGCGCCGCCGGGCAGGTGGCGGTCGATCGGGCGATCCAGCGCGATACCCGGCAAGAGGTTGCTGGCCGAGGCGTTGTAAAAGACCACCCGCCCCGCTGCATCCGTCATCACCGCGCCCGCGCCGATATCGGCGAGGATGGCCTCGAGCGTCTCTTTCTCGCGTTGCAGGTCGGCGGCGTGTTCGGTCACGGCCTCGGCCAGCGCCTCGGCGGAACGCGCCCGCGCCTCGGCGGCATCGCGAGCGGCGGGACCGAGATCGGCCAGGTAGCGGGCCTCGTCGATCTGCGGGGTCTGGCCGGTGCGCAGCCCGCCTGCCAGCATCTCGATGGGGCGGGCGACGTTGCGGTCGAAGAGGAACCAGACCCAGACGGCGATCCCCAGCGCCCCGAAACCCGCGATCAAGGCCGCCAGCACCAGCGCGTCGATCACCGCCGCGCCCGAGGCCAGGCTTTGCCCTGCAACCCACAGCCCCAGCGCCAGCAGCGCCAGAACCCCGCCCGCAAGCCCCGCGAAGATCAGCAGGACGCGGGTCCGCAGCGACAGCCGCGTCAGCATCGCCCGTCCAGAAGCCGTGCCAGTTCGGCACGCAGCTCGGACAGCTCGAACGGTTTGGCGATGAAGCCGTCCGCCCCCAGCGCCATCCCCTTGCGCCGTTCCACGGCCGAGCCGCGCGCGGTCATCATCAGCACCCGCACATCGTTCAGGGCAGGATCGGCGCGCAGATCCTGCAAGATCTGATAGCCCGAGACCTGGGGCAGCATCACGTCCAGCAACACCAGATCGGGCGGGCTGGCGCGAATTTCATCGACCGCCCCGGCCCCCGTGGCAAGACGCCGGTGATCGTGGCCGTCGCGCGTCAGCAGGAAATCCAGCGCGATGGCGATGTTGTCCTCATCCTCGACCACAAGGATCCGCGCCATCAGCCTTGCCCTTCGCAGACGAGGGTCCATGCCGGGTCTGATGGGCCGGAGGGCATCCATTCGCCCCGCGCCGGGCGGATCATGCCCCTTGCGCAGTCGAATTCCTGCGGCACGATCACCGTGGGACCGCGGCGCTCGACCAGCCTGATCTCGGCCCGGCGGGTGCCCGCGGGCAGGTCGGAAACGCTGGCGGGGTCCAGTGCGGCAAAGCGGGTCTCGACCGGGGCAAGGTAGGTCCAGGGCGCCCAGGGCTGACTGTCGCGCCCCACCAGCAGGATATGCGAACCCGGCGGCAGTTGCGCCGCCTCGTGGTCATACCAGGCGTAGTCATACCAGATCGAATAGGTGACCATCGCCAATCCGATTCCGGCGGGCAGCAGCCAGCGCGCGGGCGTCAGCCCCAGCTTGCGCGCAAGGTGCATCCCCGCATAAAGCAGCGCCGCCGCCCCCACGCCGACCGCGATCACGCCCAGCAGTTCGACCCCGATTCCGGTCATGTCCACCTCATCCCAACATTCCCTTGCCGTGGCCTAGCGCGGATTGCATCCCGCGCACCACCACGAAAGCATCGCGCAGATGGCTGCGCTGGAAATCGGGCAGATCGGCGGGGGCCAGGTGGTTGCCGGGCCGTTCACCCGCGCGGACCTGTGCGGCCTGGTGTTCAAGCCGCGTGGACTGGATCAGGTCATAGGCCGCGATCAGATCCCCCGCGCCGCGCCCCGAGATCACGCCCGCCGCCTGCGCCTCGACCAGCCGGGCACGGGTGTTCACGGCAGTCGCCTGCCCCTGCAACGCATAGACGCGGGCCAGGTCGGCGACCGGCACGACGCCGTTCAGCTTCATGTCGATCCGGTTGCGATGCTGGCCCGAGCGCGCCGTCGAAAACCCACCGATCAGCCCCAAAGGCGGGCGATGCTTGAGGGCGTTCGCAATCATATGCGCCATGAAGATCGAATTCTTCGACGCCATCGCCAGGGTCTGGGCCTGAAGCCCGTCCAGCAGCGCCGCATCGCCCCTTATCGCCCGCAGGTCGAACATGACCGAGGCCAGCATCTGCGCCTCGGGGCTGGGATGGGCGATCCAGTCGCGGAAATATTCCTGCCAGACCCGGCGCGGCTGGCGCCAGCGCGGGGTGATCGCCATCATCTCGCCGGGGCAATAGACATAGCCGCAGGCGTTCAGCCCATCGCAGACGAAACGCGCCAGCTCGGCAAACCACGGATCAAGCGGGTCGCAATCGTCGCCAAGGATCAGGCAGTTATCCTGATCGGTCAGGCCGGTCTGTTCCTGCCGCCCCTGGCTGCCGCAGGCCGCCCACAGCCAGGGGCCGGGCGCCGGGCCAAGCCGCGCCTCGGCCATGACCAGCAGGCGGCGGGTCACGGCATCGGCGATATCGGTGATCATGCGGGTGATGGTTTCGTGCCGGTAATTGCCATTGACCATCTGCATCAGCAATTCGGGGATGCGCGCCGTCGCGCCCGCCATTCCGGAGATATCGGCCGATTGCGCGATGTCGCGGATCAGGGCCGAGGCCGACAGCGCCTGCACCCGCGTCAGGTCGGTCTGGCTGACCATGCCGACAAAGCGGCCCTCGCTGACCACCGGCAGATGGCCGATGCGGCGTTCGAGCATGATGCTCAGCACGTCATAGCCCAGTTCAGTGGGTGAAAGCGTGATCGGATCGGGCGTCATCACCCGGCTGATCGGGGTGTTCACGTCCAGTCCCTCGGCCACGACGCGGCTGGACATGTCGCGAATGGTGACGATACCGGCCAGCCGCCCGCCGTCCACGACGCCGATACTGCCCGCCCGGGCATCGCGCATGGCGCGGGCGGCATCCATCACCGGCGTATCGGGCGCGCAGCTTAGCGGAGCCGTCCGCCCGATCAGGTCGCCCACCTTCAGCACCGCCAGGTCGTTGCCGCGCGGGCTGGCCAATGCGCCCCGGTCGAAGAAACGCGCAACGGCGGGATAGGCGTCGATCAGCCGCATCAGCTCGGCATGGGGCAGCATCAGCACGGCGGCGTCCTGGGTGGCCGTCGCGGTCGTGACCGCCACGCCGTCGCGCAGCAGTCCGCGTTCGCCAAAGGAATTGCGGCTGTGCAGTTCAGAAACGCTGTCGCCCCCCGCGTCCGAGATCCGCACGACCCCGCTTTCGATCAGGAAGATGCCGGGCAATGCCTCGCCCTGCCGATAGATCTCGCTGCCCGCGGGCCAGGTTCTGCGGCTGAAGGAAGTGGCGACGCGCGCCAGTTCGTCCCGCGGCAGAGAATCGTAAGGGTGAACCGAGGCGATGAATTCGGCGATATCGGTCATGGTCCTGCCCCCTGGGTGAAGGCCGCGCCCCGAATCATGGGGCGCGGCCGATTTTTCAGTGGCTGTGGGCCGCACCGGCGCCGCGCGGGACGCGGATCGATTCGACCAGCTCCTGCACCTCGGCGGGCGGTGCCTTGGTGGCGCTCGACACCAGGTAGGCCACGCCGAAGTTGATCAGCGCACCCACCGTCCCGAAGGACGCGGGCGAGATGCCGAACAGCCAGGCGTCAGGCGTATCGGGCAGCATGTTGGTGCCCGCGACGAAGAACCAGCCCTTGTAGGTGAAGATATAAAGCACCGTCGCAACGACGCCCGCCAGCATCCCCGCGATCGCACCTTCCTTGTTCATGCGCTTGGAGAAGATGCCCATCATCAGCACCGGGAAGATCGAGCTTGCCGCAAGCCCGAAGGCCAGCGCCACGGTCTGCGCCGCAAAGCCCGGCGGGTTCAGCCCCAGGATGGTCGCCACCAGGATCGACACCCCCATCGAGATACGGGCCGCCAGCAGCTCGTTCTTTTCGCTGATATTGGGGTTGATCGCGCCCTTGATCAGGTCATGGCTGACCGCGCTGGAAATCGCCAGCAACAGGCCCGCAGCCGTGGACAGCGCCGCAGCCAGGCCACCCGCCGCGACGATGGCGATGACCCAGCCCGGAAGGTTGGCGATTTCCGGGTTGGCCAGAACCATGATGTCGTTGTTCACGGTGGTCAGTTCGTTGCCGACAAGGCCCTGTTCCTCGATGGCGGCGGCCAGCGGTTCGTTCCCGGCACCGGCTTCGTTGTAATACTGGATCAGGCCGTCGCCGTTCTTGTCCTCCCACGCCAGCAGGCCGGTCTGGCCCCAGGTCCGCATCCATTCCTTGTCAGGATCGTTCTCGATGGCTTCCAGCGAGACGGCGGGCTGGCTGAAGGTCTCGCCCGTGGTCGCGCCCGGCCACATGGTCGTGGTCAGGTTGAAGCGCGCCATCCCGCCCACGGCGGGCGCGACGGTGTAGAGCAGCGCGATGAAGACCAGCGCCCAGCCCGCCGATTTGCGCGCATCCGCCACCTTCGGCACGGTGAAGAAGCGGATGATGACATGCGGCAGGCCCGCCGTGCCGATCATCAGCGCCATCGTGAACAGCACCATGTCCAGCGTCGAGCCATGATGCCCGGTATAGCTGTTGAAGCCCAGATCCGTCACCACCTGGTCCAGCGTGGCAAGGAACTTGCCGCCATCCGAACTGAGCGAGCCGAACAGCCCCGTCAGCGGCAGCACATGGCCGGTCAGTTGCAGCGAGATGAAGACCGCCGGGATCGTATAGGCGATGATCAGCACGACATATTGCGCCACCTGCGTATAGGTGATGCCCTTCATGCCGCCCAGAACCGCATAGCAAAAGACCAGCGCCGCGCCGATCCACAGCCCGGTCGAGTTCGAGACCTCGAGATAACGCGAGAAGGTCACGCCCACGCCGGTCATCTGCCCGATCACATAGGTGATCGAGATCGCCAGCAGGCAGATCACGCCGACGATGCGCGCAGTCTGCGAATAGAAGCGGTCGCCGATGAATTCGGGCACGGTGAACTTGCCGAACTTGCGCAGGTAGGGCGCAAGCAGCATCGCCAGCAGCACATAGCCGCCGGTCCAGCCCATCAGGTAGGCCGAGGTGTCGTAACCGCCGAAGGCCAGGATCCCCGCCATCGAGATGAAGCTGGCCGCCGACATCCAGTCCGCCGCCGTCGCCATGCCGTTCATCACCGGGCTGACGCCGCGGTTCGCGGCGTAGAATTCCGCCGTCGATCCGGCGCGTGCGTAGATCGCGATCCCGATGTAAAGGGCAAAGGACGCCCCGATCACCAGAAGGTTGAGGGTAAATTGACTCATCTATCCATTCCCCTCACTCTTCCACGCCATATTCGGCATCGAGTTTGTTCATGCGCCACGCATAAAAGAAGATCAGCACGATGAAGGTCAGGATCGAGCCTTGCTGCGCGAACCAGAAGCCCAGATCGGTGCCGCCGATGGTGATGCCCGAGATCAGCGGCCGCAGGATGATCCCGAAGCCGTAGGACACCAGTGCCCAGATGGCCATGCAGATATAGATCAGCCTCAGGTTCGCCTGCCAATAGGCATTCGATGATTGCTTGTCACTCATGTCCGTCAGTTCCTCCCTGTTCAGACAAGTCTCTGTCCGCCTTTCCTTGAAACAATGTGCATCCCGATCCTCCGGCGGTGGGGCCGGGATGCGCTTCCTGCGTTCCCCTCACTCCCTGTTCATTCTGTTTTCGATCAGTTCGTCGACGACGGCC
>NZ_CAMEFG010000033.1 GCF_945915435.1 uncultured Paracoccus sp. | reverse complement strand
AGCCTCAAGCCTCAAGCCTCAAGCCTCAAGCCTCAAGCCTCAAGCCTCAAGCCTCAAATATTGCCTAGTGATCGCACCGTCAAAGGAAGACGTGCTTCCAGATTTCCATCCGCTGAAAGCCGCCTCAGTTTCGATCGTGGATGCGATATATTCAAGCATATTCACCGCCGGCGTTCCGGTCAGTTGCCCTATACGCCGGCTAAGACAGGAAGCTGACAGCTATTATCCGACAGACACCCACTGGTCCGATCTGGGCGCATATATTTGCGTCCGCGATATTCTCGAAACACTGAAAATTGACCTGCCGGACGATTTCGAACTCCAGTTCGAGGATATGGAAGTCGCGGGGGATCTTGGCTCGAAGCTGACCCCGGCTCGCCGCTCTCGGCGCAAAGTCCTGGCTCGGCAAGAACGCTCTGCCAAGCTGACCTTCGACAATAGGGTGCTAGGTTCCAGCGGCATACAGATATACGAGAACGACAAGCCCGTCATCGACGATACGGTGCTGATATTCGGAGGCAGTTCATCGGACCAGCTATCGCGGGTCATGGCCGAGATATTCCGCAAGATCATGCGCGTCAATTCGCCCCTGACCATGCCCATCATCGAAGTCGTGGATACCGTAGCACCGGGCATCGTTCTGATGCAAACAAATGCACGCTATCTCAAAAGCTGCCCGAAACTTGCCAAAACCATCGCCGATTCGGCACTGTCCAAACTCGACCACACCGGCTTCCCGCAAGGCTGGCTGCAAGGCAAGCATTCAGGCTAGCCAGACCGGAAACTGACCGAATACTGGGCTGTCAGGACACCGATCCGGCCATGAAAACCATTTGCGTATCAGGGAATTATGGTAGCGGAGGAGGGACTTGAACCCCCGACACGCGGATTATGATTCCGCTGCTCTAACCAACTGAGCTACTCCGCCACGGGTGAGGGGGATTTATAACCCGGCGACGGGGGCGTCAAGCGGATAATCGCAGAAAAAACGCCCCTTCCCCATTCGCGCGCAAACCCCGATTTCTTCATCACCCAAATACCCCCGCCGGAGGCGGTCCCGCCCTTGCCACCAAGCCGGGCACCTGCCCCTCACGCGCCGCGCGCCCGCACGACCTGCAACAACGGCATGACTTCGGCCATGTCCGGCCCATGCGCCTGCCCGGTCAGGGCCTTGCGGAGGGGCATGAACAGCGGCTTGCCCTTGCGCCCCGTCGCTTCCTTGACGCGGGCGGTGAACGTCGCCCAACTGGCGTCGTCATAGGGCGGCGGCGGCAGCAGCGTCATCGCCTGTGCGATGAACTCGGCATCCTCGGGGGCGATATCAGGCTCGGCGCCGTTGCTGAAAATCTCCCACCACCCGGCAAGATCATCCAGCTTCGTGATATTCTGCGAGGCCACGCGCCAGAACCGTTCCGCCAGATCGGCGGGCACGCCAAGCGCGGCGATGCGCTCGGCCACCTCGGCAAAGGGACGCGCCTGATTCGCCTCTCGCGTCAGGGGCAGCAGGTCGTCCGCGTCGAACCGCGTGGGCGAAGCACCGAATTGCGACAGGTCGAACCCCTCGGCCAGTTCGTCCAGCGACATCTTCAGCGCGACCGGCTGCGACGAACCCAGGCGCGCCATCATCGACAGCAGGGCCTCGGGCGCGATGCCGCTTTCGCGCATCTCGCGGATGGACAGCGCGCCAAGGCGCTTGGACAGTTCCTCGCCCTGCGCGCCGGTCAGCAGGCTGTGATGCGCAAAGGCGGGCAGGGTGCCGTCAAGGGCACGGATGATCTGGATCTGGGTTGCGGTATTGGTCACATGGTCGGCACCCCGCACGATATGGGTCACACCCATATCCGTATCATCGACAGATGAAGCAAAGGTATACAGCACCTGCCCATCCGCGCGGATCAGCACCGGATCGCTGACCGAGGCCGCGTCGATCGAGATATCCCCCAGGATACCATCCACCCATTCGATCCGCTCGTGATCCAGCAGGAAACGCCAGTAACCCGTCCGGCCCTCGGCCCGCAGGCGGTCCTTGTCGGCATCCGACAGGTTCAGCCCGGCACGGTCGTAGACCGGCGGCTTGCCCATGTTGAGCTGCTTCTTGCGCTTGAGGTCCAGCTCGGTCGGCGATTCGAACACCTCGTAAAGCTTGCCGCCCGCGCGCAACGCATCTGCCGCCTCGGCGTAACGGTCCAGGCGGTCCGACTGACGCTCGACCCGGTCCCATGTCAGGCCCAGCCATTCCAGGTCGCGCTGGATGCCGTCCGCATATTCCTGCTTCGAACGCTCGCGGTCGGTGTCGTCCAGCCGCAGGATGAAGGTGCCGCCGGATTTTCGGGCGATCAGGTAGTTCATCAGGGCGGTGCGCAGGTTGCCCACATGGATGTGGCCGGTGGGCGAAGGGGCGAAACGGGTGGTTGTCATGGCGGTCTCCTGTCCGCTTCGCTCTTTCACAACGGGGCGATTTTGTCCATATCGGGAACTGGCAGGCACGAAAACGGAAGGCAGGACATGACGACGGACTGGACCAATACCACCGCCCCCGATCTGACCATGATCGAGACGATGGCGCATGAGGTGATCGCCGCCTTCCCCCCCGAATTCGCAGGCGCCGCCGCGCAGGTCATCCTGCGGGTCGAGGATTTCGCGCGCGAGGATTTCCTTGAAGAACTGGAAGTTCACGACCCGCTGGAACTGACCGGCCTTTACGATGGCGTGCCCCTGACCGAGAAATCGGCATCCGAACCGCAAGCCTTCCCCGATACGGTCTGGCTGTTTCGCCGCGCGATCCTGGACGAATGGGCCAGCCGCGGGGACGTGACCCTGGGGGCGCTGGTCAGCAATGTCGTGGTGCATGAATTCGCCCATCACTTCGGCTGGTCGGACGACGACATCGCGCAGATCGACAGGTGGTGGGAATGAAGCCGACCGCCCCCGCCGACCAGGTCCCGGTGCTGACGGTCACGCTGAACCCGGCGCTGGACCTGTCCACGACGACCGCCAGCGTGCGCCCCGATCTCAAGCTGCGCTGCGACGCACCGCTGATCCATCCCGGCGGGGGCGGCGTGAACGTCAGCCGTGCGATCCGGCTGATGGGCGGAACATCCTGCGCCTTTGTGGCGCTTGGCGGGCTGACCGGGCAGCGGGTGGCGCGCCTGTTGCAGGCCGAGGGCATCGCGCTGGCCGTGCAGGACCTGCCGGGCGAGACGCGCGAATCCTTCACCGCGACCGAGCGGGCGACGGGCCAGCAATATCGCTATGTCCTGCCCGGCCCGGAATGGTCGCCCGCGATGGTGGACGAGGCGCTGGCCACCATCGCGGCCCGCGTCGAGGCGGGGGGCTATGTGGTGCTGTCCGGCTCGAACCCCCCGGGGGTGCCGCCCGGCTTTGGCCGCGATCTTGCGCAGGCCGTCGCGCAGGCGGGCGGGCGACTGATCGTCGACACCTCGGGCGAGGCGCTGCGGCGGATCACCCAGCCCGGCGGCCCCCGGATCGAGGTGCTGCGCATCGACGGACCCGAGGCCGAGGCGCTGGCGGGCCGCCCCCTGCCCCATCAGCGCGACACGCTGCAATTCGCGCGCGAATTGCTGGGGCGTGGGCTGGCCCGCGCGGTCGTGATCGCGCGCGGGGCCGATGGCAACCTGCTGGCCTCTGCCGACGGTTGCTGGCATGCCGAGGCCAAGCGCGTCCCCATCCTCAGCAAGATCGGCGCGGGCGACAGCTATGTCGCGGGGCTGACCCTTGCCCTTGCGCGGGGATGGCCCGATCCGCTGGCGCTGGCCCTTGGCGCGGCTGCGGCGACAGCGACCATCCAGACCCCGGCGACCGAACTTTGCCCCCCTGCGGATGTCGAGGCGCTGTTCGATCCGAGCAGTGTCACCCGGATCGACTGTTAGAACCTAGCGCCCCTCGAAGCGCACGAAATCCAGCACGCCACCCTCGCCCGGACGGACCTGCGACCAGTCCGGGACCTGGAAATCCACCACCAGCGTCGCGGCGGTGGGAAAGCGCCGGAACTCGGGGTCCAGCGGCGGGCGGGCGGGCAGCATCGCGGCGAATTCGCCGATGCCGGGGTTGTGCCCCAGCATCATCACCACCGGCGCGGTGGCGCTGCGCAAGATCTTCAGCATCTGGTCCGGGCCGGCCTGATAAAGCTGCGGCTCGTATCGGATGGGCGGGCGCACCTCCAGCGGAGCCAGCGCCGCCAGGTCCCAGGTTTCGCGCGTGCGGGTCGCGGTGGAACACAGAACCTCTTCGGGTTCGTATCCGCGACTGGCAAGCCAGTCCCCCAGTTCCCGCGCAGAGCGGCGGCCGCGCTGGTTCAGCGGGCGGTCGTGGTCGCGCATCGCGGGATCGTCCCAGGACGACTTGGCATGGCGGGTCAGGATGAGACGACGATATCCGTTCGGGTTCATGTTGGCCTGTGCTGGAACTACGACTGCAAGTCGAAGCCTGCCACAGCATCCGCCAAGGCCGCAAGCATTCTTGCAAGTTTCTGGAAAACGGACCTAAAGTCCGCTGTCGCCCTGACGCAGCCCACGCGGACGCACCCGCGGCACGGTCGAGCGGATCAGGCTGCCCGCGCCATGTTCCGTGAACAATTCCAGCAAGGTGGCGTTGGCCACGCGCCCATCCAGGATGACGACGGCGCGCACCCCCTCCTCCAGCGCCTTCAGCGCGGTTTCGGTCTTGGGAATCATCCCGCCCGCGATGACGCCGCTTTCGGTCATGGCGCGCACCTGTTCGGGGGAAAGCTGGGTCAGCACCTCGCCGTTTTCGTCCTTGACGCCCGACACGTCGGTCAAAAGCAGCAGCCGGTCGGCCTTCAGTGCCCCGGCGATGGCCCCGGCGGCGGTGTCGCCGTTGACGTTGAAGGTCTCGTTATCCTCCATCCCCGTGGCGACGGGGGCGATCACCGGGATCAGCCCGACATCATAGAGGTCGCGGATGATCTGGACGTTCATCTCGACCGGGCGTCCCACAAAGCCCAGTTCGGGATCGTCGGCTTCGCACACCATCATGTCGTCGTCCTTGCCGCTGATGCCGATCGCGCGGCCCCCGGCATCGTTGATGGCCTGCACGATCCGCTTGTTGACAAGGCCGGACAGCACCATCTCGACCACCTCGACGGTTTCCTTGGTGGTGACGCGCTTGCCGCGCACGAAATGCGATTCGATGCCCAGCCTGCCCAGCAGGTCGTTGATCATCGGGCCGCCGCCGTGGACGACCACCGGATGGATGCCGACCTGCTTCATCAGCACGATGTCGCGGGCGAATTCGGCCATCGCCTCGTCGTCGCCCATCGCGTTGCCGCCGAATTTCACGACGACGACGGCACCCGAGTAGCGCTGCATGTAAGGCAAGGCTTCCGACAGTGTGCGCGCGGTGGCGATCCAATCACGGTTCATGTCCTGCTTTCTCATTCAAGGCCCCTGTTCATGGCATCCGACCCTATGGCCCGCGCCGCCGTCAGTCCAGACCGGCGATGATCGCGCGCAAGGTGGCGATGCCGCGCCCCTTCTCGGACGAGGTCACGACCAGTTCGGGGTAGGCGGCGGGGTGCTTTTGCAGCGCGTCTTCAACCTGGGCGACGGTGGCGGTCAGGGTGCCGGCGCCGATCTTGTCGGCCTTGGTCAGCACCACCTGAAAGGGCACGGCGGCGCGGTCCAGCAGGCGCATGATCTCATGGTCGACCTCTTTCACGCCGTGGCGCGAATCGATCAGGGCGAAGGCGCGGCGCAGCGTGGGCCTGCCGCCAAGATAGGATTTCAGCAGCGCCTGCCACTTGGCGACGACCGGCAGGGGCGCACGCGCATAGCCATAGCCCGGCAGGTCCACCAGATAGCCGTGATCGCCCAGGGTGAAATAGTTGATCTCTTGCGTGCGGCCCGGCGTGTTCGACGCCCGCGCCAGTGACTTCCGCCCCGTCAGCGCGTTGATAAGGCTTGATTTCCCAACGTTCGAGCGGCCTGCAAAGCACACCTCGGGGCGATCGGCGGGGGGCAGGCCGTCCAGCGCCACGACACCCTTGACGAAATCGACCGGACCCGCGAACAACTGCCGCGCGGCCTCGGCCCTGTCGTCATCGGGTTCGGGGGCAATGGGAAAAGCGACCTTCATATCCGAACCTCATCCCCCTGGCGGATCACGCCGCCCGTCACCACCTGCGCATAAATGCCGAAGTCGCTGTGGCCGTAATGTTCCCGCAGGCTGCGCGGCATGTCGCAATCCAGGCGCCCGGTCTGGCTGTCGGCGCTGGTCGCGGCGCAGCGGGTGATGGGTTGGACGACAAGCAGCTCGACCTCGCCGATGCGGATGGTGCGGCCGATCAGGTCCCGCTCGGCCAACGGCTCCCATCCGTCGATCCACAGGTTGCCCCGCCAGCGGTCCGTGCCCAGGGGCTGGGTCATACGGGCCGCAAGCTCAGCCAGGCTGGACAGCGACAGGATCGAGATCCAGGGCTGGCGCGAATCCGTCCAGAAAACCGGCGCGCGCACCAGCCGGACCGGCTGCGGCAGGTCGCCCGGCCACAGCGGCGCAACCCAGTCGATCAGGCGCTGGCCCTGGTGTTCGGGCGCAAACGTCAGTTCGGGCCGGTCGGGATGGGTCAGCCGCAGGTGCGAATCGTCCAGCCAGCCCCCCTTCACCGCCTGCAAAGCCGCGCAGGCAGCCCCTTGCAGAAAGCAGGATTTGGGCAGCCAGCGATCGGGCTGCCCGTCGACATGACGCTGCCCCCCTTGGTGCAACAGCGCCCATTCCCGGTCGCCCGGCATGACGCCCGAGGGCGTCAGCCGCGCCTCGGCCAGCGCCTCGCCGCCGATCCCCTTGACGGGGTGGCGGCATAGCCGGGCCAGCCGGACTGTCATTTGCCCTTGCCCTTTTCGGCGGGTTTCTTACCGCGATTGCCGAAACCCGACTTGATATTGCCGAACAGGTCCGGGCGGTGGCCATGCATCGACATGATCGAATATTGCTGGATGATGGTGATGACGTTGTTCGCGATCCAGTAAATCACCAGACCTGAGGCGAAACCGCCCAGCATCAGCATGAAGATCCACGGCATCCATGCAAAAATCATCTTCTGCGCCGGATCGGTGGGCGCCGGGTTCAGCTTTTGCTGCAGCCACATCGAGACGCCAAGCACGATCGCCAGAATCGGCAGCGAAAAGGAATGGAACAGCGTTCCCTGCGCAGGCGCGGCCCAGGGCAGGATGCCGAACAGGTTCCACAGGCTGGAGGGGTCGGGCGCGGAGAGGTCGCGGATCCAGCCGATCCAGGGCGCGTGGCGCAGTTCGATCGTGACGAAGATCACCTTGTAGAGCGAGAAGAAGATCGGAATCTGCAACAGCACCGGCAGGCAGCCCGCGGCGGGGTTGACCTTTTCGCGCTTGTAAAGCTCCATCACCTCTTTCTGGTATTTTGTGCGGTCGTCGCCGGTGCGTTCCTTGATCGCCTCCATCTGCGGCTGCAGTTCCTTCATCCGCGCCATCGAGATGTAGGACTTCCGCGCCAGCGGGAAGACCAGCAGCTTCAGCACCACGGTCAGCGCGATGATGGCCCAGCCCATGTTGCCGATGATGCCATGCAGCCAGTGTAGCAGGCGGAAGATCGGTTTGGTCAGGAAATAGAACCAGCCCCAGTCGATCGAATCCACGAAACGGTCGATGCCGATGGTGTTCTGATAGCCGTTGATCGTCTCCCAGACCTTGGCACCCGCGAACAGGTAGCTGCTGGACGAAACCGTCGCGCCCGGCGCGGCGGTCTGGACCGGCATGCGCGCCTCGGTCTGGTAGATGTCGGCGCCGGGGGCGTATTTGACCACCGCTGTGAAGGAGGTACCAGGCGCCGGCGCCAGCGTGGTCATCCAGTATTTATCGGTGAAGCCGATCCAGCCGTCTTCCTCGACCTGGGCGATTTCCGCGGGTCCCTCTTGCGCGACGGGATCCAGCTTCGCGATATCCTTGTATTTCATTTCCAGCAGCGAGCCATCGGTCATGCCGACGGCGCCTTCGTGCAGGACGAAGAAGTTCTGGGTGTCGGGCTGGCCGTGACGGGCAAGGATGCCGTAAGGCGCAGCCGAAAACGCCGCATCGCCGTTGTTTTCCAGCGTTTGGGTGACGGTGAACAGGAACTGGTCGTCCAGCTCGAACGTCCGGCGGAAGACCTGGCCCGCGCCATTGTCCCAAGCCAGCGTGACCGGCTGGCCGGGCGCCAGGGTCTCGCCCGATTCAAGCTGCCAGACGGTGGCGGGGCCGGGCACCAGCGCCGGATCGGTACCCGCTGCGGGCATCCAGCCATAGACCGCATAATAGGGCTTTTGCGACACCAGTTCGGGCGCGCCGCCGGGCGCGACGGCACTGCCGCCCTCGGCCAGTTGCGGCTGGACCGTCGGGGACAGCAGCCGGACATAGGGCGAATTGGGGTCCTGGGTTTCGCGATAGCCGGTCAGTTCAAGATCGTCCACGCGCCCGCCTGCCAGCGAAATCGACCCGAGCAGCGATCCGCTTTCGATGGACACCCGCCCGGCCGCGGCGGATGGATCGCTTACGGCCTGCCCTTCCGCCGCCAGTTCGGGTGTAGCGGCGGGCTGGCCTTCGGGCGCGACCACGCCCGCGGGCTGCTGGCTTTCGGCGACCGGCGCCTCGGCTTCCGGCTGGGGTGGGGGCGGCGCGAAGAAGAAGGACCAGGCCATCATGACCAGTGCCGAAAGCACCATGGCCAAAATCAGATTGCGGTTATTGTTATTCATGGCTGGCGGACCCTTCGTCGGAAGTCTCTGATCGCATACCGCGCCGGTTCAACAGAAGCGACCGGCAAAGGTCAAGGGAGTTTGCCGGAAAACTGTCCCTGGCCCCCTGCGCGAATTGCGCGTCCCGGCCCCTTGCCGGCAGGAAATTTCCGTCGCGGGCAAGCCCCCGTCCCTAGCCGACACGGCGCGGCGGCAGCGCGAAACCCGGCGGCTGACGGTGTTTCCGTGCGAAATCGGCCACCTCCGCTTGCGAAAGCGGGGCAGAGACCGCGTCGCCTTGCAGAAGATCGACGCCGATCTGCGCAAGGAATGACCGTTCGCCGGGCGTGTCGATGGCGGTGGCGACGGTCCTGGCACCGCGATGATCGGCCAGCGCCAGAATGGCAAGGATCATGCGCTGCTGCTCGACCCGGCGATCACAATCGCGCGTGAATCCCCGGGTCAGGCGCAGCGTGGCGCCAGCCGCCCCATGCATCGTCGCGGGCGCGATGTCGGCGGCGGCAATATCCTCGACCTCGACCCGGCATCCCGCCGCGATCAGGCGCAGGAGGTTTTCCTTCGCCCGCGCAGCCCCCATGCCAGTGGGCGAGTGCAGGATGAGGCACAGCCGCGCAGGCGGGACATCCTGCCGGTCTAGTTCCCACAGCAGGGTCTCGGCCAGATCCGGCAGGCAAAGCTGCGCCTGCGACAGCGGCAGGGCGATTTGGCCGATGCCGGCATTCGCGGCGTCCCAGTCCCGCAAGGCGGTCAGCGCGTGACGGATCATGTCCTGGGTGGTCCTTGACAGATCCTCGACCGTCAGCCGGGGCAGGAACTGATCCTGCGCAAGAGGACCGCCGCCGGGGTGGTGCAGCACCGCCCATGCCTCGACCGAGGGAACGATGCCGGAATCGGCGCAAAGGCGCGGACGGAAACGCATTTCCAGCCAGTCGGGATCATAGGCAGGCGGCAATGGGGGAACTGCGCGTTGCAGGGGAAAGTAGGTCATGACCGGCAAGGCGCCCACCTGACCCACGTCCTGCGTCAGGACGGCGCGGCCAAAATCGAACAACTGCCCCGGATGCGCCGGGTCGTCGCCTTCGCGGACCAGCGCGCCCGCAAAGACGGGCCGCACCCACCCGCGCGAGGTCGGGACGCCCTGGCGCAGCAGGCCCGCGACCACCCGCGCCAATACCCGCACCTGCCTGTCGCGGCGGGGCGGCAGCAAGACGCGGAATTCCCCTGCTTCGGTCGCATGCAACGCGCCGCGCAGGCGCAATTCGCGCGAAAGCCGCGCCGATATCGCCGCGACCAGTTCGGCCATGCCCGCGGCGCCAAGCAACTGCCGCATCGCCGCCGGTTCCTGCATGCGCAGCACCATCGCATGACGGATGCGACGCCGCCTTGACCATCGCAGAAAAACCATCGCGCCCGTTGCCAAGCCCAAGACAATCGCCAGCCAGATCATTGCACGTCCCGAATCAAACCCTGATCCGGCCAGCATAGTGCCCGTTGGTTTTCGTTCGGTTAATGTTCGCGCAGCAAGGGCACCGAATTTTCCTTAAAATCCAACGGATCCAGCGCCGTGAAATCGAAAAGCGACGGATCCGGCAGATGCGAGGGCCGGACATTCATCATCGCGCGAAACATCACCTGGCGGCGGCCGGGGCTGCGCGCCTCCCATTCGTCCAGCAGCTTTTTCACCTGCATCCGTTGCAATCCTTCCTGGCTGCCGCAGAGATCGCAGGGGATCACGGGATAGTTCATCGCGCGGGCGAAACGGTCGCAATCGGCCTCGGCAACATAGGCCAGAGGACGCAAGACGTTCAGATCCCCTTCTTCATTCAACAGCTTGGGCGGCATCGAGGCCAGCCGCCCGCCGTGAAACAGGTTCATGAAAAAGGTTTCCAAAATATCGTCGCGATGATGCCCCAGCACCACGGCGGAACAGCCTTCTTCCCGCGCGATACGGTAAAGATTGCCGCGCCGCAGACGCGAACACAGCGCGCAATAGGTGCGCCCGGCGGGCACCTTTTCCTTCACGATGGAATAGGTGTCCTGATATTCGATCCGATGGGGCACCTGACGGTCGGTCAGGAACTCGGGCAGGACGGTCGCCGGAAAGCCCGGCTGGCCTTGGTCGAGGTTGCAGGCCAGCAGATCGACCGGCAGAAGCCCGCGCCATTTCAATTCGTGCAGCACCGCCAGCAGGGTGTAGCTGTCCTTGCCGCCCGACAGGCAGATCAGCCAGCGATCGCCGGGGCGGATCATGTCATAGGTCTCGATCGCGGCGCGGGTGTCGCGCACCAGACGCTTGCGCAGCTTGCGAAACTCGGTCGAGGAAGGCGCGCCGCGGAACAGGGGATGGATATCCTCGTGCCCGTCGGTCTCGATGGGGCCGGTCTCGATGGAATCAGGGGCGTTCATGGCGGCTTTCCTGGCAAGGGTCATTCGTCGCGCGGCGGCACCGGGTCGTGGCCGTGACCGCCCCAGGGATGGCAGCGGCAGATGCGGCGCAGGGTCAGCCAGCCGCCGCGAAAGGCGCCGTGCCGCTCCAACGCCTCGAGCGCATAGGCCGAGCATGTGGGCTGGAACCGGCAGCCATGCCCGACCCAAGGGCTGGCGACCAGCCGATAGGCGCGCACCGGCAGCGCGATCAGATGGGCGAGCGGACTCATGTCCGGCGAGGCGCGTGGATGCGGGTCAGCGCCTGCGCCAGATCGTCGCGCAGATCGGCGTAATCGCGGGTCACGGTGGCGCCGGGTCGGGCAACCAGAACATAATCCCAACCGGGACGGGCGGCGGCGGGCATCACCTCGCGCGCCAAGGCGCGCAGCCGCCGCTTGGCACGGTTGCGGGTCACGGCATTGCCAATCTTCTTCGAGCAGGTAAAGCCCACGCGGACCTGTTCCGCCGGCGCCTCATCGGGGTTGCGGCGGCGCGCTTGCAGCAGGAAACCCGCCATGCCTTGCCTTCGCGCCGAGGCCGCCCGCAGGAAATCGGGCCGCTGGCGCAGGGTCTCGAACCGCGCGACAGTGCCGGAAACGGAAAAAACCGCCCTGCCCGTTTCCCCATGCGGAACCTTGCGGTCCGCATCGGAAGGCAGCGACGGCATCCGCCGGGCTTTCACCCTGTCCGTTTCTTCCCGCACCCGAAGGCGAGGGGTCAGGCGGACAGGCGCTTGCGGCCCTTGGCGCGACGTGCGTTCAGCACACGCTGGCCGCCCTTGGTCGCCATGCGCGCACGAAAACCGTGACGGCGGGCGCGAACCAGGTTCGACGGCTGGAAGGTGCGTTTCGACATTTTTCAAACTCCGCATCATGGCGCAGGCCGCCCAAGGGCGCGCGCCGCTATATTCAAGGGTCGCTGGATAGTCGCCACATCTGCGCGAGTCAAGCGATGGCGCCGCAATTCTTGCAGGATTGCAACATATTTTGACCCGTTTTCGGGCGCATGGGAACCCCTGCGCGCTCACAGAGGTTTGAACTCGGTCCGCGCAGGGCATATGTCCGTGGGCAAGCAAGGAGAGATGACGAAAGTGTAACGCAACAGATGACCCTGAACACCCTATCAGGTCGCTTCGCGCTGCTGACCGGCATCTTCGTCCTGATCGCGGAAATCCTGATCGTTTTCCCCTCGGTCTCGAATTACCGGCTGAACTTTCTGGAAACCCGGCTGGAGCGTGCGCAGATCGCCAGCCTCGCGCTGCTGGCGACCGACGAATCCATTGCGGCCGAACTGGAATCGGAACTGCTTGAAAACGCAGGCGTCTTCAACGTCGTCCTTCGGCGCAACGACGTGCGGCAGCTTGTGCTGTCCTCGCCCATTCCGGGGCCGGTGGACGCGACCTATGACCTGCGCGACCAGCCCTTCTGGACGGCGATCGGCGATGCGCTGACCCAGATCGCGACGCCGGAAAACCGCATCATCCGCATCATCGGCCAACCCGTGCGGCAGGCGGGCGAGCTGATCGAGATCACCACCGACACCGAATCGCTGCGCCAGGGCATGATCGAGGCGGGGCTGCGGATCCTGCTGATCTCGGCCGCCTTCGCGATCATCACGGCGGTGCTGCTGAATATCGTGGCGCAGCGGATGCTGCTGGTCCCGATCCGGCGCGTCATCAGCCACATGACCGCTTACGCAAGCTCGCCCGAGGATGCGCGCGCCATCATCACCCCCACCGCCCGCCTGGCCGAACTGCACGAGGCCGAGGCCGCCCTGGCCGAGATGCAGCGCACCATCACCTCGGCGCTCAAGCAGCAGGCCCGCCTGGCGCAGCTTGGGCAGGCCGTGGCCCGCATCAGCCACGATCTGCGCAACATCCTGACCACGGCGCAACTGTTCGCCGACCGGCTGGAAAACAGCGCCGACCCCGCCGTGCGCCGTGCCGCGCCCAAGCTGGTGAACTCGATCACCCGCGCGATCAACCTTTGCGAAACGACGCTGGCCTTCGGCAAGACCGAAGAGCCGACGCCCAGCCTGTCGCGCTTCAACCTTGCCGCCCTCGTCACCGAAGTCGCCGAGGCCGAAGCCATGAGCAGCACCCAGCACGGCGACGGCCCGCGGGTCGAGTTCCTGACCGACATTCCCCCCGCCCTGACCATCCGCGCCGACCGCGACCAGCTTTATCGCGTCCTGTCGAACCTGACCCGCAACGCACGCCAGGCGATCGAGGGCACCGGCCAGCCCGGCACCATCGAGATCGGCGCGGGCGAGGACGAATCCAACTGGTGGATCCGCGTCGGCGACACCGGGCCGGGCCTGCCCCCCAAGGCGCAAGAGTTCCTGTTCCAGCCCTTTTCGGGCGGCTCGCGCAAGGGCGGCACCGGGCTGGGGCTTGCGATCTCGGCCGACCTGGTGCGCAACCACGGCGGCGCACTGAAGCTGATCCGAACGGATGGCGACGGGACCGAGTTCATGCTGACCCTGCCCCGCGGCCTGGCCGGCATCGTCACCCCCACGCCGGAAACCGCCGGCTAAGCCGTCCCGTCGGGACCGGATGCATGTCGTGATCGGGGGGCTGTCCGGGGGGAAATGGCCCCGCGCGAATAAATCTGCCCCAATCGCGAAATTGGCCCTTGCATCCCCCCGAGCATCTCTCTACATCACCGCCCTACAGCGGACCCGTAGCTCAGCTGGATAGAGCACCAGACTACGAATCTGGGGGTCGGGCGTTCGAATCGCTCCGGGTCCGCCATTTCCTCAAAAATTTCCTTGATTGCCAACGCCCTGCGGGGCGGGTTGTCAAACTATCCTAGACGGTTTGACAGTTTAAGTTCCGGTTTCGGTCTTGTCGAGCGAAGCGATTGCCCGCTTCGCTAGGTCTTTGCGGCCTGCCGCGACAGTGTAACGGGTCACTTCGGCAAGGCTCTTATGGCCCGATATTGCCATGATTTCGTGCGGCGTGCAGCCCGCTTCCGCCAGCCTGCGACAGGTCGCTTTGCGCAGCCCGTGCGGTGACAGCTTGTCAGGTAAACCGGCTTCGCGCGTCACCGCCCTGAACCAGTTCGTGAAACCTGCCGGGGAAAACGGCTTGCCCTGCGCCGTGACAAGGAATGTCAGGTTGTCGAGCGGCAGCGCGGCCAGAATCACCTGCAGCCCGCCATGCAGCGGAATATGCACATCCTGCCCGGTCTTCTGCTGCACGATCGACAGGACGCCGTTGCGGACATGCTGACGCCCCATGCGCACCACGTCGCTGCGCCGCTGTCCGGTATAGAGCAACAGGGAAAGCGCCACATGCGCGCGGCTTCCCGGCTTGTGGTGATCGAGGAAGGCGGCAATGTGCTGCTCTTCCCAGGTGGGGAAGCCCCCGCCCTTGCGCTTGGCCTTGCGCACGCCTTGGGTCGGATCGTCGCCGCGCCAGCCCAGATCGATCGCGTGACGCATCAGCAGATGCACCATGCGCAGCATGTTGTTTGCCGCTGCGGGCGTCTCGGCCTTGTCGCTGACCAGCTTCTGCAGGTGCCGCTTTTCCATATGGGCAACGCGCTTGTCGCCATGCTCGGCTCGAAAGCGTTCGATGATACCGCGATAGGTGGCTTTCGTGGAATGGCTCAGGGTGGTGAAGTCGCTGGTCCTGTAGAAGCTGGCGACAAGCGCGGACACGCTGCCGGGCGTGCTGCGGCTCTTGCCGATTTCCAGCTTCTCACCTTTCTCGGCCTTTTCATATGCCGCCATGAATTCCGGCGTCCATGGCAGGCCGGGCAGCGGAATGCGGGGAAATCCGGGGCGGCGGTAATACCAGCGGAACTTGCCGTGCCGGTCTTCGAAGCCCTGACAATATCGGGGCGGTTTGCGTAATGGATTCATCCTCAGTCCCAATCGTTGATTTCGGGGGCTGAATCTTCGCCCGGAAGGGCATCAAACGCCAAGTCCAAAGCACGCACGTCCCAGAGTTTGCGGGAACCGACGCGCTTAGGGCCGGGCATTTCGCCGGACAGAACCAGCTTGTCGAAGGTCGTCGGGCTGATGCCGACATAGCCCGCCGCCTCGACTCGCGACAGCCCCCGCCGGGTCGGCGGTGCAATCGGGGAAGAGGGGCGGGCTTGTGCCTGCATCGGATCAGGCTTGCCCGTCCTTGACCGCCTTAGCCGCTTCCGCCGCCTTGATTTCGGCTTCGGTCGCCGGGCGGGCGCTGTTCAGATGGTCGAATTGCCTGGCCTGCTGCGCCGTCGCGTCAAAGACGCTGCGGGCAGGAACAACCACGTCGCCTGGCAGGATGATCTGGGTTTTCGCGTAGAGTTTCGGCATGACGTGGACTCCTCAAAAGCCGCTCAGGCGGACGGTAACGGTCGCGGTCGAGGCAATGGCGGCGGCAACGGCCACGCCCAGCTTCGGGTTGTCGCCTTCGGTCGTGGTCGCCAATGCCGTGTCCAGATCGAAGAATACCGCATCGCCGACAGCGAAGGCATTGGCCGCGACCTTGGGCAATTGCCAGACGCCGCTGCATTTCACGTCAACGGGCTCGCCCTCGATCGCATGGCCCTGAGCGATACCGATGATCTCGCCAGCGATGACGACACCACCGGACAGGACCGCTTCGGCGGCGGGAATGGTGATCACATCACCGGGTTGGATGTAGTTCGTTGCCATATCAGAGTCCTTTGCTGGTTTGCAGCCGGATCAGCGCATTGCGCCCGCGCTGCATGATTGCGATTTCGCTGTCGATCGCGGCGATTGCGCGTTCAATCTCGGCTTGGCTGCGATAGGTGACGGACTCGCCGTTGCTATCGGTGAAGCTGCGGACGCCCGAGAACCGGGCATCCTGAAGCTGTTCGCGGTATTCCCGCAGGCGGGTGACGGTCGCCATCACACGACATCCATTTTCACGATGCCGCGCCATCCGGCAAAGCCTGCCCCAACATCCATGAAGCAGCGAAACGACACGCCCAACGTGTCCCATTTTTCTTGACGCTGGATCTGCGGACCCGCCGCGCTGGCGAGATGGGCGAGGTTGAAGACAGCGCATTGTGCGGGATCGGCGACGACATAGAACGAGTCGCCCTCAATGCGGGGATCGATCAGCAGTTGCAGCTTCGACGCGAACGGGTTGAAGCTGTCAACGTCCGGGGGCGTGATGACGCCCAACATCTTTTCAAGTGCCGTTTCCATCTCGGGACCGGCGACAATGTATCGCGGCGTTGCTTGAATGGGCGTGACGCCATCAAGGTTCCGCTGACCACGCAGGATCATCCGCGCGCTGCTGAGTGCCGCGACAAGCTCTTCCACCGCATAGGTGCCGGTGTTTTCGCGGGCGACATCGAACAGGCCCAGCCCATCGCTCAGCGTGTTGCCGCCCGTCAGTTGCTCGAACATCAGTTGCGATTCGGTCGCAGCAGCCGCTTCACCTAGAGCACGTGAAACGTCTCCGAACAGGCCTAAATCGTCGTTTACAATCAGGCGGCGCGTCAGATCCAGACGGCGGGCGAAGGTGCGCAGTTGAAGGGGTTCACCCTCTTCACCGCGCGACGTGGCAGTGATTTCCCCGCTTTCGGTCAATTCTTCCAGCATTCCGAGACCGCCCAGGCGAATTGCGGTCGAGGTTTTGAAGTCGCTCAGGCTGCGTTTGCGGAAGAGAACCTTCAGCGGGCTTTCGGCGATCTGATACGCCTGTGCCACCGATTTACCTGCCGCGTTTGAGACAACAAGCGGAAAGTCCGAGGTCGTCAGGCTGCGATGGATCAATTCGTCGGGGCTCATGCCACGGACGGACACACCGGCACGCTGCAACGAGTCGCGGGCGTGATCCATCAGCGACATACTGGCGAATTCCCGGCTACCCTCGGGCAGTTCAGCGATACCGCCCATCCGATAGGCCAGCGCATCGGCGGCGCGGGTCTGGATCTGGGCCGGGTCGTCATGGCTGCGGGTGACACGGATGCGGGGCGCGCTGCGTTGGGACATGGCTTCACGGGCAGACTCGCGCACCTCGTCATCGCTGACAGCTTCGGCGGTCAGGTCTTCGCCCCATTCGGCGGTCAGGTTGCAGGCAGAGCGCAGCGTTTCAATCAGCGCAGTGCGGGTTTCGAGGTCAAAGGGCATTTCTGCGTTCCTATGAATGATTGCGTTTCGGTCGGCGGGGACCGGCACCAGAGAGATTTCGAGCAAACGCCAGCGCGTTGCCGTCTTCACTCGGGTGCCGTCAGGGTTTCGGGTTTCAGCCCATTGCTGGACCGCGTAACCGGCGCTGACATGGCGAATGACGCCATCCTTCACGCGCTGAAAAATCGGCTCGATATCATCGGCCATGCCAAGGCGAAGCGTGGCGCTGACGCTGGGCCCGTCGATCACGATGCCGGACGCGCGCCCGACAGTTTCCCGCGCCGCCTGGCGATGATCGGTGAGCAAAGGCAGATCGTCGCCAGCATTGAATTCCAGTCCGGCAGGATCGAGGATTTCGAGGAAAGGCCCCTTGGCATCCCTGCGCGCAAGCGGCGTCGAGGTCGCGACGACAGCGCGGAAGGTCCGGCTGTCCTCATCCAGATCACCAGCGCGCGGCATGGTGCGGGTGAAGCAGTCGCCCTGCGTCGTGTCGGTCGGGACGCGCTCGGGCTGCCGGGTGCGAACGGCCTTGGCAGGGTCAGCGGTGATGCCGCGCTTGATAAAAGAGGCTTTGGAGGGATCGCCCGTGAATCGCTTACTCATCGATACTCGCCTTTTGGTCAACAAAATGTTGATTGAAAGACAGGCCCAGAGCGGACTCGCGCGCGCGATCGGCGGCGATTTCGGCATCCAGCTTTTCGACCGAATATCCCAAGGCAGCGACGGCCTGACGGCGGGACATGAGTCCGGCTTCCATTTGCTCGATCGTGGCGCGGGCATCCTTCTGTGGATCAACCCAAGGCTGGGCGGGCGGGATATGCTCGACTGCGAAAAGATCGTCGTCGATCGTCAACCCATGTTCGAGCGCGGCCATGGTGGCGACACGGCGCCAGACGTGATCAAGGAATTGAGGCGCAAGCGTCTGGAATTGATACCGCTCGACGCGCTGACGGAACGCCACCAGCGCAGCGCGCAAGGAGGAATAGTTGGCCTGCGACACATCGCTTGTCACCAGCCAGACGGGAACGCCCACGCCTGCCGCAATGCGGTGAGTCAGGTGGCGCAGGAACTCGCCCGCCTGCTGGCTTTGCTGCGGTGCGACGGTCGAGACGTTCCAGTTGCCTGGCAGACGCAGAACCGCACCTGGTTCAAGGCCCTGCCCATCCTGCAAAGGATCTTCGCCCGTCATATCGTTCTGGTTCGTCAAAATCACCGATAGCAGCGCGGCGGTTTTGGTTTGCGTCAACAGCGCGTCCTCGGCCCCGTCCAGTTCGGCCAGCAGCAGCAGGACAGGCGCAAGCGGGCTGACGCCACGGACGGCGCCCGGCCCTGCCGGTTCGAAGATGTGCAACATGTCGCTGGCGTCGATTCTGATGGGCGGCGCATAGGTCGCCTGCAACGCATCGGGCCGGATCGGGTGAACGTGATAGGCGACTGCCGCACCATCGTCGTTCAGTTCCACGCCTGCCGCGATCGTGTCTGTGGTCAGATCGGCCAGTTGCTCGGGTGGCAGGTGCAACAGCTTGTCGCCGCGCCACAGCAGGAACGCTTCGCCGCCGATGCGCTGCGACTTCACCACAGCGGCTTGCAGGCTCCAGTAATCGCCCCGTCCGCTGGCATCAGCACGCCTGGCCCATTTCAGGAAATAGGCGTCCAGTAGCGCCCGCGTCTCGGGGTCGGGGTGCTGGCTGGTCGGGATGATGCCCGCGCCTATGGTGGCGTCGATCCACGCGGCGATCGCCGACACGGCAAGACTGTTGTTCTCAGCCGCATGGCGTGCCCGGCTGCGGATCGAGGGGGCGGCGGCAACCGTCTCTGGCCCGTAGCTGCTGAAACGGTTCGCCCCGCCGTTGAACCGGGTGCGGGCAGGCGTTGCAGCGTCATAGCTGCGAACCTGAGCGGGTGCGGCAGTGTTGCGGTTCAGAAGGCGGGACAGAATGCCCATGGGGTCAGTCCTCGGCTTGCGAGGTCGCCGAGGCGAATTCAAAAGCCTTGATGAATTCGCCCAGCAGCATCTGAAGGTCGATCGTCAGAACAGCCCGATCGACAATGCCTTCCGCTTTGTCGAGTTCTGCCGCCACACGGGTCGCGCGTTCGCTTTTCACGGTATGGCCGTCCATGCGGAAGGCGTGCCACTTGTTCCACGGCTCGGGGCGCTGACGCAGCGCAACTTCCAGAGTCACAGGCTTCCCGTCTTTTACGGCGTCAATCGCGCTCGTGAATGCGGACGGTCCCACATCCTTGCCACGGTCGAAAAACTCCCGCAGGCGGCGCAAGGTCTCGGCGTCAAGGCCGAAGTCGATCAGTTCGGAGTGAACCCGCGCCATGCAAGCGCCGACGATATCAAGCCGTCCCTCACGCCGTCCGGTTTCCTCGCGATAGACTTGGATCAGGTTCTTGGTGTCAAAAACGCGGATGCGTCGCAGAAGCGTCGGCACAAGCTTTCCGGGGACGCGATCCACATCGGCGATCACGCCAGCAACATCAAGAAAATTCAGGGTCATGTTCATGAGCGCACCTTTTCGACATGATGTGCTTCTAATCTATCTGACATGCCGAGTCAATATGTATTGACGCGGCATGTCAGATGGTGCATACAGGTGTTATCCAGGGTTCCAAAGCTGGATTTCTCCTTTGCATGAAAGGATCGGGCGGGACCGCTCGCCCGATCCAAGCCAATCCCGGCGTGTGCTTTCTTGGCGGTAACGCGCGTTGGGACCGCTGATGCGGCGACAAGACCTGTCCTCCGAACCGCATCGGCAAGAAACCCCTCGGCGTCTGCGACGCGCCGGGGGGTTTTTGATTCAGTGAAAGCCCACGGAAGGACGCCCCATGCCCGCCAAGATAGATCGCCGTTTCGCAAAACGCTTCCCGGCCCGCCGATGGTGGTTGCGCCCCGCAACGGCGGAAGAGCGCCGGATACAATTCCGTGGGCGCTCGGCAGAGGGCTGGCACGCCTGCCTGGCGGTCGGGCGCAGCGGCGACAAGTTTATGAGCCTGCCGTTCTATGCGTCCAGCCCGGACGTTGCCGACATCGGCGACGATGATGCGGCGCTGACTGCGGGGAATGTCCGCAACACGCTGCTGAACGGCGTGATGCCTTACATTGAGATTCGGCGGTGACGAATCGCTTTGCGGTTGTGCAGATGCGTGGCAGGCTGAGCGGGCCAGTATGGAGATAGAAAGATGCCTTCAATGACATTTGAACCAGGCGACGGGCACGAATATATTGTGGTCGAGACATTGCACGGAAAGTTTTATCGATGCCATCAGGTCGGCGAAGAGATTGAGGACGGGCAGAAACCGAAAGACCATTATTTCACATTAGATTATAAGAGGACTACCGGCGCCGCAGTTGCGGCACGCCCCTTTCTTCAAGGTGACGCAATCCGCAGCCCTCTCACCCGCCCGTCAACCAACGACTCCGAATAACGGCAGGTGCTTTCTTAGGCGCGGCGGCAGATGACAGTTCTTCCGCCCGCCGATCTGGATTCCAGTGGATCAGATGCTTTGCCGCCAGCGCCATCACCGCGCAGTCGAGCCCTTCCGATCTGCGGCCCGTGACCTGATGCCATTCCCGGACGGCAAAACCGCGGCTGTATTTCACCCGGATTTCCTCGCCTGCGATCTGTTCCCAATAGCCGGGCGGCAGACTTTCCGAGAATTGCAGCGCACCGGACGACGCCATGCGGTGAACGCGATCCTTCAGCCCATCCACGCCCAGCAACTGTAGGCGAATCGACTTGTCAGAAGCCTTGCCCATCGTGACGGGCGGCTGTTTCCATCCGCTCACGCCCTTTGACGCGAACACAAGCGGCGCGCGGCCACGGCAAAAGCCGTAGATTGCTGAAGCCCGCACGCCGTCACCCGCATCGCACAGCACCTTGTCATAGCCGATTGTCCCGCCGCGGGAATGCGGGAAGCGACGGGCAATAAGGTCGGCAAGCGCAATCCAAACTTCATTCTCGAGCGGGTCGCCATAAATGATTTCATGCCCAAGCACCGTGCCGCGCCCCTCGGCATCCCACGCGATGGTTGACAGTTCGAGGCGGTCGGCCTGCACGTCGCAACCGCCCGTCAGGTAAAGTGCGGGCTCGGGGATGGCTTCCAGGCTGGCCGGAACAAGCGTCAGGGCGGATTCGCTGATTCCTTCGCCAGTCTGTTCCCATCCCTCGCCAAGCAAAAGGTTTGTCCATGCTTGCAGGGCGGCGGGATCGGACTTGGCCTTCAGAAATTCCGAGGCAATCACGGTCCACCGGGCGTTCCAATGCGGGCTGACAAGTGAATTGAGTTTGAATCCGGCTCGACTCTTGTTCTCGGGATTTGTCGCCCGCCATCGGCCATTCGCCACCATTTCGGCTTTTCGATTTTCAGGGACCACGCTGCCACAGCAAGGGCAAACCCAATTCACGCCCTTGTCGATGTCCTGCGGGTCGAATTCCAGGTGCTTCCATTCGATTTCCGCGAAGTCGCGGCATTCGACGCATTGCACCTCGAACACGCGCTGGTCGGAGTCCTCATAGAGGGACTCGACGGCATCGCCCTTGAATATCGGGGTGCCTCCGAAAATGATTTTTCTGTCACGATAAGTTTGCGAGCGCATCCGCAAAAGATCGAGAATCGAGCCTTCCTCGCTCACCTCATATGCGGCGATTTCGTCCCCGATACATACCTTGCCCAGCTTGCGGCGGAAGGCGCGGGGGCTGGACGCGCTGAGGAACTCGAGCGAACCGCCCCCGAACAAACGGCGCATCAGCGTGGATCTGCCGCTGTCGTCGGCGCCGTCGCTGATCATCCCCCGCAAAGCGGGGCTGGCCTCAAACATGGCTTCGATATCAACGCTGAAAGCCCGGCTGTCGTCCTGCGTCGGCTGGGTCGCGAGGATCGGGCACGGGTTTGTCGCGACCGTGTAAGCGATGAAGCCCGTGAGCAGTTGCGAGAAACCCACGCGGGCCGATTTTCTGACGATGATTTCGTTTATGCCGGGGTCTGTGAAAGCGTCGGCAATCCCTTCCTGAAATTTCCAAAGGCGCATCTTGCCAGGTGTGGCGGAAGCGGTCTGCGGCAGATGCACGTTATCCTCGATCCATTCCGAAAGCGGGATCGAGGGCGGCGGGCGCAACGACTCCAGCGCATCTTGGCGCAGTTTCTCAAGCGTTCCCATCTGCAAGCCCCTCCAAGGCGCGTTTGTTTTCCAGAGTGAGGGCTTCAATGTCATGCACCGTCAGGTGCGGTTGCGTGCTGGCGAATTGGCTGGGCACGGCCAGCATGGCGGCGCGAATGTCCCGCAAGACGGCCTGCCATTCCCTGAGCGTGTCAGCGACAGGCACCAGTTCGCCGCGTTCCTTTGCGACTTTTGTTTCCTGAGCATCTGCCTGCGCTTTCGTGAGGCGCAACTTCTCGGCCTTCAGTTCGAGGCTGTCGCCTGTTGCCGAAGGGCGCCCCGCTCGGCCCGCGTGTTCCCGCAGATGCGCGCAATAGTCCCGCACCGCCTCGGGGTAGATGTAAAGCGCGCGACCTGTTCGCTTCAGGATGCCGGAACGGACCTTCTCGCCCACAGCCTGCCGGGTGATGCCCAGAAGCGCGGCCAGGTCGCTTTCGTGGATGGTCTGCGGCTGGCTGTGCTGCCCACTGGCTGGCGGTAGGGGGTCGTCTGGGGCGAGGGCGGCCCGAACAGCGGAATCGCCGCCACCGCCGAGCAGGTCATCAAATTCGTTCAGATCGTCAAATGCGCTCAGATCCATTTCCCAGAAATCCTTGTCTCAAAAATTCTGTGAAGCCTGACGGGCCGGGGCTCTGCGCCCCCCGCAAGCCGGGCGGTGGGGGAAGGACCCAAAAGATTGCGAGAGATCCATTTTCGATCCTGAGCGAACGCGGCCCAAAAATTGCGAGAGATCCATTTTAGATCCTGAGCCATTTTAGATCTGAGACGATTTTCCGTCATGGCGGGACGGGACAATGGGACACTCCTAAGGAGTGTGTCCCAAATGTCCCACGATCCCCCGACCATTTGCGCTTGGGACATTTTCGGATTTGTCCGGGACATGTCCCAAATGTCCCACGGTTTAACCCAGATCATCGTCGCATTCCTCGAACTCACCTTCGATCGAACGGGATAGGACTGCCGCGCTGATGTGCCCGCCTTCGATGACAATTCGTCGTTTCTCTTCCAGGCCACCAAGAGCCCGATAAACCGCCTTCCGTTTTGCCTCTTGGTTGTCTGATGTGGAAACCCTGTGACCTTCGATGCACAGCTTCCGCAGTTCGGATTCAGGAATTTCGCCGCCCGCAATGTGGATCACGTCCATGACGGCACGTTCGGCTTTCGTCAGCTTTACAGGTGCAGGCGCTTGCGCTGCGTTCAGTTCCTCGCAACGCGGCAAGGTGATCTGGTCGCCATCCTCATCAACGCCGCCGTCTTCAATGACGATGCGGAATGCAATGTCGCGATCACAGGTGCCGTTGCGGTTCTTGGTCAGCCTGCCCCTGATGACGGCCGAGTCGTCACGCTTGACGTGAATCGCCACGTCCAGAGCCCCGTTCAGAACGGAATGCCCGCGCGGTGTCCCACCTTCGGATTTCGTGTCGTGATGGATCAACACCACCGCCGCGCCCCAGTTCGTCAGGGCACGGGCCACAGCGACAACCCGCCCCATCGCATCGGCGCTATTCTCTTCCAGGCCGGGGAAGGCCATTGCGAGAGTATCAATGACGATCAGCTTGGGACGCTGCGCCTTCACCGCGCGCGCAAGTTCCTTCAGGTCCGGCGAGTCCGCAGCCAACAGGTTCGACACACCACCGACAAGATAGAACTGGTCCGCATCGCCATGGGCTTGCTGCAATGCCCTGACACGCCCCCGCATCCCATGCTCATCCTCAGCCGCGACATAGAACACGTTGCCCGGCTTCGTCCGCATCCCGAAGGCTTCCCGGCCTTGGGCGACAGCATAGCCAAGGAACGGGGCCAACAGCGACTTGCCAGCGCCGGGGGCGCCGAACACGCAAGCAACGTCCCGCTCTGCGATCAGGCCCTTGATGAGATAGCTGCGAGCCGGGGCGCTGACGCATTCCGCAGGGGACAGGAACGTGAGTCGGCTTGAGGGCTTGGCTTGCTCCGGCGCCCCGCTGCCCAGCAGGTCGTCGAAGTCGTCGCCGTCCTGGTCCTCGAATCCCAGATCGTCGTCGCTTGCCGGGGGCAATTCCCAGCCGTGCGCGATCGCATCCTTGATGATGGACCAGCCCGCGATTGCGTCAGGCGTTCCCTTGCCTTTGTGCCGGGGCCAGACCGACTTGCACATCCTCAGTCCCCGGCCTTCCTCGAACCGGCCACTTTCCTTGTTCCAGTCGAACCTGGGATGCTGTTCCGCCCATCGGCAGAAGGCTTCAAAGTATTCCGGCGCCCCTTGCCCTTCCTCATGCATGGCGAGGCCGTAGCGTTCCAGGGTACCTTTATAGTCGGCGGAACCATCGTTCGGGATCGCCATGAGCGCGGACGCGATCACCTCAAGAGGCTTGCCCGTGCGACCTTTGCCAAGTCCCTGACCTGACGTGCTGCCATTGCTGGCGCCCTTCGCGGCTGAATACACGGGTGTCAGCCCGCGCACCCGATCGAGCGGCTTGCCGTCCACTAGCGCGGTTTCGACGGGATGCTTCCCCCGCACCTGGCCATAATAATAGGCTTGGCTGGCAGTGAAAGATTCGGGTGCAAGAATGCCGCCAAGCGCCCCGTTCAGCGCGGCGACAAGCGCCTTGCGCTCATATGGATTCACCGCCGACGACAGGGGGCACATGACGCGCCAGCGGGGCCGCTCGGGCGTATGCGATGCGCTACTATATAGTAGGGCGGCAATCCCGGCCTCTTTCAGCCTCTCCGCGCCCTCGCCCACGCTCAGCGATTCGCCGTCATAATCAGCCTCGATTCCCGTGATCTGTCGCATGTTCCCGTCATGGCGATAGCTTTCCGCTTCTGTTCTCACGTCGCCGAATGTCGCCAGCTTCACCATGGGCAGCTTGCCCTTTTCGGGCGCTGTCTTGCTGCTCACGACCCCCGCCAGATCGCGAAGGGACAGCCGCTTGCCGACCTTCCGCTTGGCGTGGTGATCCGGGAACAAGGTCACGGAAAGCGGCAGATCAATCGCCGATACTTCAGGGCTTCCCCCCATCAGGTCGTCGTGATCATCCGACGCTTGCGTGTCAGGCGCGATTGCGGTATTTTCTTGGCTAAGGATCTTATCCTGTGTGATTTCAGAGCCGTTGCGGGGTCCAGCCGCAACGGCTCTTTCCTTTTCAGGGGTTCCGCCAAGCAGGTCGTCGAAATCGTCGTGTCGCATATCCATGTGCGAGTCCTCTGTTGAGGCCCCGCAAGGGGTTAGACAAACGCCAGAAAATCCCTTGGAAAACAGCGGAACGAATCCGGGCAGTTTGACGCGGCAAGCATTTGATCTTGCTTCCTTTTATCACTTGCTCCGGGTCCGCCATTGAATATCCAGACATCAACGAAGCAGATTCGTGCCTGCCGGGAGTGCCCTCCGGCGTTTCAGTGTCCGACGGTTTTCGAGAAGACGTTGATGATGACCACCCCGGTCAGGATGAAGCCCAGGCCCAGCATGGCGGGCAGGTCCAGCGCCTCGCGATACCGGACCCAGGCGACCGCGGTGATGAAGACGATCCCCATGCCCGACCAGATCGCATAGACCACGCCGGTCGGCATGACCCGCACGGGAAACGACAGCAGCCAGAAGGCAAAGGCATAGCCCAGGATCGCGACAAGGCTGGGCACGAGCCTGGTGAAGCTGGCCGATCTGGCCAGCGCCGTCGTGGCGATCACCTCGCAGACGATTGCCAGAACCAACAGCAGATAATGCCTGGACATCGCTTCCCCCACCGCCGGGACATCCCACAGGCGGACACATGCCACGGGGACGGCTTGCCGGCAATGCCCGGTTTCGCGCGCGCCCGCGCCGGTCCCGCCATCCGGCCGTTACATCCTTGCGCGAGTTTGCATGAGGATTCGCTTGCGGTTCCCGCGCCAGAGGGGGAAAACTGGCCAAGGACATCGGCACGACGACGGCCCTTGCCGCGGACCGATGCGAAGAAAGAACGGGCAGGCGCGATTCATGGCTGAGACAGGCGGAATGAAACCCTCAGGGGAAACGACCGGGGCGCTTCACGGCGGCGGCAAGATCCGCAGGCCGCTGATCACCGACATATCGGCGGCGCGATGGCTGCTTGTCAGCGTGCTGATCGCCTCGATCTATTTCTTCCACGGCTTCATCGTTCCGGTGCTGGCGGCGGCGGTCATCGCGCTGGCAAGCTGGCCGGTCCGCAACCGCATCAGCTACACTTGGGGCGCCGGCAGGACGGCGGCGGCCACGCTGATGGTGCTGTCGATCGTCGTGGTCATCGTCGTGCCCGTCACGCTGGCGCTGCTTTACACGATAGGAGAACTGCGGGGCTGGTTCTCATGGGCGCTGCATGTCAACTCGGTCGGCGCGGACACACCGCAATGGATGGCCGAACTGCCCCAGATCGGCGAATGGCTGGACGAACAATGGTCTCAATACATCGGCCGCCCCGGCGCAATCAGCGAGATCGTCCATATCGTCAGCGGCTCGAACATCATGGTGCTGTATCGCGGCATCATCACCGCGGGCGTGCTGACGCTGAACATCGCGCTGACGCTGATCTTTACCCTTGTAACGCTGTTCGTCTTTTACCGCGACGGGGAAAAGATCGTGGCCCAGATCGACCGCGTGGGGCGCCGCATCCTGCCCGAACGCTGGCAAAGGCTGTCGCGCGTGATCCCGGCCACCGTCAGTTCGACCGTGACGGGCATGACGCTGATCGCCATTGCCGAGGGCGTGATCCTGGGCACCGCCTATTGGATCGCGGGCGTGCCCTCGCCCGTGGCCTTCGGGGTCATCACCGGCTTCATGGCGCTGATTCCCGGGGGGGCGCCGCTGTCCTTCACGCTGATCTCGGCCTACCTGGTGGCCAGCGGCTCGCCCGTCGCGGGGGCGGGGCTGTTCATCTGGGGCACGATCGAGCTGTTCATCGTGGACAAGACCATCCGCCCGATGCTGGTCGGCGGCCCGGTCAAGCTGCCCTTCCTGCCCACCTTCTTCGGCCTGATCGGAGGCGTCAAGACGATGGGCATCGTCGGCCTGTTCATCGGCCCGGTGCTGATGGCGCTGCTGATCTCGATCTGGCGGGAATGGCAACGCCAGATCGCCTTTGAAAGCCACGAGGAACTGCCCCCCGACCCGCTGGCGGAGGATGCCGGGACGGATGGCTACAGCAACCGCCATTCCCCTTCCGCGCGGGAATAGCGAAAGGGCGGCGCTGGCCCGAAACGCACGGGGCCGTCCAGGGCGGGGCATGGCGTGACCACCAGGTGCGGGCCGTCGAAATCCAGGATGGCAAAGCCATGCGCGGTTTCGCCCGCCCGTCCGCAAAGGGCGGTGGCGCCCTGGACTTGCAGGATCGGGCGGGTGCGGTCGCGCGTCACGAACAGGCCCGGATCGAAGCGGTGCAGGTGCCCCGACAGGATGACATGCAGCCCGGCGGCGGCCAGCCGGGGCAGCGCGGCCTCGGCGCCGATGGTTTCGCCGCGCTCGAATCCCGGCGGCTCTTGCATGGGATGATGGAACAGCAGGATATTGGTGACGTCCTTCGCCCCTTCCGTCAGTTCGCGGCAAAGCCTGTCGATATCGGCGCGCCGTGCAATGCCGCCGCGCCACGACAGGGGCCATGCGCTGTTGATCCCGAAGATGCGCAGGTCGCGCAGGCGCCGCCCGGGTGACAGGTCGGCGCAGATATGGCGCCGATACCCCGCGAAGGGCCACAACAACCGCCCCGCCAGGTTGAAAAGCGGGATGTCGTGATTGCCCGGCACCGCCACCCAGGGGGCCGTCAGCCGGTCCAGAAAGCGGCGCGCGGCGATGAACTGCGCCTTGCGCGCGCGCTGGACCAGATCGCCCGAGACGACGACCAGGTCGGGGCCGGCAGCCTCGACCGCCTCGAACAGCGGCTGAACCAGATCGGCCCGCTCAAGCCCGAAATGCAGGTCGGACAGGTGGACCAGCCTCGTCGCGCCCGCCCTCATCCCGGATCGGGTCCGGCGGGGGCGATGACGGTCAGGGCCTCGGGGCGGACCCGCAGATGGAAGGGTCCCGACATCCGCGCCTTTTCCCCGTCAAAGGCGACGAGGCGGCGGTTGGGGTGCGTCTCGATCCGAACGCTGTCGGCGGTGATCAGTTCGAAATCCGATTCGCGCAGGCCGGTCCCCGAGGCAAGCCGCAGCACCGGCCCGATCAGTTCGGACCGCTTGCGGGCGCGGGCGACGAAGATCGCGAAATGGCCTTGCCGCACCTGCTCGGCCCCGTCGAGGTTCAGGGAGTCAAGCTGGAAGGCGTTCATGCCGACAAAGGCCAGCGCCGTGTCATGAAGCTGCTGCCGTTCATCTGCCTGCAAGCGGATGCGCAGGGGACGGCGCAGGTCCCAAAGCGCGCTCAGCAAAGACCAATATGCGACGATCCGGCTGCGCCCCCAGCGCGCATAAAGCGATTCGCGGCGCTTGAGGATCCGGGGATAGACGCCGAAGCTGACATTGTTCAGAAAGACCCGCCCGTTCACCTCGCCGACCGCCACCCGGCGCGGCTGGCCGGTCAGCAGGGTCTCCAGCGCCTGTTCGACGGTATCGCCGACGCCAAGGCCCCGCGCGAAATAGTTGAAGGTCCCGCCGGGCAGCACGCCCATGATCGCGGGGGTGCCCGCCAGCACGCCCGCCACGGCGGATTGCGTGCCGTCGCCGCCAAGCACGGCCACGATATCGGCCCCCTGCCGCAGGGCGCGGCGGGCGGCGGGAACGATCTCGGCGCCCCGCGAGACGCGAATCAGCTCGAAACCGCCCGCAGCGCGGGAAAGGCGAGATTGCAGCATCCGCAGGACCGCATCGCCCTGCCGCTTTCCCGCCTTGTGGTTCAGGATCAATACCAGCTTCCTGTCCGCGATCCGCAGCGAGGTCCGATCAAGGCTCATGGCCCACCTTTCGCACAAGCATCCGCCGGTCAACGCCCGCGCGGCGCCGCACGTTCCCCGCTATTGCCGCGCGATCCAGTCCGTGATGGTGCGGCGCAGGTTGGCCTGGCCCTCGGCGCGGGCCTCGTCGATGACCTCGCGCAGCCCCCTCAGGTCGACGCGCCGGATCAGGTGCTTGACCGGCCCGATCGAGGCCGGGCGCATCGACAGCCGCCGAAAGCCCAGGGCGGCGAAGGTGACCGCCTCGATCGGACGCCCGGCATCCTCGCCGCAGAAGGACACCGGCACCCCCGACTGGTCGCAGCGGCGGGCGATCTGTTCCAGCAGCGTCAGGTAGGATGCGCTCAGCGTATCGTAGCGCCGCCGCACACGTTCGTTTTCGCGGTCCGCGGCAAAGAAGAACTGCTTGAGATCGTTGCCCCCGACCGAAACGAAATCGCACATCTCGAAGAACCGTTGCGGCGCGAAGGCCATCGAGGGCGTCTCGATCATCGCGCCGACCCGCACATCCGTCGGCAGCGCGTGGCCAAGGCGCTGCTCGCGGCTGACGGCCTCCATCAGCAGGCGCTGCGCGGCCTCGAACTCGGCCATTTCGGCGACGAAGGGGAACATGACGCGAAGCGGGCGGCCCACGCTGGCGCGGATCAGCGCCTGCAACTGCATCCGCAGCACGCCGCGCTTGTCCAGCCCCAGCCGGATCGCGCGCCAGCCCATCGCGGGGTTGGGTTCGTCATGCTGCTTCATGTAGGGCAGCACCTTGTCCGAGCCGATGTCCAGCGTGCGGAAGATCACCGGCTTGCCATGCGCATTATCCAGCACATGCGAATAAAGCGCGGCCAGGTCGGCGCGGCGGGGAACCTGGGTGCGGGTCAGGAACTGCAACTCGGTCCGGAACAACCCGACGCCCTCGGCGCCCGAGCTTTCCAGGCTGGGCAGGTCGGCCATCAGCCCGGCGTTCATGAAAAGCTCGATGATGGTGCCGCAGGTCGCCTGCGCGGGCAGGTCGCGCAGGCCCGCGTAACGCTGCTGCGCCTCGGCCTGCATGGCGATCTTGTCGCGAAAGGCGGCGGCGACGCTTTCCTCGGGGCGCAGGTGGACGGTGCCCAGGTCGCCATCGACAAGGATGGTGTCGCCGTTGAGCGCCTCGGTCTCGATCCGCTCGGCCTGGACCACCAGCGGAATGGCCAGCGCGCGCGCGACGATGGCCGCATGGCTGCCGACCGAGCCCTCTTGCAGCACCACGCCCTTCAGCTTGCGGCCATAGTCCAGCAATTCCGCCGGGCCGATATTGCGCGCGACAAGGATCGGGTTTTCCGGCATCGCCGCCCCGGTGTCGCGGCCCTGCCCGGTCAGGATGCGCAGCAGCCGGTTGGACAGGTCGTCCAGATCGTGCAGCCGGTCGCGCAGATAGGGGTCCGAGGCCCGTTCCAGCCGCGAACGCGCCAGCGACTGTTCCTTTTCCACCGCCGCCTCGGCCGACAGGCCAAGTTCGATATCCTCTTCCATCCGGCGCAGCCAACTGCGCGAATGGGCGAACATGCGGTAGGTCTGCATCACCTCGTCATATTCGACGCCGCTGGCGCTGTGATTGGCCAGCATCTCGTCCAGCGAACTGCGCAGCATCGCCACCGCCTCATTCAGGCGGGCATGTTCGCGGGCGGGATCGTCGCCGAAGGGGTTGGTGATGACCACCCGCGCCTCGTGCAGCCAGACGCGGCCTTCGGCGGCGCCTTCCTGCGCGGACACGCCGTGGACGGAATAGGTATGCCGGTGGGGCTGGTGATCGGCCTGATTATCCCCGAAGGCGCCAAGCTCGGCCATTTCGGCGATGACCATCGCGACGACCTCCAGCCCATAGATATCGTCGTCGCTGAAGGCGCGGGCCTCGCGCGACTGGACGACCAGCACGCCAAGCTTTTCGCCCACGCGCTGGATCGGCACGCCGAGGAAGCTGGGAAAGACCTCTTCGCCGGATTCGGGCATGAAGCGGAAGCCGGGTTCGGCGGGGGCGTTCGCGGTGTTGATCGGCTGGCCCATGCGGGCGACGCGGCCCACCAGCCCCTCGCCCAGCCGCAGGCGGATCTTGTGAACCGATTCGGCACGCAGCCCTTCGGTTGCGCAAAGTTCCAGCGTCTGGGCATCGCGGAACAGATAGATCGAGCAGACGTCCGTCCCCAGCGAATCCGCGATGTGATGGGTTATGTCATCCAGCCGGTCCTGCCCGCCGCCAGGAGCCGCCAAGGTCTCGCGCAGCCGCCTGAGCAGCTTGCGCGAATTGCTTTCCCTGCTTTCCGCCATATGTCCCCGGCCTGAAGGCCCGCGCCCCGGTGGGGATCAGGCCTGTTCCAACTCAAAGGCATCATGCAGCGCCTGAACCGCAAGTTCCATATACTTGCGGTCGATCAGGACGGAAATCTTGATCTCGCTGGTGGCGATCACCTTGATGTTGATATTTTCATCAGCCAGCGACTTGAAGGCGCGCGCGGCGACGCCCGCATGGCTGCGCATGCCGATGCCGACGACGGAAACCTTGGCGACCTCGGTATCGACGATCAGCTCGTCATACTGGATCGTGCCTGCCTCGCGGGCCTCTTCCATCGCCTTGCGGGCGCGGGCGACCTGGTTGACGGGGCAGGAAAAGGTCATGTCGGTGACCGATCCGGGCCGGTCGCCATAGTCCTTTTCGGAAATGTTCTGGACGATCATATCCACGTTCACCCCCGCATCGGCCAGCGGTGCGAAGATGGCGGCGGAAATGCCGGGCTTGTCCTCGACCGTGACCAGGGTCAGCTTGGCTTCCTCGCGCGAATAGGCGATGCCGTTGACGACTTTCGATTCCATGATTTCATCCTCATCGCAGACCAGCGTGCCGGAATTTTCGTCGGTTTCCTCGAACGAGGACAAGACCCGCAGGCGCACCTTGTAGCGCATCGCCAGTTCGACCGAGCGGGTTTGCAGCACCTTCGCGCCAAGGCTGGAAAGTTCCAGCATTTCCTCGAATGCGATGCGGTCCAGCTTGCGCGCCTTCGAGGTGATGCGCGGGTCGGTGGTATAGATCCCGTCCACGTCGGTATAGATGTCGCAGCGTTCCGCGCCAAAGGCGGCGGCCAGCGCCACGGCGGTCGTGTCCGACCCGCCCCGGCCCAGCGTCGTGATCCGGCTTTCCGGGCTTAGCCCCTGGAACCCCGCGATGACGGCGACCTTCATCCCTTCGGCGAATTTCGCGTCGATGTTGTCGCGCGGAATATCCACGAAGCGCGCCGCCGAATGCTGCGAGGTCGTGCGGATCGGCACCTGCCAGCCCTGCCAGCTTCGCGCGGGAACGCCGCGTTCCTGCAAGGTCAGCGCTAGAAGGCCCGCGGTCACGTTTTCCCCGCTGGACACCACCGCGTCGTATTCGCGCGCGTCGAACAGGGGCGAAGTCGCCTCGACCCAGCCCACCAGTTCGTTCGTCTTGCCCGACATGGCGCTGACGACGACGATCACGT
Source organism: uncultured Paracoccus sp. (assembly GCF_945915435.1). Classification (GTDB taxonomy): domain Bacteria; phylum Pseudomonadota; class Alphaproteobacteria; order Rhodobacterales; family Rhodobacteraceae; genus Paracoccus. The sequence continues at coordinate 9,703 of NZ_CAMEFG010000033.1, read as the reverse complement.
CATAGCCGCGATCGACTTCGGCCTGCACCTTTTCGGCGACCTTGCGGATCCGATCCAGATCGGCGACCGAGGTGCCGCCGAATTTCATCACCAGAAGCGGCATTCCATGCCTCCAGTAGCTTCTTTTTCACCGGCGCCTTCTAGGGGTGACAGGGCGAAACTACAAGGAAGAAACTGCAAGGGCGGTGCCGCGCGGGATCAGGGCCGCCCGCCCGACCCATGCGGGGGCCGCCCGCGCGATCATCCGCCCGCAGCACGGAACCCGGCGCGGTCAGGCGGCGTTTCCCTTTCAAATTCAGGAGGAAATATCGTGAAAGGCATCGTCGCTTACCTGTTGGGTGTGCCCATCGTCGTCATCATCCTGCTTTACCTGACCGGCATCTTCTGATCGCACGCACTGCCGGAGGGGAAAACGGCCGCAATCCACCGCGGCCGTTTTCCCTGCCTGCCCTATCGCTCGCGCGCCAGCAGGTCGCGCTTGCGCTCGATCCCCCAGCGATAGCCCGACAACCCGCCGTCGCTGCGCAAAACCCGGTGGCAGGGGATGACCACGGCAAGCGGGTTGGCCGCGCATGCCCCGGCAACCGCCCGCACAGCGCGGGGCTGGCCGATGCGTTCGGCGATCTGGGCATAGCTGGCCGTCTGGCCAGGCGGGATCTGCTGCAATGCCTGCCAGACCATTTGCTGGAACGCGGTCCCGCGAATGTCCAGCGGCAGGTCCAGCCCCGCGCCCGGCGCCTCGACAAAGGCCAGGACGCGGGCCACGACCCTTTCGAAATCCGCATCGCCGCCGATCAGGCGCGCCTTGGGGAAGCGGTCCTGCAAGTCGTCCAGCAGCGCCTGCGGATCGTCGCCCATCGTGATCGCGCAGATGCCGCGGTCGCTTTGGGCCACCAGCACCTCGCCCAAGGCACCGCGCCCGATGGCAAAGCGGATCGTCGCACCATGCCCCTTGTCCCTGTAGCTTGTCGCCGTCATTCCCAGCACCTTGTCCGCGTTTTCGTAAAACCTGCTGCCCGAGCCGTAGCCCGCCTCATAGACCGCCTGCGTCACCCCCTGCCCCTGCGCCAGTCCCGCGCGCATCCGCTGCGCGCGGCGGGCCTGCGCATAGGCGCGCGGGGTCAGCCCGGTGACGGCGCGGAACTGACGGTGGAAATGCCAGGGGCTTTGGCCAGCGGCATGGGCCAGCGCCCCTAAACCGGGGGGCCGTTCGCCCTGCGCGACGGCCTGGTCGATCATGCGGCAGGCGGCGGCCACGCGGTCGGCATTGGCCTGCGCCACCCCCTGCCCGCGCGGATTGCAACGCAGGCAGGGGCGAAAGCCCGCCGCCTCGGCCTGATCGGCGCTGTCGAAAAAGCGCAGGTTGGCAGGCCGGGGCCTGCGCGCGGGACAGGTCGGACGGCAATAGACGCCGGTTGTCGTCACGGCGTAGAAGAAGCGCCCATCCGCGTCCGGGTCGCGGTCGCGGACCTGTTGCCAGCGCGGGTCCAGTTCGGCCGGGGTCAGGTCGTCCATCCAGCAAGCTCCTGTCTTTTGCGGGTCATGTCCCGCAATGACACGGGGCGCAGGCGTCCCGCACTCCGTCGCTTGCGGTCAAATCCGAAAACTAGAACAGCCCCTCGATCCGGCCCTCGGCGTCCAGGTGGATGTTCTCGGCCCCCGGACGGCGCGGCAGGCCGGGCATGGTCATGATATCGCCGCAGATCGCCACGACGAAGCCCGCCCCGGCCGACAGCCGCACCTCGCGCACCGGCACGACATGGCCCGAGGGCGCGCCAAGCCGCGTCGGATCGGCCGAAAAGCTGTATTGCGTCTTGGCCATGCAGACCGGCAGGCCGCCGAAACCCGCATGTTCCCATTCTTGCAGTTGCTTCAGCACATTCGCGGGCGCCTCGGCCCGGTCGGCGCCGTAGATCTGGCGCGAAATCGTCTGGATCTTGTCCCAAAGCCCCATCCCGTCGGGGTAGAGCGTGCGGAAATCGGCCTGCCCCCCTTCGACAAGGCCGACGACGGCATGGGCCAGTTCCTCGGCCCCCGCACCGCCATCGGCCCAATGGGTGCAAAGCACCGCGCTGACGCCCATCTGGCCGCAAAGCTGGTCCAGCGCCTGGATCTCGGCGGGCGAATCGCTGTCGAAACGGTTGATCGCCACCACCACGGGCAGGCCGAAGCGGCGGATGTTCTCGACATGGCGCGCCAGGTTGACGCTGCCCACGCGCAGGGCCTCGACATTCTCGGCCCCCAGGTCGGCGCGGGCCATGCCGCCATTCATCTTCAGCGCGCGGATGGTCGCGACGACGACCACGGCATCGGGCGAAAGACCGGCCTTGCGGCACTTGATGTCCAGGAACTTCTCGGCCCCCAGGTCGGCGCCGAAACCCGCCTCGGTCACGACGTAATCGCCAAGCGCCAGCCCGGCGCGGGTCGCGGTGACGCTGTTGCATCCATGCGCGATATTGGCGAACGGCCCGCCGTGGACCAGCGCGGGGTTGTTTTCCAGCGTCTGGACCAGGTTGGGCTGCATCGCGTCGCGCAGCAGCACCGTCATCGCGCCGTCCGCCCCCAGGTCGGCGGCGGTGATCGGGCGCAGCTCGCGGCTGTAGCCCACGATGATGCGCCCCAGCCGCGCCTGCAAATCCTCCAGATCGTCGGCAAGGCACAGGATCGCCATCACCTCGGACGCCACGGTGATGTCGAAGCCGGTTTCGCGCGGGTAGCCGTTCGAGGGACCGCCAAGCGCCACGACGGTATCGCGCAGCGCCCGGTCGTTCATGTCCATCACCCGCCGCCACGTCACCCGGCGCAGGTCGAAGCCAAGCGCGTTGCCCCAGTGGATATGATTGTCGATCAGCGCCGACAGCAGGTTGTGGGCGCTGGTGATGGCGTGGAAATCGCCGGTGAAATGCAGGTTCATGTCCTCCATCGGGACGACCTGCGCATGGCCGCCGCCCGCTGCGCCGCCCTTCATGCCGAAATTCGGGCCAAGGCTGGCCTCGCGCAGGCAGATCACGGCGCGCTTGCCGATCCGGTTCAGCGCATCGCCAAGGCCGACGGTGGTGGTCGTCTTGCCCTCGCCCGCCGGGGTGGGGTTGATCGAGGTCACCAGCACCAGCCGCCCCGGCGCGCGGTCACGCAGGCCCGCAAGGGTCTGGTGCGTGATCTTGGCCTTGTCGTGGCCATAGGGCAGGATGTCCTGCGGGCTCAGCCCCAGCCCTGCGGCAATGTCGTTGATCGGGCGCTTCTTCGCCGCGCGGGCGATCTGGATGTCAGAGGTCATGCATCGTCTCATCTGGATAAGGGCCGGATGCAGGTTAGAGGCAGCCCGGCCAGCCTGTAAAGCCCGCCCCCTCTTTCGCCCGCACCCCTGCCCGGCCTATATGGCACCGCAGCGCCCCATCCGACGGAGAGACCCATGAACGGGACCGCCCCCCCGGTATCCATCCATCTCGACGCCGTTACATGGCAGGCGAACGGGCGCGAGGTGCTTTGCGACGTCTCGATACAGGCGCATTCGTCGCGAATCGGGGTCGTTGGGCGCAACGGATCGGGCAAGAGCACGCTTGCGCGGCTGATGGCGGGCCTTCTGCGGCCCGACCGGGGCCGGCTCGGCATCGACGGCATCGACCCCGCCCGCGACCGCAAGGCCGCCCTGCGCACCCTGGGCATCCTGTTCCAGAACCCCGAACATCAGATCATCTTCCCCACGGTTTGCGAGGAACTCGCCTTCGGGCTGCGCCAGTTGGGCCAGTCGCGCGACCAGGCCGGGGACGAGGTGCGCCGGATCCTTGCCCGCTTCGACCGCGCGCATTGGCACGACGCCCCCGTCAGTGCGCTGTCGCAGGGGCAAAAGCACCTGGTCTGCATGATGGCGGTGCTGGCCATGCGCCCGCGCCTGCTGATCCTGGACGAACCCTTCGCCGGGCTGGACATCCCCACCCGCCGCCAGTTGCAGCGCCAGCTTGACCGGGCGGGCGTGGCGGTCGTCCATATCTCGCACGATCCGGCGGATCTGGAGGGCTACGACAGGCTGTTCTGGCTGGACCGGGGCCGCATCGCCGCCCAAGGCCCGGCGTCCGAGGTGCTGCCGCGCTTCACCGCCGAGATGAACAGGTTGGGAGAGCTGGATGATCTCGCTGACCTCGCCGGTTAGGACGCGCGCGCATGGCTGGCCCGTGGGGGCCAAGCTGGCGGGGCTGTGCATCGCCTCGACCGGGCTGTTCATGGTGCAGGGCATCTGGTTTCACGCGGCGGCACTGGCCGTGGTGGCGGCCCTTTACGCGCTGCCGGGGCGCGCGTTCCTGCGCGCGGGGCTGTCCGCGCTGCGGGTGCTGGTGCCCTTCCTGGTGCTGGTGATGGCCTGGCATGTCCTGACCGGCAGCACCCTGACGGGGATCGAGGTCAACCTGCGCATGCTGACCCTGGTTGCGCTGGCCAACCTGGTCACGATGACGACCCGGCTGGACGACCTGGTCGGGATGCTGCACCGGCTGACCGCGCCACTTCGCCGGATGGGCCTGTCCACGCAAATGCTGGAGCTTGGCGTGCCGCTGGTCGTCCGCTTTACCCCGGTGCTGATCGGCAAGGCCGGGCAACTGTCGCAGGCATGGCGTGCCCGCGCCCGCTCGCGCCCCGGCTGGCGCATCCTGCTGCCGCTGTCCTTGCAGGCGCTGGACGACGCCGACCACGTGGCCGAGGCCCTGCGCGCCCGCTCGGCCCCCGATTGAAAGCCCGGCCGACGGGCCTGCCCGAATTGCGCAACCCGCTCTTGCGCGCCGCGACCGAAATCGCTACATGCTGCAAAGCCTTGGACAACGGTGGGTTGGCGGAGAGGTTACGCACCGGATTGCAAATCCGTGAAGACCGGTTCGATTCCGGTACCCACCTCCAAGGGTTTTCACGTGTTTTCAGGAATTTGCCTCGGGCGTCTTGGGCGCGGCGAAGCGGGTGGACATGCGAAAGACATCGACCGGGCAGGCGTCGATGCAGCCGCCGCAATTCTGGCAATCGCCCGACAGGATCGCCGGGCTGGCCTTGCCTTTCAGGGCCGGGACGATGACATGCGGCTCGGGGCAGATGTTGAAACAGGCGCCGCAATCGGTGCAGGCGTCGCGCCTGACCGCCGCGACACGGACCAGCGATCCCCGCCCGATCATCCCGTAGAACGCCCCCACCGGGCACAGGTGGCTGCACCACGCCCGGCGCGAGACGAACAGGTCCAGCAGGAACACGGCAAGGACGATCACCCAGCCGAAACCGATGCCGCTGATGAAGGCGCGTTGGGTCAGGCTGACGGGGTTCACGAATTCCCATGCAATGGTGCCGGTCAGGGCCGAGGCCAGCAGCGTCGCGCCAAGGACCACCAGCCGCGTGCGCCGGTCCAGCTTGCGGTCGCGGGTCAGGCCGGTCTTTTCGCGCAGCCAGAAGGCCGCGTCGGTGACGATGTTGACCGGGCAGACCCAGCCGCAATAGGCGCGCCCGCCGACGACCAGATAAGCCAGCAGGATCAGCCCCGCCCCGATCACCACGCTCAGCGCCGGAACCGCCCCGCCGACGACGCCTTGCAGCAGGATGTAAGGGTCCGAGAGAGGAACCCCCATCACCTCGCTGGAGGCGAAATTGCCCCGCGCGATCCAGATCCCGGCCATCGGACCCAGCATGAACAGGCCCAGCAACCCGATCTGGGTCATGCGCCGCAGGAACCACCATTTATGCGCGCGCAACACGCCATGCGCCTGGACCCCCAGCTTGCGGCTGTCCGATATCCACCAGCGCAGGATCATGCCCGCCGCCCCGCGCGGTTGCGCCCGCTGCCGCCCAGGCCCAGGTCGCGCGGCAGCACGCGGATCGAGGCATGGCCGGTCACGCAGTGCTTTTCGCAGGTGCCGCAGCCGGTGCAATGGCGCGAATGCACGGTCGGGATCATGATGCGGCGGCCGTTGTATTCGCCCGGCTCGAGCGTGATCGCATCGCCCCGGATCGGGCAGACGCGGACGCAGATGCTGCAATTCATGCCCTTGTAGTTCAGGCAATCCTCGTGCCCGACCAGCACCGCGACGCCCATGTCCGCGTCGCGGATGGCGATATCGCTGTCCAGCGCCCCGGTCGGGCAGGCGCGTGCGCAAGGCACGTCGCGGCACATGTAGCAGGGCACCTCGCGCGGGGTGAAGAAGGGGGTGCCGACGGCAGGCTCGGACCCCCATTCGGCCAGCGACAGCGTGTCGTAGGGACAGGCTTGGACGCATAGCCCGCAACGCACGCAGGCGGACAGGAAGTCGGCCTCGGGCTGCGCGCCGGGCGGGCGCATGGCGCGGGCGTCGGCCTTGCCGGTCGAGTGGATCAGCGCGGCCAGCGAAAACCCGCCAAGGCAGACCGCCCCGGCCATGCGGGCAGTCTCGGTGATGGCGGTGCGACGGTTCATCTTGCGCTTGCTGGATGCCATGTCGGTCTTGATCCCATGAGGGTTGCGTTCAGTCCTCCTGCGTTTCCCGCGCCCGGCGCTGCTCTTCCAGCAGCGGCTCATAGCGCCGGTCGGTCAGCGTTTCGAGAAAGGCGACCAGCGCATCGACCCGGGCGTCGTCCACCATCAGCCCCGATTGCAATTCGTGCAGGGACAGGTTCTCGGCTACTTCGGGCGGACCCCAATCCTGCCCGGTTTCGGGGTTGATCTGGTGATGCGCACGGCGGCTTGGGTATTTGTTGTAAAAGACGACCGCCGTGCGCAGGTCCTGAAAGACGCCGTTGCGCATATAGGGGCCGGTGACAGCCACATTGCGCAGCGTCGGCACCTTGACCCGCCCGGCCTGCGCGGGATCGTCGATGCCGAGCCGTCCCGCCAGCCCCTGATCGACGTAATCCGCGCCCATCCCGTTCGCCTCGCGGACGGCGTGGTTCACCGGCACGCCGATATTGTGGTATTCGAAACTGGTAAAGGTCTCGCGCTCGGTCAGGCCCTGCTTGCGCAACTGGTGGCAGAGGCGGCAATTCCAGGTGATGAAGACGGTGTGGCCGAACTGCTCTTGCGCGGTCAGTTCGGCCTCGCCGCGCAGATAGCGGTCGTATTTCGAATCGAAGGGCGCGAATTCGGGGGTGGACTGATAGGCGGCCAAGGCCTCGGCGGTATGGTCGAAGGCGGTGTCGATGTCGTTCAGCGCGCCGGGGCCGAAGACCGCCTCGAAATCCGCGGCATAATCGGGATCGCCGCGCAGGCGTTCCACCACGGCGGCCTTGTCGGGCATTCCCATCTCGACCGGGTTCAGCATCGGCTGGCCGGCCTGATCCTTCAGGTCGTCCGCCCGCCCGTCCCAGAACTGACCACCCTTGTAGCGGCCCTGCCCATCCTGATGAAAGGCCGGGCTAAGGAAGGCATAGCTGAGCGTCGGCGTATTGCGATCACCGTGGGATTGCCCGTCGTCGCCAAGCGAGACCGCGCGGCCCAGGTCGGTCTCGCGCGGGTCGGTGAAGGCGTGGTCGGGATCGTGGCAGGTCGCGCAGCTTTGCGAGCCGTTGCGCGACAGCATGGGTTCGTGGAAAAGCTGGCGGCCCAGTTCCTCCAGCGCGTTCAGCCGCTCGGGCGGTTCCGAGACGCCCGCGCCGACCGCGATCAGGGGGATGGCGGCCAGAGGCAGCAGGATGGCAAGCGCGCGGCGCATCTCATGCCTCCATCGCCATTTCGGCGGTGCGGGCATGGACCTCGGCCCCGATCAGGCGATGCGCGATCAGGTCGGCAAGGTTCGCAAGCTGCGCCAGCCGCCGCTGCCCCGCCAGATCGTCAAGCACGGGGGCCAGGACGCCGCCCTGGATCAGCCGGTCGTGATGGGGGCGCATGACGGCCAGCAGCGCGTCAAGGTCCAGGTCCTGCAAGGGCTGCGGCCATGCCAGCGCACCCGAATGGATCAGCATCTCCTGCGTGACGCGGAACGCGCCCGTCCCGGCCCGGCCAAGCGCCGGGTGACCCGCATGGGCAGCATGCAGGACGGCGAAACCCGCCAGCAACCGGCTGGCCGCATCGCAGGCGTTGCGGGCGCGCTGAAGCAGTTCGACGAAAGGCGCAAGGTCGGGGTCCACGGGGGGCAGCGCCGCGAAATCCAGTTTCATCGCGCTTGGGCGGAAGGGCGTGCAGCGCCAGCGGGCGCCGTGGGTCATGTCGGCGACGCGCCAGCCGCCGATGGCCATGCCGCGCCCGATCCCGGCCAGCCAGCGCAGCAGGCGCGGCTGGAAATCGGCATGGGCGCGGGCCAGCGCATCCTCGGCCGAGGTGGCGGCAAGCTGATAGAGAACCTCGCCCAGCTTGCCCGCCTCGTTGCCGCAGATGCTGATGCGCGCGCCGGGCAGGTCCGGCCCGGCGGCGATGGTCTGGGGATCGGTCCCCGCGGCGATATCCAGTTCCCACGCCTGGGTGACGGGGTTGCGCAGATAGAAGCCGACCACGAAATCCCTCGGCCGGTCGTCGGCCTGCGACAGCCGCACGGTATCAGGCCCGCTTTCGGCCTTCAGCGAGGAACGGATGTCATAGGGTATCCACATGGCCGCCTTCCCTTTCGCCGCCTATTCCACCACGACCTTGCCGCGCATGAAGGGATGCGGCGTGCAGTGGTAATCATAGGTGCCCGGTTCGTTGAAACGCGCCGACCAGCTTTCGCCCTTCTTCAGCATCTCGCCCCGCACGGCGTCCTCGGTCACGACCCCGGCAAGGAAGTGGACGTTGTGGGGCATCACCTCGTTGTTGATCCAGGTGACGGCCTCGCCGGCCTTGATGGTCACCTCGGGGGTTTCGTATTTCATCTTGTCGATATTGACGATCACCGCATCCTCGGGCGCCTCGTCGAGCAGTTCGAACCCGGCGGCGAGCGCACCGCCCGCAGCGGTCAGGGCGATGGCGGCAGCGGCCAGAAGGGTCCGCGTCTTGGTCAGAAACGTCATTTTCACTTCCTGGGGTTGAGGGTGCCGAAGGCGGCGGACCCGCCTCCGGCAAGGGATCAGCTTGCCTTGCCCACGATGGGCGAGATGGTGCAGTGATAGGTCATCGCGTCGTCCTCGGCCCCGAAGCACCAGATGATGTCATTGGCGAATTCGGGACGGTAGACGGGCAGTTCGCCTTCGGTATTCAGGCAGGGGCAGCGGCCCGGCATGTTGGCGCCGCAGCAGTCGCGATAGGCGATCAGGTAGCTTTCGCCGTCGGTCGGGTTGTAGCAGCTTGCCACCCAGGACGCCGTCGCCAGCTTGGTCCCCGGCGGGCAGTTGGTCAGCGAGCCGCCCGAACAATCGCAGATATTGCCGTCGATGGAACAGTGCCGCCAATAGTCGCAGGACTGGATGTCGTCGTCATGCGGCTGCCACTTGTCGCGCGGGTTGGCGCCCTCGGGCGCGTCGGCGGCATGGGCGCGGCTGACGCGGCCCCGGCGGTCCACCGGCAGAAGCGGCACCAGCGCGCCCCCCGCCATGATCGCCCCCAGCCTGCCGATTGCGCCCCGGCGGCTGGTGCGGCCCGCCACCCGGCGGGACAGTTTCTCGACCATATCGTCGAACCTGAAATTCCCCAGCATCGTTTTCCTCCCTCTGCTTGGGGTTGAGACTGAACGGCCGGATCAGGCCGCGTTCTGCTTGCGGCTGGCAATGAACTGCTGAAGCGAGGCAAAGCCGGTCTTGTCCGCCTCCAGCAGGCTTTCCAGATGTTCGCGCGTATTGGTCAGGCCCTTGGCCTTGA
>NZ_CAMEFG010000032.1 GCF_945915435.1 uncultured Paracoccus sp. | reverse complement strand
TCTCGGCCTTTTGTTTCGAGAGGTTGGCGGGCACGGCCTCGATCCAGTCTAGCGCCTCGCGGATGGAACGCTCGACCACCTCGCCGACATGGTTGCCCGAGATTTTCACCGCCAGCGCCTCGGGTTTCAGGCGATAGCCGTGGCAGGCACCACAGGGGCGGTTGTTCTGGTAACGCTCGAACTCCTCGCGGACCCATTGCGAATCGCTTTCGCGCAGGCGCCGTTCCATGTTGGGGATGACGCCCTCGAAGGTGCGGCTGATCTCATAGATGCGGCCGGCATCGTCGAAGCGGAACTTGATCTCGTCACTGCCCGAGCCGCGCAGGAACAGTTCCTGCACCGCTTCGGGCAGGTTCTTCCACGGAGTCTTCTTGTCGAAACCGTAATGCTTCGCCAGCGCGTTGACGGTCTGGGTCAGATAAGCGGATTTCGACTTGGCCCAGGGCGCGATGGCCCCCTGCGCCACCGAAAGGCTTTGATCCGGCACCACCAGCCGGTCGTCGAAGAACAGTTCCACCCCAAGCCCGTCGCAGACCGGGCAGGCGCCAAAGGGTGCGTTGAAGGAAAACAGGCGCGGCTCGATCTCGGGGATGGTGAAGCCGCTGACGGGACAGGCGAAATTCTCGGAAAAGGTGATGCGCTCGGGCTCATCGCTGGCGGTTTCCAGCACGGCGATGCCGTCGGCCAGATCCAGCGCGGTGCGGAAACTGTCGGCCAGCCGCGTCTGCATGCCCTCGCGCACGACGATGCGGTCCACCACCACGTCGATGTCATGGCGGAATTTCTTGTCCAGCACGGGCGGCTCGTCCAACTCGTGGAACTGGCCGTTAACCTTGACGCGCTGGAAACCCTGCTTGCGCAGTTCCAGAAATTCCTTGCGGTATTCGCCCTTGCGGTCGCGCACGATGGGGGCCAGCAGATAGGCGCGGGTGCCCTCGGGCATCTCCATCACGCGGTCCACCATGTCCTGGACCTGCTGCGCCTCGATCGGCAGGCCGGTCGCGGGACTGTAGGGCGTGCCCGCGCGGGCGAAGAGCAAGCGCAGGTAGTCGTAGATTTCCGTCACCGTGCCGACGGTCGAGCGGGGGTTCTTGCTGGTCGTCTTCTGCTCGATGGAAATCGCCGGGGACAACCCGCTGATCCGGTCCACGTCCGGCTTGCCCGCCATGTCCAGGAATTGCCGCGCATAGGCGGACAGGCTTTCGACATAGCGGCGCTGCCCTTCGGCATAGATCGTGTCAAAAGCAAGGCTGGACTTGCCCGACCCCGACAGGCCGGTAATCACCACCAGCTTGTCGCGCGGAATGTCCATATCCACGTTTTTCAGATTATGCTCGCGCGCGCCGCGCACCTCGATGAACTTCTGTTCCATCGCCGCCTTCCAGTTCCGCCAAGCGCATCAGATAGGCAGCAATTGCGAAAACACAACCAAAAAATAAGAACGCATCGGGAACAGGCGCCCTTTTGCGGATTCAGCCGCCGGTATGGCTCATGTGGCGGGTCACCTGCCCGCCGATGCCGCGCGAATAGTCGAAGTCGTGCCCCTTGGGCTTGCGCGTGATCGCCTCGCGGATGGCGGCGGCCAGATCGGCATCGCCCGATGCGCGCAGGGGCGCGCGCAGATCGGCGCGGTCCTCTTGTCCCAGGCACATGAACAATTCGCCCGTGCAGGTCAGGCGGACGCGGTTGCAGCTTTCGCAGAAATTATGCGTCAGCGGGGTGATGAAGCCGATCTTCTGGCCGGTTTCCTCGATCCGCGCATAGCGGGCGGGGCCGCCGCTGCGCTCGGGCAAGGGCGTCAGGGTCTGGCGGCTTTCCAGCCGGGCGCGCAGGTCGGACAGCGGCCAGTATTGGTCCAGCCGATCCTCGCCGCCGATGTCGCCCATCGGCATGACCTCGATGAAGGTCAGGTCGTGGCCCTGATCGGCGCACCAATCGACAAGGGTGAACAGCTCATCCTCGTTGAAGCCCTTGAGCGCGACGGTATTGATCTTGACGCGCAGCCCGGCATCCTTTGCCGCACGCAGCCCGTCCAGCACCTGCGGCAGGCGGCCCCATCGCGTGATCGCCGCGAATTTGTCGGCATCCAGCGTGTCCAGCGAGACGTTGATCCGCCGCACCCCGCAATCGGCCAGCTCATGCGCGAATCGGGCAAGCTGGCTGCCGTTGGTGGTCAGGGTCAGTTCGTCCAGCCCCATCTCAGGGCCTTGGTCCAGATGCCGCGACATGGCACGGAAGAATCCCATGATGCCGCGCCGCACCAAGGGCTCGCCCCCGGTGATGCGCAGCTTGCGCACGCCAAGGCCGACGAAGGCCGAACACAGCCGGTCCAGTTCTTCGAGCGTCAGAAGTTCGGCCTTGGGCAGGAACTGCATGTGTTCGGCCATGCAATAGGTGCAGCGAAAATCGCAGCGGTCGGTGACCGACACCCGCAGATAGGTGATCGGTCTGGCGAAAGGGTCGATGAGCGGCGCGATCTTCATCAGCGAAACATAGGGCCGGGCCGGGCCGGGCACAAGTCGGCCCATTATCGCTTGCATTTTCGCGGTATTCTGGACAGCGCGGCGCGGCGCCGCTAGCCTTGCCCGAAATCACCGAAAACGAGGCTTGCATGGCATCCCGCATCCACCACCTTGCACCACTCGCGGCCCTGCTGGCGCTGGCGGCTTGCGGCGGCGATTCCGCATTGCTGCCCTCGCGCCCGGCGGATGCGCAGGCCGGGCAGGCAGCGGTTGCGGCGGCGACATCGGTCGCGCCAACGCTGACCGCGCCGGTTCCGCGCCCCACGGCGCGCACGGCGGACGAACTGAACACGACATCGCCCCAGCAGCGGGCCGAGGCCGCCGCCGCGCCTGCGGGCCGGCAGGAAAGGCTGGGCACCACCGTCGCCTCGCTTGGCGATCCGACACAGCCGGGTTTCTGGATCAAGACGCCGCTGGTCAGCGCCGCGGGCAAGGGCCGGATCGTGAACCCGGCGAACGGCAAATCCGCCAATGTCGAAATGCTGCCCCTGCCCGGTCCGGCCTCGGGGGGCAGCCAGGTCTCGCTGCCCGCGCTGCAACTGATCGGGGTCAGCCTGACCGACCTGCCCCGGATCGAGGTTTACCGGCAGTAACCCGCTGACAGCAATGTGACGCGCCTGCCCCGGTTGCGCGGTTCAGTTTCCCCGGATTTTCGCGATAATGCGGAAAATTTCCTGCCGGAGGCCGAAATGCTGAAACGCCGAACCTTCCTTGCCAGCGCCACGGCAACCGGCCTGACCCTTGCCGCAGCACACGCGCAGCAGCCCGACCGGCCCAATCCCATGCCCGAGGAATTGCGCCAGTCGCTGGAACGCGACCCGACCGCGCCGGTCCTTGCCAATGCCCAGGGCAACATCACCCTGACCGAGTTCTTCGATTACAACTGCCCCTATTGCCGCAAGGTGGTGCCGGTGATCCAGCGCCTGATCTCGGCCGATCCGCAGTTGCGCGTCGTCTATCGCGAGATCCCGGTCTTCGGCGAAGGATCATGGTTCGCCGCCCGCGCCTCGCTCGCGTCGCTGAAGCAGGGCAGATACTGGCAGTTCCACGCCGCGCTGATGGGGATGCGGGGCCGGGCCGAGGAACCTTCGGTCATGCGCATCGCCCGCCAGGTCGGGCTGGACGAGGCGCAGCTTCGCCGCGACATGGAGGCGGCCAGCGTGGCCGAGCATATCGAGACCTCGCAGGCGCTGGCCGATCACATGGGCCTGTTGGGCACCCCCACCTTCATCGCCGGAGACGAGGCCCTTTTCGGACATCAGAGCCTTGACGACCTGCAAGGGCTGGTGGCGCGGGGCCGCAGCGCGCTAGGCGTCTAGGACCTTGACCAGCAGGTCGGGCAGGTCGTCCGCGATCAGTCCCGGCCCGTGCAGCCGCGCCGCCTGCGCATGAAGCCGGACGCCCGTTGCCGCCGCTTCCGGCGCCGGCAGGCCGCGCGCCAGAAGGCCGGCAATGATCCCGGCCAGCACATCGCCCGCGCCCGCAGTGGCCAGCCAGGGCACGTCGAATGCGGAATGGATGAAGGCGCGCCCATCGGGCGCCGCGATCACGGTATCGGGACCTTTCAGCACGACCACGGCACCGCAGCCCCCCGCCGCCTCGCGGGTCGCATCCAGGCGCGAAAAGGCGGGGCCGCGCATCCCGGCAAGCGCGTTGCGGTATCCCTGCGATTGCGCATGGCGCGCCTGCGGCTGCTGCGGATCGGACAAATCGTCACGGCTGACCGGCGCCGGGGCTTGGGGCGCGCGCAGCCGGGCCGCAAGGTCGGGAAAGAGGCGCGCGAATTCGCCACCATGCGGGGTCAGCACGCAATCCTCGTGCAGCAGCGCGATCAGGCCGGGATCGCGGGACAGGGCGGTCAGGGCATCGGCGTCCAGCACCACCCCGCGCCGTGTCGCAAGGATCGCGGGCAACAGCGCGGCCGCCCGCTCGATCCCGCAGCCGGGGCCGATGCAAAGCGCGTTGATCCGATGGTCCTCAAGCATCTCGCGCAGGCTGGCCGGATCGTCGATCCCCCGCCGCATCAGCGCATCCGGCGGCCCGGCATGTTCGGCCAGCGCGCCGGTGGGCGGACCAAGCGTCACCAGCCCCGCCCCGATCCGCAGCGCCGCCCGCGCGGACAGCCGCGCAGCCCCGCCACGAGCCACACCGCCGGCAAGGACCAGCGCATGGCCGTGGCTGAACTTGTGGCCGCCGCCGGCCTGCTGCTTGCGCAGCCAAGGCGCCCGCTTGCCGTCCATGACCGGATCGCGGCGGGAATCGGGGATAGGGAACTCGGGCCATATGGCCTGGACGGCGGGGCGGCGGATGCTGTCCGCGGGCGTTCCGTCCCTGTTCGGATTGCAGACCCGCCAGGGGGCCAGGCCGATATCGGCAATCACCAGTTCGCCGCACAGGATCGGCCCGCGTTCCAGCAGATGGCCCGGTTTGGGGCTGTCGAAGGCCACGGTCAGCCGGGCATGGGAATCGAAGGCGCCACCCTCGCGCGGGCTGCCCAGCATGATCCCGCTGTCCATGCACAGCCCGCTGGGGCAATCCACCGCCACCAGCCTTTCGCGAAAGAACGCCCGATCACCGCCCGAGCCGCCGATATGGGCCAGCAGTCCGGCGATCTCGCCCTCGGGCGGGCGGGTCAGGCCGGTGCCGAAGATCGCATCGACGTAGACCTGGCTATCCGGCCCCTCGTGCAAGCCCTGGACCGTCAGCGGCGCGACCGGCCCCATCGCCGCCCATTCCGCGCGGACGGCCTGCGCATCCGGCCCGGCGCGGCCCTCGGCGCCCAGGACCCGCACCCGCCACCCGGCCAGGGCCAGTTCGCGCGCGATGACATAGCCGTCGCCGCCGTTGTTGCCCGGCCCGCACAGTACCACCGCCCGCCCCGGCACCGGCCAGCGCAGGCGGATATGGCCCGCCACCGCCTGCCCGGCCCGCCGGATCAAGGTCAGCCCGCTGACCCAACCGCTGGCCATGGCGGCAGATTCGATCCCCCGCATCTGCGAGGTAGTCAGGATTTCGCTGCCGCCTAACATAATTCTTGCCTATAATAAGGGCGACATGCACAATATTTGTGCATAATACCGGGATATGCCACGCCTTTGCCCCCTTTGATCCGGCCCATGATTTACGCCACGCATCAAAGCGGCCAATCAGGTGACAGACAAGCCGCGAGGAAGGATCAGGCGATGAAGAAAGTCGAGGCGATCATCAAGCCGTTCAAGCTGGACGACGTGAAGGAGGCCCTGCAAGAGGTCGGCGTCCAGGGTCTGTCGGTCACCGAAATCAAGGGTTTTGGCCGCCAGAAGGGCCATACCGAACTGTATCGCGGCGCGGAATATGTCGTGGACTTCCTGCCCAAGGTCAAGATCGAGGCGGTCCTGCCCGACGACATGGTCGATGCCGCCGTCGAGGCGATCGTCAACGCCGCGCGCACCGACAAGATCGGGGATGGCAAGATCTTCGTCTCGCCCGTCGAACAGGCCATCCGCATCCGCACCGGCGAAACCGGCGACGACGCGCTCTGATCCGCCCACGCGCATAGCTTTACCAAGGGAATACCAATGACAATCAACGACGTTCTGAACCTGATCCGCGAGGAAGACATCGCCTATGTCGATGTCCGTTTCACCGATCCCAAGGGCAAGTTGCAGCATGTGACGCTGGCGGCCGAGCTGGTGGACGAGGACTTCTTCGAGGAAGGCTTCATGTTCGACGGCTCTTCCATCGCGGGCTGGAAATCCATCGACCAGTCCGACATGAAGCTGATGGCAGACCCCGCCTCGGCCTATGTCGATCCGTTCTATGCCGAAAAGACGCTGTGCCTTCATTGCGACGTGGCCGAACCGGACACGGGCGAGCGTTACGCCCGCGACCCGCGCGGCACCGCCCGCAAGGCCGAGGCCTATCTGAAAGCCAGCGGCATCGGCGACGTGGCCTATTTCGGTCCCGAGGCCGAATTCTTCCTGTTCGACGACGTGCGCTATGCCGTGACGCCGCAAAAGGTCGCCTTCGAGATCGACAGCGTGGACGCCGCCTGGAACACCGACACCATCTATGAAATGGGCAACCAGGGCCACCGCGCGGCCCACAAGGGCGGCTATTTCCCGGTCAACCCCATCGACGCGGCGCAGGATATCCGCGGCGAGATGCTGACCACCATGAAGCGCATGGGCATGAAGATCGACAAGCACCACCACGAGGTCGCCAGCGCCCAGCACGAATTGGGGCTGATCTTCGGCCAGTTGACCGAACAGGCCGACAATATCCAGAAATACAAATACGTCATCCACAACGTCGCCCATGCCTATGGCAAGTCCGCGACCTTCATGCCCAAGCCGATGAAGGGCGACAACGGCTCGGGGATGCACGTCAACATGTCGATCTGGAAGGACGGCAAGCCGCTGTTCGCGGGCGACAAATATGCCGATCTGTCGCAGGAAGCCCTGTGGTTCATCGGCGGCATCCTGAAACACGCCAAGGCGCTGAACGCGCTGACCAACCCCTCGACCAACAGCTACAAGCGGCTGATCCCCGGTTTCGAGGCCCCGGTGCTGCGCGCCTATTCCGCACGCAACCGCTCGGGCTGCGTGCGCATTCCGTGGACCGAATCGCCCAAGGCCAAGCGCGTCGAGGCCCGCTTCCCCGATCCCGCCGCCAACCCCTACCTGTGCTTTGCCGCGCTGCTGATGGCGGGTCTGGACGGGATCAAGCACAAGATCGACCCCGGCCCCGCCTCGGACAAGGACCTCTACGACCTGCCGCCCGAGGAACTGGCCGAGATCCCGACCGTCTGCGGCTCCCTGCGCGAGGCGCTGGAGGAACTGGAGAAGGACATGGACTTCCTGCTGGCCGGCGACGTCTTCACCCGCGACCAGCTTGAAGGCTATATCAAGCTGAAATGGGAAGAGGTCTATGCCTATGAGCATACCCCCCACCCGGTCGAATACGCGCTGTATTATTCCGTGTGACATGGACAGGCGCCCCGCGGGGCGCCTTTTCCGTCCCGCCGCAGGCCCCGCTCATTGCCGCAAGGACAGGATTCCGGCGCCGACGATCAGCGCCATGCCAAGGGTCGAAATCGCGTCCGGCACCTCGGCAAAGAACACCAGCCCCCAGATGACCGCAAACCCGACATAGGCGAAGTCGAACGCCCCGATCATCGCAGGCGGCCCGTTTTGATAGGCGAAGGCCGCGCCGATGCTGCCGATCAGGATCGCGGCGGCCAGCAGGGTCATGGACAGCCATTCCGCCGGTCCCATGCCGGTCCAGCGGGCCAGCAAAAACCCCTGCCTTGCCGACTCGGGCAGTAGGGCGGCAAGCGCGGCGGCCAGCACCCCCGCCATGACGAAGGCCAGGTTCAGCGCAAGCGAAAGCATGATCGGATCCTGCTGGCGGCATCTGGTGCGGGTCAGGATCATCGCCCCGGCATAAAGCATGGCCGAGACCAGGGGCAGGATCGCATAGGCGTTGAAATCGCCTGCCTTGGGACGCAGGATCAGCAGGACGCCCAGAAAGCCGGTGAATACGGCTGCCCAGCCGGTGCGCGAAATGCGGTCTCCGATGAACAGGGCGGAGAACAGGGTGATGAAGATCGGCAGCGTGTAATAGGCTGCTGCCGCCGCCGAGAGCGTCAGTTCCGGCAGCGAAAGATAGTAGCAGACCCACATGCCGACCAGCATCAGGCTGCGCAGGGCGACCCACCGGATCGCATCCGGCAGCCGCAGCCGTGCTTTCGACGCCAGAACCACCAGCAGGACCGGGATGACGATCAGCGAGCGGATCACGAAGATCTGCCAGATGACGAAGCTGCCGCTGGTCAGTTTGATCAATGCGTCGCCCAGTGACAGCGCCAGCACGGTCAGGATGATGACGCCGACCGCAAGGGGGATGTTGTCATGTCGGCCCTGCGATCCGGTCGGGGGCATTCCGCCATCCTTCTGCGTTCACCGTAAGAACTTTACAAGAACATCCAGCGCCGGGCAATAGGCTGGCAAAAGGGTTCAGGACAGGACGGCGCCGGGGTTCATGATGCCTTGCGGGTCCAGCGCGGCCTTGATCCGGCCCATGACCCCAAGCCGCACGGGATCGGCCCAATGGCGCAGGTCATCGACCTTCAGCCTGCCGATGCCGTGTTCGGCGGAAAAGGAACCCTCGCGCTCCATCACCAGCGCATGGATACGGCGCGAGAGGTCGGCGGCGATGGCGCGATATTCGGCGCGGTCGTGGCCCGGCGGGGGAAAGACGTTGAAATGCAGGTTGCCGTCGCCAAGATGGCCGAAGCAGTTGATCCGAAACGGCCCGATCCCCGCCACCAGCGCCCGCGCCTGCCCGATGAAGCCCGCGATCTGCGTCAGCGGCAGGCTGATGTCGTGGCTGGCGATGGTGCCGATGCGGCGGTTCGCCTCGGGCAGGCTTTCGCGCAGGGTCCAGAAGGCTTCGGCCTGTGCGCCCGATTGCGCGATGACGGCGTCCTGGATCAGGCCACGCTCGAACGCCTCGGCCAGCAGCCCTTCCAGCGCGGGATCGGCGCCAAGACCGGCGGGCAGGCCGACCTCCAGCAGCACGCTCCAATCCGCGGCGGGGAAGGGCAGGCGGATCTCGGGCATGGTCTCGGCCAGAAAGCGCAGCCCCTGCCCGGCGATCAGCTCGAAGGCGGTGACGCCGCCCGCCAGATGCCCCTCGGCCAGCGCCAGCAGTTCCAGCGCGGCGGCGGGATCGGGCACGACCAGCATCGCCACCCCCTGCGAGGCGGGCGGCACCACCATCCGTAGGCTGGCCGCGGTCACGATCCCCAGCGAGCCTTCGGCCCCGATCAGCAGGTCGCGCAGGTCATAGCCGGTGTTGTCCTTGCGCAGGCGCTTGAGATCGCGCAGGATTTGCCCGTCGGGCAGAACCGCCTCGATCCCCAGGCACAGCGCCCGCGCGGTGCCGTGTCGCAATGCGCTGACCCCGCCCGCATTGGTCGAAAGACAGCCCCCGATGGTCGCCGTCCCCTGCGAGGCCAGCGACAACGGAAACAACCGCCCCTGCCCCGCCGCCGCGTCGCGCATGGATTGCAGGGTCATCCCGGCCTCGGCCACGGCGACGTTTTCCTGCGGCCAGATGGCACGAAGGGCGGTCATGCGTTCCAGCGACAGGATCAGCGGCGCGGGACCTTCGGGCAGGACCTGCCCCAGAACCAGCCCCGTTCCGCCCCCGCGCGGCACGATCCCCACGCGGCGCGCGGCGCAAAGGCGCACGATCCGCGCCACCTCTTCGACGGTGCGGGGGGCGGCGACGATGCCCGCGACGCCGCGCAGCCTGCCGCGCGGTTCCTCGAAATAGGCGGGGGCAGGCGGGCGCAGGGTGCCCGGCGGCAGCGCGCGGGCCAGATCATCATCGGCTGGGTTCAGCATCTGCCCTATCCCGCCCAAGTCCGCCCCCGCCGGTCGTGGCGCAGGTTGGCGTAAAGCACATGGTTGCGCCAGCGCCCGTTGATCTGCAAATAGCTTTGCGCCACGCCTTCATATTTGAACCCCGTCTTTTCCAGCACCCCGCGCGAGGGCGTATTCTCGGGCAGGCAAGCCGCCTCGATCCGGCTGAGATCCAGCGTCGTGAAGGCGTAATGCACCAGCGCCCCGATCGCCTCGTGCATATAGCCGTTGCGGGCGAAGGGCTGGCCGATCCAATAGCCAAGCGTGCCGGTCTGCGCGGGACCGTGGCGGATGTTGTCCAGCGTGATCGCGCCCACCAGAACGCCGTCGCGGCGCACCATGAACAGGGGCAGCGCCGTCCCGCCCCGGCTGGCGCGCTGCGCCCAATAGACGCGATTGGTAAAGCTTTTGCGCGTCAGGTGGTCGGGCGCCCATGTCGGTTCCCACGGGATCAGGAAATCGCGGCTTTCGTCGCGCAGCGTCACCCAGGCGTTGCAATCGCTGTGCATCGGCAGCCGCAGCACCAGCCTTTCGGTCTCAAGGCGCAGCGGGCGACGACGCGAGAACATCTTACGCGGCCAGCCTGCGGCCCAGTTCCTCGCGGTCGGGCGCAAGCGAGACGGGACCGTAAAGCGCCAGCGCCGGGCGGGCGGTTTCGATCAGGCGGACGGCATGTTCGCGCACATCGGCCAGGGTGACGGCATCCAGCCGCTGCGCCAGTTCCTCGGCCGGGGGGATGCGGTCCCAGATGGTCAGCGACCGGGCCATCCGCTCGGCCTGACCCGAAGGGCTTTCCAGCCCCATCAGCATCCCGGCCTTCAACTGGGCCTTGGCGCGGGCGACCTCGGCCTCGGTCATGTCCTCGGCGCTGCGGCGGATTTCGTCGATGGTGATGGTCGCCAGATCGCCCACCTTGTCGCCCGAGGTGC
Organism: uncultured Paracoccus sp.; assembly: GCF_945915435.1. Lineage (GTDB taxonomy): Bacteria > Pseudomonadota > Alphaproteobacteria > Rhodobacterales > Rhodobacteraceae > Paracoccus. The sequence continues at coordinate 31,840 of NZ_CAMEFG010000032.1, read as the reverse complement.
CCGCATAGACCGTCACCATCCCGGTGTCGTCATGAAACCCCGATTGGGCAAAGATCGTGTAGCACAGCCCGCGTTCCTCGCGCACCTTCTGGAACAGCCGCGAGGACATCCCGCCCCCAAGCGCCGAGGACCAGATCTGGGTCGCGAAATAATCCGCGTCGCGGTAACCCGGCCCTTCCAGCGCCAGCGCGAAATGGGCCTGTTCCAGGTCCTTGACGCGGCGGGTTTCGGCACCCTGCCAGCGGGCGGGTTCGCGCCGGGCAAGGGCGCGGGGCTGGCGGTCGCCGAAGATCTCGCCCGCCTGCGCGACCAGCAGGTCGTGATCGACCGCACCGGCGGCGGCGACGATCATGTGGCCGGGGCTGTAATGTTCCTGCACGAAACCGGCCAGCGCGTCGCGGTCGAAGCTGTTCACACGCTCGGCCGGGCCCAGGATCGTGCGGCCCATCGGCTGGTCGGGATAGGCCGATTCCTGCAACCAGTCGAAAATCACGTCGTCGGGCGTGTCCAGCGACTGGCCGATTTCCTGCAAGATGACGCCGCGCTCGACCTCGATCTCGCGCGCGTCGAAGACCGGGTTCAGCACGATGTCCCCGATCACGTCCAGCGCCAGCGCCACGTCGCCCGATAGCACGCGCGCGTAATAGGCCGTCACATCGCGCGAGGTATAGGCGTTGATATAGCCGCCCACATCCTCGATCGCCTCGGCGATTTGCAGGGCGCTGCGCCGCGCGGTGCCCTTGAAGGCCATATGTTCCAGAAAATGCGCGATGCCGTTCTGCTCGGCCCGCTCATCCCGGCCACCGGCGTTCACCCAGATGCCGACGGTCGCGGAATGCAGCCCGCCCATCGGTTTCGAGACGACGCGAAGCCCGTTCGGCAGCGTCGTGATCCTGATATCGTTCAAGCCGTCCTCCGTTCAAGGACCAGCGATTTAAGCGTTTCGACGTCGTTTTCAACCTGGGTCACACGCTCGGCCCGATTGAGGAGGTCGGCCATATGGGGCGGCAGGGCGGGACGGATGCCAAGCGCGGATTCGACCGCATCGGGGAATTTCGCGGGATGGGCGGTGGACAGCGACACCATCGGCACGCCGTCGCGCCGGTGTTCGCGGGCGACCTTGATCGCGACGGCGGTGTGGGGGCAGATCACCTGCCCGGTTTCGCGGTGGACCTGCGCGATCATCTCGTTCGTCTCGGCCTCGGACGCGCGGCCCGAACCGTAGATCTCGCGCAACTGCTGCAAGGCGCCCTGGCTGATGGTGAAGCCGCCGCCTTTCAACTCGTCCATCAACTGCCGGATGGCGCCCGCATCCTTGCCATAGGCCAGCCACAGCGCGCGCTCGAAGTTGGAACTGACCTGGATGTCCATCGAGGGGCTGATCGAGGGCGCGACCTCGCCCACCCGGTATTCGCCCGTGGTCAGCGCGCGGTGCAGGATGTCGTTCTGGTTGGTCGCGACGACAAGCTGGCCCACCGGCAGACCCATCGCCCGCGCGACAGACCCGGCAAAGATATCGCCGAAGTTGCCGGTAGGCACCGTAAAATCGACCTGCCGATGCGGCGCGCCAAGGCTGACGGCGGCGCTGAAGTAATAGACGACCTGCGCCAGCACCCGCCCCCAGTTGATGGAATTGACCCCGGCCAGCCCCACGCGGTCGCGGAATGCGTGGTCGTTGAACAGGTCTTTGAGCCGCGCCTGGCAATCGTCGAAATGCCCGTCCAGCGCCAGCGCGTGGACATTGGCCTCGGTGGGCGTGGTCATCTGGCGGCGCTGGACATCGCTGACGCGCCCGTGCGGGTAAAGGATAAAGACATCGACATTCGGCAGGCCCCGGAACGCCTCGATCGCGGCCGAGCCGGTATCGCCCGAGGTCGCCCCGACAATCGTGATGCGTTGCCCCGTCCGTTCCAGCGCGATCTGGAACAACTGGCCGATCAACTGCATCGCAAAGTCCTTGAAGGCCAGCGTCGGGCCGTGGAACAGTTCCAGCAGGTGATGACCGGGCGCAAGCTGGGTCAGCGGCGCACGGGCAACATGGCGAAACCCGCGATAGGCGCGGTCGATGGCCCCGCGCAATTCATCGGGCGAAAAGCTGTCGCCGGTAAAGCGCGAGACGATGCGGAAGGCCACCTCTTCATAGGGCAGGCTTTCCAGCGCGGCGATCTCGTCCCTGCCGATGGCGGGCACCTCGGCGGGAACGTAAAGGCCGCCGTCGCGGGCCAGCCCGGTCATCAGCGCCTGGTCGAAGGTCAGCGCGTCCGCCTGACCGCGGGTAGAGACATATTGCATGATCTATCCTAGAATTTCCGTTGCCTGATACGCCAGATCAGCGCGACTGTCATCCCCGCCCATACCGCAGCGATCATGAACCATGTCGCGGCATATTGCAGGTGGTTGTTGGGAATGCCCTGAATGCTGATCGGCACGGGCAGGATGTCCTGCGCGTCACCCTGAACCTGCGCGGCGATGACCAGCAGCGGCTCGGTATCCATATGCTGCGCCATGCGCGGCACCTCGCGCGCGAACCAGATGGCTTCGTCAAGGTTCGGCTCGGGGGTGGAGGAGTTCCTCTCCTCGGGCCAGTGCAGGTTGCCGGTGATGCGCAGATCGACCGGCGGGCGTGGCTGGCGGCGTTCGTCCTGCGTGATGAAGCCGCGATCCACCAGGATGCGCCGCCCGTCCTCGGTCTGGAAGGCCGAGATCACCTGATAGCCGCCCCCGTAATCGCGCATCCCCGACATGACCAGGATTTCCTCGCCCGTGGTGCGGCCGGCGACCGCGACGGGCTGATATTTCATCTCGGGGCGGTAGGCATCGGGGATGGGAACGGGTGTGGCGGTAATGCGGGCCTCGATCTCGTCCAGCATGCCCTCTTTCCAGCCGAGGCGCTGGACCTGCCAGAAGCCCAGGCTCAGCAGGATCGCGACGCCGAGGACGCCAGAGATGACGGGAAACAGGTAGCGGCGCATGGCGGTCTCGGGATCACGCGGTTGGGACGGTTGGACGCAAGGCGTCGGGCATCCGGGCGGGATCGTCAAGGGGCAAGCGCGCCCCGGTCCCGAAATGGCGAAGGGCGCGCGGAACCCATGCCCCGCGCGCCCCCTGAACCAAGGCGGCCCCTTAGCGCCCCCAGACGTAGATCGAGGCGAAAAGGAACAGCCAGACCACGTCCACGAAGTGCCAATACCAGGCGGCGGCCTCGAATCCGACATGGGCCTCTTGCGTCATCTGGCCGCGGATCATGCGGATGAGGCAGACGAACAGGAAGATCGTGCCGATGATGACGTGGAAACCGTGAAAGCCGGTCGCCATGTAGAACACGCCGCCATAGGCCGTATCGGCAAGGCCGAATGCCGCGTGGCTGTATTCGTAGGCTTGCAGGAAGCTGAAGGCGACGCCCAGGAACACCGCGACGGCCAGCCCGTTGATCGCGGTCTTGCGGTCGTTTTCATGCAGGAAGGCATGGTGCGCCCAGGTCACGGCAACGCCCGACAGAAGCAGGATCAGCGTGTTGATGAAGGGCAGGTGCCACGGGTCGAAAGGCACGATCCCCTCGGGCGGCCAGACGCCGTCGCGCAGCGGGCTTTCGGGTCCCATCGGGTAAAGGGCATGCTTGAAAAAGGCCCAGAACCAGGCGACGAAGAACATCACCTCGGAAATGATGAACAGGATATAGCCGTATTGCAGGCCGATCCGCACGACGGGGGTGTGATCGCCGGTCTCGCCCTCGCGGACGACGTCGGACCACCAACTGAACATCACGAACAGCACCCCGGCCAGCCCCATCAGGAACAGCCACGGCCCTTCGATCGAGAAATTCTCGGTCATGGACATGGGCCGCATCCAGGCCACGCCCCCGAACAGCATGAAGAAGGTCGAGACGGCCCCAAGCAGCGGCCAGATGGACGGTGGCAGAATGTGATAATCGTGGTTCTTAGCGTGCGCCATTGTCAGATCCTGGCTGTTGGTTCGTCTTGATTTGGCTCAGTCGAGGGTCGTCCCGCCAGCCGTGGCGGAACGCGCGTCGGCGGTCTTGTCGGTGCGGTGGAACGTATAGGAAAGGGTGATGTTGCGGACACGGCCCGCATCGCGGTCGTTGACCAGTTCGGGGTCGACGAAGAAGCTGACCGGCATCTCGATCCGTTCACCCGGTTGCAGGGTCTGCTCGGTGAAGCAGAAGCATTCGATCTTGGCGAAGTAGTAACCGGCGACCTCGGGGGCGACGTTATAGCTGGCAGTGCCGGTAATGGGCACGTCGCTGGTATTGATCGCCTCGTAGAAGGCAAGGCCGTTCTCGCCGATCTTCAGTTCGATCTCGCGCTGAAGGGGGCGGAAGGACCAACCCATGTTGCGGTCGACATTCGCGTCGAAGCGCACGCGGATGGTTTCGTCCAGCACGACATCCGAAGCGGCCTCGGCAACCATCGTCGTTCCGCCGAAGCCGGTGACGCGGCAGAACCAGGAATAGAACGGAACGGCGGCCCAAGACAGCGCGCCCATGACCAGAACGATGCCGACGAGTTGCAGCACGGTGCGATTGTTGCGGTTCATTGCCCCTCCTCCTCATCCTCGGCGGCAGGGATATCGCCTGCCGGTGCGTCGCCGTCCCCTTCGGCCGGGATCAGCGAGGTTCGCGGCTGATGGTCGAATCCCTCCATCATGTGCCCGTTGCTGATCTTGACGACCGTCATCCCAAAGATCAACGCGACAAACAGCGCAAGGACCACCAGCAGCCCGGTGTTCCGGCCGCGGCGGCGGCCATGCAGCTCATGTTCGGGACGCAGCGCCATCACCATCCCCCGACCCAGCCCTGCGCCAGCAGCGCCAGGAAATGCAGGAAGGTGTAGTAGAGTGAAAAGCGGAAATAGCGCTTCTCGACCGTGTAGCCGTCGGCCTCTGCCGCAACCTCGTCCCGGCGCAGGATACGCCAGCCGCCCAGGATGAACAGCGCGTTCAGCACCGCCGAGACCGCCAGATACAGCGGCCCGCCGACCGAGGTCAGCCCCAGCCAGATCGCGAAGGGCGCCAGCACCAGCGTATAGGCGAAGATATGGCGCCGGGTCGAGCGGCGACCGTTCGTCACCGTCAGCATCGGCACCCCGGCCTTGGAATAGTCGTCGCGCATGAACAGTGCCAGCGCCCAGAAATGGGGCGGCGTCCAGAAAAAGACCAGCGCGAACATCAGCAGCGATTCGATGCCGATGCCGCCGGTCACGCAGGCCCAGCCGATCATCGGCGGGAAGGCCCCCGCGGCGCCGCCGATCACGATGTTCTGCGGCGTCGAACGCTTCAGCCAGATGGTATAGACCACCGCATAGAAGAAGATCGTGAAGGCCAGGAACCCGGCGGCAAACCAGTTCGCGGCCAGCCCAAGCATCATCACCGACAGGATCGACAGGCCGATGCCAAGGGCCAGCGCCTCCTCCCGTCCGATCAGGCCGGCGGGAACGGGCCGGTCCTGCGTGCGGCGCATCACGGCGTCGATGTCCGAATCGTACCACATGTTCAGCGCGCCCGAGGCCCCGCCGCCTATGGCGATGAACAGGATCGAGCAGAAGGCGAGGAACGGGTCCATCTGGCCCGGCGCGACCCACAGCCCGACGAAGGCGGTAAAGACCACCAGCGACATGACACGCGGCTTCAGCAGGGCGATGTAATCGCCGAACTGCGCCTCGACCGGGCCTTCATATGCATTCGCTTCCGTCACATCCGGGCCTTATCGTGCCGACGCAACCTGGACGGGCTGCGCGGGAAGATGATCGGCGGCATCGACCGCAAAGGTCTGCTGCGCCCCGGCCAGCCATTCGTCATAGACCTCCTGGCTGACGACCTTGACGACGATGGGCATATAGGCGTGGTTGATCCCGCACAGTTCGGAACACTGCCCGAAATAGACGCCTTCCTGATCCGCCGCGAACCACAGTTGCGCGATACGGCCCGGAACGGCGTCCTGCTTGACGGCAAAGGCCGGGATCGTCCAGCTGTGGATCACGTCCGAGGCGGTGACCTGCATCAGCACGGTCTGCCCCACCGGCACCACGACGGCATTGTCGGTGGCCAGCAGATATTCGTTCTCGGTATAGCCCGCGTCGGCCAGTTCGTCCTGTTGCAGCATCAGCGCGTCGAAGGCGATCCCGTCATCGGGGTATTCATAGGACCAATACCACTGGTGGCCGGTCACCTTGATGACCAGGTCGGGATCGTTGGGCATTTCCTGGCTGCGGAACAGGATCGGCAGCGAGAAGGCGCCGATGGCCACCAGGATCAGCACCGGCACCAGCGTCCAGGTGATTTCCAGCGGCGTGTTGTGGGTGAAGCGCGCCGGAACCGGGTTGGCGCGGCTGTTGAAGCGGAAGATGCAGAACAGCAGCAGCAGGCAGACCACCGCCGTCACGAAGGCGATGATGACCAGCACGAAATCGTCCAGCCATTGCTGGTCGACCGCCAGCGAAGACGCTGCGGGATGGAAACCCATCCCCCCATCGACCGGCACCCCGACCCTCGGCAGATCGCGAAGCGCATCCTGCGCACTGGCCGGAATCGCCATCAGGGCCGCCACGCCGGTCGCTGTTACTGCCGCGAACACGCGGCGCATCAGAGCAATTGCCATCATTCCATCCCGTTGCCTACTGTCAGTCCAGCGGGCGCCGCCTCTGCGTCCACTGGTATCGGTTGGCCCTCACAACCATATCTTGGTGCAACGAGCAAGCCATACCTATCGACTTTGGGCCAAAAAGCTCATAGTCGCGGCGGTGTCCCGGCGGGAAGGATGACATGACAGACACGCGATTCGACCCTTTCGATCAGTTGCTTGACCAGGATCGGGCAGTTGGGATCCTGCGCTCGGCCCTGCAAGGCGGCGACGACGGAGAGCTGTTCATCGAGCGTTCGCGCGCCGAAAGGCTGGTCTTCGACGACGGGCGGCTCAAGAACGCCGGCTACAGCGCCGAACAGGGCTTCGGCCTGCGCGCCGTCAGGGGCGAGGTCACGGGCTATGCCCATTCCAACGACATCAGCGACCGCGCGCTGCGCGAGGCGGCGCAAACCGTGCGGCTGGCCGTGGGCGGCGGCGGCGGCGCGATGGCCCCCGCCCCGACCGGCGCGACGCCCCCGCTTTACGCACCCATCGACCCGGCGGCCACGGTGCCCTTCGGCCAGCGGGTCGAGGTCCTGCGCGAGATCGACGCCTATGCCCGCGGGCTGGACCCGCGCGTGGTGCAGGTCGGCGCCTCGATCGGGTCCTCGGTGCAGGAGGTGGCGATTCTGCGCCCCGAGGGCGGGCTGGCCACGGACATCCGCCCGATGGCGCAGGTCAATGTCTCGGTCACGGTCGAATCGAACGCGCGGCGCGAATCCGGCAATGCGGGCGGCGGCGGGCGGATCGCGCTGGACGGGCTGGTCTCGCCCGATCATTGGCAGCCACTGGTGCGCGAGGCGCTGCGGATCGCGCTGGTCAACCTGCGCTCGGTCCCCGCGCCCGCGGGCGTGATGGACGTGGTGCTTGGCCCCGGCTGGCCTGGCATCCTGCTGCACGAAGCCGTGGGCCACGGGCTGGAGGGCGATTTCAACCGCAAGGGACATTCCGCCTTCGCCGGGTTGATGGGCAGCCGCATCGCCGCACCCGGCGTCACCGTCGTCGATGACGGCACCATCCCCGACCGGCGCGGCAGCATCACCGTGGACGACGAGGGCACGCCCCCCGCCCGCAACGTGTTGATCGAGGACGGGATCCTGACCGGCTACATGCAGGACCGCCAGAACGCCCGGCTGATGGGGGTGGCGGCCACCGGCAACGGCCGCAGGCAAAGCTATGCCCATGCGCCAATGCCGCGCATGACCAATACCTTCATGCTGGCAGGCGATGCCGAACCCGGCGCAATCCTGGCCGATCTGAAGGACGGGATCTATGCGGTAGGCTTCGGCGGCGGGCAGGTGGACATCACCAACGGCAAGTTCGTGTTCAGTTGCACCGAGGCCTACCGGGTCAAAAACGGCACCGTCGGCGATCCGATTCGCGGCGCGACCCTGATCGGCGACGGCGCGACCGCGCTGCAAAGGATCCGCGCCATCGGCAATGACATGGCGCTGGATCCCGGCATGGGCAACTGCGGCAAGCAAGGCCAATGGGTACCGGTGGGCGTCGGTATGCCGACGCTGCTGATCGGCGGGCTGACGGTCGGCGGCGCGGCAGCCTGAACTACGATTCCGCTAACTCAAAATTAACCCCCGATGTGCAAGGCTTGCCGAAAGGCAGAATCGGGGGACCGTGTTTTGAAAATTCCCATGAACGGCGCGGGCGATCCGTTCGATATCCTGCGGCTCATCCGCTCGCGCCGGGTGGGTCCGGCGACGTTTCACAGGCTGATCGCCGAACATGGCACGGCAATGGCCGCGCTGACGGAACTGCCCTCTGTCGCAAGGGCGGCGGGCATGACGGATTACGCCCCCTGCCCGCCCGGCGTCGTCAAGGCCGAACTGGCCGCCGGGCGGCGTGCGGGCGCGCGGCTGGTCACATGGGGCGCGCCCGGCTACCCCGCCGCGCTGCACGACATGGCCGACGCCCCGCCCGCGCTGTGGCTGCGCGGCAATAGCGCGGTGCTGGAACGGCAGGCCATCGCGGTGGTGGGCGCGCGGAACGCCTCGTCCCTGGGGTTGCGCATGGCCCGCAGCATGGCGGGCGGGCTGGCGCGGGCGGGCGTCGCGGTGGTGGCGGGGCTGGCGCGCGGCATCGACACCGTGGCACATGAAGCGACGCTGAAAACCGGCACCATCGCCGTGATGGCGGGCGGCATCGACGTCGTCTATCCGCAGGAAAACACGGCGCTGGCGGCCTCGATCTGCGAAACCGGGCTGCTGGTCAGCGAACAGCCGCCCGGCACCGCCCCCACCGCCCGGCATTTCCCCGCGCGCAACCGCATCATCTCGGGCCTGTCCCGCGCGGTCGTGGTGATCGAAGCGGCAAACCGCTCGGGCAGCCTGATCACGGCCCGCAACGCGCTGGACCAGGGGCGCGAGGTAATGGCCGTGCCCGGCCATCCGCTGGATGCCCGCGCGGGCGGCTGCAATGCCCTGATCCGTGACGGCGCGGTACTGGTGCGCGATTCGGGCGACGTCCTGCGCGCGCTGGAACTGCCGGAAGGCATGGCGCAGGCGGAACCGGCGCCCGAACCCGCGCCGCCCCCACGGCCCCCGGCCGGGATCGGCGGCGATCTGCTGACGCGGGTCGTCGGGCGGCTTGGTCCCAGCCCCACCGACGAGAACCTGCTGATCCGCGATCTTGGCCTGTCCCCCGCCACCCTGGCCCCGGTCATATTGGAGCTTGAGCTGTCCGGGCGCGTCCAGCGCATGCCGGGCGGAATGCTGGCGCTGACCTGATCCGCGGGCGGCTCACGCCCCCGTCACGACAAATTTGGGGAACCAAAGGCAAGAAAAGGGTATTTTCCTGTCAGCGCCATTGGCGGCATGTCGAAAGGAAAGACAATGAATCGCATGTTCAAGACCACGACCGCAATCGTCGCAAGCCTTTCCCTGCTTGCGCCCGGTCTGGCCGTCGCACAGGACGCAGCGACCGAGGCTGAAACCACCCTGCCCGACCAGATCATCCCGCCGCAAGAGGGCGCCGAACCCGAGGCCGTCCCCCTGGCCGACGAGGCCGAGGCCCCCGAAACCGATCCGGTCGAGCTTGCTCCGGCAGAAGAATCCCCGATGCAGCCGGAAACGCTCGATGCCGCGCCAGAGGCGGAAACGCTTCCCGGCAGCGATGCGGTGGACGCACCAGCCGAGCCTGCGCAAGACGCCGATATGCCGCAAAGCGACACCCCTGCCGAGGCCCTGCCCGCCGAAGCAGTCGAGGATTCCCCCGCCGAGGCGCTCGAAACCCCGGTCGATCCGCAACCCGAGACGGAAGGCACCGACCCGACCGCACCGCCGGAAAGCGACACGCTGGTCGAAACGCCCCCTGCCGAGGCGCCTGCGGAAGCCCCCGCCGAGACGACCGAGGCCCCAGCTGCCGAGGAAACCGATGCCGACGCCCTGCGCCGCGCGCTACAGGAACAGGAGGACGCAGCGGCAGGAACCGAAACCACTGCCGAAGAAGCGGATTTGCCTGAGGATTCAAGCCCCGCCGACGCAGCCGAACCGCAGGACGATCCTGCCGCGGACGAAGCCCTGGAACCTGCCACGGGCGACGCACCCCTGGCTGAAGACGCAGCCCCTGCCGACGAAGCCGGTCAGGACGACTCCACCGCGGATGAGGTCCAGGATCCTGCCGGCTTGGATGTGACGCCGCCGCTGGATAGCGACGAAGCCGTGACGCCCGACACCGACCTTGAAGACGCCGCGCAGGACGGCGCCGAGGCCGCGCCCGAAGCGGACGCCGCCGAAACCGATCTGTCGCGCGAGGCCGCGAACCCCGCCGCCCCCGCTGAAAACGAGGCGCTCAAGGCACTGCTCGAATCCGACGCCAGCGGCGGGGAACGGGCCGCAGCCGAGGTCAGCGACGTCGAAGTCACGGCCGAGGACCTGCGCAGTTCGGATGAGGATTTCCTGACCTCGGTCGTCGAAAGCGTGACCGGCACGCAAGAGGCCGGCGACAGCAGCCGCAACCGCGACCGCGACATCGCGCGCATGGCGCTGGCGGGCATGGCCGGTTTCGCGGTCGGCAACATGCTGTCGAACAATCGCGAGGTCGCGCTGAACACCGGCGACCGCGTGGTGGTTACCCTGCCCGACGGTTCGCAGCAACTGATCAAGGACGACAATGCGCTGTTGCTGCGCCCCGGCTCGAACGTCCAGACCGAGCGTTATGCCGACGGCTCGACCATCACCACCGTCCTGCGCGACGACGGCAGCCGCGTCGTGACCATTCGCGACGCGGAAATGAATGTGTTGCGGCGGACCGTGCAATGGCCCGACGGACGCTCGACCATGCTGATCGACGAAACGGCGGTGGTCGAACCCGTGCGCATCTCGGAATTGCCGCCGCCCGCGCGTCCCATCGACTACACCGACCGGATGGACGAGAATGCGCTGCGCGAGGCCCTGATGCGCGAATCGAATGCCGACCGGCGCTTTTCGCTCAGCCAGATCCGCAATATCGCACAGGTTCGCGCGCTGGTTGCGCCGCTCGACATCCAGTCGATCACCTTCGACACCGGATCGGCCGCGATTTCGCCCACGCAGGCCGAACAGCTCAGCCTGCTTGGCCGGGTGATCGCCGACAGCATCCGCGACAACCCCAATGAGGTTTTCCTGATCGAGGGACACACCGACGCCGTCGGCTCGGACATCTCGAACCTGGCGCTTTCGGACCGGCGCGCCGAATCGGTGGCGCTGGCGCTGACCGAATATTTCGACGTGCCGCCGGAAAACCTGGTCGTTCAGGGCTATGGCGAACAGTTCCTGCGCATCGAAACGCAAGAGGCCGAGCGCGCGAACCGGCGCGTCGGGATCCGCCGGATCACCGAGCTGATCGCGCAATAAGCGCGACCAAAAGGACGGTTGAAGGCTGCGGGGTTCCCTCGCAGCCTTCGGCATTTAGCGCCCGTGCCGCGCATCGGGTTGTTCCCGCCATTGACGCATTATGACCCTGCGGTCCTTCCAGCACGGTTTGCATTTAATCGGGCCCGTATCCAGCGGCCTTGAAGTAGTTCCAACATTTGTCGGGATCGAAGAGATCGCAGATTTTACCGTTGGCACGCCGCACGGCGTCGATGGTGCGGGTTCCGACGCACCGCAGACAGGCCTTGAGCTTGGAGAATATGAGGGGGCGAACGCCATGCGTCCGAGAGAGCCCCCCGATTGATCTCGATGGGGTTCAGGTCGGGGCTGCCGGGGGGGGGAACCGGAACAAGGCGTCGAGGCGGCGCAATGCGGCCTTGGCCTTCTCGCTCTTGTGGGCGGCAAGGTTGTCAAGGATGACCATGTCGCCAGCCCCAGGTGCCGGGGCGAGTTGGGTCTCGACGTAGGTGTCGAACATCTCGCGGGTCATGGCGCCGTCGATCAGCCAGAGGGCGGCCAAGCCATCATGTCGCAGCGCAGCGACGAAAGTCTGGGTCTTCCAATGGCCGAAGGAAGTGTCGGCTTCCAAGGCCGCGCCGCAGCCTTCGGCATTCAGCCAAGCGCGTAGCCCGTGCCACGCACGGTGCGCACCGGGTTGTCGCCGCCGTTGACCATCAGCGCCTTGCGCAGCCGCCCGACATGGACGTCGATGGTGCGGCTGTCGACATAGACGTCGCGGCCCCAGACCCGGTCCAGCAACTGCTCTCGCGTCCAGACGCGGCCGGGTTTTTCCATCAGCGTCGACAGCAGGCGGAATTCGGTCGGGCCGAGGTGCAGCGCCTGGCCGGCGCGAAAGACGCGATGCTCGGCCGAATCCAGGATGATATCGGCATAGCTGAGGCGCTCGCCCATCGTGGCGGGGCGGGTGCGGCGCAACTGGGTGCGCAGGCGCGCCATCAACTCGACCACGGAATAGGGCTTGACCATATAGTCGTCGGCGCCGGTTTCCAGGCCGCGGACCCGGTCGACCTCTTCGGATCGCGCGGACAGCATGATGACCGGAATCCGCCGCTTGCCGGGATCGGCCTTGATGCGGCGGCAGACCTCAAGCCCGCTGATATTGGGCAGCATCCAGTCCAGAAGGATCAGGTCGGGCTGCTCCTCTTCGACCAGCAGCATCGCCTCGTCGCCGTTTTCGGCCTGGACGACCTGGAAGCCCTCGGCTTCGAGGTTGTAGGTCAGGATCTCGCGCTGCGCGCTTTCGTCCTCGACCACGAGCACGCAGGGTTTTTGCAGCGAAGCCATGACGCTCATCCCTTGTCCCCGTCCAGATCGACACGGATGACGCTGTCGCTCTTGGGGCGCGCATCGTCGGGCATCTCGCCCGTGGCAAGATAGATGACCTGCTCGGCGATGCTGGTCGCGTGATCGCCCATCCGTTCGATGTTCTTGGCGATGAAATGCAGGTGCATGCAGGCGGTGATATTGCGCGGATCCTCCATCATGTGGGTCAGGAATTCGCGGAACATTGCGTTATACATCTGGTCCACTTCCAGATCGCGGGCGCGCACGTCGGCGGCCAGCGCGGCGTCGCGCTGGATGAAGCTGTCCAGCGCGTCCTTGACCATCTGCTCGACCGTGTCGGACATGCGCCGCAGCGCGATCCCCGAACCGCCGATCAGCGGCATGTGCATCAGCACATGGCTGCGCTTGGCGATGTTCTTGGCATAATCGCCCACCCGTTCCAGGCTGGCGGCGATCTTCATCACGGTCAGGACAGTGCGCAGATCCGTGGCGATGGGCGCACGCAGCGCGATCAGGCGGGCCGATTCCTCGTTGATCTGCGCTTCCAGCAGGTCGATGGCCTTGTCGCGGCGGCGGGTGTTTTCGGCCAGTTCCTCGTCGCGGGTTTCAAGTGCGCGGCCCGCGTCGTGGATCGCGGTTTCCACCATGCCGCCCATCTTGACGACCAGCGCCTGGACGGTTTCCAGGTCGCGGTCGAAGGCGGTCGAGATATGCTTGTCGTTGTTGCTCATGTCTGACGTCCTCCTCAACCGATCTTGCCGCTGATATAGCTTTCGGTCCTTGGGTCCTGCGGGTTGGTGAAGATGTCGTCGGTATCGCCATGTTCCACAAGGTTGCCAAGGTGAAAGAAGGCGGTCTTCTGACTGACGCGGGCGGCCTGCTGCATCGAATGCGTGACGATCACGACCGAGAAATTCGCGCGCAGCTTGTCGATCAGGTCCTCGACCTGGCTGGTCGCGATGGGATCCAGCGCCGAGCATGGTTCGTCCATCAGCAGCACCTCGGGCTGGGTCGCGACGGCGCGGGCGATGCACAGGCGCTGTTGCTGGCCACCCGAAAGGCCGGTGCCCGGCTCTTGCAGGCGGTCCTTGACCTCGTTCCACAGGGCGGCGCCGCGCAGGGATTTTTCCACGATTTCATCGGTCTCGGCCTTGTTGCGGACCAGCCCGTGGATACGCGGACCATAGGCCACGTTGTCATAGATCGACTTGGGGAAGGGGTTGGGTTTCTGAAACACCATGCCGACCTTGGCGCGCAACTGCACCGGATCGACACGGCGGTCGTAGATGTCCTCTCCGTCCAGCGCGATCAACCCCTGCACGCGGCAGATGTCGATGGTGTCGTTCATGCGGTTGATGCAACGCAAGAAGGTCGATTTCCCGCAGCCTGAGGGGCCGATGAAGGCCGTCACGGTCTTGTCGAGAATGTCGATGTTCACGTCCTTGATGGCATGTTTCTCGCCATACCAGACCTGAACGTCCCTGGCCGAGATCTTGATGTCCGTCTGGCTCACCGCGCGCTCCATAATGCTCATGTCGTTCATAAGGGTCTTTCCTTTCGCGATCACCACCGGCGTTCAAAGCGGCGACGCAGATAGATGGCCAGCAGGTTCATGCACAAAAGCAGGACCAGCAGCACGATGATGGCACCCGAGGCGCGCTCGAAGAATGCCGGGTCGGCGCGTTGGGTCCAGTTGTAGACCTGCACGGGCAGGGCCGAGGCCGGGTCGAACAGCCCTTCGGGCGGCGCGGCGGGAAAGTTGCGCACGAAGGCCACCATGCCGATCAGCAGAAGCGGCGCGGTTTCGCCAAGCGCCTGCGCCAGCCCGATGATCGTGCCGGTCAGGATGCCGGGCAGCGCCAGCGGCAGGACATGGTGGAATACCGTCTGCATCCTGGACGCGCCCACGCCAAGCGCCGCATCGCGGATCGAGGGGGGCACCGCCTTCAGCGCCGCGCGGGTCGAGATGATGATGGTCGGCAGCGTCATCAAGACCAGCACCAGGCCGCCCACGATGGGCGCCGATTGCGGCAGGCCCGCGAAGTTGATGAAGGCCGCCAACCCCAGGATGCCGAAGACGATCGAAGGCACGGCGGCAAGGTTGGCGATATTCACCTCGATCACGTCGGTCAGGCGGTTCTTCGGCGCGAATTCCTCCAGGTAGATGCTGGCCGCGACGCCGATGGGCACCGCCAGGAACAGGACGACCAGCATCATGTAAAGCGATCCCAGGATCGCGATGCCGACGCCCGCCGCCTCGGGACGCTGATCGGATGCGTCGGGATTGGTCAGGAAGGCCCAGTTCCATTTCGTCGCCAGCAGGCCGCGTTCCTTCAGCGCATCGGCAAGGGCAAGCTGCTGGGGCGAGGTATTGCCGTCATTCGCCGCCGAAGCCAGCGAGACGCGGCCCTTGTAATAGCCGTCTACGCGGCCATTGGTCAGCACGGCGACCTCGACCGTCTGGCCGACCAGATCGGGGTTGGCCAGCACGCGGTTGCGGATCTGCGCAGGCGCGTCCTTCGAGATCAGGTCGTCGATGTCGCGGTCGGTCAGCCCCTCGACCTCGATGCCGGCACCTTCGATGGACTGGCGCAGCGACTGGTTCAGCAGGCCGCCATAGGCCAGGGTCAGGACCCCGCTCATTTCGCCGCGGTCGCGGTTTCCGGCGGGGTCGAGTTGCTGCGCATCCAGCGTGACGGGAATGGTCACGAAGGTCTGGCGAAAGGCGCCGACGCCATTGCCCACGATGGTGACCAGCAGGATCGCCAGCGCCAGCGCGGCGGTCGCGATGGCCGCGACCCCATAGGCACGGAAACGCCTTTCGGCGGCGTTGCGGCGGCGCGTGCGGTCGTCAAGCGTGACCAGCGAGGATTTCCGGGCCGCCCCGGATGCGGAAAGATCGGTCATTCATACTGCTCGCGATATTTGCGCACGACGTAAAGCGCGACGATGTTGAGGATCAGGGTGATGACGAACAGCGACAGGCCCAGGGCAAAGGCGACCAGCGTCTCGGCCGAGTTGAAATCGGTGTCGCCGGTCAACTGGCTGACGATCTTGACGGTGATCGTCGTCATCGCCTCGAACGGGTTGAGGTCCATCTTCGCGGCGGCGCCCGCGCCCATGACGACGATCATCGTCTCGCCTATGGCGCGCGAGGCGGCCAGCAGCACCGCGCCCACGATACCGGGCAGCGCGGCGGGCAGCACGACCTTGCGCACGGTTTCGGATTGGGTCGAGCCAAGGCCAAGCGCCCCGTCCCGCAGGCTTTGCGGCACGGCGTTGATGATGTCGTCCGACAGCGAGCTGACGAAGGGGATCAGCATGATCCCCATGACCAGCCCCGCCGTCATCACCGACGAACCCGACGAGCCAAGGCCAAGCGGTTGCGCGAACCAGTCGCGCAGCATCGGCCCGACCGTCATCAGCGCGAACAGGCCGTAGACGATGGTGGGGATACCCGCCAGCACCTCGATCGTCGGCTTGACGAAGGAACGCACGCGGTTCGACGCATATTCCGACATGTAGATCGCGGCGAAAAGCCCGATGGGCACGGCAACCACCAGCGCGATGGCCGAGATATAGAGCGTCCCCCACAGCAGGGGCAGGATGCCAAGCTGCGATCCGCCACCGAAACGCGGCGACCATGTGGTGCCGAAGAAGAAATCCGTCCAGGCGTATTGGCGGAAGAACTGCGCGCTTTCAAAGACCATCGACAGCACGATGCCCGCCGTGGTCAGGATCGCGATGCTGGAACAGGTGATCAGCGCGGCCTTGACGAAACGCTCGACCAGGTTCCGCGCGCGCGTCTGTGGCTGCGACTGGCGATGGCCCAGCACAAGCCCGCCCACGGCCAGCAGCAGCACGACGCCCGTCATGGCCCAATGGCCGGCGACCTGCCTGGCACGATATTCGCCGCCCGCGCCCAGCATCGCTGGCTCGGATGCGGCGGGCGGCAGGCGGATGCCCGCCTCGGTCAGCCTCGGACGCAGGGTTTCGGCCTGGGCGGCGGCATCGGCAAGATCAGTGCGGGTCAGCACGCCCTCGCGGAGGCCTTGCGACAGCGCGGTGGCGGTGCGGCGCACGTCCTGCACGACGATGGCGGGGTTGACCCCTTCGCGCATGACGGACGGGGGCAGGTCGGCGGCGATGCCACGGTCGATCACGACCGGCTGCGCGGCCATCCACGCGGCCAGGACCAGCAGCGCAGGCGTGGCCACCAGCAGCGCGCCATACCAGCCGTAATAGACGTGACGCGAATGCAGGCGGCGCGAATCGCCGCCCGCAAGCTTCAGCACGCGCGCCTTGGCGGCCACATAGCCGGCGACGGCAAGGACCAGGACGATCGACACGATCCAGAAAACAGGCATGAGGGCCTCGGACTAAGCGGGTTAACCCTGAAAGGCGGACGGGACCCGCAGGCCCCGCCACCGTTTCGCTTATTGCATGGTCGCTTCGTCGGCGACGGTCTGCTGGACCTGCGCCAGTTCGGGATCGGCGACCAGGCCGTATTGCGCCAGCGGACCCGAGGGACCGGCCACCGCGTCCGAGACGAAGAATTCGGCGAATTCCTTCAGGCCGGGGATGGTGCCGATATGGGCTTTCTTGAGGTAGAAATAGAGCGGACGCGAGACCGGGTATTCGCCCGAGGCGATGGTTTCGGTCGAAGGCGTGACGCCCGAGATGGTGCCGACCTTCAGCTTGTCGGTGTTGTTTTCGTAAAACGACAGGCCAAAGACGCCGATGCCGTCCTTGTCCGACTGGATGCGGGCCAGCGTCTCGGTATAGTCGCCGTCGATATCGACCGAACGGCCATCGGTGCGCAGCACGGTGCAGGCATCCGCGCCATCCTCGCCACGGGCGGCGGTGAAGGCGTCAGAGGCGCCCGATTCCTCGCAGCCGTCGGCGATGACCTTTTCCTCGAACACTTCGCGGGTGCCGTGCTTGGTGCCCGGAACAAAGGCCAGGATCGCCTGGTCGGGCAGTTCGGGGCGGATCTGGTTCCAGCGGGTATAGGGGTTGGCTGCGATCTCGCCATCGACGACGACCTCGGCGGCCAGCGCGTTATACCAGTCGGCAGGGGTGAATTCGAAATCCGGGCCTTCGATGTCGCTGGCAAAGACGATCCCGTCGTAACCGATCTGGACCTCGATGATGTCGGTGACGCCATTGGCGCGGCAGGTTTCGATCTCGCTTTCGCGGATCGGACGCGAGGCGTTGGCGATATCGACGGTGTTTTCACCCACGCCCTGGCAGAATTTTTGCAGACCTGCCGAGGATCCGCCCGATTCGATCACCGGGGTCGGAAAATCGGTGTTTTCGCTGAAGGCCTCTGCCGCGATGGTCGAATAGGGCAGCACCGTCGAGGAGCCGGACACCTGGATCTGTTCGCGGGCATGCGCCACCGAGGCGGTCGCGGCGATGACGGCAAGGGCCGAGACGGTGAGTTTGGCGGAAGTCATGGATCTCTCCTGAATGTCTGTGGGGCCAGCTTTGACCTTGCCTTGTGACCTAAGGCCCCCGCGTATCGCTTTTGCGACATTCATGTGACAGATTCATGACAACGGCCTGCGGTGGGGCAGATCTGCGTTATAGCACTGTTTTCAATAGATTATTTTTCAGGATTCGATCCGGAAACAGGCCCCGGTCCGGCGTGGGAATCCGCATGGCAAGCCGTTTTGTTACATGCGCAAAGCCCGCGCCGGGGGGATTCGCGCCCTCTCAGCCGCCGATGCGGCCCCGCTGGCCGCCCGTCTGCGCGCGGTCCAGCAGCAGGTGGTCCAGCAGCACGCAGGCCGCCATCGCCTCGGCGATGGGAACGGCGCGGATACCGACGCAAGGGTCGTGGCGGCCCTTGGTGACCAGTTCGATATCCTTGCCGTTCCGGTCGATGGTGCGGCGCGGTGTCAGGATCGAACTGGTGGGCTTGACCGAGAATCGCAGCACGATGTCCTGCCCCGTGCTGATCCCGCCAAGGATGCCGCCCGCGTGGTTCGAGGCAAAGACCGGCCCGTCGTTGCCCATGCGGATCTCATCGGCGTTCCCGGTGCCGGTCAGGGCGGCGGCACCCATGCCCTCGCCGATCTCGACGCCCTTGACGGCATTGATCGACATCATCGCGGCGGCAAGGTCGGTGTCCAGTTTCGCATAGACCGGCGCGCCAAGGCCGGGGGGGCAGCCCTCGATCAACAGTTCGATCGCGGCGCCGACGGAATCCTGCGCCTTGCGGATGCCGGTCAGATAATCCGACCACGCCGGAACCGCCGAGGCATCGGGCAGGAAAAACGGGTTATCCGCAATGGCCGAGGAATCGAAGCGCGCCCGGTCCAGGTGCATGGCGCCCATCTGGATCATATAGCCGGTGATACGCAGATCGGGCACCAGTTCGCGCAGCACCGCCTGCGCCACGCCACCCGCCGCGACCCGCGCCGCCGTTTCGCGCGCCGAGGACCGCCCGCCCCCGCGATAGTCGCGGATACCGTATTTCAGATGATAGGCGATATCGGCATGGCCGGGGCGAAAGGCTTGCGCGATCTCACCGTAATCCTTGCTGCGCTGGTCGGTGTTCTCGATCATCAACTGGATCGGGGTGCCGGTGGTGCGCCCCTCGAACAGGCCCGACAGGATGCGCACGGCGTCGGGTTCCTTGCGCTGCGTGGTGTGTTTCGAGGTGCCGGGGCGGCGGCGGTCCAGGAATTGCTGGACGAAGCCTTCGTCCAGCGCCACACCCGGCGGGCAGCCGTCCACCGTCACGCCAAGCGCGGGGCCGTGGCTTTCGCCCCAGGTGGTGAAGCGGAAAACGCGGCCGAAGGTGTTGTAGCTCATGTGCCTGATGTCCTGAATGCTGCCGGGCTGGCCCTTGGATAAAGAAGCGCGGCCCGTCGGGCAAGCCGCCGCTCAGCGCGAAAACCGCGCGGGGTCCATCAACGCGGCCAGCCGGGCGTCGGTCGGACGGCCTGCCACGGTGTCGGCGATGAACCGCGCCGCCGCGGCCGAGGACTGGAACCCGTATCCCCCCTGCCCCGCGAACCAGACGAAATCCGGCTGCCCTGCATCGCGCCCATAGGCAGGGCTGCCGTCGGGGGCGAAGGTGCGCAGACCGGCCCAATTGGCCAGCATCCGCCGGACGGGATGGCGGGCGACTTCGGCGTAGCGCGCCAGCCCTTCGGCCAGCACCATGTCGTCGGCCCATGCGTCATGGGGCGGGACAGGTTCCGCATCGGCGGGCGAGACGATCAGCGCGCCCGCGTCGGGCTTGGCATACCAGCTTTCCCCCAGCCCCATCAGCATCGGCCAACGCGACACGTCCACCCCCTGGGGCATCGCGATCCGCGCCACGGACCGCCTGTGCGGCTGCAAGCCAAGCGGACGCACCCCCGCCATTTCGGCGATCCGGTCCGCCCAGGCCCCTGCCGCGTTGACCAGCAGGGGCGCGGCATGTTCGCCAGCTTTCGTGCGCAGGTGCCAGCGCCCACAGCTACGCGAGATGGCGGTGACACCGGCCCCGGTCAGGATCTGCGCGCCTCGGCTGCGGGCGGCGCGGGCATGGGTCTGGATCAGCAGATCGGTGTCGATATCCTGCGCCGCCGTGCTGTGGGCGGCGCGTGCGATCCGCGCCGGGTCCAGCCCCGGACAGATCGTCACAGCCCGGTCCGGGTCGATCTCTTGCAGGCCCATCTGGTCACGCTCGGCGTCAAAGCCCCGGTCGGCCCCGACGGCGGCGACCAGCATCATGCCGCGCGGCGAAAGCACGCCCGCATCGGCCAGTCCCGGACCCGAAAGCCGCGACAATTCCAGGATCGCCGGGGGACCATAGGCAGGCTCGTAAAGCGCCGCCGAACGGCCCGAGGCATGGCTGGCCAGCGCATCCTCGGCCTCGAGCAGGGTGACACGGCCCAGGTGCGACAGTTCGGCGGCGGCAGAGACGCCCGCGATCCCCCCGCCGATCACGACGATATCAGACATGCAAGAACCGTTCCTGAACAGTGGGATCGGCGGCAAGGGCGGCGCTGTCGCCCTGCCAGACGGGCTGGCCGCGCTCGATCACGACAAGGCGGTCGACCAGCGCGGACAGCGCGCGCAGGTCCTTGTCCACGACCAGGATCGCCATGCCCTCGGCCCGCAGGCGCGAGAGACAAGACCAGATCTCGGCCCGGATCAGGGGGGCAAGGCCCTCGGTCGCCTCGTCCAGCACCAGCAGGCGCGGATTGGTCATCAGCGCGCGCCCGATGGCCAGCATCTGCTGCTCGCCCCCCGAAAGCTGGTTGCCGGCGTGGCGGCGGCGCTCGGCAAGGCGGGGGAACAACTCATGGACCCGCGCAAGCGTCCACGGGCCGGGGCGCGCGGTCGCGATCAGGTTTTCGTCCACGGTAAGGTTGGGGAAGATCTGCCGCCCCTCGGGCACCAGCCCCAGCCCGGCGCGGGCGACGGCAAAGGGGGCGGCGCCGGTCATGTCGCGGCCTGCCACCGTGACGCGGCCCTGCGCCGCGCGCAAAAGGCCGAAGATCACCCGCACCGTCGTCGTCTTGCCCATGCCGTTGCGGCCCAGAAGCGCTACGGCCTCGCCCGGCGCGACATGCAGCGACATGCCCTGCAACACGGTCGAGCCGCCGTAACCGGCCACGATGTCTTGCAGATTCAGCATTCGCTCTCACCCAGATAGGCGGCGCGGACCTGGCTGTTTTGCCGGATCTCGGTGGGCGAGCCGGTGGCGATCAACCGGCCATGCACCAGCACGCTGATGCGGTCGGCCAGGGCAAAGACGGCGGCCATGTCATGCTCGATCAGCACGATGCCAAGCTGCCCCTTGAGCGAGGCGATCAACCGGCCGATCCGCGCCGCCTCGTGCTGGCCGGTGCCGGCAAGGGGTTCGTCCAGCAGCAGCAGCCGGGGACGCATGGCCAGCGCGATGGCGATCTCAAGCTGGCGCTTTTCGCCATGCGACAGCGTGCCCGCCGCGCGCCCGGCGATGCCTGCCAGCCCGACCGCCCCAAGGCTGGCCCGGGCCTGTTCGTTCAGCGCGCGTTCCGCCGCCGCCCGCCGGAAGAAGCGAAAGCTGGAACCGCTGCGCGCCTGCACCGCCAGCGCGACGTTTTCCAGCACCGAGAAGCCCGGCAGGATCGCCGTGATCTGGAAGGACCGCGCCAACCCCCGGCGCGCGCGGGCGGGAACGGGCAGGCGGGTGATGTCGCGCCCCTCCATCAGGATGCGGCCCGCGTCGGGGCGGATGCTGCCGGAAAGCTGGTGGATCAGCGTGGTCTTGCCCGCGCCGTTGGGACCGATGATGGCGTGGATCTCGCCCGCGCGCAGGTCGAAGCTGATGGCGTCGCTGACCTTGAGCGCGCCGAAGGACTTGGTCAGCCCCTGCACCGACAGTACCGTCATTTCCGCCCCCGCAGCAATGCGCCCAGCAGACCCCCGCGCGTGAACAGCACGATCAGCACGATGGCCGCGCCGAAGAACAGCCGCCAATGGGTGGTGAAGCGGGCCAGCGTTTCCTCGGCCAGCACGAAGGCGATGGCGCCCAGGACCGGGCCGGTCAGCGTTCCCATGCCGCCAAGGACGACCATCGCGATCATCTCGCCCGAGCGGCCCCAGCCCATATAGGACGGCGCGACGAAGCTGGCGTGATTGGCCAGCAGCACCCCCGCCATCGCGGCGATCATGCCCGCGACGACATAGGCGATCAGCCGGAAGGGAAAGGGGGAAAAGCCGATGGCCTGCATGCGCGCCTCGTTCTCGCGGGTGCCGGACAGGACACGCCCGAAGCGCGAACGGGTCAGCGCGCGCAGAAACAGCCAGACCAGCGCCAGAAGTGCCAGCACCAGGTAGTAAAACCCGCTGTTGCCCGCAAGCACATCCGCCCCGAACAGCGTCGAGCGTGCGCGCAGCGCCTGCCCGTCGTCGCCGCCGAAAGCGGACAGCGAACTGGCGAAATAATAGGCCATCTGGCCGAAGGCCAGCGTGATCATGATGAAGTGAACCCCGCGCGTGCGCAGGGAAATCGCGCCGGTGACCAGCGCGAAAAGCCCGGCAGCGGCAAGGGCGGCCGGCAGTTGCAACTCCAGCCCTGTCACGCCGCGCCCCGACAGGATCAGCGCGGTATAGGCCCCGATCCCCAGAAACGCCGCATGGCCGAAGGACACCAGCGCGCCATAGCCCAGCAGTAGGTCCAGCGACAGCGCCGCGATGGCAAAGATCAGCGCGCGGGTGACGATCACGGTCAGGAACGGTTCGCCCAGCAGTTGCAGCACCGGCGGCAGCGCGGCAAGCAGGGCGACCAGCGCCAGCATGACGGCGTCGCGCGCGCTCATTGCCGCACCGGGAACAGGCCCGCGGGGCGAATCGCCAGGATCAGCGCCATCAGGATATAGATCAGCATCGGCGCCAGGACGCGGCCCATCTGGCTTGCCGCGTCCGGCTCCATCACCGTGCGCAGCAGGACCGGGCCGAAGCTGCGGCCCAGCGTATCGACCAGCCCGACCAGCAGCGCCGCGACGAAGGCCCCCCGGATCGAGCCGATGCCGCCGATCACGATGACGACGAAGGTCAGGATCAGGACGGTATCACCCATCTGCGGCTCGGCCGAGACCAGCGGCAGCATCATCGCCCCGGCGAACCCGGCAAGCATCGCACCAAAGCCGAAGACCAACAGGAACAGCCGGTTGATATCCGTGCCCAGCGCGGAAACCATGTCGCGATTGCTGGCACCCGCCCGCAAGAGCATGCCCAGCCGCGTGCGATGGATCATCCAACCCAGCAGCCCCGCCGCGCCCAGCCCCGCCGCCAGGATCACCAGCCGATAGACCGGATAGCGCAGGTTGCCATAGACCGGCACCGATCCCGACAGCACCTGCGGCAGGTTGACCGAGATCGGCGCGGACCCCCAGATCATCCGCACACCCTCGCCGATCATCAGCATCAGGCCGAAGGTCACCAGCACCTGGTCCAGGTGACTTCGATCATACAGCCGCCGGATCACCAGCCTTTCGGTCAGCAGGCCGAAGGCCAGCGCCACGGGCAACGCCGCCAGCAGGCCAAGGGCGAAGCTGCCCGTCAGCGCGGTAAAGGCGGCGGCCAGGTAGGCGCCCAGCATGTATTGCGCGCCATGCGCAAGGTTGATGACGTCCATCACGCCGAAAACCAGCGTCAGCCCGGCCGCCACCAGAAACAGCAGGATGCCGAATTGCAGACCGTTCAGCGTTTGCAGGATCAGAAGATTTGTCATCGGCCTTGGCGCGGGATCAGTTCATCGCGCATTCCGCCGCATAGGCATCGACGGGCTTTTCCAGCACCTTTTCGACGACCTGCGTCTGGAACCTGCCATCCTCGCGCTGGGCAACCTGGGTGACGTAGAAGTCCTGCAAGGGGAAGTGGTTGTCGTTGAACGAAAACTCGCCCCGGACCGATTCGAACTCGGCGGCCTTCAGCGCGGCGCGCAGGGCATCCTTGTCGGACAGATCGCCGCCCACCGCACGGATCGCCGCATCCATCAGATAGGCCGCGTCATAGGCATGGGCCGCGTAAGAGGCCGGCACGCGGTCATATTTCGCCTCGAACGCCTGGACGAAGGCGCGGTTGCGTTCCGTGTCCAGATCGGGCGCCCAGTCGGAACCGGAATAAAAGCCGACCGCATCCTGCTGCTGGGCAGGCAGGGTGACCTCATCGACGGTGAAGGTCGAATAGACGGGAATCGCATCCAGCCCCGCCTGCCGGAACTGGCGCACGAAGTTCACCCCAAGCCCGCCCGGCATGAAGGCAAAGACCGCATCGGGCGAGGCGGCGGCGATCTGCGCCAGCTCGGCCGAGTAATCCATCTGGGTCAGCGAGACATAGACCTCATCCGCGATCTCGCCGGTGAAGGTGCGCTTGAAGCCGGTCAGGTGATCCTTGCCCGCCTGGTAGTTCGGCGCGATCAGGAAAACCCGCTGCGCCTTGTCGGAAACATAGGCGCCCACGACCTCGTCGGGCTGGTCGTTCTGATAGGAGACGGCGAAGAAGTTCGGGTTGCATTCCGCCCCCGCCAGCGCCGAGGGGCCGGGGTTGGGCGACAGCACGAAGACGCCCGCCTGGGTCAGCGGGCCGGTCACCGCCATCTGGACGTTGGAATACATCGCGCCCATGACGAAATCGACACCTTCGGATTCGATCAGCTCGCGCGCGCGGTTGACGGCGACGTCGGGCTTTTGTTCGTCGTCCACGATGGTGACCTTGGCATCAAGCCCGCCCAGCTTGCCGTCCAGTTCATCGAGCGCCAGCAGGAAGCCGTCGCGGCCCTGTTCGCCCAGCACCGCCGCCGAACCGGAAAGGGTCAGCATCACGCCCACGTTCACCTCATCGGCGGCAAGGGGCGCGGCGCCCACCATCGTGCCAAGCGCCAGACCCGAAATCGCCAGTGATGCCTTCATCTTGCATTCCCCGTTGTTCGTGTTTTCGTTGTGCCGCCGTTTGCGGTGGCCTGACGGGGATTGTTCTTCATCGAACCGCTCGGTGCAAGGCGCAATCCCCTGCCCGAACGGCATGGACATTATTTTTCGGCCTCGGCCTGTGCGACGGCGGCCTTGATGCGGCGGGCGACCATCGCCTCGATCATGGTGTTCACCTGTTCGCGCCGTTCGGGGCCGGGACCGGCCTTGCCGATCAGCCTGGCCGGGGGATCAAGCTGGTAGGTGCGGCTGATGCGGGTCATTTCCAGTTCGGTCCAGTCGGGCGAGACGTTCCTGACCTCGACATCGCGCAGATCGACCTGGCGGTCCAGCCGCTCGACGAAGGCATCCAGCAAGGTGCCCGCGCGGGCGTGTTCGTCGAAGTCGATGATGCCGACATTGCCAAAGACCTTGCGCCAGATCTCGGCCTGGCGCGCGGTGTCCGAGCGGACGACCTCGCGCTTGAGAAAGCCGTCCAACTCGTCCTCGATCGACAGCGAGGGGCGCTGCAACACCTTCAGGTGCTGCTTGAACAGGGACTTGAGATAGGCCGTCCGCTCGCGCACGCAATAGATCACCTTGACCCGGCGCTGCGCCAGCCGGTCGCGGATGCCTTCCAGGATGGTCTGCTTGCGCGCCCAGTATTGCGCGGCGGTTTCGCGCGGGGCCAGCGGGGGCCAGTTGCTCAGCGCCTCGGAGGACAGAAGGACGTCGCCCTCGATCCCGTTCACCCGCGAGATGAAGGCATCGGTGTCGGCGATCTGGTCCTTCTGCCGGGTAAAGAAACCGCGCAGGGAATTGTAATGGCTGACCTTGTTCTTGTCGTCGGCCTGCACCTCGGGATAGGTCAGCCCGGCCCGCAGCAGCGCCCCGCGGTTGCGATAAAGCGCCTCCTGGATGGTGGTGCTGCCGGTCTTTTGCGCCCCGATATGTAGGTAGAGTGTCATGTCCTGATCTTCCGAAAGACGGGTCGCCTGCGGTTTAATGCAATGCGCCCCGAGTTCAAGCGGCATCGCCGTCCCTGTGGGCGCGCGACGGCGGGCGGGCGGCCTGCCGCCCATATGGATCGGGGGATATGCTGGTGCGGTCGAGAAGACTCGAACTTCCACTCCGGTTAAGGAACAGCGACCTCAACGCTGCGCGTCTACCAATTCCGCCACGACCGCATCGTGCCAGTGCGGGTCGTTTAGACTGTTGCGGGGCGGATGAAAAGAGGGATTTCACACCCGCCCGGCAGATTTTCACGCCCCTATTCGGCGGCCACCGCGGGGGCCGGGATATAGTTCAGGATCGGCGCCAGCCAGCGTTCGGCATCACGCATCGACATGCCCTTGCGGGCGGCGTAATCGGCAACCTGATCCTGTTCGACCTTGGCGACGCCGAAATAATAGGCGTCCGGGTGGCCGATATAGATGCCGCTGACGGACGAACCCGGCCACATCGCCATCGATTCGGTCAGTTCGACCCCGGTGGCCGCCGTCGCGTCCAGCAGATCGAACAGCGTCACCTTCTCGGTATGGTCGGGCTGCGCGGGATAGCCCGGCGCGGGGCGGATGCCCTTGTAAGGCTCGGCGATCAACTCCTGCGGCGCGAAGGTTTCATCCGCCGCATAGCCCCAGTAATCGCGGCGGGTGCGCTGGTGCATCAGTTCGGCCAGCGCCTCGGCGAAGCGGTCGGCCAGCGCCTGCACGATGATCGCGGAATAATCGTCGTGATCGGCCTTGAAGCGTTCGGCGATGGCGATTTCCTCGGGGCCGGCGGTCACGACGAAGCCGCCGACGTAATCGACCAGCCCCTCGGGCGCGACGAAATCGGCCAGCGCGACATTGGGTCGGCCATCGCGCTTGGCGACCTGCTGGCGCAGGGTGTGCAGCGTCGCCAGCGACGCGCTGCGGCTTTCGTCGGTCCACAGGCGGATGTCGTCGCCCACGCGATTCGCGGGCCAGAAGCCGACGACGGCGCGGGGCTTGAACCAGCCCTCGGCGATGATCCGCTTCAGCATCGCCTGCGCGTCGGCAAACAGCGCCCGCGCGGCCTGCCCTTGCTTTTCGTCGTCGAGGATGCGGGGATAGACGCCCTTCATCTCCCATGTCTGGAAGAAGGGGGTCCAGTCGATATATTCCGCGATTTCGGCCAGATCGAAATCCTCGATCACGCGCGCGCCGAGGAACTCCGGCGTCTTGGCCCGGAAACCGTCCCAGTCCACCTTGAAGGCATTGGCCTGCGCGGTGGCCAGCGGCAGGCGGCGCTTGTCGGCCTCGGCACGGGCGTGCTTGTTGGCGACCTCTTGATATTCCACGCGAATATCCTCGACATAAGCCGCCTTGCGCCCCGACAGAAGCGAGCTGACCACGCCCACGGCGCGGCTGGCGTCGGTGACATAGACCGCCTGTCCTTTGGCATAGCGCGGATGGATCTTGACCGCCGTATGCACGCGCGAGGTGGTCGCGCCGCCGATCAGCAGGGGAATGTCGAAACCTTCCCGCTCCATTTCGCTGGCCACATGAACCATTTCGTCCAGCGAGGGGGTGATGAGACCGGAAAGCCCGATGATATCGACATTCTCGGCCTTGGCGGTTTCAAGGATCTTCGTCGCCGGGACCATCACGCCAAGGTCGATGATCTCGTAATTGTTGCAGGCTAGGACGACGCCGACGATGTTCTTGCCGATGTCGTGAACGTCGCCCTTGACGGTCGCCATCAGCACCTTGCCCGCCGTGTTGCTGCCGCCGGACGCGGCCTTTTCGGCCTCCATATAGGGCAGCAGATGGGCGACGGCCTGTTTCATCACGCGGGCCGATTTCACCACCTGCGGCAGGAACATCTTGCCCGCGCCGAACAGGTCGCCGACGACGTTCATCCCCGCCATCAAGGGGCCTTCGATGACATGCAGCGGGCGTTCGGCGGCTTGGCGGGCCTCTTCGGTGTCTTCGGTGATATATTCGGTGATGCCGTTGACCAGCGCATGTTCCAGCCGCTTTTCGACCGGCCATTCGCGCCATGTCAGGTCCTTTTCACGGGCCTTGGCGCCGCCCTCGCCCCGGTAACGCTCGGCCAGGTCCAGCATCCGCTCGGTCGCGTCGTCCCGGCGGTTGAGGACGACATCCTCGCAGGCCTCGCGCAGTTCGGGGTCGATCTGGTCGTAGACCGCCAGTTGCCCCGCGTTGACGATGCCCATGTCCATCCCCGCCTGAATGGCGTGATAGAGGAACACGGCGTGCATCGCCTCGCGCACGGGTTCGTTGCCGCGGAAGCTGAACGACAGGTTCGACACCCCGCCCGAGACATGAACATGCGGCAGCGATTGCGTGATGCGCCGGGTCGCGCCGATGAAATCGACGCCGTAATTGTTGTGTTCCTCGATCCCCGTGGCGACGGCGAAGATATTGGGATCGAAGATGATATCCTCGGGCGGGAAGCCGACTTCGTTCACCAAGATCTCATAGGCGCGGGTGCAGATCTCGACCTTGCGGTTCTCGGTATCGGCCTGGCCCACCTCGTCAAAGGCCATGACGACCACCGCCGCGCCGTAGCGGCGGCAGAGGCGGGCCTGATGCAGGAACTGTTCCTCGCCCTCTTTCAGGCTGATCGAGTTCACGACCGGCTTGCCCTGCACGCATTTCAGGCCCGCCTCGATCACCTCCCATTTGGAACTGTCAATCATCACCGGGACGCGGGCGATATCGGGTTCGGATGCGATCAGGTTCAGGTATTCGATCATCACCTGTTTCGAATCGATCAACCCCTCGTCCATATTGATGTCGATGATCTGCGCGCCGTTTTCGACCTGATCGCGGGCCACGTCCAGCGCGGTCGCGTAATCGCCCGCCGTGATCAGCTTGCGGAATTTGGCGGACCCGGTGACATTCGTGCGCTCGCCCACGTTCATGAAGGGGATATCGTCGGTCTTGGTGAACGGCTCCAGCCCCGACAGGCGCAGGCGGGGCGTGATCTCGGGGACCCGGCGCGGCGGGAAGCTGGCCACCACCTCGGCGATGGCGCGGATATGCTCGGGGGTCGAGCCGCAGCAGCCCCCGACGATATTGATCAGCCCGCCTTCGGCGAATTCGCGGATCTGGGCGGCCATCTGCTCGGGCGATTCGTCGTATTGGCCCATCTCGTTGGGCAGGCCCGCGTTGGGGTAGGCGCAGATCAGCGTATCGGACACGGCGGAAAGTTCCGCCAGATGCGGGCGCATCGCGGATGCCCCAAGCGCGCAGTTCAGCCCGATGGACAGGGGCTGCGCGTGGCGCATCGAATACCAGAAGGCGATCGGCGTCTGCCCGGTCAGGGTGCGGCCCGACAGGTCGGTGATGGTGCCCGAGATCATCACCGGCAGGCGGATGCCCTTTTCTTCAAACATCTCTTCACAGGCGAAGATGGCGGCCTTGGCGTTCAGCGTGTCGAAGATGGTCTCGATCAGGATCAGGTCGGCGCCGCCGTCCATCAGGCCCCGGACCTGCTCGGCATAGGCGATGCGCAGGTCGTCGAAGGTGACGGCGCGATAGCCGGGGTTGTTCACGTCCGGGCTGATGGATGCCGTGCGGTTCGTCGGCCCAAGCGCGCCCGCGACGAAACGCGCGCGCCCGTCCTTTGCGGTGGCGCGGTCCAGCGCGGCCCTTGCGATCTGCGCGCCGCGCAGGTTCAGGTCGTAGACGGCGGCCTCCAACCCGTAATCGGCCTGCGCGATGGTGGTCGAACTGAAGGTGTTGGTTTCCACGATATCGGCACCCGCCATCGCATAGCGGTAGTGGATTTCCTCGATCGCCTCGGGCTGGGTCAGGTTCAGCAGGTCGTTGTTGCCCTGCTGGGGGTGGTCGGTATGGTGGCCGCAGCCGCAACCGCCCCTGTGCCCCGTGAAATCGCCCTCGCCAAAGCCAAGCTGCTGGATCTGCGTCCCCATCGCGCCGTCCAGGATCAGGATGCGTTCGGCGGCGGCCGCGCGCAAACGGTCGAAAACGGGCGAGGGGGTCGGCTGGACGTGCTTGGTCATGGTCAATTCCGCGAATGTCTGGGCTGTTCTTATAGCCTGCCCCGCCCATTTAGTGAAATTCATCATCCGCACAATGATTATGAATATGTTTCAGCTTGGCAGCCCTCTTGCGGGGCACCACGGGGCGGGGATATGAACGGCCATGCCCGAATGGATCACCGAACCCGGATTGCTCGATTACGACCGCGCCGTCGCCACGATGGAGGCGCGCGTGGCCGACATCCATGCGGGCCGCGAGGGCGAACTGATCTGGCTGGTCGAGCATCCCCCGCTTTACACCGCGGGCACCAGCGCGCGGGCGCAGGACCTGCTGTCGGCGCGCTTTCCGGTCCATCCGGCGGGGCGCGGGGGGCAATACACCTATCACGGGCCGGGCCAGCGCGTCGTCTATGTCATGCTTGACCTCAACCGGCGCGGCCGCGACATCCGCGCCTTCGTCGCCGCGATGGAGAACTGGGTCATCGACGCCCTGGCCGAGTTCAACCTGAAGGGCGAGATCCGCGAGGGTCGCGTCGGCGTCTGGATCGCCCGCCCCGACAAGCCCGCCCTGCCCGACGGCTCCATGCGCGAGGACAAGATCGCCGCCATCGGGGTCAAGCTGCGCAAATGGGTCAGCTTTCATGGCATTTCGATCAACGTCGAGCCGGACCTGAGCCATTATTCCGGCATCGTGCCCTGCGGAATCTCGGGGCACGGCGTCACAAGCCTTGTCGATATGGGCCTGCCGGTGGGCATGGGCGATCTGGACAATGCGCTGATCGCCTCTTTCGCGCGACGCTTCCCCGGCTGAATCGCGGGCAAAGCGCAAAAACAGCCCCCCGACCCGCCCTGAACGGCTTTGGGATGCATTGCCGCGACGAATAGAGTAGTCTAGAAGTTGCCCGAGTCCGCCGATCCGCAGGGATTGGCCAGCCGAATTTCGAGGGAGATCGCCCAATGGCAGACGCAGCCGTTCATGGCACGGATGGCCACCACGACACCCGCGGGTTCTTCACCCGCTGGTTCATGTCCACCAACCACAAGGATATCGGGATCCTTTACCTGTTCACCGCAGGTCTCGTGGGGCTGATTTCGGTCTGCTTCACCGTCTACATGCGGATGGAGCTGCAAAACCCCGGCGTGCAATACATGTGCATGGAAGGCGCGCGGCTGATCGCCGACGCGACACAGCCCTGCACGCCGAACGGCCATCTGTGGAACGTGATGATCACCTATCACGGCGTCCTGATGATGTTCTTCGTGGTGATTCCCGCGCTGTTCGGGGGATTCGGCAACTATTTCCTGCCGCTGCATATCGGCGCGCCGGACATGGCCTTCCCGCGCCTGAACAACCTGTCCTACTGGATGTTCGTCTGCGGCGTCGCGCTGGGCCTTGCCTCGCTCTTCGCGCCGGGCGGCTCGGACCAGCCCGGTTCCGGGGTGGGCTGGGTGCTTTACCCGCCGCTGTCCACCAATGAGGGCGGCTATTCGATGGACCTGGCGATCTTCGCCGTCCACGTCTCGGGCGCATCCTCGATCCTCGGCTCGATCAACATCATCGCGACCTTCCTGAACATGCGCGCGCCCGGCATGACGCTGTTCAAGGTGCCGCTGTTCGCATGGTCGGTCTTCATCACCG